>NZ_JBQJIL010000001.1:0-601507 GCF_052078715.1 Lysobacter sp. CA199 | reverse complement strand
CCGCACAGCGCCTTGAACTACAGACCACCAGCGCCCGAGGCCTTCATGCCTGCCAACGCAAGTGCACATCCACGTTTAGCCGCTTAAACTAACTTTACTTCTGGACCAGTTAACGCAGGCCAGTCAAGGCCAGTCAAAGGGTCCGAACGGCGAGTATTTGTCGGGAAAGAACGTATGGGACATGATCAAGGATGAGTACATAAAGGGTGGCTACAAGAAGATTCGAGTGGCAGCTTGCGAAGCAGGTAAGCCAACTGAAGGCGAGCGCAGCTTCGCGAGCGATCTTGCCGCATGGTCAAAGCAGCCCGTTGAGGCGACACCCTACCTAGTGCGCTATCCGCTTGACGGGAACATATTCGTTGGGCGAGAACTACCAGGATCTGGCGGCCGGAAAACCATCCCATTTGAGAACGTAACGTGGAGAGCGTACTGATGAAAAAACTTGCTCGGTGCATGATTGCACTTTCAGCCCTGGTACTTTGCGCCGAAGCGAGCGCTCAAGCCAAACAAGAGCCCAAGATCTCTTGCCCCATCGATAAAGCACTGTCCGGAGAGGCGCTGGCGGCAAAGTTATGTGCCGATGAAAGCCTCAAGATCGATCAGAGCATGCATCGCTATTGGACTCAGATCGCGGCAGAAAATGGCGACGCCCTTTGTCAGTACAACCTCGCGCTCATTCTGCTAGGCAAGAAAAGGCAGCACGATAGAGTGCGCGCTGTTTTCTGGTTAAAAAAATCGGCTCAAAGCGGCTTTGCACTGGCAAAAGATGTTTTGGAGCAACTCGAAAAGAACCCAAGCATTACGATCCCCGTGGCTCCTCCACCTAGTAATTGAGAGCCCGTTAGTCAGGTGTTTCAGGATAGTGGCATTCATAGGCTGGACTGCCCAGGAATTTAAGACACTCGCCAGCCTCAAATTGAGGCACGCTCAAAGGCCTCAGGACTAACGCCGCCCAGATGGCTGTGGCGACGGGTGGGGTTGTAGAACATTTCGATGTAGTCGAAGACGTCGGCACGGGCCAAATCGCGGGTTTTGTAGACGCGTTTGCGAATGCGCTCTTTCTTCAGGCTACTGAAGAACGATTCGGCGACGGCATTGTCCCAGCAGTTGCCGCGCCGGCTCATGCTGGGCGAGAGACGGTGCGAGCGACAGAACCGCTGCCAATCATCGCTGCCGTATTGTGAGCCTTGGTCTGAGTGAACGATCACGTCCTGGGACGGCTTGCGCCGCCACAAGGCCATCATCAACGCATCGATCACCAGGTCGCGTGCCATGGTCGGTTTCATCGACCAGCCGACCACCTTGCGCGAGTGCAGGTCGATGACGGCCGCCAGGTACAGCCAGCCTTGCCAGGTTCGTATGTAGGTGATGTCGGTGACCCAGGCGCGATCGGGTGCATCGACGGTGAATTCCCGATTGAGCCGGTTCGGCGCGATGATCGATGGACGCCCCAACAATCCGGCGCGGCGCATTATAGCCGGATGAAGCAGGTCAAGCTGGGTGGCGTGGTTAAGATGGGGTATCGCTATAACGCCATCGGTGAGCGGGTTGCCGCGATTAATGGCGATGCCGGCGCAGTCACAACCTACACGCTCTATGACGAAGATGGGCAGTGGATCGGTGACTACGACAGCGCGGGCGCGGCAGTACAGCAAGCGGTGTGGATGGGCAGTACTCCGGTCGGCTTGCTAGCCGGTGTCGGCGCCAGCCAAGCCTTGAAGTACGTGCAACCAGATCATCTTGGCACTCCCCGCGCAATCATCGACCCGACGCGTAATGTAGCGATCTGGACGTGGGACACAAAGAACGAAGTATTCGGCAATAGTCCACCGAATCAAGATCCGGATATCGACGGCGTCGCGTTTGTGTTTAACTTGCGATTTTCGGGGCAGCGTCATGACCCGAGTTCAGGGCTAAGCTATAACTACTTCCGCGACTACGATCCGACTACTGGCCGGTATGTCCAAAGCGATCCTATCGGATTGAGTGGAGGAGCAAGTACCTATGCCTATGTGCGTGGAAACCCACTTAATCTTGTTGATCCGCTGGAGCTACAGGACGGAACATTTCTTCATTTGTATGATTCTTATATGCGGCATTATTATCGCAATGCGCTAAATGTAGTTCCCGCGAATCAAGCGGCTGCGCAAGCGGCCGGAAATTGGAAACAAATGTCGCCTGCTCAGAGTGTATTCCATCAGCAAGGTATGGACGGGAAGTACAATACGAAATGGGTTGATGATTCAGGTCATTGTGAGGCGATTTATAATAAACAAGGTGATTTAGTTGTCGATAATCTAAACGGAGGCACATACAACTACGCGTCACCATACAAGAATTACGGATATGATCACTTAATTCTTGATGTGGTTCCGTATCTCTTGTGGGGGAATGGTCCAGTCATTGTTGATCTGGAGCGTGTAGTTGTTCGTCCATGATATGAATATCTCATCGGCTCTCAAACGGTTCCTGATCTTGGCCTTCGCTATAGTGCTGGTTTTGGCTGTGTTGGGGGTGGCGGCATTTGATCGATATCGCTATTACGATTATGAGCAAGCGGATTGCTCAACGGATGAGTTTTTGATCAAGGCATGGCTGGAAGGCTCATTTCAAAAAAATCATCCTAATGAAAGATCGTCGCCATATTTCTTGCGCGTTGAGGTTGTCTCGAAGTTCCGAAATTCCGATGCCAATAGTGTGAGCGTCAGTGATCTCGTTCTTGCCTCTTCCGCAACAGGGAAGGAAGTTAATCTTCAGCAGTCATCTAGGCACGATTTCGGCGATGCAACTGTCTATCTTGTTCAGTCTATTACAATGCCTTTTGAAGACTACGAGTTGAAGGGGAAGGTGAAGTCGAGCGCGCCTATGTCAATCGGAAAAGCTGAATTCCGTTGCCGGTTGCATAAGAGGTTCGGCCAAGAATTGCGTATCCCGTTATGGGATGCAATTTTAAGCGCATAGCTGGATAAAAGGATTCTGCATTAAAAAGGTTCCAGGTTCATTTTCATTAGTCCTGAGACGTAAAGGTTTCAGGTTCCAGGTTCATTTTCATTGGCTCCGAGACGCGTTACCTACAACGCCGGCCTGCTGGCGACCAAGAAGGATGCCAACGACGCCGTCGCTCACCGTTACACCTACGACGCCTTGAACCGTCCGAAGGCGATCTTCTACACCGCCGCCGGCCCGGCCGATGTCGAGTACGACTACGATGTCGTCAATACCGAGTGCGCCGCAGGTCAGACCTTCGCGCTGGGTCGCGTCACCGCGATGCGTCACGACGGCACCGAACTGAAATACTGCTATGACCGCTTCGGTCAGGTCGTGCGCAAGGTTCAGGTCGTCGCGGGCAAGAGCTTCACCCTGAAGTATGCCTACACCATTGCAGGCCACCTCTACACCGTCACCTATCCCGACGGGACCACAGTGGACTACGTCCGCGATACCCAGGCGCGCATCAAGGAAATCGGCGTTCGCCCGTACGGCGGCACCCGCACGGTGCTGTTGAACAATGCCGCCTACGAACCGTTCGGCCCGGTGACCGGCTGGACGTACGGCAACGGCCGCGCTCTGAGCCGCAGCTATGATCTCGACTATCGGTCAAAGACGGTGTTCGATCCGGCCAGTGGCGGCCTGTCGTTGGGTTACGGCTACAACACCGTCGGCGAGCTGACTCAGCTGAAAGATGGGCTGCAAAGTGCGCTCCAGGCGAAGTACGACTACGACACGATCGGCCGACTCAAAGTCACCAGCGACGGCAACAGCAACGCGCTGGAAACCTACGAATACGACCAGACCGGCAACCGCACGAAACTGCATCACGGTGGGATCACCGATCTTTATGTGATTCTGGCCGACAGTCATCGTCTGAGCAGCGTTGGCGGCATCGGCCGTGGCTACGATGCGGTTGGCAATACCACCAGCATCGGCGGTTCGGCCAAGGAGTTCGTTTACAACGCTAATGACCGGATGAAGCAGGTCAAGCTGGGCGGCGTGGTGAAGATGGGGTATCGCTACAACGCCATTGGTGAGCGTGTTGCTGCGATCAATGGCGATACTGGCCCGGTCACGACGTACACGCTCTACGACGAAGACGGGCAGTGGATCGGCGATTACGACAGCACCGGCGCCGCCGTGCAGCAAGCGATCTGGATGGACGACGTGCCGATCGGTCTATTGGTCGGGTCGGGTACGAACCCGACGTTGAACTACGTGCAGCCCGATCGGTTGGGCACGCCACGTGCAGTCATCGATCCAATTCGTAACGTTGCGATCTGGACATGGGATGCTAAGAGCGAGGTGTTTGGTAACAGTCCGCCGAATCAAGATCCAGACTTGGACGGCGTAGCGTTCGTGTTCAATATGCGGTTTCCGGGGCAGCGCTATGATTCTGGCTCGGGGCTGAGCTATAACTACTTTCGTGACTATGATTCGGCGGCGGGTCGGTATATCCAGAGCGATCCGATCGGACTTGAAGGGGGCGTCAGTACGTATGCCTATGTTGATGGAAACCCGATCAGCTACATCGATATATATGGGCTGAGCAAGTTCGACAAATTGTTTGGCCTGCCTAAGAAGTTCTGGAGCTGGTACCACCGCCAGGTGAAAAAGCCTGGCGATCAAGATATCGGTAGGGAAGAAGCTGAAGCCTTGCATAAGGAATGGAAAGATTTGGAATGTCCAACGCCAGACTCGAAGAAGAGAGGTCGCAACAACCAAAGTGGTGGTGCCGATCTTGGGTTGTTGGAATGGATGATTCCTTGGCAAATAACGCCCACTGAAATAGGTTGCGCTGAGCTGGATTGCGATAGAAATGGCAAGCCAGATATGTTAGAAGAAAATAATCCTAAGGATAGACCATGAGTCGAGCTTCTGTAGGGGCGCTTCTTGCAATCGCTAATCCTGGTATTGTTCCGAATGATGTGCTCGATCATCTAGTCAAAAGAATGCCTCAGGTCCAGGAGGCTGATCCGGCATGGGGTTTGGTGTTGGAAGAATCTTGCGAATACGATGATCTTGAGGGCTGCCTGAATTCGGTCGAAGAGCACATTAAATCTTCGGGCGTCTTCCCCAAGGATGCCGGACTGCTTCTGCGAGTTGCGGTCTATAACGAGGCGTTCACGTACACCGGGAGAATTGAGCCCCGACAAATTTTCGTGGACTGTGGGCTGGCGATAGAGCTTAGTATTTATCCGACTGATGATTAATCCGATATGGATCAGTAAAAAGGTTCCAGGTTCATTTTCATTAGTCCTGAGACGCGCTCATGCCGGCAGAAATTCCTACATGCAAACGCGGAGCGCGCTGGGTCCGGGGCCGAATGAATGGGGCTAGAGTATGCGCATCCCTCAGTGGGCACTTGCCATGCCAAGGTCGCCTCGATTCGATCTTCCCAGTGTCCCGCAACATGTCGTCCAACGTGGCCACGATCGCTTGCCTTGCTTCGTTGAGGAGGACGACTACGTACGGTACTTGCAAGAGCTCGATGAGGCTTCGCGTAAGTATGGTTGTCAGGTTCATGCGTATGTGCTGATGACTAACCATGTCCACCTGTTGATGACCCCGGCCGAGGCCGGTGCGATCAGTCGAATGATGCAAGTGTTGGGGCGGCGCTACGTGCGGGGCTTTAATGAACGCTATCGCCGTCGCGGTACGCTGTGGGAAGGGCGATATAAGTCCTGCCTGGTCGACTCCGACGACTACTTGCTGCGTTGCTATCGATACATCGAGCTAAATTCCGTTCGCGCAAGGATGGTGGCAACGCCGGAGCAGTATCGTTGGTCCAGCTATCGGAGCAACGCATTAGGTTCGCCAGATGCGCTGGTGAAGCAGCACGACGTGTATCGCGCCTTAGGTTGCGATGATGCGATGCAGGGTATCTCGGAACGACTTTGGGAAATATTCGAAAGTACAATCCTAGGGCTAATTCAGTTAGCGATATTCCGCGCCCAGTGGCGCCTAATAATGGAAAATGCGAATGCAGCGCTCAATCAAAATAGTTGGTCGACGCTCTCTTGCGGTTTTGACCGCAGGGGCGATTATATTTGCTCCGCAGGTGTCTGGTGCATCAGGATGGAGTTCCCCTTTTTGCGGAGAAACTGAAGGGCCGGCAAAGGCCATGTCAGTTGCTTATTTGGCGTTCAAGGAGGTGATTCCGCAAAAAGGAAGTGCAACGTCAGAAGACGAGGTTGAGGCATCAGATCCATCAAATTATGACATCGTCGTGACGCAAAATGAGAAAGAATACATTATTGATTTTAAGCCGGCGGCTAACAGGTCGCGGGGTGTAAGGGGAGGGGCTTACCAGTACATAATTAATAAGGAGGGCTATAAAGTTGTTAATGTTACAGCTCGGTCTTGACGTTGGGAGTGGAAAGAGAGGGTTCGTCAGGCTCTGCGAGCGTCCCGCGATTTCCTCGGTCCAATCGATAGAGGAAAGGCTTCGGGAAAAAGTTTCAGGTTCCTTTTCGTTGGCCCGCGGCGCGTTCCAATTGTAGAAATTCCTACATGCAAACGCGGAGCGCGCTGGGTCCGGGGCCGAATGAATGGGGCTAGAGTATGCGCATCCCTCAGTGGGCACTTGCCATGCCAAGGTCGCCTCGATTCGATCTTCCCTTTGATGACCCCGGCCGAGGCCGGTGCGATCAGTCGAATGATGCAAGTGCTGGGGCGGCGCTACGTGCGGAGCTTTAATGAACGCTATCGCCGTCGCGGTACGCTGTGGGAAGGGCGATATAAGTCCTGCCTGGTCGACTCCGACGACTACTTGCTGCGTTGCTATCGATACATCGAGCTAAATCCCGTTCGCGCAAGGATGGTGGCAACGCCGGAGCAGTATCGTTGGTCCAGCTATCGGAGCAACGCATTAGGTTCGCCAGATGCGCTGGTGAAGCAGCACGACGTGTATCGCGCCTTAGGCTTCGAGGACGCGGCGCGGCGCCAAGCCTATGCGGCCTTGGTCTCGAAAGGTATAGATGGAAAAGAGATCGCGGAGCTTCGCGACTATCTTCGACAAGGGCGGGCATGGGGCAGTGGCCGGTTTCAAGCGCACATTGAAGAGATGTTTCGTCGGGTCGCGGTGGTTCGCCCGCGTGGGCGTCCGTCTCCGGCGGGATGAAATTGAACCTGGAACCTTTTCAGAACCTTTTTAAACCTGTCTTGGGAAGGAGTGTCGCAGTGAATAGCGTCGTACGCGGTGCAGGGATGCTGAGCTGGCTAGCGCTAGCGGGCGCATGTGCAGTGAACGATTCTCCCGTCCTTCCAAAGGCGGAACGACGGGTGGTGCTAAGCGACATTTATGGCATTTGTACTATCGGGCCAGGCGAATTGAGGCAGGATGTTGGCCGAAGGGGTATTGATTCGGATTCTGGAACCCTGCGTGCGAACTCAGCCAGGGTGTCGTATGAAGTGGGCTACGGGCCTCAAGTAGATCACGCGCGGGGAAAACGAACGGAATACCCGGCGCTTACTCACGACGATGTCACGATCTATCTATGGGAGGATCCGGACATTTCTGCTTTCGTAGTAGAGGGGCTGCGGGAAAGGAAGCATCCGAGCCAAACTTCAGTGGAAATTTGGTACTCTTTTGAGAAGTCGGATGGCAAGTCCAAAGCGCTTGCGGAATCTCTGACGCCCACGACGGCGAACTGCAAGTAATGGCAAAAAAAGCTACAGATTCATTTTAATAGCTCTGAGGCGCGTTCAAGCCCGCAGAAACTCCTGCGTGCAAACGCGGAGAACGCTGGGCCCTGGGTCGAATCACTGAGGACTGGAGTATGTGTGCTCCGCGCATCCGCCTTGGCAACTGCAGGCCGTCACAGAGGTAAGCATGGAAATTGCGATATCGATTGTCTTCGCCGCGGCTTCCTTGTTCGTGTCTACGAGGGTTTATAGCGAGTTGGGGCGGCTGATCTTCGTCGCGGTCACGCTGGCGTGGGCGTGTGTTGTAGTGCTTCTTTATCCGGGTGCGATCGTGCGGGCTACGATTGCGGCTGCGGATTCGGAGAAAATCGCATACGACTCTTGCAGGGTCGCGCTGCTGCGCTTGTACGAAAGCCTGCAGCCTGCTGGGATCTCGGTACTTTTGTGTTTGGCGGCGTTGGCTGTTCTGGCGGTGGTCCCAAGGCCCAGGAAGGCCGGTTAGGCCTTTCGAAAGGCATTTGCTAAGCCGCCGCACTCCATTCCCCACCATTCGCCCCACCCCCCGCCAACGCCGGAATCCGCTCCACCAGCAAATCGATCGCCGCGCGCGTGCGCAGCGGCAGGTAATGCGTATGCGGCCACACCGCGCTGATGCGGCTGCCGATGACGCGGTCGGCGTGCATCACCATTTGCAGTTCGCCGGTGCGCACGTAACGGGTCAGCAGCCAGCACGGCAGCATCGCCAGACCGGCGCCGGCGATGGCGGCGTCGGCGATGGCTTGGACGTCGTCGAAGCGCAGGCGCGCTTGCACGCGCGGTTCGCGCACGGTGCCGGTGGCGTCGCGCAGCAGCCAGGGGTTGCTCTGGCCGTTGCGGCCGTAGACGACGGCGCGGTGGCCTTCGAAGTCGTCGACGTCGTGCGGTTTGCCGTGTGCGGCCAGGTACGCGGGCGCGGCGCAGATGCCCATGAGTTCGTCGTACAGCGGACGCGCGGCGAGGGTGGAACTGTCGGGCAGGCGGCCCAGGCGGATGGCGAGGTCGTAGCCGTCTTCGACCAGGTCGACGATGCGGTCGTTGAATGACAGGTCGATTTCCAGTTTCGGATGCCGCTGCGCCAGTTCCAGCATCACCGGGGCGATGCAGTGGCGGCCGAACAGCACCGGCGCGCTGATGCGCAGGCGGCCGCTGGGTTCGCGCCGGCCGCTGTCGAGCGCGGCTTCGGCGGCGTCGAGTTCGGCCAGCGCTTTCACGCAGCGCTCGTAATAGGCCTGGCCGTCGTCGGTGAGGCTCTGGCGACGGGTGCTGCGGTGGAACAGGCGCACGCCGAGTTGTTGTTCGAGCCGGGCGATGCGCTTGCCGATCGCCGAACGGGTGACGCCCAGGCGTTCGGCAGCCACCGCGAAGCTGCCGGCCTCGGCGGATTGGACGAAGGCGATGATGCCGAGCAGGCGGTCGTTGACGGCCATATTGGTTCCCTTGTGGATACAAAGAGTGGCTTAACTATAGTCACTATAGAGCGTTGGGCGACGATATCTTAGCGCTACCCGGACCTGCCGGCGCAAGCGCGCCGCCGCTCCGCCCCTGTATCCCCCTTGCTTCTTTCCCTCTTGCTCAGGAGATGTCCATGAAGGCTTTCAGTATCCGCAGCGGCGCCGGTATCGGTTCGCTGCAATCGTTCGAGCGCGCGTCCGCCGCGGTGGCCGCGGGCCAGGTGCGGGTCAAGGTCCGCGCGGTGTCGCTGAACTTCCGCGATTTGATGGTGGCCGACGGCAGCTATCTGACCGATAGCGATGCGCCGGTAATTCCGGCGTCCGATGCGGTCGGCGAGATCGTTGAGGTCGGCGCGGGCGCGTCGCGTTGGCGCATCGGCGACCGCGTGGCGACCAGTTTCTTTCCGTACTGGCACCACGGCGCGGCGACGTCGCACAACAGCCGCGACCCGTTCGGCGCGGCGGTCGACGGGGTGTTGGCGGAGGAAATCGTGGTGAGCGAGGACTCGCTGTTCGCGGTGCCCGATCATCTCGACGACGCGCAGGCCGCGACCCTGACCTGCGCCGGCGTCACCGCGTGGAATGCCTTGTTCGTCGAATCCGGGCTGCGGCCCGGTCAGAGCGTGTTGCTGCTCGGCACCGGCGGCGTGTCGATCTGGGGTTTGCAACTGGCCAAGGCCGCGGGTCTGGAGGCGATCATCACCTCGTCGAGCGACGAGAAGCTCGAACGCGCCAAGGCGCTCGGCGCCGACGCCACCGTCAACTACCGCACCCATCCGGAATGGCAGGAGCAGGTGCGTGCGCTCACCGGCGGCCGCGGCGTGGACGCGGTGCTGGAGGTCGGCGGCAAGGGCACCTTGCGGCGGTCGATCGATGCGGCGGCGATGAATGGCACGATTTCGATCATCGGCGGGGTCAGTGGTTTCGCCGGCGAGTTCAATCCATTCTCGCTGATCATGGGCGCCAAGCGCTTGTCGGGCATCTTCGTCGGCAGCAGCGGCATGGGCGAGGACCTGTCGCGCTTCGTCGGCATCAACAAGATCGTGCCGGTGGTGGACCGGGTGTTCGATTTCGATCAGACGCCGGCTGCGTACGAGTATCTGAAGAGCGGCGCGCATTTCGGCAAGGTGGTGATCCGCGTCGCGGGTTGATTGGATGCGATGCGACCGTCGTCGTTCGGGCGGCGGCGGTCGGCGAATGAGTGTTGGGTGGTTGAAGTGGGGCTGGGTGGCGATCGCTGTGCGGGGTTTCGTCGTAGGGCGGAGGTCGCGGTCGCGGCTTGCGCCGCTCCTGCAGGGGGCTGACGCATTCGCCGGATGGCGAGCCCTGTAGGAGCGGCGCGAGCCGCGACCGCGGGGTAGCCGTCGCGCCGTAGCTATCCAGGACGTGATCGCCCCTGCAAGGGAGCTGCCAAGAATCAGGCAGGTCTGCGGGCCCGAAAATCGCACGTGTGAAGGAAATCGACCGACCCGCCTGCGACTTTCCGCCGATGTGCCGGGTTCGCAGTTCGTGGCATCGTGCCGTCTCCATTTCCGCATGCCTGCGATTCTTGCGATGACTGCTTCCGCCTCCGACCCGACCGCGCAAGTCACCCGCATCCGCCGCGCCGACGCCAACGATGCCGGCGCACTGGCGCTGGTCGGCGCGGCCACGTTTCTGGAAACCTTCGCCGGGATCCTGGCCGGCGACGCCATCGTCGAGCATTGCCGGGTCCAGCACGCGCCGGGCGTCTACGCCGAATGGCTGGCCGATGCGAACGTCGCGGCGTGGCTGGCCGAAACCGAAGGCGCCGCGCCGGTCGGCTACGCGCTGATCGCGCCGCCCAAGCTGGCCTTGCCCGACCTGAGTGAGCGCGACCTGGAACTCAAGCGTATCTATCTGCTGTCGCGTTTCCACGGCGGCGGCGTGGGTCGCGAGTTGATGGATCAGGCCGTGGCGCAAGCGCGCGCACGCGACGCGCGGCGCTTGTTGCTCGGCGTGTACCGCGGCAATGCGCGGGCCTTGGCGTTTTATGCGCGCAACGGGTTCCGCCAGGTCGGCGAGCGCCGTTTCCAGGTCGGCGAGCGGTTCTACGACGATGTCGTGCTGGCGTTGGAGTTGCAGGCTTGAGCGCGACGATCGAGCCGCTGCACGCCGAACATCTGGCGGCGGCGGCGGGTTTCGATTCCGGGTTCGTGGTCGATTCGCGTCTGCGGCTGCGGTTGGGCGAGGACGGCGCGATCGGCTATGAAGCGATACCGGTGGCGCCGTACCAGAAGCGCTACGATCAGGGCACCGACGCCGAAGAATTGCGCGAGTACCTCGGTGACGAAGACTGCGCCGCATTCGTCGCGATCGATTCGGGCGCAGTCATCGGCCGCCTGCTGCTCTCGAAAAGTTGGAACGGTTATGCGCTGATCGACGATATCGCGGTCGACGTCGGCGCGCGCCGCGGCGGTGCCGGCTCGGCCTTGATCGATCGTGCCCTGGCCTGGGCGCGCGAACGTGGTCTGCCCGGCGTGATGTTGGAGACCCAGGACAACAACGTCGCCGCATGCCGTTTCTATGAACGTAAGGGCTTCGTTCTGGGCGGTTTCGATCGCTTCCACTATGCCAACGATCCGGCGGTGGCACATGAAACAGCACTCTTTTGGTATCAAAAAATCACCTGAAGAACGTCGCAAATTTCTTGTGCCATGATCGAGTGCGCAGTGCTTGCACTCAAGTGATGTACGACGGCGTAGTGGTACTTACGTATCTTTCGCCGCCGCATCGGAAGCGGCGTTCGACGGCGTGCAAAATCACGATGAGTTGACATCGATTTGTGCGCAATCCCTCTGGCCTGAACAAAACGTGATAACCATTGCGTCGTTCGGCCACGGCTAAGGAGGGAGCCATGAGCATTTTGGTCGTCGATCGGTGGATCGAATACAGAGGAACCGTCGTTCATGCCATCGATACGGGGGTTCGACAGGCCTACGCATACTTGAGTCCGGGCATCGCCATCACCGCCGCCGGTGCACCCGACGCCTACCATCCCGAAAACATCGGCAGCGGGCACATACGCAGAACCGAGTGGCCGGATGGCGAGTGGCGGTGCGCATTGGTGGCCGATCCCAAGCATCCCCGGCGTCCGTTGCAACAGCCCGCCGGCCGCCATGCCGGCTATTTCGTATCGATCACCGCCTTGAGCGACGTCAGCCGGGCGCGTACCGACCCGGGCGCCTACGTAGACGCGGGCCGGATTCCGTACCTGGTGTTGCCCGCGTCGTTCCGAGCGATGGAAGGCACCGGGGATCTGGGCGATTTCGTCGTCGCTTATCAACCCGCGACCCGCCGCTGCAGCTATGGCCTGATCGGCGACATCGGCCCGGATCGCTCGCTGGGCGAAGTCTCCACGCGGATGGCCAGCGATCTGTCCGGGCAGCGCGCCGAAGCGCGCAGCGGCCGCGGCCTGCCGCCGGGCCCGACCCTGTGCCTGGTGTTTCCACGATCGCGTCTGGCTCCGGTTTGGCCGATACCGCCGGCGGCGATCCGGGGGCGTTGCGAGTATCTGCTCAAGGGGCTGGGCGGGCCGATACGCCTGGTGCAACTGGCCGAAGCCTTGGGCGAACCGGCCTGGGAGGAAACCGCCTGATGCATGGCGGCGGGCGCGAACCTCAGCGCGTCGCGTCCGCCTGCTGCGCAAGCACCTACGCGGCCGCTTGCGAGGCCAGGGACAAGTCCAGCCGCACCAGCCGGCCCAGGCGGTCGCGACGTTGCGCGCGCAGAAACCAATGGGCGCGCAACCGGTCCAGTCGCACCGGCGGGCGTGCCGGTTCGCCCCACAGGCTCAGCTCGAAGTGGCGTTCGTGCAGCCAGTGCAGCAGTTGGTTGAAGCGCGCCTCGTCGTCGGGCAGCAGCAGATCGGCGTCGGCCGGCGGCCGCGGCGATTCAGCGTCGCCGTGCTGCAGCCAGCGCGCGAAGCTGCCGTAAAGCTCGAACGCGAAACCGGCCTGGCGGATCGCTTCGAGCGCCGACAAGGTGCTGGCGATGCAGATCGCCTCGCGGGTCTTCTGAAACACCAGCGCGTACTCGTGGCTGCGATTGCTGTGCGTCGCCGCCGCAGGCAAGGCCTGCGCTTCGCGCGGATAACACAGCAGGCGTTCTTCGCGCGCCACGAACAATCCGCCGAGCAGTTGGCCCAGATCCCAGGCCAGCGGCAGCATGCGCTGCTCGATCACCACGTTCTCGACCATCGCGATGCAGAAGCCGTCGTCGGGCAGCGCGCCGCGCACGGCGTGGAAGATGTCGCGCAGGCGGTGCAGGTAGGTGGCGTAGTCGTTTTCGAGGTAGAGCTGGCCTTCGCTGGGATCGCCCTCATCGGTTGGCCAGCGGCAGCCGAAGTAGGGCACGTTGGTCAGGCACAGATCGATCGCGCGCGGAATCTCGGCGTGCGGCAGGCTGCCGACCGCGATCGGCGCGTCGATGCCGTGGCGGCGCAGGCGTTCGCGCGCCAGTTCGGCGCGGCCGGCGTCGATCTCGATGCCGCACCCCTCGCGGCCTTCCAGCGCGGCGGCGAGCAAGGTGGTGCCGAATCCGCAGAACGGATCGAACACGCATTGGCCCGGGCGGCTGAAATGGCGCACGAACGGACGCATCTGCGCGACCCAGCCGCAGTCGCGGCCGCCGAAGCGATCGCGCGCGCGCAGATCTTCGGGCAGGGTGTGCTGCGGCGGATCGGGTTCCAGCACCAGCCAACTGCGGCTATCCATGCGCAGGCTCCGTCCGGGGCGGTCGCGCACCGGGCTGCCAGAGCACGTCGCGATCGGGTTGCCAGCCCGCGCACAGGCGGCCGTCGGCATGCAGCACCAGTTTGTAGATATCGCCGGACGCGTGGCGTTGGTGCATGGCGCTGTAGTCGGAGGATTCGAACACCACGTCCAGGCCGCGGGCTCGATCGCGCAGGCGCAGATTCCAGAAGTAATAGCCTTCGGTGATCCGCTGCGGCGTCATCGCCGACCACCAGTCGGCGGCCATGCATTCGTCCAGCACCTGTTCGATCGGCACGCGGTGGCTGTCGAGATAACGGCGCGTGCCGTTGTCGCGATAACCCTCGCCCAGGCGCGAGAACTCGCGGAAGATCACCGTGCCGGCGCCGCACTGGCGCGCCCAGTCCAGATACGCGGCCACGCCGGACGCATCGTCCACGCCGCCGTGTTGCAGGATGCAGATCTGGCGCAACGGCAGGGCCGCGGCGATCGAGCGCGCGACCTGCTCGAATACGGCGTTGTCGGCGATCGGCTCGCCGCCCTGGAAACGCATGATGTGCTGGTTGCGCAGGCCATCGGGATGGTGCCGCGACAACTCCAGCCACGACAGGCCGAAGCCGGTCAGCGCGGCGATCAGCTCGGCGCCGCGTCCGCGGGCGAAGCCGGCGCCGTTGCTGTAGAGCACGCGTTCCTCGGCCACGATGCCGTCGCGCTCGGCCTGTCGCAGGGCGCTCAGCAGGCGCAGGAACCAGTCTTCGTCGTCGCTCGATTCCAGTCCCGACAGCGACCACGACAGCGGCAAGCCGCGCAGTTGCGCCAGCGCCTGGCCGAGGATGTCGAAGTAGTCGACGCCCGGCCGCAGGGTTTGCGCCATCGCGCCGCCTTGGGCCGGGCGCAGGGTTTCCGAACAGAAACGGCAGCGCGCCGAGCACGGGCGCGCCGAGGCGTAGGGCGTGAAGGTGATCGGCTGGGCGAAGCGATAGCGGCGGCCGTCGAGGGTGTGCGAGCGCCAGCGGCTGGCATCGTGTTCGACCGGCGCGCGGCGGGCGAGGAGCGGCGTGCTCGCGCGCAGGCGTTCGAACAGACGGGAGGCTGCGCTCAGGGGCAGGGTCGCCGGGTCTGCGGCGGCGAGCCCTTCGATGGGGGCTGGCATGGTGGGTTCCGATGTTGTGGATGTCGCGAAAGCATTCGCGCCTTCGGCGCTCATCCCCTCACCCTAGCCCCACCCCGGCCCAAACGCATAGCGTTTGGGTGTTCGCGGACGCGCGAGCCAATGGCTCGCAAGCAGCGCCCACTCACCCCGCAAGCGGGAGAGGGGCTAGGAACGCCCAAACGCTATGCGTTTGGGCCGGGGTGGGCGTGGGGTGAGGGCAGCCGAGCGCTCAAAGCCGCGTAGCGTTCGCCAACTCGCGCACCTGCGCGAACGTCCAGTCGTTGACGATCCGGCCGTCCTCCCACACCGTCACCATCGCATCGTCGAAGCCCAGCGGCTTGACCGCCTCGTCCAACGACGCCGCTTCCGGCGGCACCGGCACGGTCTTGAAGTGGCCGTACTCGCGATGGCGCAGCAAGGTCATGCGGCCGCGCTTGCTCGACTTGCCCTTGTCGGTGATCGGATCCTTGTACACGTCGATCCACTCGCCGTTGACCCGCGCCGCCGAACACTTCAGCGCGAACTTCTGGGTGTCCCGGTCCAAGCGCTGCAACAGCGCGCCGCCCATGCCGAAGGCGAGGTTGTCGGTGGCGTAGCCGTAACTGGTGATGCGTTCCAGGATCGCGCGGATGCTGGTCGGGTTGATGCCGTCGCCCTGGATCACCCGCACGTGGTTGAGCACCTTGAAACCCTTGCTGTTGACGGTGTGGCCGAAGGCCTCGTCGAGCATGGTCACGCACTGATGCACCACATCGACCGGGTCGCCCGAGTCCGGGCGCACCACCAAGGTCGCCCCCGAAGCGATCACTTCCTCGCGCAAGGTCTTACCCCAATGCTCGCCGATCGCGTGGAAGATGTCGTAGCTGTCGGACACCACCGCGACGATCGCGCCGGGCTTGCCGAACTGGGTCAGCATGTTGCGGTACGCATCGACCTCGTGCTCGCGTCCCCAACTGGTGATGGTGCTGTGCTCGGCGGCCGGGATCGAAAAACCGGCCATCGGCTCATGGTAGTAACGACGCGCCAGCAGCAGGCCGGACACGGTGTCGGTGCCGAGGAAGTTCACCAGATGCGCGGCGCCGCCGAACGCCGCCGATTCGGTGCTCGACACGCCGCGCGCGCCGAAGTCGTGCAGCTTGAACGGCAACTGGCCTTCCGGATCGTCGCTGGTGCGTTCCAGGAACTGGCGGATGGTCTGCTTGGCGTGCCAGCTGATCGTGGCGACCGTCACCGGGTACCACAGGCGCAGCAGCAGGGTTTCCAGGTACGAGGGCACCCAGTAGGCGTTGGGATCGGTGGATTCGATCGTCACCAGCGCCTGGTGCGTCGGCACCACCGTGCCCTCGGGCACGGCGCGGATCCGGATCGGCATCAGCCCGCCGTGCTGGTCGACGATGTAGCGCCAGCCGGCTTCGTTGAACGGCTCGCCGTGCGCGGCGAACAAGTCGCGCGCCTCGTCGATGTCGGCATGAGTGATCGGCTTGGCCAGGTATTCCTTGAGGATCGCCTGCAGACCGAAGAACACCGTGCGGTCGTGCACGCCGCCGCGCGATTCGACGTAGAAGAACGTCGCGTCGGTGCCGGGCGGGTATTGCAGCCAGTGGCTGGCCTTGTAGCTGTCGGTGTTGAGCAGCAGGTTGTCGAGGCATTGCATGACGGAAGCTCCTTCGCGTCTGGGATAAGCCGGCGGTCTGTCCACCGGCGCGTGCGGCCGGGCGGTCCCTGTGGACTAACCGTGGCCGAGGAAGAATTCGAGAATGTGCAGATGGTCTTCGAACAGTTGCGGACTCATCTCCAACGCCTCGCTGACCGGAATCCAGCGCGCCTTGTCGGCGTCGTCGCCGCCGCGCACCGCCGGCAGTTCGCCGGCCGGGAATTCGAAATGGAAGGCGTGGGTGATGGTGCGGCCGCGCGCGCTGCGTTCGGGGTGGTCGAACACGTGCTCGCCCTTGATCGAGCCCTTGAGCACCGGCAGCGGCAGCTTGAGCCGGGTTTCCTCGCGCAACTCGCGTAGGCAGGCATCGAGCAGGCTCTCGTGCTGGCCGACGAAACCGCCCGGCAGCGCCCACAAACCCTTGCCCGGTTCGGCGCGGCGGCGTACCAGCAGCACGTGGCCGGAATGCACGACGACCGCATCGGTGGTGACGAAGGTCGGCGCATACGGCGCGTCGGCCCAGGCGGCGCGGTACTGCTCGATGAACTGGTACTCGGCGACCAACTGGGTGAAGGCGGGCGAACTCTTACGGAAGGCCTCGAGCATGTCGAACACCGGGCCGGGCACGTTGGCGCGGATCAGCATCAGGCCGCCGTGGCTGTCGATCTGGTTGGCTTCGAACAGGAAGCGGCGCAGCTCGGTCGCCGACAAGGTCGCGGTATGGCTGACGTCGACCAGCGGCCACTGCGGGAATTCGCGCAGGTAGTAGCTGGAGGCGTCCTTGTCCATGCCGATCAGGCCGATACGTGCCTCTCTGAGCGGCGCGTCCGCATCGCCGCCGTCGGCGCGTACCGCTTCGGCGACGCTGCGCTGGACGTTGGCGATCCACAGGCTCTCGTTGTAGAGGTGGTCGCGCAGCGGGCGCACGATCAGCCGGTCGGCGGCGTCGGCCAACGCGGACTGGATCATCACCGCGCGCTCGGCGACGGTGAACGGGTTCTTGATGGTGCGGGGAGTGTCGGCGGAGCCGACCAGGAAGATGACCTTGGCGGCCTTGCCCAGCGCGTGGCGGGCGACGGCGGCGTGGCCGTTGTGGAAAGGCTCGAAACGGCCGATAAAAACGAGGTAATCGAATTCGATTGCCATGAGAATCCCTCACGGTAGTTGGGTCGCCATCGGTCTGTCCGCTGGCGTATGGGAAATGCTACGCCGATGGTTTGGCTCGTCAAGTGCCTGTGTTCAACGGCGACAGTTTCGGGTCACCCCCGTGCAGGAGCGGCGCGAGCCGCGACCGCGATACCGCACTTGCGTCGCTGCCATGAGGAGGCGTCGTCGATGTAATGACGCGGTCGCGGCTTGCGCCGCTCCTACAGAGGCGATCGCTGAATTCGAAGCATACTGTCGCCCTGGCCCAGGGAAGCGAGGAGGACAAGGATGGCGATGATCGTTCCGGAGTTTTGGGCCGAGGGGCGGGTCAGTGAGAAATTTGCGAAGGGGCATGGCTCCGGGCGGTATTCGCTGACGGTGCGTCGCTTCGGTTGGTCCGACATCAGCCTTCTCGAAGCTCAGGCGATGGCCGATGCGCGCGCACGCGAAGCCTTCGACCGCATCCTGGCCGGCGCGAGTCTGCCCAAGCGCGACCCGCGCGTGCCTTACGACGCCGAAGGCCTGCCGATCCGCGAGCAGATCGTCGAACGCGATGGCGATCTGGTGATCACCCGCAACAGCTATGGTGCGCGTTGTCTCAACTCACCCGACGTCTTGTTCGCGGACGTCGATTTCGACGCGCCCAAGTCGGCCTGGAACAGGTATTACTTCCTCGGCGCGCTGCTGGTCGCGGTCGCGGTGGGGGCAATTGCGCGCAATCTCGGCGTGTTCCTGATCGCGATGATTTTTGCGGTCGGCATTGCGATCGGATTGGCTAATCGGCAAGGCCGGCGACGGCATCGTGCCGACGGCGGCCCGGAACGGCGCGCCCGCGCACCCATCGACGCCTTCGTCGCCGCCCACCCGGATTGGCATTTGCGCCTGTACCGCACGCCCAACGGATTTCGCCTGCTGGCGATGCATCGCGTATTCGATCCGCTGGACCCTGCGGTGCCCGAGTTTTTCAAAGCCATCGGCGCCGATACGTATTACGCGTTGTTGTGTCAGCGCCAGCATTGTTTTCGCGCCCGCCTGAGTCCCAAGCCCTGGCGCATCGGTATGAGCGAGCGCATGCCGCCGCGTACCGGCGTGTGGCCGATCGCCCCTGAAAAGAGACCGGAGCGCGAACGCTGGGTGGCCGAATACGAACGCAAGGCCGAAGCGTACGCTTCGTGTCGTTTCGTCGAAGCGCTGGGCAGCCGCGATTACGTTTCGGCGACCCAGGCCGTGCAGCGGATGCACGATACGATGTGCCGGGCCGAAACCACGCTGCCGCTGGCATGATCGTAGTGGGTTCGTCCGGGCCATCCTCTGCCGGTTGCCCCCCGGAATACGGTCCTGCGATACAGCCATGGAGACACATATGAGCAGGGACGCAGGATCGAAGCTCAACACCAGGTGGATCGCCTGGTTCGCTTGCGCGCTGGTGGTCGTGGTCGTGGTCGCGGCCATGATCGCGAGTCGTCGCGATGCGGCGCCCGTCGGTTCCCTCGACGAGCAGCCTCTGGCGATGATCGTCGACGAGAATCCGCAGCCGCATGTCCTCCGGGCACAGCAACGGGAGCGGCGCATCCTGCGAGAGGCCGGTGAGCTTGGTTCGCGGCACGCATGGGCCGGCCGTTATCACTGGTCCACGGGCTTCGTGTACGCGCACCTCTCGCTTGCCCCCCGATCCGGCGCAGTCCTGGTCCATGGCTCGGATGTGATAGGCAGTGAAGCCTACTTCGAAGGCGCGTTGCGAACCGGCGCCGATGGTTCGATCCAAGTGCAGTGGCTCGAAGCCGCACGGCGTGCGTACTCTCCGTTCGTCCCGGCCGCGCTGATTCCGATCCGTTGGGGGGACCGGCGTTACCTGGTTGCCGCGGAACGGCTGCCGCGTTTCGTCGATGCGATCAATCTGGGTGAGGAACCACGCATGTACGCGATAGTTCGATCGCCGGAGCACGACGCTTTTGCGTTGCTGCGCGAGAACGACGAGCTCAAGCCCGTGTCCGGCGTGCCGCAACTTTCGGCCGGACCCTTGCCCGGCGTTCGTCTGGCGCCGCAACCGATAGAGGTGGTAGAGGTCGTGGTGGTGGAGCGCCGACGGACCGGGGACGGATGCAGCATCGATTATCGATTCGTCCTGGGTCGGGGGCGCGACGAGGACCTGCAGGTCGGTGAAGTATTGGACATGAGGTCGGCCGAGGTCCAAGGGCAGCTGCAAGTTTCCGACGTCGGCCCGCGGCAATCGCGCGCTTTGTGGAGCCAGGACGGTTGCAGCGACCGGCTCGCTTCGTTACGCGGCGCCAAGGTCAGCCGGAAGTTTTACAACCCGGTCGCGGCGCAGATGGCGCTGGCCGCGGCCGCGCTCGATCGGCCGGCGGGGTCGGAATCTAAGTAAGACGAAACGATCCGCATCGGGACACGAGCGCGCGGCCAAGATTCGTTTCCAGGACGAAAGCGACCGTCCGCGGCTGCGTATTGGCGGACGCCGATGCGCAGGGCCGACAAGCTCAGAGCGAATCGCGCTTTAACGGGGTTCGCCGCTGTCCAACCGTGAGCGCAACTCCGAGGCCGTTTCGGCGGGCAGGTGCGTTACGGCCGCTTGGAACAGCGCGCGCAGATGGGGCAGCGCGGCGGGGTCGAGCGGTCCGAAGCGGTAGGCGGCATCGTTACCCCAACGCCGCAGGCCTTCCACGATGGCATCTCGCACCGCCGCGGGCTGCGGCTGCGCGAGCACGCGCAGCAGAAACTCCAGTGCCTCCCATTTGTTGATCGTATCGGTGGTCTGAACCAACAGTGCGCGGAACTCCGGTGACGTCTGTAGCGTCCAGGCCTCTAGCACGGCGGCCGCGGACATCGGTGCGCGGCCGTAACGGGCGGCCTCGAAGGCGGGCTTGAACAGTACGTGCTCTCGCGATCCCAATGCTTGGCCGATCAGGCCCGCCAGTTGCGGCGCCTTGGCCAGGATCAGCCCGTCCAGGGCGTGGCTGCGCACGCGTGGATGGGGATGGGCGAACCAGCGCACGAACAGTTCGGCGTCCTCGATGCGGCCATGGCTGCTCAACGACATCAGCGCCTTGCGCGCGTCGCGGCTGTCCGGGCCGGAGGCGATTGTGCGCCAGAATCCGATGGCGTCTTCGCCGTATTCGGTCTGGAGCAGATAGCGGGCCAATCCGCGTACCGACGGCGAGCGGTCGAGCAGCGCCGTCAACAGGATCGAACGCGCGTCCGCCACGGCGAATCGCTGCAGCTGGCGCAGGGCTTCGATGCGCACGGCGAAGTGGGCGAACCGATCGGTCTGGGCGAGCGCGGCGTCGCGTTCGATCGGCGGCAAGACATCGCCGATGGCGCGCAGCGCCGGCAGCGCGATGCGCGGATGCGGGTCATGTAAGGCGGCGATGGCGGCCTGGGCGGTGCGCTCGGGATCGCATTCGCGCACCGCCGCATACGCCCATGCGCGCACGCCAGGCGATGGATGCGCGGTGGCCTGCCAGCGCGCCAGCGCATGCCGCGGCGAGCGCAGGGCGGGCTCGAGGCGGCGCGACCAGATGCCGTCGCGGAAGCGGGTTCGCATGCGCAGGCGCAGCGCCAATTCCAGGGTTTCGAACAACAGCGCGTCGTCTTGCAGCAACAACCGGCCGAGCAGCCGTTCGGCTTCGCGACGCACCGTGTCGACCCAATCGTCGCAACGGATCAGCGCGGTGGTCAGCGCCAACCGGCCCGGGTAGGCGGCGAACTCGCGCAGCGCGGGTTCGCGCACGTAGCCGCTGGCATCGCAGGCCGATACGAACAGACAGGCCTGCGCCAGCCGCGGGGCGTCGCTCAGCGAATCCAGGCGGATGTGGCCGCCGGGACAGTCGCGCGGTCGCGAGTAGCCGGATTTGCCGCGCAGGTAATCGTCGAGTTGCATCAGCCGCGCCGGCTTGAGTTCGAACAGATCCTCGATCGCATCGTCGTAAGCGGCGGACAAGGACAGCCGGCCGTGCCAGGCCGCCAGCGCGGCCGCCAGGTAATGGCGCCAGCCGGCCGGCATTCGCGCGGAATTGGAGAAAGTGGTGAAAGTCATGGCGCAGTTCCGTCTGCGTGAGTTCGCTCAGACGGCGATCACTTCGATCGTCACGCCCTCGAACTGCACGGTCTGGCCCGCGCGGATCTTGCAGGTCTTGCGCAACTCGACCTGCCCGTCGACCCGCACTGCGCCGCTGGCGACCAGGGCCTTGCCGGCGCCGCCGCTGCCGCACAGGCCGGTCAGTTTGAGCAGTTGGTTGAGTTCGACGTGGTCGTGGCCGGGGTCGAGTTCGAAACGGATCGGTTGCATGAGGCCGGCAGGTCGTAAGGCAGGGCAGGGTCGCAGCGCTGAGACTTGGATGCAAGACGTTTGCACCCCGCCCGGCGTACTCTCGCGTATGTGCGCGGGTTCGGCCGGTCGATAGCGGCCGTCGACCCCGCCGATCCACTCACGACCCGCTGACAAAACCCGAGGATGGCGATGAAGAAGGCCCTGTACGAGCAACGCGGTCCGGTACCGCAGGACGTGATCGACGCGGTGGAATTCCAGGCGCCGCCGTTGACCGCCGGGCAGGTGTTGATCGAGGTGCTGGCCGCGCCGATCAATCCCTCCGACGTGCTGACCCTGACCGGCGAATACGGCCTGTTGCCGCCGTTGCCGGCGGTGGGCGGCAACGAGGGCGTGGGCCGGATCGCCGAGATCGGCCCGGAAGTGACGAACTTGAAGCCGGGCCAGACCGTGCTGCTGCCGATCCAGGGCGGTACCTGGGCTACGCATATGGTCGCATCGGCCAAGCATCTGATCGCGCTGCCCGACGGCGCCGATCCCAAGCAACTGGCGATGATCACGGTCAATCCGCCGACCGCGCTGCTGATGCTCAGCGAGATCGTCGAACTGCAGCCGGGCGACTGGGTGATCCAGAACGCGGCCAATTCGGCGGTGGGCACCTATCTGATCCAGATCGCCAAGGCGCGCGGGCTGCGCACCATCAACGTGGTGCGGCGCGAGTCGGCGGTGGAAGCGGTGCGCGCGGCCGGCGGCGACGTGGTGTTGGTCGACGGCGAGGATCTGGGCAAGCGCGCGCGCGAAGCGGCGCAGAAGACCCCGGTCAAGCTCGGCATCGATGCGGTCGGCGGGCTGGCGACTCAGCACGTCGCCCAGGCCTTGGGTGAGGGCGGGGTGGTGGTCAATTACGGCGCGATGAGCGGCGAGGCCTGCCAGATCTCTCCGGCTTCGTTCGTGTTCCGCGATGTCAGCCTGCGCGGCTTCTGGTTGTCGCGCTGGTTCCAGACCGCGACGCCGGCGCGGCGCGCGGAAGTGTTCGGCGAGATCACCCGGCGGGTCGCGACCGGCGAACTGCATGTGCCGGTGCAGGCCACTTACGGCCTGGATCAGATCAAGGATGCGGTGATCGCGGCGGCGGCGGGCGAGCGCGACGGCAAGATTCTGGTTCTGCCCAACGGGCCGGTGTAAGCGCCGCAGGGCGCAGTGGTTTCCAGGACAGGCCTTGCCGTCCTGGCGATGTCGCAAGGCTTGGCTTGGGCCCTGGGAATGGGTTTGGCTGTGGTGGGAAGGGCTTGAGCCCCGGCGCTTTTCCAGAACTGTTGCGAATGCATCGCCTTGAAGGAAAAGCGTCGGGGCTGAAGCCCCTCCCACAACCGCAAGGCCCCTCCTGCAACAGCTAAGGGCTTCCCACAACAGCAAAGCCCCTCCCACAACAGCTCTGCCTTGCCGAAACAACTGCAGCAACCGCAAGCGCGCAGCCGTGACGGTCGGGTCCATCGCATACGATTGCGATAGGAATTCATTCGAGGCGCGCGTCGATGAGCACCGAACTGCAGATGCTGGCCTGGACCATCGCTCTGGGCATCGTCCACCTGTTGGTCAACGCCGGCTTCATGACCGCTCAGCGCGGCGTGCGCTGGAACGCCGGCGCGCGCGACGGTGTGGCCGAGCCGCTCACCGGCGTGGCCGCGCGCATGGACCGGGCCTGGCGCAATTTTCTGGAAACCTTCCCTTTGTTCGCCGCCGCCGTGCTGGCGGTGAGCCTGAGCGGGCGCGGCGACGACGCCACTGCGCTCGCCGCGCAGGTCTACTTCTGGGCGCGGGTGGCCTATGTGCCGGTGTACGCGGCGGGCATTCCCTATCTGCGCTCGGCGATCTGGGCGGTGGCGTTATGGGGTCTGCTGCAACTGCTATGGGCCTTGTTGTGAGCCCCGGCCCGGGTCGTTCATGCGGGGATCGGGTCGCCGGCGGCTGCGTCCGGACCGGTGTCGGCCGCCGAGGTTTCGCGCAGGTTCGCGCATAAAGCCCGTTTGGCCGGGGGACTCAACTGCTTGATCGCGTACTCGGCGCGCAGCGCCGACGAACGGTCGGGGTGCTCGAATCGCGCCAACAGCCGCTCCGGCGGGTGCGATCGGGTGTAGCGCGCGCCCTTGCCGGCAGCGTGCTCGGCATAGCGGCGATCCACGTCTACGGCAATGCCGGTATAGAGGCTGCCGTCGCGGCATTCGATGACATAGACGTACCAGGGCGACATGGGACATAGCCTAACGGCTGTCATGGGCGGGCGCAGGCGGGTTACTTACGTCATGGCTTATGTGAACCCCGCCGTTCATCACAACCATACGGACGCGAACGTCATTGCCTAGACTTGATGCGCTCACCACAATGTAGAGTCCTCTCTGGAGTTGCCGCTTGAACGCCGACGCCGAACCGCAACAGTCCGTTTCCAACCTGCGTCAGCTTTGCGCGCGTTTCGCCAAGCCCCAACTCGGGCGGGCCGTCTGGCAACTCGTCAATACCCTGGTGCCGTTCGCGGCGATGTGGGTGCTGATGGCCTGGAGCGTGGTCGGCCACTGGGGCTACGGCTGGACCTTGCTGATGGCGATCCCGACCGCCGGCCTGTACGTGCGCGCCTTCATCATCCAGCACGACTGCGGCCACGGCTCGTTCTTTGCCAGCAGCCGCGCCAACGACATGGTCGGGCGCTGCCTGGGCCTGGTCACCCTGTTCCCGTACGGGTACTGGAAGAAGACCCACGCCATCCACCACGGCACCTCGGGCAACCTCGACCGCCGCGAGATGGGCGACATCGAGACCCTGACCGTCGCCGAATATCGCGCGCGTTCCTGGCTGGGCCGCCTGAGCTATCGCCTGTACCGCAGCATCCCGGTGCTGCTCGGCGTCGGCCCGGTCTATCAGTTCGTGATCAAGCACCGTTTCCCGTTCGACCTTCCGTTCACCTGGAAGCGCGAGTGGGCGAGCGTGCTGTTCAACAATCTCGCCCTGGCGCTGACCGTGATCGCGATGGGCTTCGCGATCGGCTGGCACACGGTGTTCATGGTGCATCTGCCGATCGTGCTGTTGGCCGGCGCCGCCGGCGTGTGGCTGTTCTATGTGCAGCACACCTTCGAAGACGCCTACTGGACCCGCAAGGGCGAGTGGGATTCGCACGAGGCGGCGATCGCCGGCAGCTCGTACTACGACTTGCCGGGCATCGTGCATTGGTTCACCGGCAACATCGGCTACCACCACATCCACCATCTGGCCAGCCGCATCCCCAACTACCGTCTGCGCGAGGCGTTCGAATCCAGTCCGCTGCTGCAGGCCGCACCGCGCCTGACCCTGTGGTCGAGCCTGAAGTGCGCGCGCATGAAGCTGTGGGACGAGGAACTGCAGCGGATGGTCGGTTTCCCCAAGCGCTTGAAAGAACCCAAGTGCGCCAGCGCCTGAAACAACCCAAACGCACAAGCGCTTGACCCAATCCCCTCTCCCGCTGGCGGGGTGAGCGGACGCGGCTTGCGAACCATCGGCTCGCGCGTCGGGGAACCCCCAAACGCTATGCGTTTGGGCTGGGAAAGGCAGGGGTGAGGGGCTCCCGGCCGCTGAAATCCCTCCCCCAACCGCGAAACAATTAGCATTTTAGTTAAATAAGCATCACTATAATCCGACCCGCGCCATCCCCGGCGCCGGCCCGATCGCAGCGGTGCCCTCATGACGCAGGACAAGATCTTCGAAGCCCTGGCCTCGTCGCCGCGACGGCAGATCCTGGCCTTCCTGTCCGAACGCGAGCTCAGCGCCGGCGACATCGCAGCGCGTTTCGACATGAGCGCGCCGGCGGTCTCGCGGCACCTGTCGGTGCTGGTCAATGCAGGCCTGATCAGCAGCGAGCGCCGCGGCCAGTTCGTGGTCTACAAGCTGGTGCCGGACCATCTGGGCAACACCCTGACTCAGTTCGCCTTCGAGATCTGCCCGATCGGCGGCCCGCTCAAGCGCGAAAGCCGGCGCGCCAGGAAGGCGATCGGCTGAGCGTGCACGGCTACGATCGCGGGCATTGAGCCGCGCGCCTTACTCGCGTTCGAACTGCTTGATCTCGTCCAACAGCGCCTGCGCGCGGCGCAGGCTGACGCCGGTGACGCTGTCGTTCATCAGCTTGGCCAGGCGCGGCCGGCCGGGCTGGCGCGACCAGTGGTAGAACCCCCAGCTCGCAAGCAGGCCGATCACCCCGATCACGCTGCCGGTGACGAATACCGAAGGCGCGTTGCGGTACAGGTCGACGCCGAACAAGGTCATGAGCAACACGCTCACGAACGGCATCCACAGCAGCCACCACACCAGCCCGACCGCCAGGCCGGTGCGGATATAGGTCTTGCGCAAGCTCGCCAGGCGTTTTTGGATCGTCACCACCGGCGCGTTGTAGTCGTTGTCGGCGAGCAGCGCCTGCATCGCGGCGCCGCAGCCGATCAGGGCGATGCCGTAGACGCTCACGATGAGGCCGAACGCGAACAGATGCGCGGTACCCAGGTGATGCAATCCGAACACGGTGCCCAGGATCACGCACATCACGCCGAACACCATCTGCAGTGCCTGTCCCCATGCCAGCGGACGCAAGCCGGACTTCATCCGCTGCCCGCGCTCCTCGCGGAAGCGCAGCAGTTCCATCGTGTATTGGCGCTCGAGTTTGCGGTCGAGTTCCTGCCAGGCCAGCTTGAGGTCGTCGAGTTCCATCGTCATTGCGCTCATGGGTTCGTGGTGCCGTGTCGGGTGGTGAGGGGGGCGGTCAATCGGCCAGATCGTTGCGGATGCGCTGCTTGAGCCGCGCGATCTTGGTGGCGACGTTGGTTTCGCTCAGGCCGAGCACTTCGCCGATCTCGCGGTAGCTGCGTTCTTCCAGATACAGCAGCAACAAGGCGCGATTGAGCGGCTCCAACGCCGCGATCAGCCGGTTGAGCGCGCGCAGGCGCTGCTCGGTTTCCGGATCGGCGGCGCGATCGTCGGCGATGTCGTGTAAGTCTTCGTCCAGCGCGACCGCGTGGCGTTGCCGCGGCGCATCGCCGCGCACGTGCGAGATCGCCACATTCAGGGCGATGCGGTACATCCAGGTGGAGAAACTGCGTTCGGGATCGAAAGCGGGAAACGCGCGCCACAACTGCACGGCGATTTCCTGGGCCAGATCGGCGCGGTCCTCATCGCCGCGGCAGTAGCTGTTGACGACCTTGTAGACGATGCCGCGATGGGCCTGCAGCAGCGTTTCGAAACGCTGCCGCGCCGCCGTTGCCTCGCTGTCGCCTGCGGCCTTGCCGCCGCGCGCCGATTTGATCTGCGTGTGTTCCATCGCCTGCCGGTTCCTGCCCGTATGCCTGGTGATTCGCGCGATGGGGCGAATCATCACACCCCGCGCCGGGCCACGGCGTCGGGACGGGCGGGGCAGGGCTGGCGCCGGCCGGGTTCAGGCGGCCGGAGCGGGCGGGCCGGCCTCGGCGCGGTGGCGGTAGAACTCCAGGATCACCTGGCTGAAATCGCCGATCAGCCAATCGGCCAGCGGCACCGTGTACCAGTTGAAGCCGGTGCTGACCCGGTAGTCCATGCGGATCGTAAGCTCGGTCGCGTCGCCGCGCGGGGTCAGGGTGTAACGCGTGTCGAGCAGATCGAAGTAATCCCCGCCGATGCGCACGTGATCGTCCAGGGCGCCGGCGGGTACCGAATCGGGGTCGAACTTGTACTGCCAGCGCACGTAGCGCTGCGGCTGCCAATCGGTCGACATCTGCTTGAAGTGGATGCCCTTGCCCATGCGCACCTCGCGCACCAGGCCGGTCGGCGTTTCGTGCGTGAGTCCGGCCAACGGCGTGGGCACGCCGATGCGGTACATCCAGGCGCGGTCGACTTCGGCCGATTGGATGCGATCGGCATCGAGCAGGCCCTGCCAGACCTGCGCGGGCGCGGCTTGGATCAGGATGCTGCGTTCGACGTGTTCGAACCGCTGCGGCTCGTTCTGTCCGACGCCCAGCATCCCCAGCACCAGCGGCAGCGCCACGAAGCTGTAGACGGTCGGTGTTTTCGACCAGCCGGCGCGACGGCAGACTTGGCCCATCACCAAGCCGCCGATCGCGCCGAAAACCGCGAAGATCGGCATGATCAGAATGACGCAGATGGCGCCTTCGAGCATGAACCACATGCTGCCGAACATGCACAGCACGACGCTGAGCATCGGCGCGAAGAAGTGGTATCGGTTGCTGCGCGCCCTGACCCGTTCGGCGAGATACACCGTGACCGCGCCGATCGCGAACGGCGCGAGCAGGATGAAGATCCACAGCATGGCTGCGAACGTGCTGCCGGGCTCACCGTTGAAGGCCAGTCGCAGCAACAACCCGATCAGCGCGCCGCCCAGCACCGGCGATGCGTGGGCGAGTATCTCAAGGCTGTAGTCCTTGCGCGGCCTGGGAGACTGCGGCAACGGCAACGGCAACGGCGGCGGTGTCGCCGGATCGGCGGATTCGGTCGGTTCGGCGGGTTGTTGGGTCATGGCGCGGTCCGGGTGAGCAGCGGAGCGACGGCGTCGGCGCGCCTCGGCAAGGGTTGCGGATCCAGCCGATGCAGTTCCTCGCGCGCCGGCAGATCCTCGGGCAAGCGCAGACCGCTCACCAGACCGATCCTCTCGCAGCCGCGCAAGAACCACCAGCCCGGATCCCATTCGCCCGGATACAGGCCGAGCTTGGACGAACCGGGGAACGCGTGATGGTTGTTATGCCAACACTCGCCCATGGTCAGCAGCGACATGAAGCGCACGTTGCGGCCCTGCACCGCCGCGCCGCGCACTTCGTGGTGCATGCCGCCGTGGTTGTGGGCGAAGTAACCGACCAGCCAATGGCCGAACACCCCGGCGGTCACCCGCGCGCACACGCCCCAGAACACCCAGCTCCAACCGCCCAGGGCGAAGAACGCCAGCGCCCAGGGCAGGTGCTGCAGCATCCAGGTGCGCTGCAGGAAACGGTAGAAGCGATCCTGCGCGATGCGCGATTCGATTTCGATCCGCGGCGTTTGGCTCAGGCGTAATTCGCAATGCAACTGCCACCACGCATCGAGCAGGAAGCCGCGTCGATGGGCCAGATAGTCGTGGCAGTGCGGCAGGCGCTGGGCGTAATCGCGCAGATCGTGAGTGCGCACCAATCCGATCGGCCCGGCCAGGCCGACCTGCACGCCGCAGTACACCAGCAGATATTCCAGCCACTTGGGGCAGGCGAAGCTGTCGTGGATCAGCTTGCGGTGCATGCCCACCGAATGCCCGAGCAGCAGCACCAGCGCGGTCGACATCGCGAACAGGGCGAAACCGGACCAAGTGAAACAGACGATGCCGCCGCCGACCGCGCCGAGGGCCATCAGCGAGAACCACAGCGAGCGGACCGGTTCCCAGACCACGCGGCCGTCGCTGACGGCGCGGACCGAGTCGGCCGTTTCGCCGTGCGACCGGACCCGGTGCGATTGCAGGCTGGCGGGCAGTGCGTTCATGAACCTCTCCCTGGTGGAACCGCGATCGCCGGACAGGTGTCCGGCGCGTCGCCGCCGAGGCCTGTATGTATTCAGCATTTAACTAATTTGCTAAATGATTCGGCGCGAGCCCGCGCAACGTCAAGCGCTTGCCGACGAGCGGTCGCCGGCGCGGGTTCGCGTAGCGTCGGGGTGAGGCTTGGAGTCGAGTCGATGCTTCGGCGCAGGGCGCGGTTCGGTGCGAGCGCCTGCGCCACGGACGAAGCCGCGGCCGGTCGCTCAGCCGTACTCGATCGCCAACACTTCCACCTGCACATCGCCGATCGGCCGTTTCCAGGTCACGCTCTCGCCCACGCGCGCGCCGTGCAGGGCGCGCGCCAGCGGCGAGACCCAACTGATCAGGCCGTGCTCGGGATCGGCCTCGTCCTCGCCGACGATGCGGTAGCGGTATTCCAGCCCTTGATCGTCGATCAGCTCCACTCGCGCGCCGAAGGCGACCCGATCGGGGGGCTGGCGCTCGGGCGCGATGGTGATCGCGCCGAGGATGCGCGCCTGCAGCCAGCGCACCTCGCGTTCGATGTGGGCGCGTTCGAGCCTGGCGCCGTCGGTGTCGTTTTCCAGCGCGGCGATGCGGCGCGCGGCATCGTCCAGACGCGAGCGCAACAACGCCATGCCACGCGGCGTCACGTAGTTGGGATGCTCGCTGATCGGCAACTCCGGCAGATCGCCGGGATGCGGCTCGCCGTCGCCCTCCTTGACGAAGGCGCGGCTCATGACGGGACGTTCGAATTGGGCATCAGGTCACTTTATGACAGCAAACGTTGCCGGCGGGTGAGCGATTCGGCGGCGGTATTTGCGCAACTTGGCCGCAAACCGTCGCCATGCGTTCATTCGACGAAATCGTACAGCCGGTAGATCCACGACAACGGTACGGCACGCTGGCGACGACGAAGGTCTGGTGAAAGCGTTCCGAGCGCGTGCGCATTGCCCTTGATCAGGGCGTCGTCGAAATCGATCACGGTGGCGGCTCGACGCGCTGTGCGGCGAGCGGGCACAGCATAGGACGATCGCGACAGCGATGGCGCGGGGCGCGGGCTTCAAGAGCGGATTCGCCCTCTTTGAGCGGCGCTGCGTGGCCGGTCCGGGCGACGCGGCAGGGGCGCGGCTTCTGCACGGGATTCGGGGTTTTCCAGCGAATCCGGGCCGCGGTCGGGCCGGTGGAGACAAAGCTCGGTCCGAAGCTGCGATCATGGCGCATGAATTCGCCCCTCTCTTCCGTCGACGCCGCAGGCTTCGACACGCTGGCCCTGAGCCCGGCCTTGCTGCAGGGCGTGGCCGCGCTCGGCTACACCGCCATGACCCCGGTGCAGGCGCGCGCGCTGCCGGCGATCCTGGACGGCCGCGATCTGATCGCCCAGGCACCGACCGGCAGTGGCAAGACCGCCGCCTTCGGCCTGGGCCTGCTGCAGCGGCTGGATCCGGCCGCGATCCGCACCCAGGCCCTGGTGCTGTGCCCGACCCGCGAGCTGGCCGATCAGGTCGGCAATCAACTGCGCAAACTGGCCTTCGCGATTCCGAATCTGAAGGTCTCGGTGCTGTGCGGCGGCATGGCCTTGGGCCCGCAGCTGGCTTCGCTGGAACACGCGCCGCATGTCGTGGTCGGCACCCCGGGCCGCTTGCAGGAGCTGCTGCGCAAGAAAGCGCTCAAGCTCGACGGCGTGCGCACGCTGGTGTTCGACGAGGCCGACCGCATGCTCGACATGGGCTTCGAGGAACCCATGCGCGAAATCGTCGCCAAAACGCCGAAGACCCGGCAGAGCCTGTTGTTTTCGGCGACCTTCCCCGACGCCATCCGCGAACTCGCGCGCGCCGCGATGCGCGATCCGGCCGAGGTCACGATCGAAGGCCAGGCCACCGCGCCGCAGATCGAACAGTATTTCTACGAAGTCGAACCGGCCAAGAAAACCCCGCTGCTCGGCGCGCTGCTGCTGGAATACCGGCCCGACTCCTGCGTGGTGTTCTGCAACATGCGCAAGGACACCGAGGAAGTGGTCGGCTCGCTCAGTCACTACGGTTTCACCGCGCTGGCGCTGCACGGCGAAATGGAGCAGCGCGACCGCGACGAAGTGCTGGTGCGATTCTCCAATCGCAGCTGCAACGTGCTGGTCGCCAGCGACGTGGCGGCGCGCGGGCTGGACGTGGAAGAGCTCGGCGCGGTGGTGAACTACGACTTGCCGACCGATCCGGACGTCTACGTGCATCGCATCGGCCGCACCGGTCGCGCCGGCCGCGGCGGCGTCGCGCTGAGCCTGTGCGGCCCGCGCGAGACCGGACGCGCCCAGCAGATCGAACAGATGCAGGGCGCGCCGCTGCAGTGGCGTCGCGCCGAACCGCTCAGCGGCAAAGCCAAGAACGCGCCCGCCGCGCCGATGACCACGCTGCGAATCGACGCGGGCAAGACCGACAAACTGCGGCCCGGCGACATTCTCGGCGCGCTGACCGGCGATGCGGGGCTCAAGGCCGATGCAGTCGGCAAGATCAACGTCTACGCCACCCGTTCCTATGTCGCCGTCGCGCGCGGCCAGGCCGCCGCCGCGTTGGCGCGCTTGCGCGAGGGCAAGATCAAGGGGCGCAAGTTCCGGGTCAACCGGATCTGAGTCGACGCGGCTGGCGTGACTGGGCTACTGCGATGGGTCGCGAGGTTTTTGTGGGAGGGCTTCAGCCCCGGCGCCTTTCGATACTAGCCAACGGCGATCGGTCGCGGGGTCTCCGTGGGAGGGGCTTCAGCCCCGACGCCTTCGATCAGATCAGATGAAGTTCGCCGCGATCCGGGCCAAGAGCGTCGGGGCTGAAGCCCCTCCCACAAAAAACCTCGCGGCCCATCGCCGTCAACGATCACTTGCCATTGAGGCTGTACCGCCCAGGACCGATCAACGCGATCGCAACGGCGGTGCCCAGGAACAGCGCCTGCAGTTCGATCGCCCAGCCGCCTTGCTCGTTGAGTTGGCCGAGCTGGCCCAGATGCACCAGCCCGATCGCCACCAGCATGTTGCCGGCGATCAGCACCGCGCCGATCCGCGCATGCCAGCCCAGGATCAACAACAACGGCGCCAGTACCTCGCCGATCAGCACGCCGTAGCCCAGAAAACCCGGCAGGCCGTGCGATTGCACCAGGCCGACGATGCCGTCGGTGCCGCCGCGCAGCTTGGACACGCCGTGCAGCAGAATCAGCGCGCCCAGTGTCAGGCGCAGCAGCAGCTTGCCCAGGTCCTGGTACTTGTCGGCGGTCATGGCGGGTCCTGCGATGAGGGGCGAAGCGCGCAGCATAGAACCCGGCCCCGCCCAGACTTCGTGAAGCCGCCGCGACCACGCATGCCCGGCCCGGCGTTCGACGCGGCGGACGCGCTGGGCGCCCGCCGCGTCGCCGGGCGCTTCAACGCAGCGCGCGCAGCGTCACCGTCAAGGTGTCCGGATCGCCCGAACGCGCCGCGCCGCTGAAGTCCTGGCCGCCGGTCGGCGAGACGTCGTCGTAGGGGAAGGCGTAGCCGCGATTGTCCGGCAGCCGTTCGTGCACCAGCCGCGCATAGTGGTTGGTGCGCGGGTTGCGATAGAAGCGGCTGGCGACTTCGCCGTTGGGCTGGTTGGCGTTGTCGAGCAAGGTGGTGCGGTTCAAGGCCGCGGCCAGACGCGGAATGATCGCCTTGCGCACGTCGCTGGCGCCGGCCAGGCTGAAAGGGCCGCTGTCGCAGCTCAGCACATCGGCGGTGCTGGGCTTGGCGAAGGTTTCGCCGTTGTTGAACCGCAACAGGCCGCCGCTGACCCGCGCGGTGAGGACGCCGAAGTGCGACTGCGTGTCGACGGTCAAGGTGCTCGACGCGTACTTGTTCCAGACCGAGTCGACGTAGCCGGTCAGGTAGTTCTGGAAGCGGCTGGCCTGGTAGTGCGCGCTCATCGCGCGCAGATTGCGCCCGTCGCTGCCGCGTTGGACCAGCGAATCCCAGGCCGAGCCTTCCTGCGCGGCTTGTTGTTGCAAGGCATAGGCGATGGGATCGAGCGACCCGGCCGGCAGCCCGGGAATGGTTTCGACCCGGCCCGACAACGAGCGCAGCGACAGTCCCAGGGGCGCGGCGACGAAATCGACGTAGCTGATGTTGGAGAACAGCTCGTACTCGTTGAAGGTGAATTCGGCGAAGGTCCAGTTTTTCTGGAAATTGGTGTCGCTGGTGTTGAGGAAGCTGGGATGGACGATGGCCGGCCCGGGATTGACGTAGAAATTAAGCTTGCTGCCGGTGACCACGTAGATGCGCGCGCCGTACATGCGCGGCACCGAAACGCGGGTGGTCGAGCCCTGTGGGCCGAGCGGAATCGCGCAGTCCGCGCCCAGCGGCGTGACCGGCGCGGACGGCGAAGGCGGGTAATAGCTGCTGCCGTCGGCGCGCACGAACAAGGGCCGGTCGTTGAACAGGCCGACTACATAGGCATAGGCGGTGTTCTGCCCCGAGGCGTTGACCAGGGCCAGATTGAACCGCGCCGGGGTGGCGGCCGACGCGTTGCGCGATACCAGCGGACCGGCGATGCCGGCGGCGAGCGCGGCCGCGCCGGCGCCAAGGAAACTACGGCGAGTGACCATCGTTGAGACTCCTGAGCTGGGCAAGCGATGGCTTTCCGTCAGGGCTCAGACCCGATGGGCCTGGCGGCAGCATGCCGCGACAGGGCCTTGCAGAAGGCGGCGAGCTTGCGTGGGTGGGCGTGACCGCCCGCGACACGATCGCCCGCGCGCCTGCGCTCACGGTCCGCACCTTGTCCTATGACTGACAGCGCTGTCAGTGATCGCGAGCGCAGATCGGACAGTGTGCTCGATGCTGCGGTGCGGCGCGAAATCGTCGCCGACACGCTGAATTCGAAGTCTGAACGAGCCTGCGCCGAGGCCAAGACCTTTACCGCATCTGCCGGTTCGCGCGCGTTTCCATAACCCGGCCCAACGCGCATGACGGATGTGGGTTCCGGTGTCGCGCCGACATCGGCGATCATCCTCGCGTCGGTCCGCGCACCCGAAATCCGCGCGGACCTTACCACGATCCAGCGCCGGCGCAGCCGGCCGCGGATCGATCGCACACAGGAACGCGCCACGCGGCGCGAGGGGCAGGACGAATCACCGATGCGACATGCAGCCAGACACACCGCACGACCGTTTTCGCGTTACCGGCGCATCGCTACGTCGCTGGCCCTGCTGCTGTTCGCGGCGCCATGGGCGGCGTCGGCGCAGAACGCCGCGCCGCGCGCCGGCGCCAATCTCGACGTATTGCATTACAGCGCGCGGATCGAACCGGACATCGCCGCCAAGACCGTGCGCGGCCAGGTGTCGATCCGTCTGGCGTTGCGCGGCGAGAACGCGCAACAGCTGGAATTCGACGCCGGCGATCTGGAGATCGACCGGGTCAGCGAGAACGGCCAGGTGCTGAGCTTCGAAAAGACCGAACAGCGATTGCGCATCCGCCTGCCCAAGCCCGGCGCGTTCGGCGAGCGCCGCGAGATCGATATCGCGTATCACGGCGCGCCGCGCTACGGCCTGGAATTCCATCCCGAGCGCGGCGAGGTCTATACGATCTTCTCCACCAGCCAGTGGCTGGTATGCATCGACGCGCCGTCGGAGCGGGCGACGCTGGATCTGACGGTGACCGTGCCCAGCGGTTCGAAAGCGATCGGCAACGGCCGTCTGGTGTCCAAGTCTGCGCTCGGCGGGCGCCGCGATTCGTTCCGCTGGCGCCAGGACGTAGCCATGCCCAGCTACGTCTACGGCTTCGCCGCAGGCCGCTACAACGAGGCCGGCGGCACCGGCGAGAACGGCGCACTGCGCTTTCTCTCGGCCGATTTGAACAGCGCGCAACTGCGCCGCGTGTTCGCCGACAGCGCCGACATGATGCGTTTCTTCGGCCGCCGCGCCGGCATCCGTTACCGCGGCGATTACATCCAGGCGCTGGTGGCCAAGACCGTCGGCCAGGAGCTCGACGGCTTTTCGCTGTTGTCGGAAGCCTATGGCCGCGAGGTGTTGGATAAACCCGAGAGCGAATCGCTGATCGCCCACGAACTGGCCCACCAGTGGTGGGGCAATATGGTCACCTGCCGCGACTGGGGCCATTTCTGGCTCAACGAAGGTTTCGCCAATTTCATGGCCGCCGCCTACATGCAGCATCGTTTCGGCGATGCGGCGTATCGCGAGCGGGTGGAGGCGTGGAAGCGCCGGCTCGACAAACTGCGCGAGACCGGCAAGGACCACGCGCTGGTGTATGCGGTGTGGAACAAGCCCAGCGCGGACGATCGCGCCGTGGTCTATCAGAAGGGCGCCTACGTGCTGCATCTGCTGCGCGAGGAACTGGGCGAGCGCGCGTTCTGGCGCGGCATCCGCGCCTACACCCGCGCCTACTACGGCCACTCGGTGGTGACCGCGGATTTCCGCAAGGCGATGGAGCGGTCCAGCGGCCGCGATCTGTCGGCGTTCTTCGCGCACTGGGTGGAATCGGCCGAGCCCGCGCCGGCCAAGCCGGCCGAAGCGGCGCCGGCGAAAGTCGAGGCGTCTGCTCGATAAACCGGCCTCAAGCCGCAATCGATCAGGCGCAGCGCGAGCTCCGCCTCGGTAAGGCCCTCCTGGCGCCGATGGCGATGACTCCCTTCGCCTCCCAGCGCCTCCTCCTTTGAAAAAGGGGGCAGGGGGATTTGCTCCCGCTCCGGACGCTCCGCCGCCTCGGCCGAATCGGCGGCAACGCGCCCGCACCCGCCGCGGTGGCCATCCGCCCAAGCGCGGCGGACCTCACGCTTCCTTTCACATTTCCGGTTGGCCCACTGTGCACGAACGGCTGTCTTGGCTTTAGGCTAGGCGATCGCCCCGTCAGACTCGCAAGGACCAGCCACTATGACCCAGCCCCGCCTCGCCCCCCGCCATGCCCGCCCGCATTGCGCCGACCCGCTTCGAACCGGCGTGCTTCGAACTGGTGTGCTTCGAACTGGTGTGCTTCGAACTGGTGTGCTTCGAACTGGTGTGCTTCGAACTGGTGTGTTCCGCGCGGTCCATTGCGCGCTCTGGCTCGGCGGCAGCCTGTTCGCCGGCAGCGCGCTGGCTCAGGACGCTCAGCAGGACGCGGCAGCCGCGCCGGCGAGCGAGGCGCGGACGCTGGAGACGGTCTCGGTGCTGGGCTCGCGGCGCAGTCAGCGCTCCTCCGACACCACCTCGATCTCGCCGGTCGACGTGCTGCCGATGGCCAAGGCGGCCGAGGAAGGCGGTCAGTTCGATCTCGCCCAGTCGCTGCAATACACCGCGCCCTCGTTCAATTCGACCCGCCAGAGCGGCGCCGACGGCGCCGATCTGATCGACTCGGCCGCGCTGCGCGGCCTGGGTTCGGACCAGACCCTGGTGCTGGTCAACGGCAAGCGCCACCACACCACCGCGCTGCTCAACCTGTTCGGCGCGCGCAACCGCGGCAATACCGGCACCGACCTCAACACCATCCCGCTGATGGCGATCGACAGCGTCGAGATCCTGCGCGACGGCGCCGCCGCGCAGTACGGTTCCGACGCCATCGCCGGCGTGATGAATATTTCGCTGAAGAAGCGCAAGGGCTGCGAAGCGGTCGCCGGCTACGGCCAGTACTCCAAGGGCGACGGCGAGAACTGGCTGGGCACCGCGTACTGCGGCTTCGGCCTGGGCAGCGACGGCAGCATCGGCATCACCGGCGAGTGGCAGGACCGCGGCCGTTCCGACCGTTCCGAACCGGCCAACAATCCGCGCATCATCGGCGACTCCAAGGTCCGCAACAAAACCCTGTTCGTCAACGGCGACAAGCCGCTGGGCGAAAACCTGGACCTGTATTTCACCCTGGGCGTGCAGAAGCGCGATGCGTCCTCGGCCGCGTTCGGCCGCGACGGTGTGGGCTCCGGCGACATCCCCTCGCGCAATTCCGCGGCGATGTATCCCAACGGCTTCGTGCCGTTCATCGATGCCGAGATCGACGACCGCTTCGGCATCCTCGGCCTGCGCTGGGCGATGGGCGATTGGAACGCCGATCTGTCCTACACCCACGGCTACAGCAAGATGCGCTATGAGATCAACAACACGCTCAACGCATCGATCGCCAACCTGGACCTGTTGAACGGCGGCCGCGGCATCAGCCCGACCCGCTTCGACGCAGGCGGTTTCTCGTTCGAACAAAACACGGTCAACTTCGACGTCAACCGTTTCTACGATCAGGTGTTCAACGGCCTCAACGTGGCCTTCGGTCTGGAACGCCGCGACGAGAAGTACAAGATCTTCGCCGGCGAGCCGGGTTCCTACCTGGATTACGACGGCCTGGCCGAAGGCACCGGCAATGCCGGCAGCCAGGGCTTCCCGGGATTCCGTCCCAGCGACGCCGGCAGCCACAGCCGCGACAACTGGGCCGCCTACGCCGACGTCGAAGCCGACTTCACCGACCGCTTTACCGCCGGCGTGGCCGTGCGTTACGAGGACTACAGCGACTTCGGCACCACGACCACCGGCAAGCTCGCCGCCGGCTTCCGCGCCACCGACACGCTGCTGCTGCGCGCTTCGGCCAGCACCGGCTTCCGTGCGCCATCGCTGCAGCAGAAGTATTTCTCATCGACCATCACCGACTTCGTCAACGGCATTCCGACCGACGTGGTGATCGCGCCCGACGGCGGCAACCTGGCGCTGGCCGCCGGCCTGCCGGCGCTGACCAAGGAAGAATCGCGCAACTTCACCCTCGGCCTGACCTGGTCGCCGACCGCCGACACGTCGCTGACCTTGGACGCGTACCGCATCGACATCGACGACCGCATCGTCCTCAGCGGCCGTTTCGACGACACCGATCCGGTGATCGGCCCGGCATTGCAGGCGCTCGCGGTGGGTCAGGCGCAGTTCTTCGTCAACTCGGTCGATACCCGCACCGAAGGCGTGGACTTCACCTTCAACAACGAACGCGAGCTGGGCAACGACTTCAAGCTCGGCACCTTCTTCGCCCTCAACCTCAACCGCACCAAGGTCCGGGCGATCCACGCGCCGCTGGCGATGGCCGGCCGCGAAGATGTGCTGTTGTCGGAGAAGGAGCGCTTGTTCATCGAACAGGGCGCTCCCAAGTCCAAGGCCGTGCTCGGCTTCGATTTGAGCCGCGGCGCCTGGGAAGGCAATCTGAAGGTGATCTACTTCGGTCCGCAGACCCTGGGCACCTACTCCGGCACCGCCAACGGCGTGCCCAACGCGCATTACAAGGCCAAGACCTCGGCCGATCTGAGCGTGACCTACGCCTTCAGCGAAAACACCAAGCTCACCGTCGGCGGCACCAACCTCTTCGATGTCACCCCGACCCGTCAGGACGATCTGGAAACCGACAACGGCCACATCTTCGACAGCGTGCAGTTCGGCTTGAACGGCGCGGCGTACTTCGTGCGCTTGTGGCATAAGTTCTGATCGGGCGCATCGAGCGCAATATCCAGTCGTGGCGAGGGCCGTCCGGATCGGGCGGCCCTCCGCGTTTGCGACGCGCGCGAGGCTAAGATGGCGTCATGAGCGAAGACTTCATGGCCCATCTGCGCGATCTGGCGTCGGACTTCGGCGCGCTCAGTGCGCGGCGGATGTTCGGCGGGAGCGGGGTGTATCACGACGGCCTGATGATCGGCCTGATCGAGGACGAGGTCTTGTACCTCAAGACCGACGACCTGACCCGCGCGCGGTTCGCCGCCGCGGGCAGCGCGGCGTTCGTGTACACGCGGCAGCGCAAGCCGATCGAGTTGAGTTACTGGTCGGTGCCGGAGTCGGCGATGGATTCGCCGCAGGAGATGCGACCTTGGTTGGCGCTGGCGTTCGAGGCGGCGCTGCGCAAGGCGAATGCCGCGCCGGCGAAAGCCGGATCTGCGAAAACCGGGTCTGCGAAAGTCGGAGCCGTTAAGTCCGCGACAGCGAAGTCCAAGCGAAGACCCGATCGTCGGTGACGGCGGTCTGCGTCGCCGCGGCGAGGCCGCGCGGGCCGGTGGTGCGGCGTGTCGGGGCTTAAGCCCCTCCCACGGAGACCTCGGTGCTGCGAGAGCGTTTGCGGAAAAAGATCCCGGTTTCAGCGACCCCTCCCATAAAAACTCGCCCCTGTTTGAGCCTTTTCAACAAGAGACTTTGAGTCTTTCCAGCTAAGGCCGTTTAGTCTTTCCAGCTAGAGGCTCTCGCATGCCGAGAGCGCTCCATCAAAGCCCCGGATGCTGCGAGGTCTCCGTGGGAGGGAGCTTCAGCCCCGACCGCGAACCCGCGCCAACGACGCAGGCGTCAAGCAGTGCGCCAAGCCCGCGCGCCGACTCACCGCTTCTCCAACGCCAACAACCAATCCAGAAACGCCTGCGCCGCCGGACGCAGCCGGCGGTGCGCGGGATAGATGGCGTAATACCCCCAACGCGCCGGCATCGACGGCCCGGGCAGGCGGACCAACTGGCCCGAGTCGAGATAGGGCACCACGATCTGCTCGCGCGCCAACGCCACGCCGATGCCTTGCACGGCGGCCATCATCGCGTCGGTGGTGTTGCTGAAGATGTAACGCTCCTCGAGCTTGCGTCCGTGCACGTCGGCGGCGCGGAACCAGTCGTGCCAGCCTTGCCTGGCCTGATCGGCGATCAAGGGCATCTCGGCGATCTGCGCCGGCGTCTTCAGCGCGTCCAGGCCGGGCAGGTGCGGCGAGGCGACCGGAAACAACGCATCGTCCATCAGATGGTGCGCGGTCAGCCCCGGCCAGTGGCCGGCGCCGTGGCGGATGCCGATATCGGGGCCGCTGTCGTCGAAGCGGGTCAGGGCGATCTCGGTGTCGACGCGCAACTGGATCTGCGGATGAGCGCGAGTGAACTGGCCCAGGCGCGGCAGCAGCCAGGTGTAGGCCAGCGAATGCAGGGTGGTGATGCGGACCCGGTCGCGCTCTTCGCGGGCCAGACGCAGGCTGCGCAGCACTCCGTCCATATCGGCCAGCGCGGTGCCGGCGGCATCGGCGAGTTGGCGGCCCTGATCGGTCAGCGCCACCCCGCGTGCATGGCGCTGGAACAGGCTCAGGCCGAGACGGCTTTCGAGCTTGCGCACGTGGTGGCTGATCGCGCTCGCGGTCAGGTGCAGCTCTTCGGCGGCATGGGCGAAATTCTGATGCCGCGCGGCGGCTTCGAACGCCGCCAGGGCCGGCAACCAGTCAGCTCTGAGGGCCATATCGAGCCTTGAGTAAAATTTGTGGCTAGGTTCGAAAGTATGCGCTTGTCTGGGTTTGGCGGCCAGTCAGAATAGCGGTCAGGGAAAAGCCAGATTGTCGCCAAGGTCGACGCAGGCGCCGTTCGCGGGCCTGGCCAGGGCGGGGCGAAGCGGTTGCACGCGGTGCGTGCGGCGGCGCCGCGATGGCCGTCGCAGGCTGGTGAAACGACACTCGATCCGGATAGTCCCGTCGCCGCGCTCGCGGCATGCTGCACCCAGATTCGCAAGCCGGCGCCCCCACGCTCCGGTTCCGCCACCGTCGCTTCGCGAGGTCACAATGAGTACGTCGGAAACGCTTCGCTTGCCTGCCGAGCCGCAATCCAAGACCACGCCGTCCACGGACGCGACGACGGTCCAGTCCTGGCGCACGCCGCTGGAGCTGACCATCCTCGGCGCGATCTGGGGTTCCTCGTTCTTGTTCATGCGCGTGGCGGCGAAAGATTTCGGCGCGGTGCCGCTGGTCGAGATGCGCCTGGGCCTGGGCGCGCTGATCCTGCTGCCGTTCCTGTGGAAAGCGCGCGAATCGTTCAAGGGCGCGATCTGGGCCAAGTTGGCGCTGATCGGCCTGATCAATTCGGCGATTCCCTTCATCCTGTTCGCCTGGGCCGCGCGGCGCGCGCCGGCCGGCATCGGCGCGATCACCAACTCGATGGCGGTGCTGTTCACTGCGCTGGTCGGGTTCTTGTTCTTCGGCGAAAAGATCGGCACCCGGCGCGCGATCGCCTTGCTGGCCGGTTTCGCCGGCGTGGTCGTGCTGGCCAGCGGCAAGACCGCGGGCGCGAGCATCGGTTGGGCGGTGGCGGCCGGTTGTGCGGCCGCGTTCTTGTACGGCATCGGCGCCAACCTGGTGCGGAGCCAGCTCACCGGCCTGCCGGCCGCCGCGGTGGCCGCGGCGACCTTGGGCACGTCGGCGCTGTTGATCGCGCCGTTCGCGATCGCGCAATGGCCCGACCATGCGATCCAGGCCAAGTCGTGGTTCTCCGCGTCGATGCTCGGCGTGGTCTGCACCGGCATCGCCTTCGTCATGTATTACCGGTTGATCCAGCGCATCGGCGCCGGCCGCGCGGTTGCGGTGACCTATCTGGTGCCGCTGTTCGGCGTGGCGTGGGGCTGGATGCTGCTGGGCGAGCCGTTGACGCTGAGCATGTTGATCGCCGCGGCGATGATCCTGGGCAGCGTCGCGTTGAGTCAGAAGGCGGCGAAGTAGGCGCGACGTCCGGCCTCCTGAATCTTCTCCCAGCCGTCATCCCCGCGAAGGCGGGGAGCCACAGATTTCAGAGCCATGCATCGGTGCAGCCTTGTATCCCTGCCTTCGCGGGGATGACGAGCAGAGCAGCCCGCGAGGCCAGGCGCAGTTGCCGCGCCCGCATGTCCGCGAACTCATACATCCCGTATTTCATCAGCACTCCGCGGAGATTTCCCTTGTCCACGACCCAACACCGAGTCCAGTTCGATTTCGAAATCGAGTTCAGCAACGGCGGCGGCCTGCAAGGCCAGGGTTTCCGCCTGGATATCGACGGCGAAGACATCGCCGATGCCGAGTTGATCGACTACATCGTGCGAGATCTGCGCCTGCTGATGGTCGGCCCGGCGCGCATCCTCAACAAGCGCATCATCGTCGAGGCGCACAAGCGCAAGGTCGGCGAACTCGAAAGCGGGCGGGTGCGCTATGTCGATCTGAGCCACACCATCGAAGACGGGTTGGTGACCTATCCCGGCATGCCGCCGGCGCATATCTGCGATTACCTCAGTCGCGAGGCTTCGCGCGAGATCTATGCCGAAGGCACGCAATTCCAGATCGGACGCATCGACATGGTCGCCAACACCGGCACCTACATCGATTGCCCTTCGCACCGCTATGCCGACGGCAAGGATCTGTCGCAGATCGGGCCGGAGGATTGCGCCGATCTCGACGCCATCGTGGTGCGGGTCGCGCCGGACGTGCGCGCGATCGACGACGGCCACTTCCGCGATCTGGAAGTGCGCGGCCGCGCGGTGCTGGTGCATACCGGCTGGGACGCGCATTTCGCCACGCCCGCTTACGGCGTGGATCACCCGTTCCTGACCGAATCGGCGGCGCAGTGGTTGCGCGATTGCGCAGTGAAGCTGGTCGGCATCGATTCGGTGAACATCGACGACACCCGCGGCAAGAGCCGCCCGGTGCATTCGACCTTGCTCGGCGCGGGCATTCTGATCGTCGAGCATCTGCGCAATCTGGCCGCGCTGCCCGACGAGGGTTTTCGTTTCAGCGCGGTGCCGCCGAAGGTCAAGGGCATGGGGACTTTCCCGGTGCGGGCGTTGGCCACGATCGTCGGGTGAGGGTTGGGGGCGGCGTTTTGAGTTGGAGGGTGTGTCGGGGTTGGTCGAAGAGCGTCGGGGCTGAAGCCCCTCCCACAAAAGACCTCGCAACTTCGCGATTCGTCCTCAAAGCGGAGACCTCGCTGCGACGAAGTCTTTTGTGGGAGGTTCAGCCCCGACGCTTCGGCATCGATCCCAACAGGATCGTTCTGTCTATCGACGACGTGCGATCGCGTTGCCCTTACCCCAACCCCTCTCCCGTTGCACGGGAGAGGGGCTTAATCACTGCAAATACGCCTGCAACGCCGCGATCGCCATGCGCACCTTGGCCGGTTGCGCATCGCGCTGCGCGGTCACCGCGAACACGCCCAGCGGCGGCATCGTCCAGTCCGGCAACACCGTCACCGCGCGGCCGTCGGCCAGCAGCGGCGCCGCGTCGGGGTCTGGCAGACGCACGATGCCCAGGCCCTGCAGCATCATTTGCCGAAGCGTGCGCGAGTTGTTGCTGACGATGCGGCCGCTGACCCGCACCCGCCGCGCGGGCTCGCCGTCGCGATACAGATCCACGTACTCGGGCTGATTGATCACGCTGAGAATCAGCATCGGATGCTGCGCCAGTTCCTCCGGCGTGCGCGGCAGGCCGTGCTCGCGCGCGTATTCGGGCGAGGCCAGCAGCCGATACGGCCACTCGGCCATGCGCCGTGCGATCAGATTGGAATCGAGCAGCCGGCCGACCCGGATCGCCAGATCGATGCGTTCGGCGATCAGATCGATCTGGCGGTCCTCGGCGAACACACGCAGCGACAGTTCCGGATATGCGCGCAACAGCGGCGCCAGCGCTCCCGCCAGATGAGGCGCGAAACCTACCGGCACGGCGATGCGCAACTCGCCGCGCGGCTCCTCGCGCAGCTCGCCCAGACGGCCGTCGGCGTTGCGCGCGGCATGCAGCATCGCCGCGCAGTCCTCGTAATAGTCCTGGCCGATCTGGGTGGTGGCGAGCTTGCGGGTGGAGCGGTGCAGCAGCACCACGCCGGTTTCGGCCTCCAACTGGCGCAGTTGCTGGCTGACCGCGGAGGGGGTCATGTCCAGTTCGCGGGCGGCGGCGCTCATCGAGCCCAGTTCGACCACGCGGGCGAACACCGCCATGCGCTTGAGGCGATCTATCGTGAAGTCCAGCTTCATGGTCATAGCCTAATTTGGCGGATTATCGCCCGGCCTGTAAGTGAGCAGAATATATCTCGTCCTCACTCACTGGAACTGCCCCATGAACATCGTTCTGATCGGCGCCACCGGCTACGTCGGCCGCGCCGTACTCGAAGAAGCCCTCAACCGCGGCCATCGCGTGACCGCCGTGGCCCGCAACCCCGCCGCATTGCCCGAGCATGCCGGCCTGACTCCCAAGGCCGCGGTCCTGGACGGCCGCGATCCGACGCAGGTCGCCGATCTGGTACGCGGCAGCCAGGCGGTGATCGCGTCGTTCAATGCCGGCGGGTGGAAGAACCCGAATCTTCAAGCCGAGACCGTGGCCGGCTACGCGCAGATCGTCGCAGGCCTCAAGCAGGCCGCCGGTCCGCGCCTGTTGGTGGTCGGCGGCGCCGGCAGCCTGGAAGTCGCGCCGGGCCAGCAACTGCTGGATCAGCCCGGTTTCCCCGACGAGTACCGCGGCGGGGCCGAAGCCATGCGCAGCGTGCTGGACAGCTTGCGCGAGGAGCGGGAACTGGATTGGAGCTTCTTCTCCCCCGCCGCGCATCTGATTCCGGGCCAGCGCACCGGTCGCTTCCGTATCGGCGGCGAGCAATTGCTGGTCGACGAGAGCGGCGAGAGCAAGATCTCGGTGCAGGACTACGCGGTGGCGCTGATCGACGAGGTGGAACAGCCGGCGCATTCGCGGGCGCGGTTTACCGCGGCGTATTGAGGGCGCTTGCGCCGCCCCTGCAGCCGAGGTCGCAATTGCAATCAGGAGCGAGTCGTCTTCCCGGTGCCGGTTGGTTGCGTTTCCCGCTGTAGGAGCTGCGCGAGCTGCGACGAACCGAAGCGACGTACGCCATCGTGGCAACCAAGCCCGGAACCTCCGAGCGTTGAAAGCGGATGGCCGGCGAAGATCATCGCTTCGGTGGGTTGCGTGGTATTCGGTGTCTTTGGTTGTCGCGGCTTGCGCCGCTCCTACAGTCGGAATCGGAAAAGCGTCGCCTCCAGGTCGACGAAGGGCTGCGTTTCCCGCTGTAGGAGCTGCGCGAGCTGCGACGAACCAAAGCGACGTACCTCAGCGCGGCAACCGAAGCCCGGAACCTTCGAGTGCTGAAAGCGGATGGCCGGCGAAGATTATCGCCTCGGTGGGTTGCGTGGTATTCGGTGTCTTCGGTTGTCGCGGCTTGCGCCGCTCCTACAGTCGGAATCAGAAGAGCGTCGTCTCCAAGTCACCGGAGGGTTGCGTTTCCTGCTGTAGGAGCTGCGCGAGCTGCGACGAACCGAAGCGACGTACCTCAGCGCGGCAACCGAAGCCCGGAACCTTCGAGTGCTGAAAGCGGATGGCCGGCGAAGATCATCGCTTCGGTGGATTGCGTGGTATTCGGTGTCTTCGGTTGTCGCGGCTTGCGCCGCTCCTACAGTCGGAATCGGGGAGGCATCACCGATGAGATTCCGGGCGACTACGAACAACAACCGCTCAACCCACGGCCGCAACCAATTCCTCGCGTTGCTTCGCATCCAGCATCGCGCCGACGCCGGCCTTCAGGTTGTCGGTCTGGTTCTTCGGCTTGGATGTGGCCGGAATCACCACCGTCACCGCCGGTTCGCTGAGTACGAATTTCAGGAACAGCTGCGCCCACGAATCGGCGTCGACTTCGGCGGCCCAGGCCGGCAGGGGTTTGCCTTTGACTTGCGCGAACAGCCGTCCGTCTTCGAACGCGCGGTTGATCATCACCGCGATGCCCAGTTCGCGCGCGAGCGGAAAGATCGAGCGCTCCGCGCCGCGCGAGATCACCGAGTAGTTGATCTGCACGAAGTCGGGCTTGAGCGCGCGCATGTCCTGGGCCAGTTGTTCCTGGGCTTCCTCACGGTAATGCGTCAGGCCGACCAGCCGCACCTTGCCTTGTTGCTTGAGTTCGCGCGCCAGCGCCAATTGGGTGCGGGTATCGCGCAGGTTGTGCACCTGCAGCAGATCGATGCGTTCGGTGCGCAGGCGCCTGAGCGATCGTTCGAACTGCGACAGACCTTCTTCGCGGCCGTCGACCCCCGACAGCTTGGTCGCCAGAAACAGTTTCTCGCGCAGCTTGGCCGCGGCGACCAGTTCGCCGAGCACGTCTTCGGCGCTGGAGTAAGTGGGCGCGGTGTCGACCACGGTCGCGCCGGCATCGACGAAGCGCTTGAGCACCTCGCGCAAGGGCTCGCGCGCGGCCGCGTCGTCGCCGATTTCGAAATTGCCGGACGTGCCCAGGCCTATGATCGGGATCGATTCGCCGGTCGCTGGAATTTTGCGCTTGAGCAAGGTGCCGGAGAACGGTTTGTCTGCCCTGGCGCTGTCGGATGCGCCAGGCGCGGCGGCGGACGCGGGTTCGCGGCTGCAGGCGCTCAGCGGCGCGAGGGCGAAACCGGCGGCGACGACGGCGCCGGAACTGAGGAAATCGCGACGACTGGCCATGAGCGTGCTCGCTGCGGGATCGCGGTGGTTGACGAAGTTTGCCGGAAAAGCCTCGCTCATCTTTGCGCTGGGCTCAAGTGCGCCGATCGGCGGGGGCTGCGACGGCGCTTTCGCGTGCGTCGATCAACGCGTGCCGAGCTTCTGCAGCAGCCGCATCGACGCGGCCGGATTGCGCTCCTTGGCCGCGCTGATGAAATACACGAACACCTCGCGCGGCGTCGCCGGCGGTAACGGCTCGCCGGCATGCGGCAGTTCGGGATTGTCCTCGCCGCGCGCCCAGGCCCGCGCGCGCCGCGCCCAGGCGTCCAACTCGACTTCGGGATAACCTGTCGCCACGTTGGCGCGCGCGCGCATCAAGCGTGCATAGACGAAATCGCCGGTGATGTCGGCCATCGACGGGTACTCGTCGGAGTCGGTGAACACCGTGGCGATGCGCCGTTCGCGCGCCAGGCGCAGATAGGCCGGATCGAGAAAGCTCGAATGCCGCACTTCCAGCACATGCTTGAGCGGCCGGCCGTCGAGCGTGCGCGGCAGCGCGTCGAGAAACGGCGCCAGATCGTCCGGATCGAAGCGCCGGCTCGGCGCCAGTTGCCACAGGATCGGTCCGAGACGTTCGCCGAATTCACCCAGGCCGCCGTCGATGAAGGCCTTGGCGCCCGAGTTCGCCTTGGCCAGCGCGCCGGCCTGGGTAATGCGCCCGGGCGCCTTGAGCGAGAACATGAAATGCTCGGGCGTGTCGGCGGCCCATTTGGCGTAAGTGGCCGGTTTTTGCGCGCTGTAGAAAGTGCCGTTGATCTCGATGCTGCTGAGCTGATGGCTGGCGTATTCCAGCTCGCGCCGCTGCACCAGGCCCTTTGGATAGAAGTTGTCGCGCCACGGCACGAAGGTCCAGCCGCCGATGCCGCTGCGGATGCCGTCGACGGGTTTCACTCCGGCGTTGCCGGCCAGCGGATCGGCCGGCGCGGGCGCGGCCGGCGCGAACAGATCGCCGCCGTCGGCGGAGGGCGCTTCGGATTTGCTGGGTTTGCGGTTCATAAGTTCCAGGGGTTGTAAGTGCCGAACCACCAAAGCCGGCCGTCGATGTCGCGGCAGGTATAGGCGCGTCCGCCGAAGTCCTGATCGGCGATCTCGACCACGATCTGCGCGCCGGCCGCGCGGGCGCGGGCGTAGTGCTCATCGGCATCGCTGACGACGACCGAGCAGGCCTGAGTTTCGCGCCCGCCGATCTCATCGGGTTGGACGATGCGCTTGGACCATTCGCCTTCGGTGCTCGGATCGACCGAACCGAGCATGATCATGCCCGGTCCATAGGTCAGCTGGGCGTGGTGGACGATGTTGCCGTCCTGATACACGGCGTGTTTGTCGAAGCCGAACGCGCGGCACAGCCATTCGATCGCGGCGGGCGCATCGCGGTAGCGCAGGGACGGGATGATGGTGCTTCCGGCAATGGGATCCATGAGACGGCTCCTGTGACGGCGGGCGGAGTGAGATTCTCGATGAGCGGTGACACTCGACGAGCGGTGACACTCGTCAGACGACGAGCATAGCGCGGCGGCGTTATTCTCGCGTCTTCAACGGGACGGGAGCATGCGCATGACCACTTACACCGGCGGCTGCCATTGCGGCAAGGTCGCTTATCGGGTCGAAGGCGAGATCGATCAGGCGATCGACTGCAATTGTTCGATGTGTCAGCGCCGTGGCGGCCTGCTGTGGTTCGTGCCGCGCGCCGCATTCACCCTCACGGCCGATCCGGCCGACGTGGGCATGTACCACTTCAACAAGAATTCGATCGATCACCATTTCTGCAAGCACTGCGGCATCGCGTCCTTCAGTCAGGGCACGATGCCCGACGGCACGCCGATGACGGCGATCAACGTGCGTTGCCTGGATGGCGTCGATCTGAAGTCGGTCAAGGTGATCCCGGTGGACGGGCGTTCGTTCTGAGCGGCGTCGAAGGTTCCCGCGCATGAGCTATGAGCCACCACCGTTCCTGCTGCCCGAGGTCAAACTCTGCGGCGACTGGCGTTTGATCGACGTTCCCGCCTGGCAGACGGGCGCATCGCTGCAGTTGCACGGGCAGGCCGGGGCCGACGGCTTTTTCTTCAACGCTTATCGCGGCGTGGATGAAGCAACGGTGCGCGAGGTGCTGAGCGCGCAGCGACCGGCCGTCGTCGGCATCTCTGACCGGTCTGCCGGCCAGCGTGAGCAAGCTGGACTTGGCGCATTGCTACAAGCTGACGTCGATCGACGCGATCGACGCGATCGACGCTTGTTCCTTGCAATGGCTGCAGTTGAGCCATTGCAAGCGCGTGGCTTCGGTCGAAGCGATCGGCGCGCAGTCTGCGCTCACCCATCTGATGCTGGCCGATCTGCGCGCGATCGCCGGCATCGGTTTCCTGGCCAAGCTGCCCGCGCTGGAATCCTTCATCTATCCCGGCACCCGGGTGATCGATGGCGATCTGTCGCTCTTGGCCGGTCTGGGGTATGTGCATCCGCGGCCGAAAGCCGCGTCCTGAGCGTCGCGCGGGCAGCGCGCCGCCTCGTCCGCGAACAGGGGCCGACTTCAGGGCCGATGCTGGACGAAGCGCTCGCGCCCGCGCTCGGTCAACACCGCCACGCTGCTGTCGCCATGCGCTTCCACGCGGACCCAGCCGGGCCCGGGGTGTTCGCCGATGGTTTCCTCGCCGATCCAGGCCAGCTCGCGCAACAGCACGCTCATGCGCACGCCCAGGCGTTTGCACAGGCGCGGTAGCGACACGCCGCCGGCTTCGCCGGCGAGCATCGCCAGCAACGGCTCAGTCAACTCGGACAAGGCCGATGTCCTTCGCCGATTGCAGGTGCTGGGCCGGTTGCGGCTGGTGCGGGTGCACGATCACCGGAATCGACTTGGAGGTTGGCGTGCGCGCCTCGTCGGCGAAGCTCGACAGCGGCACCAGCGCGTTGGTTTCCGGGTAGTAGGCGGCCAGGCAGCCGCGCGGGATGTTGTACTCGACCAACAAGAATCGCTTGACGACGCGCTTGACTCCGTCGTCGCACAAGCTTTCCAGATCCACCCAGTCGCCGGCCTTCATCTGCAGCTCGGCGATGTCCTCGGCATTGATGAACAACACCCGCCGCTCGCCGAACACGCCGCGGTAGCGATCGTTCATGCCGTAGATGGTGGTGTTGTACTGGTCGTGCGAGCGCGTGGTCGCCAGGGTGAACACCGGTTGTTTGTGGCGCGCGCGGGCGCGGTGCACCGGCAGGTCGGTCGGCACGGCGTGGGCCTTGAACAAGGCTTTGCCTTCGCGATTGAGCCAGCGCCGCTCGCCGGCGGCGTTGGTCAGGTGGAAACCGCCGGGCACGCGCACGCGCTGGTTGAAATCGTAGAAATCGTCGAACACCTCGGCGATCTTTTCGCGGATGCGGTCGTAGTCGCCGATCAGCCACAGCCACGGCACCTTGCTGCGTGCGCCCAGAGTCGCGTGCGCCAGGCGCGCGACGATCGCCGGTTCCGACAACAGCATCGGATCGGCCGGCGCGTTGATGCCGGCCGACAGGTGCACCATGCTCATCGAGTCCTCGACCGTGACGCCTTGCGGCCCGGCCTCCTGGATATCGATTTCGGTGCGGCCCAGGCAAGGTAGGATGTAGGCGTCGCGCCCGTGCACCAGGTGGCTGCGATTGAGCTTGGTGGTGACGTGAACGGTGAGATCGCAGCGGCGCAGCGCGCGATGGGTGGCTTCGGTGTCCGGCGTGGCGGTGGCGAAATTGCCGCCCAGCCCGAAGAAGGTCTTGCAGCGGCCGTCGAGCATGGCCTGGATGGCGCCGACGGTGTCGTGGCCGTGCTCGCGCGGCGGTTCGAAGCCGAACACATCGCGCAGGCGGTCCAGGAACGCCGGTGTCGGCTTCTCGTAGATGCCCATGGTGCGATCGCCCTGCACGTTGCTGTGTCCGCGCACCGGGCAGGGGCCGGCGCCGGGGCGGCCGATGTTGCCGCGCAGCAGCATCAGGTTGACGATCATGTTGATCGTGGCCACCGAATGCTTGTGCTGGGTGATGCCCATGCCCCAGCAGCAGATCACGCTCTTGGCGTTGAGGTAGATGTCGCCGGCGCGCTCGATCTCGTCGCGCGACAAGCCTGACTCGGTAACGATCGTGTCCCACGACTCGGCCGCGACCTCGGCGGCGAAGTTCTCGAAGCCGCGGGTGTGTTCGGCGATAAAGGCAGTGTCGATCACCCGTTCGCGCCCTTCGCGCTGCGCCTGCGCGTCGGTTTCCAGCACGCGCTTGATCATGCCCTTGACCGCGGCCAGATCGCCGCCGATGCGCAACTGGAAATAATCCGAGGAGATCCGGGTCGAACCGTTGTGCAGCATCTCCAGCTTGTCTTGCGGGTCGGCGAATTTTTCCAGCCCGCGTTCGCGCAAGGGATTGAACGAGACGATCGCTGCGCCGCGCTTGGATGCCTGGCGCAGCTCGCCGAGCATGCGCGGATGGTTGGTGCCGGGGTTCTGGCCGAAGATGAAGATCGCCTCGGCCAGCTCGAAGTCGCGCAACTGCACCGTGCCCTTGCCGATGCCGATCTGCGCCTTCATCGCCGTGCCCGAAGGCTCATGGCACATGTTGGAGCAGTCGGGGAAGTTGTTGGTGCCGAACTCGCGCACGAACAACTGGTACAAGAACGCGGCCTCGTTGCTGCAGCGGCCGGAGGTGTAGAACAAGGCGTGATCGGGCGAGGCCAGTGCGTTGAGATGCGCGCCGATGCGGGTGAAGGCCTCGTCCCAACTGATCGGCAGATAACGGTCGCTGGCCGGATCCCAACGCAGCGGATGGGTCAGGCGGCCCTGGTTCTCCAGCCAATGATCGCTGTAGCGCGCCAGTTCGGCGACGGTGTGCTTGGCGAACAGTTCCGGCGTGGCGCGGTGCTTGGTCGCTTCGGCGGCGACGGCCTTGGCGCCGTTCTCGCAGAATTCGAAGGTGGAGGTGTGATCACGATCGGGCCAGGCGCAACCGGGGCAATCGAAGCCGTCGGGCTGGTTGGCCGAGAGCAGGGTGCGCGCGCCGTGCACCGGTACGTCCTGTTCCAGCAAATGCTTGGCCACGCTGCGCAATGCGCCCCAGCCGCCGGCGGGGCCGTCGTAAGGACGAATGGGGTTCTTGCTCATGAGTTCGATTCCGTCGAGTCGCGCTCCGCGCCGCCTGCGCGGTTGGGGGGCAGGGTGGATTCGGGCGCGCCCGGTTCGCCGATCTCGTTCTCCAGCAGGCGCTGGCCGTGGGTGTAGACGGCGTAGCCGTCGTCGCGTGCGAAGCCGATCAGGGTCAGGTGCGCGCTCTGGGCCAGAGCGATGGCCAGCGCGGTCGGCGCGGAGATCGCCGCCAGCAGCGGGATGCCGGCCTGGGCGGCCTTCATCGCCATCTCGTAACTGGCGCGGCTGGTGACCACGGCGAAGCCGCGCGCCGGATCGAAACCGGCCGCGCTCAGCGCGCCGATCAGCTTGTCCAGGGCGTTGTGCCGGCCGACGTCTTCGCGCACCAGCAGCACGCGTCCGCCGGCATCGGCCCAGCCGGCCGCGTGGGTGGCGCCGGTGAGCGCATTGAGCGGTTGGCGCAGGCGCAACTCGCGCAAGGCGCGTTGCAAGGCGCGCGCATGCAGCGGCGCGCTGTCGGCGACGCGCGGCGGCGGCCGCAATACCGCTTCGATGCTTTCGGTGCCGCACACGCCGCAGCCGCTGCGGCCTTGCAGATTGCGCCGGCGCTGTTCCAGCGCGGCGGCGCGTTCGGCGGGAACGGTCAGTTGCACGCTGACGCCTTCCAGCGAGGTCGAGATTTCCTCGACCCGCAGTTCCTCGGCGCGCGCCACGATGCCTTCGCTGAGCGAGAAGCCGAGCGCGAAGTCGGCCAGATCCTCGGGCGTGGCCATCATCACCGCGAACGGCGTGGCGTTGTAGATCAACGCGACCGGCACCTCGGCGGCGATCGCGTCCATGGCTTCGTGCACGCGCGTGCCGCGACGGCGGCGCACCTTGCGTTGCACTGCGCCGGCGCGGTCGGCGTCGGGTTCGGTGTCGGGCAGCGAGCGCGGAGTGTTCATATCGATCAGCGGGCCGGACGGCGGTGCCGCCGTCCGGCCGGTTGCCTCAGTGGAACAGCACGAAGGCCTTTTGCAAGGTCACCCACACGCCCCAGGCCAGCGGAATGCCGACCGCGGTCCAGGCCGCGAGCACCAGCGCCGGATTGCCGCCGTGGCCGATCAGGGCCATCTGCTCGGGCGTATACAGCGCTTGTCCGTTGCTGCCGGTCTTTTCGTGGGCGAGGGCTTTTTCGCGCGCCAGTTCTTCCGGCGTCATGAAATGCTTCTGCGCCACGGGGCGCACCATCAGATTGCACAGCAGGCCCAGCACCAGCATCCCGGCCAGGATATACATGGTGGTGTTGTAGACCTGCGAAGGCGGCAGGCCCAGGCTGAGCTGGTAGTCGCGCATGTAGTTGACCACCACCGGGCCGAGGATGCCGGCGGTGGCCCAGGCGGTGAGCAGGCGGCCGTGGATCGCGCCGACCATCTGGGTGCCGAACATGTCGGCCAGATAGGCCGGAATGGTCGCGAAGCCGCCGCCGTACATCGACAGGATCACGCAGAAGATCGCCACGAAGAACGCGATGCTGCCGGCCGAACCGGCCGACGGCGCGGCCGCGTACAGCGCGAAGCCGAGCACGAAGAACACCACGTAGGTCATCTTGCGGCCGATGTAATCCGAGGTCGACGCCCAGAAGAACCGCCCGCCGATGTTGAACAGGCTCAGCAAGCCGGTGAAACCGGCGGCGATGCTGGCGATCAGTCCGAGTTGGGTCGGATCGAGCGACTTGATGCCGCCGTCCACGCCGATCAGCTTGCCGCCGAACACTTCCTGCAGCATCGGCGAGGCCATGCCGATCACGCCGATGCCGGCCGAGACGTTGAGGCACAGCACGCCCCACAGCAGCCAGAACTGCGGAATGCCCCAGACCTTTTTCACGTGCACGTGCTGCTGGGTGATCATCGCGTTGGCGTTGGCCGGCGGCGGCGTCCAGCCGGCCGGCTTCCAGCCGGTGGGCGGGATGCGGTAGCCGAACGCGCCGGCCATCATGAAGACGAAGTACAGCACGGCCATGGTCAGGAAGGTTTCGTACACGCCGACCGAGGTGGGCGTGGCGAAGTGCTTCATCAGCTTGTCGGCGAGCGGACTGCCGATCAGCGCGCCGCCGCCGAAGCCCATGATCGCCATGCCGGTGGCCATGCCGCGGCGGTCGGGAAACCATTTGATCAGCGTCGACACCGGCGAGATGTAGCCCAGGCCCAGACCGATGCCGCCGATCACGCCCGAGCCCAGCCACAGCATCCAGATCTGATGGGTCTTTACCCCGATCGCCGAGATCACCAGCCCGCCGCACCAGCACACCGCCGAGACCACGCCGGCCTTGCGCGGACCGGCGCGTTCCAGCCAGCCGCCCCAGATCGCCGCCGAGCAACCCAGCAGGACGAAGAACAAGGTGTACATCCAGCCCAGCTCGCTGACTTTCCAATCGCAGCCGGTGGCGAATACCCGGGCGAGGAAGCCCATGTCTTTCGCGCATTCCAGCGGTTGGTCGATGCCGATGGCTTTCGACAGCGGCAGCCAGAACACGCTGAAGCCGTAGGCCATGCCGATACACAGATGGATCGCCAACGCGGCGGGAGGCACCAGCCAGCGGTTGAACCCGGGTTTGGCGACGATCCGTTCCTTTGCCAGCAACCCGTCTGCTGCGTGTTGCGGTGCTGCGACCACTACGCTTTCACTGGACATGCCTGAACCCCTCCGATAGTGCGGCTTGCGGTTGTACTCAAATATGTACTTCAGGACATAAAGGGGGGTTAGTCCGGAAGCGCCAGCGAGGCTAACCCAGCTGGGAAGTGACGTATATCACCGGGTAGTCTAATAATCGGCTATGTGCAGCCTATTTAATGTGCCATCCCTCGCTGGCCGCCGCCCAGGCAGAGCCGCGCGGGGCAATGCGCGGACCGCTGTTGCGTGGATCGCAGAAGGCCGCCGGCTGGGCGTGGCCGGCGCTGGGTGTGGATGCGAACGCGGGACGCGCTCATGGCCGGTTACCGTCGGGCATCAGCAGTACCAGCGGCCGGCAGGCCCGGTCGCTGCAGCCCCAGCGCCGCAGCGTGTCGCCGCTGCGCCAGGTCGCGGTGGCCGCGGCGTTGATCTCGAACTCCCATTCGCGACCGGCGGCGAGCAAGCGGCCCTTGATCGAACACGGCAGCCAGTAGAACCGGTCGCCGGTCCCGTCGGGATACTCCTGGGCGTGGCGGAAATACCGTGCCGCCTGATCGGGCTTCAAGCTCCAGGCCTGGCAGGCTTGGGCGAGGCTGGCCTGGCGCGCGTCGGCGCCCGCGTCCATCTGTGCCGCGTCGATGCGCACGATGTGCGGCGCGCCGTCGCGCACGCGCGCGTCGGCGCAGCCGACCAGCGCCGACGCCATCGCGCAGGCGAACGGGGGCCAAGCCAGGCGGCGCGACAACGTGTGCGGGCGGAACGTCTTCATGGAGGAATCCTTGCCGTGGCCATGTCCACGCAGGTCGATCGCCGGCGCATGCGGGCGAGGACTCACATCGTGTTCGCGCTCAATCCTTATCCGTCGCGCGCGCGACGCCGTCAAGCGTGTGTGCGCCTCGTAAATTCAGTAGTGCGAACTCGGTTCGCGGATTGCCGCGAATCGATCCTCCCCGAATCGATTTTCCGCGAGCCTGCCGTTCTCGAACCAGCCGTCCGCGAGCCAGCTCGCCGCGAGCTGGCGTTCCGATGGCCGACCTCGTCCCGAATGCCGGAGCTGCGATGTTCAAAGTTCTGATCCAACCCAAGTGGACCCTGCATGCCGCCGACGGGCGGCCGTTGCCGCCCAAGCTGATCGATCTGTTGCTGGGCGTGCACGCGACCGGATCGCTGGCCGCGGCGTGCCGCGAACTGGACCTGTCCTATCGTTATGCCTGGGGCCTGCTGCAATCTTCGCGCTCGCTGTTCGGCGCGCCGCTGCTGCGCATGACCCGCGGCCGCGGCGCCAAGCTCACCCCGCTCGGCGAGCGGCTGGTGTGGGCCGACCAGCGCATCGCCGCGCGGCTGGCGCCGACCCTGGACAGTCTGGCCTCGGAAGTCGAGGTCGAACTCGGCCGGGTGCTCAGCGCGCAGGCTGCGCCGCCGCGCCTGCACGCGGCGCATGGATTCGCTGTGGAAACCTTGCGTCGCTTCCTCGACGAGGCCAGCACCTCGGTCGATCTGAAATACCGCAGCCCCGGCGAAGCGCTGGCCGCGTTGCGTTCGGGCGATTGCGACCTGGCCGGCGTGCACCTGCCGATCGGCGAGTTCGAAAGCGACATCCTGCAGCACTACGCCGACCGCATCGACCCGGTCGGCGACCGCGCGCTGCATCTGGCGACGCGGCGGATCGGCCTGATCGTCGCGCCGGGCAATCCCAAGCGCATCCGCAGTCTGGCCGATCTGATGCGCGAGGACGTGCGCTTCATCCATCGTCAGCCCGGTTCCGGCGCGCGCCTGTTGCTCGAACGCATGCTGGCCAAGCAGGGGCATTCGATCCGCAATATCCGCGGCTGCGGCATCGACGAACTCACCCATGCTGCGGTCGCGGCCTACGTCGCCAGCGGCATGGCCGACGCGGGCTTCGGCCTGGAAACGCCGGCGCGCCGCTACGGCCAGGAGTTTTTGCCGATCGCCTCGGAACATTATTTTTTCCTCGCCCGCGAACAGACGCTGGCGGCGCCGGGCTTGGCCGAGGTGCTGGCGATCCTGCGCAGCGAACGCTTCCGCCACGAACTGGGCCGGTTGCCCGGTTACGACGCCGACCGTTGCGGCACCGTGCAGGATATGTTCGAGGCGTTTCCTTCGGCGCATGCGGTGTTTGGTTGAGCGATTCGCTTGCAGCTGTGGATCCGACTGCAGGAGCGGCGTGAGCCGCGACAGACCGGAGAGGTGCAATGCCACGCGCTTCGCTGAAACGATGATCTTTGGTCGCTTTTAGTTTTCAGATATGGTTGGTTGCAGGCTTCGGCGTGCGGCGCTTGCGTTCATCGCTTCGGTTGTCGCGGCTCGCGCCGCTCCTACAGCGAGACAGGAGGCCACGCCGCCGCGTTTGCGACTGTAGGAGCGGCGCGAGCCGCGACCAACCGAAGAGATGCAATACCACGCGCCCGCCGAAGCGATGATCTTCTCCCGCTTTTTATTTTTAGATCTCATGGCGTACGGCCTTAGGTCCCCCGCGCTCGCGTCCGTCGCTTCGGTTGTCGCAGCTCGCGCAGCTCCTACAGCGAGACAGGAGGCCGCGCCGCCGCGTTTGCGACTGTAGGAGCGGCGCAAGCCGCGACAACCGAAGAGGTGCAATACCACGCGCCCGCCGAAGCGATGATCTTTGATCGCTTTTAGTTTTCAGATCTGGTTGATTACAGACTGCGGCATGCCGCGCTCGCGTGCGTCGCTTCGGTTGGTCGCAGCTCGCGCAGCTCCTACATCGAGACCGGAGACAACGCAGCAAGCAAACAGCGAGCCATCCCTCGGAAACTTGCGCAACACCGCCATCGACACGTGGCATGGGTCACGTTCGCCGCGATGCGTTCAGCCGGTACAGGGTCAACGCGTCGATTGCGTCGCAATTCGCAACCGCGGGCAGCGCGAACGGGCGCGCGCATGGGCGAGTCCGCCGAGTCGAAGCGGGACGAGTCGAAGCGGGATGATGAGTGTCACCTCGGCGTCGTTCTGTGCATTCAGTGCGCGAGGCCGCGGTGGCGACGCTGCTAGCGTTCGGCGCGGGAGTCGTTCGGCGATGCGCGCGTAAGTCGCTCGGCGGAAAATCGCGCACGCGGCGGTCGCCACGGCATCTCTACGCTCCCCGCCACCTCCACCTACGAGCACATCCCATGACTTATCGTCCGATTTCGCGCGCCTTGCCCGGCGCGCTGGCCTTGGCCCTGGCCGTCGCGCTGATTCCGCAGGCCGTCTTCGCCGCCCCTTCGGCGCCGAGCGCCCTGCAGGCCTACACCGGCGGTGGCAGCACGGCGTTGCGTTGGAACCCCAGCGCCAGCGGCGGCCCGGTTGCGCGTTACGACATCTTCCGCAACGGCGTCAAAATCGGTTCGGTCACGCCCGGCTTCCATGCGGACTTTCCGGAAAAGAACGGCAACGGCTACATCGACGCCAACGTGACCGCGGGCCAGAGCTACAGCTACCAGGTGCAAGCCGTCGACGGCGCCGGCGCGCCGTCGCCGCTGAGCGCGGCCCTGTCGGTCGCTTATCCGACCTCGGGCACGCCGATTCCCAACGTCACCTTGGATTACTCGCAAGCCACCGACCTGCAAACCTGGATGCAAGGCACGGTGCTGCCGTTCGTCAAGAGCTGGTACCCGAAGATCTCCGATCAGATCGCCTTTCCCGACTACGCGCCGCCGCCGGCGTACACGATCAAGATCGATCCGGCCTACACCGGCGTGGCCTACGTCAGCGGTACCACGATGGTGGTCAGCGCCGTTTACGCGCGCAATAACCCGAACGATCTGGGCATGTTCCTGCACGAATCGACCCACGTCGCCCAACAGCACAAGCGCGGCGACTGGATCACCGAGGGCATGGCCGATTGGGCGCGCGAGTTCGTGCTGCACGACCGCGATCCGATTCCGCTGCCGGTCGGCAAGACCTATCTGTCGGGCTACAGCGAGGGCTCGTACTTCCTCAACTGGATCTCCAAGCAATACAACCTTCCCGATTTCGTGCGCATACTCAATATCGCCAAGCACGAGGGCGGACAGATCGACGACGATCCCGATGCGGCGTTCGTGTCGTTGACCGGCAAGACCCCGAATCAGCTGTGGCGCGAGATGACCGGCGCGCCGGTGGCCGGCGCGGCCTTGAACTTCCCGGGCATCGCCGGCCGTTGCGTCGGCAGCCGCGCGGGACGGGTGGAGTTGCGGGTGTGCGACGAGAACGCCAGCGGCCAGCAGTGGACCTTCGCGCGCATCGCCGATCAGACCTTGAACTTGAAGATCGGCGGGCAGTGCATGGACATCGTCTCCAGCGGCACCGCCAATGGCTCGAAGGTGCAACTGTGGTCGTGCAACAACACCGGCGCGCAGAAGTGGCAGTCGCTGGGCAACGGCACCTATCGCAACCCGCAGTCGGGGCGTTGCCTGGATGTGCCGAACGGAACCAACGTGGTCGGCACGCAATTGCAGATATGGGATTGCAACGCCAGCGCGGCGCAGGTGATCGCGCCGGTGGCGGGACGGGCGATCGCCTTCGTCGGCCTGGCCGGTTACTGCGTCGGCAATCGCACCGGGCGCCAGGCCGAGATCCAGGCCTGCGCGGACGGCGCCAGCGATCAGCAGTGGAACGTGTCCAACAACTCCGATGCGACCATCTCGCTGAAGATCGCCGGCGGCGCGGAATGCCTGGACATTTCTTCCAGCGGCACCGCGAACGGCTCCAAGGTGCAGTTGTGGGGCTGCAACGGCACCGGCGCGCAGAAGTGGCAGCACTTCACCGACGGCACCTTGCGCAATCCGCAATCGGGGCGTTGCCTGGACGTGCCCAACGGCGCGGCGGTGCCGGGTACGCAGTTGCAGATATGGGATTGCAACGCGGGCAATGCGCAGCGGGTGCGGTTGCCTTGATGATTTAGCGCAGTCCGGTTTTCGATCGAACCCGGCCCGAGCGCATCGCGCTCGGGCCTTCGGCGTCGCCCGACCGCCGGATCAGTATTTCCAGCGCAGGCTCATCGCCACGAAGCGCGGTTCGCCGTAGTTGTTGTAGTCCAGGTTGGCCCAGTAGGTTTTGTCGAGCGCGTTGCGCACGCTCAAGGTCGCCGTCCAGCGATCGGTGATGCGGTAGTTGGCGTTGAACTGCACCAGCGAGTAGGCCGGCTGGGTCACGGTCACCGGGCCGCCCACCGGGCGCTCGATGTTGAAGCCCTGCACCTTGCTCTGCCATTGCACGCCCGCGCCCAGGCTCAGCCGCTCCAGCGCGCCGCGCAATTGCACGGTGGTGTTGAGCTGCAGGAAATCCTCAGGCAGGTTCGCCCAAATCAGGTCGGTGGCCGCGCGGGTCACCTTGACGTGGGTGTAGCCGGCGTTGATGGTCCAGCCCGGCAGGATCTCGCCGTTGACGTCCACTTCCCAGCCGCGCGCCTTGGTGCCGTTGATGCCGATGTAGGCCGAGCTGCCATCGCTGAGCGAGCCTTCCGGCACGCTCATGTCGCGCACGGCATAGTTGTCCTGCTTGGCCTGGAACACCGCGGCATTGGCGGTGAGACGGCCATCGAGCCACTGCGATTTGATGCCCGCTTCCAGGTTGGAGCCTTCCACCGGCGCCAGCAGGTTTTCGTTCTTGTCCTTGTAGTTCTGCGGATTGAAGATCTCGGTGTAACTGGTGTAAACGGAGACTTGCGGAGTCAGGTCGTAGACCAGGCCGACATACGGGGTGAGTTCGTCGTTGACCTTGTACGTACCGGTGGTGCTGGTGTACGCGCCGGCGGCGTTGTAGTTGCGGGTGCGGGTTTCCCATGAACTCAGGCGCGCACCGGCGATCAGCGACAGCGGTTCGGCCAGGCGCAGACGGGTGGAGACGTACATGCCGCGCTGGGTGGTGCGTTGCTCGCGCCGCGCGCCGGTGGCCGTGAACACCGGCGCGGAGATGGCGCCGTCCCAGGTGTGCACGTTGGGGATGTAGTAGCAGCGTTCGCGGCCGCAGCTGGCCCAGTCGCGCGGATAGGCGGTGGCGAAGGTCGGCGTGGTGGCTTGCAGGTCCTGCCAGCTGCCGCCGACCACCACGTCGTGTTCGCGACCCAACAGGTGGAAGGTGCCGCTCAGGTAGGCGTCCACCGCATCGCGGGTATCGCGGGTCTGGCCGTAGGACGTGCGCAGGAAGATGCCGCTGCCGTCGATGGGGTTCGGATTGCCGCTGCCGTACACGCGGGCGCTTTCCACATCGCCCTTGGTGCGCGCGGCGTTTACGCGCAGCTTCCAGTTCTCGCCCCAGCGCTGCTCCAGTTGCGCGTAGGCGGTGCTGCTTTCGCGTTGCCAGCGCGCCCAGTTCGGCGCCAGATTGGTCGAGCGCGGCAAGTGCGCGAACTCGCCGCGGCTGTCGAAGAACGGCACGGTGCCCCAGGTCGATCCGACCGGATTGTTGTCCTGGGTCTGGTAGCCCAGGGTAAGGGTGGTGGTGTCGGTCAGGTCGCCTTCGATCACCGCCATCGCCGCCGTTTTGTCTTCGCTGTAGCGGTCGTAATAGAAGTCGCGGTCCTGGTAGGCGGCCACCACGCGGCTGCGGAAACGGCCGTCGGCGGTCAGCGGTGCGTTGACGTCCAACTGCATGCGTCGGAAATCCCAAGTGCCGACACTGGCCGCGAACGACGCATCGAACTCCTTGCCCGGGCGCTTGCGCATCAGGTTGACCATCGCCGAGGGCACGCCGGCGCCGCTGAGCAGGCCGTTGGCGCCGCGGATCACTTCGATGCGGTCGTAGAACGCGGTGTCGTATTTCTGGTTGGTCGAGCCGCTGTAGGTGGGCAGGCCGTCGACCTGGAAATCGGTGATGGCGAAGCCGCGCGCGTAGTACAGCGGACGCTGGGTGTCGTAGAAGGAGACGTTGACGCCGGTGACGTTGCGCATGACGTCGTTGATGCTGAACAACGACTCGTCCTGCAGGCGTTTGAGTTCGATCGCGCTGGTGGACTGCGGGGTTTCCTGCAGGCTGATCGACAGGCGGGTGCTGCTGGACGGCGCGGCCTGCGCGGCGTGCACGCTGACCTTGTCCAGGGTCGTGGCGTCGGCGTCGTCGTTGGCGCCGGCAAGGGCCGGCGATGCGGCCAGGACGAGCGCGGACAGCAGGGCGGACGGCAGCGCGGCGCGGCGCAACCGCGGCATGGAGACAGGCGGCAGAAACATGGAGGGATCCGGTAATGGAGGAAAGACGGCCACAGTTCGCCGGCACCGGCGTGGAGACGCCGGGTGCGATCAGATCCTTCTCGGCAAGCGCTCTAGGTACCGCGTCGCTGGCGGGCGCCCTTTATCGGGTCGCGGCGAGCATGAGTGGTATGCGCTGGGCGGCAAACGTAAATCATTCTCGATAACTTGGCAATCGCGCACGTTCTCGGGCTGAAGCTGGTCACGTCTTCCATCGACCCAGGCGAGCGGCTCGTGGGCCGGTCATGGCGACGCGCGTCGGCTATCGGGACGCTGCTTGGACATGCCCGACAAGGCGGGGCAGGCCCTTAACCACCCTCAATCGCCGAGTAACAAATCCAGCTGACGTTGTGGATTGTTCAAAAATGAGCGAGTGACCCGATAGTGCTCGGTTTCTTCGTAAGCGATGCGTTCGAAACCGCTCTCGCCGATCTGATAGATCCAAGCGTCGGGATACGCCATCAGCATGGGCGAATGAGTGGCGATGATGAATTGCGATTTCATCGTCACAAGCTCATGAATCCGCGCCAGCATCGCAAGTTGCCGATTAGGCGATAGCGCCGCTTCCGGCTCGTCGAGCACATAGAACCCGTACCCGCCGAAGCGATTCATCATCAGCGCGAAGAATGATTCGCCGTGCGATTGTTCGTGCAGCGATTTTCCGCCGTACGAGTTGACGATCGGCGGTCCTCCCCAGGGTTCTTCGTCCAGTCGTTGAATTTCAGAGGCGACGTTGAAGAAGCTCTCCGCGCGCAGGAAGAATCCGTCTTTCGCGCGTTTGACGCTTTTACTCAGCGTCAAACACTCGTGCAGACTGGAATGGGAGCCGAAGGTCTGGAACTTGAAGTTCTTGGTGCCGCCTTCGGGGTTGAAGCCCCAGGCCGTGGCGATCGCCTCGAGCAAGGTCGACTTGCCGCTGCCGTTCTCGCCGACTACGAAGGTGACCTTGGGGTGCAGTTCCAAGGCCCTGAGTTCGCGAACCACCGGCAGCGAAAACGGGTATTGATCGAACGATGCGACCTTGTCGCGACGCAAGATTACGTCCAGTACGTAGTGCTCGGCATCCAGTCCGCGCATATCGACCTCGGTTCGAAAAAAAGGCGCAAAAAGAAGGCGCGGGACCGGCCCACGCCTTCAGTCTAGCCGAGCCGGACGCGCCGGACGCGCCGCGTCAGCGAATCGGCTCGTCCAACATCAACTCCCGTACGAACCGCACCGGCGGCGCGCCGTAGGACAGCACTTGGTCGTGGTAGGCCTTGAGATCGAACTTCGGACCCTGCTGGGCTTCCACCGCCTTGCGCATGTCGAAATGCTCCTGCGCGCCGACGAAGTAGGTCGGCAACTGCGCCGAAGTCAGCTGCGCGCGAACCCACTTGCCGGCGGCTTCGCGCTCTTGCTGGAAGGTCTGCCGGGTCATGAACTCCATCGCCTGCTCGCGGCTCCAGTCGTCCACCTGCACGCCCTGATCCAGGATCGCATTGCCGAGCGTGCGCAGATAGAACTTGAGCTGGACCAGGCGGAACAGCGGGTCGTTATCCAGATAGCCCGCGTCGGCCATCATGTCCTCGGTGTAGACCGCCCAGCCTTCGGCGAACACGCCCGAGCGCAGCACCGCGCGCAGGGTCGAAGGGGCCTTGGCCGAATGCGCGCCTTCCAGGTAGTGGCCGGGCATGGCTTCGTGGATCGACAGCAGGTGGATCATGCGCGTGTTGTACTCGCGCAGGAACGAGTCGACCTGTTGCTTGTCCCATTCGTCGGGGATCGGCGAGATCGCGTAATACGTGTCCAGGCCCTTGTCGAGCGGGCCGGGCGAATCGCAGTACGCCAGCGCGACGCCGCGCTGGAACTCCGGCATCAGGATCACCTTGACCGGCGCGTCGGGCACGGTCACCAGGTTCTTGGCGCGGGTGAACGCGGTCGCATCGCTCAGGGTCTGCTTGGCGAAGTCGACCACCTTGTCGCGCGGCGCCTTGTCGGCGTAGGCCAGCTCCAGCGCGGCTTCGATCGCGGCCTGCTGCTGTTGCGGCGTCGGCTGGTCGGGCAGGGCCGGCGCGCCCGGCTTGGTCTTGAGTTCCTTCTGCGCGATGGCGTACATCTCGCCGCGCACCCGGGTCAGCTCGGCCTGCGCGCGCTGCATGATCTGCGCGCGCGACAACGAGGAATTCAGCGAGAACTTCAGCTTCTCGTCGTACAAGGTCTGGCCGATGCGGAAGTTGCCCTTCGCGTTCGGTACCAGGGTCTCGTCCAGCCACTGCTGTTGTTCGGCCACTGCCTTGCGCAGCGTGGCGACCGCATCGTCCAGGCGCTTGCGGTCGGCGCCCTTGAGCTGTCCGGCGTTGGGCGCGATGAAGGTGTCGATCAGGCTCAGCACGCCGGCGTTCTGCTTGGCCACGGTCTCGGCGTGGATCTTCGGCACCCGCGCGGGGTCGAGGTTGGCGCGGGCCTGGGCGAAGATCTGCGGGATCTTCTCCATGCGCGCGGTCGCCGACTTCAGCCGTTGTGGCATCGGCGCGAATTCGCGCGCCATCAAGTTGTAGATCGCATCGCCCGCCAGGCCGCTGTAGATCATCGGGTCCCAGGCCCAGTTCTGCAGGGTCTGGATCGACCACACGTCCGAACGCAGGCGGTTGCGCAGGATCAGGGCATCGACCTGGTTCTCGCGCGAGAGCCGGGTGGCGTCGATCTTGTCCAGTTCGGCCAGCATCTGGTTGTTGAAATCGAGCTGACGCTGGCGGCCGGCGGCGCTGAGATCGTCGATCTCGCCGTCGAAGCGGTGATCGCCGATCTGGGTCGCGGCGATCGGATTGATCTTCATGACGCCATCAAGCCAGCGCTTGGACAACGCGGCGAATGCGGCGTCCACCGCCGGGTCGGCGGCGTTGGCCGCGGCGGCCTGGGGCTGGGCGGTTTGCGCCGCGGGCGTGGCCGGATCGCGTGGACCGCAGCCGGCCAGAGCCAGGGCGAGCAGGGTGGGACTGAGCAAGAGGGCGAGCTGCGTAGGGCGCAACGGGCGCATGTCCATTCTCTGAATGAGCGGAGGCCGGAGCCGGATTGCGCGGAGGATATGCGAAGCCGGTTACGCCCGCATGGGTCATTGGTCGGATCGGTTGTACGGGGTAAAGGTGGCCGCGGCGCGGTGGTTTCGTGTGCGCACGGCGGCGTTGGGGCAGGGCGATGGGTGTGGCGCGGGTGGTGGTCGGGGGAATGGAGAGGCCAGGCGGACGGAGGTTCGCGGTCGCGGCTTGCGCCGCTCCTACAGAGGCTGAAACGCAAGCTGCGAACGCGTCGGGCGGCGAGGCAGGCGGAAATCTCGCGCACTTGCCGTGCTGGATGTTGGATTTCGCTGTGTCGGCAAACGTCGACGAGATAACCATCGGTAATGGACTCATGCGCCGGGCGCGCGATCCGGCCCGGGTCGCGCCGGCAGCCGGGCGGCGGACGAAGTCGGCCAATGCCTTGCGCCACGGGGCTTGCGGCTGAACAGGCCGAAACGGATACGGCCGCGGCCGGCGGGCGAGGGGCCGCGCAAGCGCGATTCGCCACCGCCGCGCGTCGGCGGCGCGCGTTGACATCTTTTTATCGCGATGCAACATAAACCCCGTCGCCGCTCCGCGCGGCGATCTTCCTCCGCAAACGAAACCAGACCCCGTGAACGCAGCCCGCCCGATCTTGCCGCCCTCCGTCAGCCTCCGTTGCATCGGTGGATGTCGTCGGGCGATGTGTCGCCGCTAGGCCGCTGCGTTCCGCGCTCGATCTTGCTCGATCGCGCTTGCTCGATCGCGCTTGTTCGGGCGCTCTTGTTGGGACTTTTCTGGATCGTTCTTGCCATGCCGTCCGTTTTCGATTCGCCCATCGTCGCGCCACGTCATCGCCGCACCGTCACGTCCGCGCGAATGCGCTGCGGCTGTAGCGGGCGGGTGAGGCCCTAGCGGCCGAACCTGCCGAACTTTCCCACCGGCCCGCGCGCACGCGACCTGCGGTTAACCCCGCATTCGTCTCTCTCCCCTCCCAACGACCGCGCTGCGCTTACGCGGCAGCGGCGGTCGCGTGCCGTCGCGGGCCGGCTTTTTCTTTCGTTTCGCCTCTCCCACGTCTTGCAGGAATTCCCATGTCTCGATTCGCCCGCAATCCCGAAGTGCGTTACCGACCTTTGAGCTTGGCCCTCGCGCTGGCCCTGGCCGCGCCGTTCGCGCAAGCCGCCGACGTTGCGGACTCTGCCACCGCCGAACCCGGCGTCACCCTCGATGCCGTGCAGGTCACCGGCAGCAACCTCAAGCGCAGCGACGAGGCCGGCGTGAATCCGGTGTTGGTGATCGATCGCGCGCAGATCGAAAAGAGCGGCAAGGTCACCGTGTCGGATCTGTTGCGCAGCCTCACCGTCAACAGCGGCAACAGCTTCAACGAGCAGTACACCGGCAGCTTCGCCAACGGATCGGCCGGCGTGTCGCTGCGCGGATTGAGCCAGAAGAACACCTTGGTGCTGGTCAACGGGTATCGGGTGGCCTCGTACGGTTTCGCCCAGAACACCCAGGACAACTTCGTCGATCTCAACGCGCTGCCGTTGGGCGCGATCGAACGGGTGGAAATTCTCAAGGACGGCGCCTCGGCGCTGTACGGCTCGGACGCGATCGCCGGCGTGGTCAACCTGATCCTGCGCCGCAAGATCGAAGGCATCGAACTCGATGCGGCCTACGGCGCCGCCACCGAAGGCGGCATCGACCAGCACAGCATCGGCCTGCGCGCCGGTCACGGCGATCCGAGCAAGGACGGCTACAGCCTGCGTTTCAGCCTGGACGTGTTCAAGCGCGGCCAACTCAGCGCCGATGAGCGCGATCTGACCAAGAGTGGGGACTTCCGTTCCCAGCCCGGCGGACGCCTGGCCGGTTGGTCCACGCAGGGCGGCGCGTTCCTGTCGAACCCGCGCGCGCCGGTCGCCTTCCCGTGCCAGCCGGGCACGCAGTCGCGTCCGTACAGCGATTTCGGCAGCCCGCTGCCGGGCAATGCCTGCGCGTTCAACACCCAGCCGTATCGCACGTTGATTCCGGACGTGGAGCGCTATCAGGCGATGGTCGCCGGCGATGTGTGGTTCAACGACAAGGTGCAGGGCTTCGCCGAGATTCTTTACAGCACCAGTCACAACGGCACCTACTTCAGCGCGCCGATGACGGTCGGCACCGGCCTGCGCGCGTACGACCGCGGCACCGGCCGCCTGGTCGATATTCCGGCGCTGTTGCCGGTCGGGCATCCTAATAATCCTAATGCGGTGCCGACGCCGTTCGAGTATTCGTTCCTCGACTTGGGCGCGCGCTACAAGATCAACAAGTCCGAGTTCTCGCGCGTCCTGTTCGGCCTGCGCGGCAAGGGCGAGGTGTGGGACTGGGAAGTCGCCGGCAGCCATTCGCAGAGCGAGCAGCACGAGTACGTGCGCAACTTCCTCAACCGCTATGCGTTCGAGCAGGTACTGGCCGACGGCAGCTACGATTTTCTCAACCCCTCGCGCACGCCCGGCGCGCTGGACGCGTTGCGCTTGTCCACTCGCCGCCCGGGTACGTACCGTCTGAGCACGCTCAGCGGCAAGATTTCCGGTTTCCCGTGGCAGTGGCGCGCCGGCGATGTCGGCGTCGCCGCGGGCGTGGAATTCCGCGACGAATCCCAGGACGCGCGCACCAGCCCGCAGGTGTTGTCGGGCACCGAGCTGCGTCCGGCGATCAATCTGATCGACGGCGACCGCCGCGTCGCCGCGGCGTTCTTCGAGTTCAGCCTCAAGCCCTGGGAACAGGTGGAAGTGCAACTGGCCGGCCGCGGCGATCATTACAACGACTTCGGCAGCGCGTTCTCGCCCAAGCTGGGCGTGCGCTGGCAGGTCAGCGAGGATTGGCTGCTGCGCTTGAACGCCTCGCGCGGTTTCCGCGCGCCGTCGCTGCCGGAAAGCGCGCAGAGCACCACGATCAGCTACGGCTCGGTGATCGATCCCTTCGATCCGGTCCAGCCGGGCGCTTCGCGCGGCGTGACCATCCTGCGCACCGGCAACCCGGACCTGAAGGCCGAGCGCTCCAGCAACATCAATCTGGGCGTGTTGTGGGCGCCCGATGCCGATACCAGCCTGGGCATCGATCTGTACCGCATCCGCCAGGACGATCTGATCGCGCCCGACGACGTGCAGTTCGTGGTGTCCAACCCGCAGAGCAATCCCGGACGCATCACCCGCGACGCCCAGGATCGCCTGCAACTGGTCGAGAACCGTTACACCAACCAGGGCTCGCTGACCACGACCGGTTTCGATATCGAAGGCCGCAAGGTCTGGCGCGCCGGAGATTCGGCGTGGACCCTGGACGGCGCCTGGACCCGTCTTTTGAGCTACGAAAAGCCGCAGATCGCCGGGCAGAGCGCGCTGGAAGGCGCCGGCGGCAACCGCTTCGGCGCGTTGCCGAAATGGCGCGGCATCACCTCGCTGGAATACGCGCGCGGCGATTGGAAGGCGCAGCTCGCGTGGCGCTATATCGGCGGTTACCAGCAGCAAATCGTCGATGCGCGCAGCAATCCAGGGCTGAGCGCCAAGGTCGACGACTACCACCAGTTCGATCTGTACCTGGGTTACGAAGGTCTGCGCGACACCACGTTGTATGTGTCGGTGCAGAACCTGGCCGACAAGGATCCGCCGTTCGATCCGGCCGGCGGCGCGTTGCCGTACGACATCAGCCAATACGATGCGCTCGGCCGGTTCGTGACCCTGGGGGTGAAGTACCGGTTCTGAGCCGGCGGCTCGAAGCGCGGTGTAAACGGGCCGGTGCGGCGGCTCGTGCCCGTCTTCGCCGGCACCGCTGGCCCGCACCGGGAGACGGCGACTGGACGCAGCGTGTCTCGGCCCTCACAGCGGCTCATTCGACCTGGCAGAGCAGTCGCAAGGTCACGTAGTGCTGCGGCGGCGAGGTGGTGCTGGCGGCGATCCGCGGAATGACCAGGCCGCCGCCCATCAGGTCCGCGATCGATCCACTCGCTGGGCAGACGGCGTCGCCGACGTTGTTGCAGGCCACATTGCCCGAGCAGGTCACGCCTGCCTGGGGGAGGTCGCGCACGACGGCACCGGCGACATCGTCCGGTCCGTTGTTCCAGACCGAAATCGTGTAGGTGGTGGGGCCCACATCGACATGGTCGTCATCGGTGTCGCCGGGCGTGCGGATATCGAATGGCTGTGCATTGGTCTTGGCGACGGACAGATCGACGGTCGGTGTCCAGGTGTTGGTGAAGGTGCAGCTCAACTCGTCGTCGAGCGCGGGGGTGAGGGTGATCGAGCGGCCGGTTCCGCTGGGCGCCTGGCCGCCGGGCCGGGCGTTGCTGCACTGGTAGCTGGTCTGGTAGCGGCTCAGGTCGGTCGAGGGTGCCGTGGCCGCGGCGGTTTCCATCAGCGTGTGAGCGATTCCGACGCCGGCCGGATCGAGCCTGGCCGGCGCGGACGTGACCGCGTTGCCGGCGCCGGTCGTGGTTTGGCTGGTGGCGACTCCGCCGGCGGGCGCGATCGACAGCACGAACTGGTCGTTGGCGTTGCGGCGGCCGCTCGTGGCCAGCGCTTTCTGCAACGAGATCGTGGCCCCGAGCAGGGTGATCGGGTAGTCCTCCACTTCGCCGCCGACGGCGACGCCGCCCGGCACGGACACTTGGCTGGCGATGCCGCCGATGCGCAGGCGCAGGAAACTGGGGCCGTCGACGAGACCGGCCGCGTTCGGCATCGTCCACGTCACGTTGGCGCTGGCGCCCGAGCACGCCGCCGCCGCCGAGCGCTCATTCGGATCGAGAAAATCGCCGTCGCGATTGAAGTCGATGTAGCCGTACACCGTCGCCGCCGTGCCGCTGCAGGGCACGTTGAGCGCGTGGGTGCCGGCGGCGCGGATGCGCACGGTCAAGGCGGTGGACAGCGCGTCCTCGTCGTCGGTGCCGTTCGCGTCGTCGCCGCTGGCGGTGGCGTTGGACAGGGCGATCGTCTCGGTGTCGACTCTTGCGCCCAGACGGATCAGCGGCGCGGCCAGTTGCGCGAGTGGATTGGTCGAGTAATTCCAGTCGGCGCCGGTGGGCACGCCGCCGGTGAAGCGGAAATCCGGCAGATGGTGCGAATCGCCGTAGCTCGCCGGCGCGTCGCCACCGTCGGCGACGAACACCATGACGCCCAGCGCGATCGCCGACGAGCCGCCGCCCTTGAGGCTGATGTCGGCCGAACTGGCGCCGTCGAGGAAGCCGACGGCCACCGGGCCGGAGGCGCATGTCGGGTCGCTGCCGTTCATGGTCATGGTCGAGCCGGAAACCGTGACGGTGCCGTTGGTCTGGCAATCGGCCGTTTTGAAGGTTTCCAGGATGCGGAACGTGCCCGAGCCGCTCAGGGTGGCTGCGACGAATTCGTGTGGGGCCAGGGACTGCTCGGCATCGGCGAACACCAGACCGTCGATCGGGAATGCCGGATCGGCGTTGCTGTTGGCCGGGCCGAAGGTCGCCGCACAGGAGAACCTCGCCGACGCCGACGAGCCGTTCACGCGCGTTCCAAGGCCTACCGTCAGGGTGTTGGCCGTGCCGGTGCCGTCGATGTTGTACAGATCGTCCAGGCCGTCGCCCCTCCAGGTGCCGGGGCGATAGCCGATCAGGCCCGGAGAGTCGCCGCTGCTGACGATGTTGGACAGGCCGCAGGTCATGCGCAGGAACTGATCGTCCACGCGCGTGGAGTTGGTGATGGTGGCTCCCGCCTGAGGAATGGACGTGCCGTGCGCGTCCCAGCGGAACCACAGGATGTTGTTGCGGTAGGCGCCGCTGCCGCCGGTGGCGAACTGCGCGGGCACGGGCGGGCTCGCGACGAGGAGGGCGACCAGTGCGATGGCCCGGCCGAGGCGGCGTTTGAGTCTGTCGAGCATGGGTGACCGGGTCGGTTGAGGGCGCAGGAATCGGAGCGCATGGTGACGGAGATCGCGCGGGTCGCGGTGGCACGCGCTCGTGCGCGTGACTGCGGCCGGGCCGCGTCGCCACGCGTGGCTTACGGACGTTAGTGTCTTGCGTGTCGTTCCCGCCGCCGCATCGATATCCTCGCGTGCGCGATCCGACGCAACGACAACCAGGCCGGTCCACAACTGCACGAGCTTGAGCACGGCGTCTTCCGGGACGATCGCGTACTGGCGCGAGAGTGCGGCATATTCCTCCACGCGACCCGCGGTTTGCAACGCGAGTTTGCGGCGACAGTCGACTACTGTTTCTTTTCTGCGTTTGTTTTCAGTATTTTTTGTGGTGTAAACAATAATATTTCGTGCAAGTCCGTATCGTTTTCGCAGTGGCGTCCGGATCGCGCGGGCGATCGTAACGATCGTCTGGATCCGGGCATGATCGACCGGTCGACGATTATCGCCGGCTCGGTAGGAACCTCGATCGCGAAGCGCTGCGCGATACCGCAGCTCGCCGAAGATGCGGCGACATGCAGCCGCGTATGACCGAAGCCGGGTTCGGCCGATTGCCGCGAGGTCGTTGGCGGGAGCGGTTTTCAGCGCCGACGCTTTTCGATCGGGTTCGGCGATGGCAGCGCAAGTCGCCAGCGCTGGCGCCGCTCCGGCAAGCGCCGGTCGCGCTGAATCTGCTGATGCGGGACCTGGCCGCGCCGTTCGATCCCTTGCCGCCCGCTGCGTTTCCAGGATGACCCCACGCGGCGTCCACGGCCGTTGATTGGCGGACGAGGCAACGCGCATCCGGCTTCGGGCTGGAACCGATGCGCCACGGTGGCATAGTGCTGCCTGCCACTGACGGCTGGAGAGACCTCACGATGGACACGAACACGATCGCCGCCCGACTGGGCGCGCTGCTGTTGACTGGCGCGGCGCTGCTGGGTTGCGCCAAGCACCAGGCGGAATGGAAGGACGAGGAAGTCTCGTCGCCGGCGGTGCCGATGGCCAATCTGGCCAAGTCTGGTTCCAGCTCCGGCGGTGCGGGCGGCACCGCCGACAAGGCCGATCTCGGGGTGCTGCTGGCCTACGAACACCGCGTTCAGGTCCGCCTGCCCGGCGAGCGCATCGCCGCTCAGGCCGCGGCGGTGCAGGCGGCGTGCAACACCGGCAAGTTCGGCGCTTGCGCGGTGCTCGGCATGAATCAGAGCGGTGGCGACGATCCTTCGGCGATGCTGCAGGTGCGGATCGTGCCGGCCGGGGTCGAACCCCTGATCGGCTTGGCCGGCAAGGGCGATGAAATCGCCGAGCGCAGCATCCAGGCCGACGACCTGGCCACCGCGGTGCGCGACAACGCCATGCGCCAGGACCGGTTGCAGAAAGAGCACGCGCGCCTGCTCGAATTCCAGGAGCGCAAGGACTTGAAGGTCGCCGACGTGCTGACCCTGTCCAGCCGCATCGCCGAGATCGAGTCGCAGTTGCAGGCCGCGCAGCAGGAAGCCGCGCAGCAGCAGCGGCGCATCTCGACCCAGTTGGTCACGCTGAACTTCCAGACCACCCGCGGCCAGGAAAGCCAAAGCGAGATCGGCGAGGCGTTCCGCGATTTCGGCGGCATCGTCGCGGCGGTGATCGCGTTCCTGATCCGCGCCTTCGCCGTGGTGTTGCCGATGTCGGTGGTGGTGTTCGCGCTGGTGTGGGTGCTGTTGCGCATCCGCCGGGCGCGCAAGGCCAAGCGCGCGGCCGCGGGTCGTTGAGCCGCGCCGCGGCCATGGCGACGGGCGCGCACCACTTGCCCGCCCGTCCATGGGCGGGGCCGACCTGCCCGATGTCGTCGACTCGAGGTGATAGATGATGTCCCCAATGACTGAAGCGACGGCTGTGTGGAACTGGCAAAGCCTCGATTCTGCGCGCAGCTTGACCCATGTCGCGCCGGAGCACCTCGCCCGGATCCGTCGGTTGGCGGTGCAGTGGGACAGCGCGGAGAGCGGTGCCGCGGGACTGGTCGATGAAGATTTCCTGGAACTCGATGAAGCCATGAGCGAGGCGGATTTCCAGGCCGCGCTGGAGGTCTTCATGACGTCGGCCGACATGGCCGCCTTCGCAGGAACGATAACCAATCCCTACGCGCGCGCCGGAGCCGATAAGGCGGCCCTCCTCGAGGACACTCCCGACCCCGCCGTGGCCGCCCAGCTTCTGTCGGGGCAAGCGATCGAACTTACCGCCAGCGCCGAGGAATCGGCGCTATGGGCCGCGGCCAATCTCGGTGCGAACGGGATCAACCCGAAGCGTCCGTTCGGCTCGGAAAACGTATCGCGCGACGTCCGTGCGATCGTCGACCCGGATAAGACTCTGTCGAATGCCGCCTTCGCCAAGCGCCGCAAGCATCTGGAGTCGCGATTGCTTCTGCTGCTGCAGTTCTACGTCCAGAACGCGCGGCTCGAACCCGGCGTTTACCATCGCGGCGGCGACTGGCGCTGGCGGAAAGTCGATCCCGATGCGCCCGCGCCCGGCGAACCCTTGACCCGGCAGGAATGGCAGCAGCGGATGTCCCGGCAGATGCATTACGAATGCGGGAACTATTCCCAGACGCTGCGTTGCCTGATCCATCTGGTCTGGAACAACCGTCTTAGCGGCAGCTATGCGGCGCTGACGCAACAGTTCAAGCTGGACAATCTTTTCGATGGCACCGAATGCGCCGAATACGAAGGCCGTGTCGAGGAGCGTCTGCGCGTCGCGCTGATGCATTTCCCGGATCGCAAAGGGACGATGCCGCGGCCGTGGTTCGCGCTGACGCTGGCGCGGATGCTCAACGGGCAGGCGCGCTTCGCGCAGGCCCGGGAGGTGTTGGAACAGGCGGATCTTTACGGTATCGCGCCGGACGAGGCCGATCTTTCCACGATCGACACGATCGGCGTGGCGTTCCTGGAAGGTCTGGTGACGCGCCGCGGACTGGACGCGTTCGACGAGGACGAGTTCCAGTCGATCCTCGCCGGCTGTCATTCCCGCTGGCGCACGCGCGCGGATTTGTGGAGATTCGTCTGGAATGTCCAACACGAACCCGAACGCTACGAGGACACGGCGCAATCGCTCGGCCTGGCCCATGCGCAGGCGCTCGCCGCGCAGATCGAGTTGATGCGCGGCGGATATGTTCCCGACTATCAGGTGAAACACTTCTGACGGCAGCGGCTTCCGGGGGCGCCGGCTTCGGATCTATACGTCAGGAACGGCAATTTTGGATCGTGCGTTCAGCGCTCTTCTTCGCTTTCGAACTCGACCAGCACGTCCAGATCGAAGGCCAGGGCTTCGACTGCTTCGCGGACTTTGTTGGCGGTCGAGGGATTGGGCGCGTCGATTTCCAGTTCGTGCACGCCGGGGCCGGCGTCGTCGGGCAGGCCGGCGGAACTGGAATCGGAGTCGTCCATATGCGGCATGAGGTCGGCGACTTCCTCGACGTGTTCGATGCCGTCCAGGCTGGACAACAGATTGCCGATCGCACGGGCGTCGTCGTCGTTGCCGGTGATGCGCAATCGAAGCAGGGGCATGGCGGTGGCCTGGCAGCGTGGGGGAGTTGGCAGGCTAGGCAGGCGTCGGCTAAGAGGGTGTGAAACGTCACAAAGCGTCACACCGGCTGCATGGCGCGCGAGTAGGCTATAGGGCATGAACACGTCCTCCGAAAACCGGCCGTCCGAGAGCCTGACTTCCGAATCCGCCTCGTCGTCGGTCCCCGTGCCCAGCGTCACACTGCGTCCGCTCGAGCGCGGCGATCTGCATTTCGTGCATGTGCTCAACAACAACCGCAGCGTGATGGGTTACTGGTTCGAGGAACCCTACGAGTCGTTCGTCGAGTTGGAAGAGCTGTACCGCAAGCACATTCACGATCAGTCTGAGCGCCGTTTCATCGTCCAGGACGGCGGCCAGGAGCGGGTGGGGCTGGTGGAACTGGTCGAGATCGATCACCTGCACCGGCGCGCCGAATTCCTGATCATGATCTCGCCCGAACAGCAGCGCCGCGGCTATGCGCGCGCGGCCACCCGGCTGGCGATCCACTACGCGTTCCGGGTGTTGAATCTGTACAAGCTGTATCTGCTGGTGGACGTCGACAACACCCGCGCGATCCAGATCTACGAAGACGCGGGTTTTAAGCGCGAAGGCGTGTTGATCGACGAGTTCTTCAGCGACGGGCGCTATCACGACGTGGTGCGGATGTGTCTGTTCCAACCGCAGGTGTTGGGGCAGGCCAGCGCCTGGCGCAGTCGATAGCGTGGTGCGGGGGAAGGCGCTCGACGGGCGGATGAGATGAGTGAGGTTGGCTGGCGGCGGTAACTGTTATGCCGCGTGCCCTCACCCCAACCCCTCTCCCGCTTTGCGGGAGAGGGGGTATCGCGTCGGGGAGAGAGCTCGTTTTGCGGGAGAGGGGCTATCGGCTTGGGGAGATATCTCGCTTCGCGGGAGAGGGGCTATCGCTGCAATTCAGGATTTAGCCGCAGCTGCCGCGCGCACCGGCAGCGGCACATTGCAGATGTTGATGTGGCCGGCCGGCCGCTTGTAGAAATCGTCCTGGCGATTGCGCCGCGATTCGATCAGGTCGGCGAACAACGGCGTGTCGGTACGCAGCACTTCGATCTTGGCGCGCTCGGCCTGCGGCACGTCGGCGGCCAGGCGGATGGCGCGGATCGGCGTACGTTCGGCGGCGGTTTCGTAGAACCCCAGCGGGCCGGTGCCGCGCGGCAAGGCCGACAACAGCTCCATGCCCTGGATCACCCGGCCGACCGTGGTGATGTTGAGATCCAGATGGCGCGGTGATTGGCCGATCACCACATACAGCTCGGCGCCGTTGCTGGAATCGGCGGCCAGATCGCGACCGGCGCCGACGGTGCCGTAGCAATGCGCGAGCCAACTGTCGCCCTTGTCGGAATCGCGCGCGGCCGCAAACCCGGCGACGAAGCCGGCCTGCGGCGCCCAGCCGTCGGGATCGGGCAGCACGGTCATCGCCAGTCCCGCGCTCTTGCGCGAGAACTCGGCCGGCAGCTTGTTCTTGACGCCCTTGCCGAACGGCTTGCGCTTGGCCGGATTTTCGCTGTCGGCGTCGCCCCACTGCACCACGTAGTTGTCGTGCGAGCGATTGATGCTGAGCCCATTCCAATAACCGTTATGCGCCAGCGCGCGGATGTTGGCGACGTGCTCGGGCGCGAACTGCGGAGCCAACTCGATCACCACCCGGCCGCGCGCCAATTCCAGGTACAGCGTGTTGTCCGGATCCAGCGCGCGCCAGTCGGAGGCCTGGCTGGCGTCGATGACCTGCTGCATGGTGCGCGCCTTGGCCGGCGCGGCGGCGGGCGCGTTGGGCTGCGCGCTCAGCGGAGCGGCGATCGCCGCGCTCAGGGCCAGGGCGAGCAATGCGGTGGTGCGCTTGCGGTGCATGGACGATCTCCAGATCAGGATGGGCGGGCGCAGTCGCCGCAGATGAATCCGGCGAGGTCGCTGGGGCCGGGGGAACGGTGTTCGATCGCGAAGCAGCAGCGGCCGGGTCGCCGAAGCGTACTCCAGCCGGGCGCGGCCTGAACCGGGCGGGGACGGCACGCATCGGAAGTGCGGATGACTACTGGCACACTCGCTATACCGAACTTCGTAATAGCATCAGCTCCAGAGTAGTCCCGCCGCCCGAGGCCCCCGTGACCGAGCTCGACAGCCAATTGCGCAAGTTCCAGAAAGAGCTCAGCGCCGGCACCGTATCGCTGGCCTTGCTGGCGGTGCTGAGCGCGGCGCAGGAGCCGATGTACGGCTACCAGATCGCCAAGCGCCTGGAACGCGAGGGCGAGGGCGTGCTCAGCGGCAAGCAGAGCGCGCTGTACCCGGTGCTGCGCAATCTGGGCGCGGCGGGACTGCTGGACAGCTATGTCGAGCCGTCGGTGACCGGACCGCCACGGCGTTATTACCGCATCACCGAGACCGGCCAGGCCGTGCTGCACGAATGGGTGCAGGCCTGGCGCGCCACCCGCGATTCCGTCGATTCCGTACTCCAGGGGCTGATTGCATGAACGCCATAGCCGGTACAGGCCACTACCCGAACTCCGAGGCGTCCGCGGCTCAGGCGCAGGCCAGCTACGACAGCGATGCCTTGCCGCATTCGATCGCGCAATACCTCGAACGGCTGCGCGCGGCCTTGCGCGGCGCCGATCCGGCGTTGATCCAGGACGCGCTGTACGACGCGGAGGAGTATCTGCGCGCGGAAATGGCCGAGAACCCGGGCCAGAGCGAGGCCCAGGTGATCGCCGCGGTCGCCGGCAGCTACGGCGCGCCCGACGAGGTCGCCGACATCTACCGCGACACCGAGGTCAAGGTGCAGACCGCGTTGCGCGCGCCCAAGCCGGCGCCGCGCAAATCCATGCTCGGCCGCTTCTTCGGCGTTGCGCTGGAACCGCGCACCTACGGGGCGCTGTTCTACATGCTGCTGTCGCTGGCGACGGGCACTTTCTATTTCACCTGGATCAACATCGGCGTGTCGCTGTCGCTGGGCCTGCTGGTGCTGATCATCGGCGTGCCGCTGCTGATCCTGTTCGTGGGCTCGGTGCGGGTGCTGGCGCTGGTGGAAGGACGCCTGGTCGAGGTGATGCTCGGCGAGCGCATGCCGCGGCGGCCGCTGTACAGCAATCGCAATCGGCCGGTGCTGGAGCGGATCAAGGAGATGTTCACCGACCCGCGCACCTGGGGCACCTTGCTGTACATGATGCTGATGATGCCGCTGGGCACGTTGTACTTCACCCTGGCGGTGATCGGCCTGGCCTTGCCGTTGGTGTTGATCGCGCTGCCGTTCCTGAAGATGTTCGGCCTGATCGACGGCGCGATCATGATCGACGGCGTTTCCTGGCTCGGCGCATGGGAGCCTTGGCTGATGCCGTTGTTCTTCGTGGCTGGCATCTTGCTGTTGTTCGCGACGCTGCACGCCGCGCGCCTGATCGGCTACTCGCACGCGCAGTTGGCCAAGCACCTGCTAGTGCAGGGCGCGCAGCGCGACTGAGGCCGCCTCGCGCGAGCGGTGCGGACAACGAAGCCGGCCGCAGGGCCGGCTTCGTTGCGTCGACGGATCAATCGTTCCAGCACACCGATTTATAGGTCTGGAAGCTGGCCAGTTCGTTGCCGCGCATCGACACGCAGGCCGGATCGTTGGACGAGTTGGCCCGGCGGCAGATGTCGGCGCGGGTCGCACGGGCGCGGTCGATGTCCATGCGTCCGAACCGGCAGGAGCTGTCGGTGCGGATCGGGCAACGCTGATCCATCGCCGTCCACGACAGGTTCTCGGCGATTTCGGTTTCCCGGCATCGCACATGGTTCGGACCGGCGACCAGGCAGGTCTGGTCGCGCACCTGGAAGTCCCTGTCGACCATGCTGCGCGCCTGTCGGCACGGCGCGTCGGCCGCTTGCGAGGCGCTCGCGAACGACATCAGGGCGCAGGCCAGGGTGGCGAGTAAAACCTTCTTCATGCAGCTCTCCTTGCGATGCGGGACCTGGGGGAGAGGATGGCGCCGGCGGTCCCGCGACCGGACCATGCCGCGGCCGCTGTGCGGCTCAGGACTGTGAAAGGCAGGATTCGTGCAAGGACGGGCAGGCGAGGCGAGGCGCGAGCGGGCGTGCCGCATCCGCCGAACGTGATTTGTCGAGCGCGCTCTGCCGAGCGCGACCTGCTGTGCATGACCTGTTGAGCATGGGGTGAGCCATCCGTGGCCATCTGTGCCGGTTCCGATATCGATCGTGGCGCGGTGACGACCGTCCTGGTCGTGGTTCGCCGTGAGAGTCGCCCGCACGCGATGCGCGTGCGTGGCCGACCTGACAAGAAGTACGGATTCCGGCGCCGCGGCCGGACACGACCCATCGCATCCGGGGCGGCGAAGGCCGCCGCCGCGATTTATGCGCGCAACAACGCAATCGCGCCGGACGGGCCGGCGCGAAACGGTTCCGGCCCCGTGGCCGGCTCGGTCGACAGGACGGGCCGCGGCCCGCCGGTTACTTCGCCGCGTTCTTGGCGATGAAGTCGCGCACCTGCGGATACACTTGCTCGCGCCAGCGGCGGCCGCTGAAGATGCCGTAATGGCCGGCGCCGTCGACGGTGATGTGCTCGCGATCGTTCTTCGACACGCCGGTGCACAGCGTGTGCGCGGCGCGGGTCTGGCCCTGGCCGGAGATGTCGTCGAGCTCGCCTTCGATGGTCAGCAGCGCGGTGTTCTTGATCGCGCCGGGATTTACCCGCTCGCCGGCCACGTCCCACAGCCCGCGCGGCAACAGGTGTTGCTGGAACACAATGCGGATGGTGTCGAGGTAGTACTCGGCCGGCATGTCCAGCACGGCGTTGTATTCGTCGTAGAAGCGGCGGTGCGATTCGGCGTCTTCCAGATCGCCCTTGAGCAGATCCTGATAGAAATCCCAATGCGATTGGAAATGCCGTTCGGGATTCATCGCCATGAATCCGCCGTGCTGCAGGAAGCCCGGATAGACGCGGCGGCCGCGGCCGGGGAAGTTGGCCGGCACGTGATGGATCACGTTGTTTTCGAACCACCACAGCGGCTTGTGCACGGCCAGGTCGTTGACCTTGGTCGGACTTTCGCGCGTGTCGATCGGCCCGCCCATCATCACCAGCGAACGCGGGGTGGGTTCGCCGCGCGCGGCCATCAGCGACACCGCGGCCAGCACCGGCACGGTCGGTTGGCAGACGCTGATCACGTGCAGCGTGTCGGCGCCGATCAGGCGGATGAAATCCTGGATGTAGCCGATGTAGTCGTCGAGGGTGAAGGCGCCGTCCTGCGTCGGCACCATGCGCGCATCGACCCAGTCGGTGATGTAGACCTTGTGGTCGCGCAGCAGGGTCTTGACGGTGTCGCGCAGCAGGGTGCTGTGATGGCCCGACAGCGGCGCGACCACCAGCACCGGCGGATCGTCCTTGAGCTCGGCGATGTTGTCGGCGTCGTCGGCGTAGCGCTTGAAGCGCAGCAGCCGGCAGAACGGCTTGCGCTGCATTTCGCGTTCGATCACTGGATAGGCGTTGCCGTCGATCTGCACCGAATGGATGCCGAACTCGGGTTTCTCGTAGTCCTTGCCGATGCGGTAGAGCAATTCGTAGCCGGCGGCCAGGCGCGAGGCGCCGGGCACGCCCGACAGCCAACTGCCGGGCGCGGCGAACATCTTCGCGCCGGCGTCGGCCCAGTAGGTCATCGGGGCCATCCAGGCGCGGCCGAGTTCGTGCATTTGGTAAAGCAGCATCGGGTCGGACTCTCAGTGGCGGACGAACTGGCGCCGGAGCGTAACGGGTTCCGGCACGTGCGGTTTGCTGCGCCGCAGCATAGCGGATCGGGACAGCGGTCGCGTGAATGGCCCTCGGAGGCCGGATCGCGTATCAGGCGAGGGCGATACAGGTGGTCCCGGGAATCTCCTGCTTTCCAACTGTAGGAGCGGCGCGACCGCCATCCGGCCGGTCGCGTCGTGGCTGCGAGGGCGCAGTCGCGGCTCGCGCCGCTCCTACATCGGCGACACGAGGCTCAGCCGAGGGTCTCCAGTGCCGCGGTCCCCCCGCTCAGCGCCGGCGCCAGCCACAGGTGCGAGCCCAGCGCGGCGAATCCCTGCGCGGCGAAACGCTCGCGGTAGAACTTCGCCGGCCGGCGCTTGAAGCCGAGGGTGTCGCCCTCGATGCCGTCCTCGCGGGTGAAGGTCTCCAGGAACGCCACCCCGCCGCACAACTCGGCCAGGCCGGGCAGGCCGCGGTCGAGTTCGCGGGTGTCCAGGTAATGCAGCACGTCGCTGCAGATCAGCAGATCGGCCGGCGAGCACGGACGCAGGAACTCGAAATCGCCGAAGCGCGCCAGATGCAGGTTGCGGCTGCGACCGAAGCGCGCAGTCGCGTACTGGCTGCCGTCGAATCCCAGATACTGCAGGCGCGGGCGCAGCTTGAGCAGCGGCGCCCGCCACGGGCCTTCGCCGCAACCGATGTCGAGCACCGTGCGGATCGGACGCTCGAGGTGGTACTCGGCTGTGGCAACGGCAAGCGCGACCTTGCGCGCCAGCCGCGCGGCGCCGCCGATGGCCTGATCCTTCAGGGCCGGGTCGCGGTACCAGCGTTGGAAGTAATCGGCGTCGTACTGTTTGCTCATCGTGGCCGTGCGTTGCGGTGGAGCGTGGCATCCTAACGCGCCGGGCGGCGCCAGGCCGCCTCGCGCATCGGGCGCGACGCCGCCGCCATTCCTCCGTCACTGCCAGCCTGCCTTCAGGAAGCCCGCGATGAACGCCTATCTGTGGACCAAGACCTTCCATCTCGTGTTCGTGATCGCCTGGATGGCCTCGGTGTTCTATCTGCCGCGGATCCTGGTCAATATCGCCGAGGCCGGCGAGGAGCCGGCGGTGCGCGCGCGGCTGGTGTTGATGGGGCGCAAGCTGTATCGGTTCGGCCACATGATGTTCGGCCTGGCGTTCCTGTGCGGTTTGTTGATGTGGCAGGGCTATCGCGTGTTCGGCGACGGTTTGCCGCAGATGTTCGCGGTCGGCGGTTGGCTGCACGTCAAGCTGACTCTGGTCGCGGTGCTGCTGGTCTATTTCATCTTCACCGGGCGCTGGCTCAAGGGCGTGGACCAGGGGCGCGCGTTGCCGTCGTCGCGCACGCTGCGCTTGTTCAACGAGTTGCCGTTGCTGGCCTTGATCGCGATCGTCTGGTTGGTGTTGGCCAAGCCGTTCTGACGGCGCGGGCGGGCAGAGCGAATCCCCCTTAATCCCCCTTTTGCAAAGGGGAAGACTGCTTGCGTCGTTGCGTTTGGGTGGCGCGGCGGTCGCGGGTGGGCGTGGAGCGCGAACGAAAAACGGCGGCCTCGAAGGCCGCCGTTTCTTGTTTACGCCGGATGCGATTCAAAAACTCGCATCTGGCCCGAAGCCCGTGCCGCTCCCTTCTTTGAAAAAGGGAGCAGGGGATTCCGATCAGATCGCCGACAACCTCACTTGCTCTTGAAGTCATCCGCCTTGGGCAACATCACCGGCACCTTGTTCGCATCGCAATCGCCCTTCGCGCACAGCGCCGCGCGCAGGGTCGGTATCGATTGCAGCATGAAGTGGTAGATGGTGTTCTGCTCCACGCTGCCGCGCACCGCGCCGCTGCCCGGACCGCGCGCCCAGATGCCGACGTCGTCGCCGCCGTGGGTTTCGCTGCTGGTCGGTACCAGCGCTTCTTGCATGTAGTCCGGCGCCTGGGTGTCGACCTTGGTCAGGTCCGGCCGGCCCTTTTCGATTTCCTGCATGCCGCTGGCGGTGTGCGGGAAGGTGTGCGGACCTTCGGCCTGCTGCGAGCTGGCGCCGGTGTAACCCGGGCCGTTGCTGTAGTTGAGCGTGGTGTAGGGCTTGCCGAGCGCGTCGCGCGCGTAGTCGTTGGCGTCGCCGTCCTCGCCGCTGGTGCCGCGCACCTTGCCCAGCATCGGATTGCCGCGCACCGGGTAGCCGACGAAGCTCAGCGTGTGCGAGTGATCGGCGGTGACCAGAATCAAGGTGTCGTCCGCGGAGGTGGCCTTGTTGGCCGCTTCAACCGCTTCGCTCAAGGCGATGGTGTCGGTCAGCGCGCGATACGCATTGCCCATGTGGTGGGCGTGATCGATGCGGCCGCCCTCGACCAGCAGCACGAATCCCTTGTCGCCCTTGATCCGCTGCAGGCGCTCGATCGCCGCGACCGTCATTTCCGCCAGCGACGGCTCGCCCGCGCCGTCCTGCGGGCGGTCGTGGTCGAACTGCATGTGGTCGGGTTCGAACAGGCCGAACAGCGGCTGGTCCTTGGGCGCGGCGGCGAACTGCTTGGCGTTCCACACGTACTCGCCGCCGGGGTGACGCTGCTTCCAGGTCGCGATCAGGTCGCGGCCGTCCAAACGCTGGCCGACCTTGTCGTCGTATTCGGGATCGCGCTGTTCCACCGTCATGAAGTTGCCGCGGCCGCCGCCCATCAGCACGTCCGGGCCGTTGCCGTAAGGCGATTCGATCATCTGCCGGGCGATGTCGGTGCAACCTTGGGCCTTGGCCTTGTCGGGCAGGTCCATGTCGTTTTCCCAGTTGCGATCGGCCGAGTGGCTGAAGGTCGCGCCCGGGGTGGCGTGGGTGACGCGGGTGGTGGTGACCACGCCGGTGGCCAGGCCGCTGCCGGCGGCCAGTTCCCACAAGGTCAGCAGCGGCGTCGCCTGAGCGCCGGCGCAATCGCCGCGCGCCGGCTTCTGGCCGACGCTGAGCACGCCGGCACGGGTCTTCACGCCGGTGGCCATGGCGGTCATGGTGCCGGCCGAGTCGGGTGTCTGCGCGTCGGTGTTGTAGGTCTTGCTGAGTGCGGTCGCGGGGAAGCGTTCCCAGCTCAGCCGGTTCTCTTCGCCAGGCGTGCCCTTGAGCTGGCCGGCTAGGATGCGCGCGGCAGCGACCGTGGTCAGGCTCATGCCGTCGCCGACGAACAGAATCACGTTCTTGGCCTTGCCCGAGGCCGCGCCGCGCTGCGCGGCCTGGGCGGCGCCGTCGCGATACCACCACGCCGGGGTTTCCTCCTGCGGGTGCTTGATCGTCGGCACGTCGATGACGACGCCGGCCGACGGCGCGTCGGCGCGGGTGGCCGGCGTTGCGGACGCGCAGGCGGTCAGCAGCGCGGGGACGAAAAGGACGGAAGCGGAGCGCAGCTTGGACATGGGCGGGCCGGGCGTTGGGAATGACAAGCCGGCGATTATGCCCTGGACGTGTGACCGTGGCTGGGCGCTGGCGCCGGTTGCGCGAGCCTGAGTTTTGCCCTTCGTGGCGGTCTGGCGGGTAGAGGATTGGGACGTTGCGCTGGGCCGGTCGTGGCTCGCGCCGCTCCTACAGCAAGCCCATGTAGGGGCGGCGCGAGCCGCGACCGCGAATCCACAACAACCTCGCCACTACTCAGATCGCCATATCCAGGCGCCGATCCGCCCGATGCTCCAGAAAATTCACCACCAGCCCCAGCCCGATCACCGCCGCGGCCACCACCAAGACCTGATTCAAGCCGACCTGCCGCAACACCGCGCCGCCGATCAGCGAACCCAGGGCGATGCCGATGTTGTAGCCCGACACGGTCAGGCTGGAGGCGATCTCGGCCGAGCCCGGAATCAGCCGGCGCGAGATCTCGATTCCGTAATGACCCAGCGACGGCGTGGAGCTCATCGCGAACAAGCCCAGCACCAGGATGCCGGCATACGCGAACGAGGGCAGACCGATCAGGAAGTAGATCGCCAGGAACAAGCTTGCGATCAGCGCGTAGTTGAAACCGATGGTGCGCGACACGCCGAACCGCGCCGCGGCCATGCCGCCGAAGTGATTGCCCAGCACCACGCCGATGCCGAACAGCAACAGCAGGAAGTTCGCCGTGTCCTGGCTGTAGCCCAGCGAATCGATGATGAGCTTGGGCAGGTAGGTATAGGCGATGAAGTAACCGCCGAACAACAACACGATCTTCATCAATGCCGACAGCACGCGCGGATTGGAGATCACCTCGCCGAAACGGACCTGCTGCGATTCGATCTCGCGCGCGCCGGCCCGGGCCGGAATCCAGCGCCACATCGCCGCCGCGGCGATCAGATAGGCGCCGCCGAGCAGCCAGAAGGTGATCTGCCAGCGGTAGTGATCGCTGACGAAGCCCATGATCGGAATGCTCAGCACGATGGCGATGGTCAGGCCGGAAATCACCTGGGCCATGCCTTCGATGGTCGAGCGCGGACTGAGTTTGCCGGCCAACGGCATCGCCAGCGAGAAGAACAGGCCGTGGTTGGCGCCGAGCAACAAGCGCGCGGCCAACAGCAGGCCGAAGTGTTCCGTCATCGAGGCGAGCACGGTCAACACGCCGGCCACGCCCATTGACACCGCCAGGGTCAGCCGGGTGTCGTAACGCTGCAGCAACCGGGTCAGCAGCGGCGCGCCGAGGGTGACGCCGATGGCGTAGATCGCCACCAGCCAACCCAACTCGTCGCTGCTGCGATGCAGTTGATGGGTCAGCGAAGGAATCAGGCCGACGGTGCCGAACTCGGCCGAGCCGAGGGCGAAGGCGCCGAGGAGGAGGGCGAAGAGCGCTTTGTTCATAAGGAGTGGAGCAGGAGTGAAAAGCGGGGATGAGGGGAGCAGCGGGTGGAGCAGCGCAAGCAGGGGAGTCTCGAATCAACGAACCGAGCGCCGCCGCGACGACCCCGCCGTGCGCCCATCCATTCCCGATTCCCCACTGACGCTTTTCTTTTCCTGTTTCAATGGTGATATTCTATTGTTCCGATATTCGGAACTATGGAAAATATAGCAGCAGGCCCCGGCTTGTTGCAAGCTGTCGCCATGAGACCTCTGCATCACCCCGCCACCGACGACATCGAACTGACCACCGTGCTGTACGCGCTCGCCGATCCGGTGCGGTTGAGCCTGGTACGCGGGCTCAGCAAGGATCAGCCGGTGTCGTGCATCGGCGCCTGCATCGACGAGGAATTGCCGCGCGCGACGCTGTCGCGGCATTTCGATGTGCTGCGTTCGGCCGGTCTGGTCCATACCGTCAAATCCGGGACGCAAAATCTCAATACCCTGCGCTGCGACGATCTGGAGCGCCGCTTCCCGGGCTTGCTGAGCGCGATCCTGGACTGCGCGGGCGGCGTGCCGGCGGCGAAATATCCGGGCAGAGCGCCGGCGGCGCCGGTAAATCCCGTAGCCAAACCCGCGGCCAAACCCGCCGCACGCGCCCGTCGCGGCGAGCCGGCGCCCGCGCGCGCCGGCAAGGCCCGCGCATGAAAGCGCAGACCGCGATGCGGCGTTTTGCCGAAGCGGTTCACACTAATGAGGTTTGGTTGCCGGCTTATGCACTTCCATCAGCCGGCGCGATGGCGAAGCTGTTTATCGTGTCGTCCTTTCGCGCCGCCGCGCCGCGCGCGCCCCACGCTGCATTGATTGGATAGCCCCGCGATGAGTGCTCTGTTCTCGGCCTGGTTCCGCATTCCGTTCTGGCAACGCGTGGTCGGTGGCTTCGTGCTCGGCGCGCTGGCCGGCTGGGCCTTCGGTCATTCGGCTGAAACCTGGTTCGGTCCGCTGGGCGATCTGTACGTCACCTTGATCAAGATGATCGCGGTGCCGCTGGTGTTCTTCGCGGTGATCAACGCGGTGGCCTCGCTGCATGGGCAAAAATCGATCGCCGCGCTCGGCGGGCGCACGTTCGCGTGGTTCGCGCTGACCGCGGTGCTCGCGGTCGGCGTCGGGTTGGCGGTCGGTACGATCCTGCAACCCGGTACCGGCGTCATCGGCTTATCGATGGATTCGGCGTACAAGCCGCGCGACGTGCCCAGCGTGACCAAGGTGCTGCTGGACGTGGTGCCGAGCAATCCGTTCTACGCCTTGACCGGCATCGGCACGACCAAGAACGCGGCCGGCGAAACCGTACTCGCCGCGGGCAAGGGTTCGATCCTACCGGTGATCTTCTTCGCCGCGCTGCTCGGTTTCGCGATGGTCAAGCTCGGCGAAAAAATCGCCGGCGTGCGCAAGTTGGTCGGCGAGGCCAGCGAGCTGATGATCCAGGTCACCCGCTTCGTCCTGGAAGTCACCCCGATCGGCACCTTCGGCCTGATCGCCGCCCTGGTCGGCGCCTACGGTTTCGAAAAGCTGCTGCCGCTGGGCAATTTCGTGCTGGCGCTGTACCTGGCCTGCGGCATTCACATCGTCGTGGTCTACAGCGGCCTGTTGCTGGCGCACGGCCTGAACCCGCTCAAGTTCTTCCGCGGCGCCGCGCCGGGCATGCAGGTGGCGTTCGTGAGCTCGTCGAGCTTCGCCGCGATGCCGGTGGCGATGCGTTCGATCATCCATAACCTGGGCGTCAACAAGGATTACGCAGCGTTCGCTTCGCCGCTGGGCGCGAGCATCAAGATGGACGGCTGCGGCGCGATCTATCCGGCGCTGTGCGCGGTGTTCATCGCGCAATACACCGGTACGCCGCTCACCGCCGACCAGTATCTGATCGTGCTGATCGCCTCGGTGCTCGGCAGCTTCGGTACCGCCGGCGTTCCCGGCACGGCGGTGATCATGGCGACCGTGGTGCTTAGCGCCGCGGGTTTGCCGCTGGAGACCATCGGCTATCTGTACGCCATCGATCGCATCCTCGACATGATGCGCACCATGACCAACGTGACCGGGCAGATGCTGGTGCCGGTGCTGGTGGCGAAGGAAACCGGCCTGCTCGACCGCGCGGTGTACGAGGCCGCGCCGACCAACGTGGGCTTGGAAGAGGACAGGGCCACCTGATCGCGGCGGCGCGGTCCGCGAGGGCCGAAGCAAGGAACGACCTGGCGACGCATGCGCCGCGAGGTGTCGATGCAAGGAGGCGGGTCGGATGTCGATGGAAATCGTGTCGCGTCCGATGACGGACGAAGAGAAGCGGACCCTGGCCGCGAGTGTGCGGTTCCCGATTGCGCGGTTCAGGTGGACGATTTGGATCGCCCTGGGGCGCGCTGGCCTGATCGCCGCGGCGCTTATCCTGGTGCTGGTCAATGTCCTGTGGTTCGGCCGCGACTGGCTGCCGTCGTGCGCGGACGGATGCAGCCAATGGCTGGGCCCGCTGCAGTTGATCGTGCTGACGGCCGTGGTGTGCGCCACCAGCGAAATCCTGCTGGGCTTGTGGCCCCGTTGGCTGGATCGCGAGCGCATTCGCGCGGCCCGCGCCGATCTGCGCGCAGCCGTGATCGATGAAGAGCATTACCGATTCAGCGGCTGCGAATGTTTCGTGCATGCCGATGGCGAACGCGTAATGCAGTTACTGCGGATCGATCCCTCGCGCTGTCTTGAGGTATACGACTACGGCGAAGTCGGCGGCGATCCGGCCGACGACCGCATGCTCCCGCTGCTATGGCCTCGGGTAGGTGCGGTGCAGCGCCGGGCGCCGCGTTCGCGGACCGTGCTGTCGATTGCGTTCGAGGGTGCCGAACTGGCGTTCGTGCCGCAGTACGACGTGCCCAGCCGGGGTTGGCCGCCCGACCGGGCGGTCTGGGAGGTTCCGTGGGGCGAGGTGCGGCGGCGGCTGATGTCGGCCGGAGGCCTGACTGCGGCGGATGTGGCGCGAGCTCTGCGCTTGCGCGATCATCCGAACCGATCCGAATCGACCCGATCCGAATCGCGAGGACCGATATGAAGACGAGGATGATGTCCGGCGCATGCGCCCTGTGGCTGGCCGGTTGCGCGACCACCGCGCCGCAACCGCTTGTCGATCCCGGCCTCAGCGGCGCGGTCGGCGTGCGCTCGATCGACAAGCTGATGCCCAGCACCGACCGCATGCAGTTGGCCGACAACGAAACCTTCCAGATGCCGTTGGCCGAGGCCGGCAATTCGGTGCCGGCGTATCCGTCCGAACTGCTGGCGCACCGGCTGCCGCCGCAGACGGTGTGCCTGCGGGTGGCGATCGGTGCCGACGGCCGGGTCATGGACAGTCAGCCGATCGACGACGCCAAGGCCGGTTGCCCCGGCGGCAGCGGCCACGACCCACGTTTCATCGAAGCCGCGCGCACGGCGGCGGCGCAGTGGCGTTTCGATCCCGCGTTCCGCTGCGTCTACCCCGGTCCCAAGCCGGACGAACAGGGTTGCGTGACCGGCACCGAAGAAGCGGTCGCGGTGAGCCTGGCTTTCAGCTTCGTGTTCGAGCAGCAAGGCGGGAAGGGTTCGGTGCGGATCGGCGGTTGAGCGCGCGGTGCGTCGGCAGGCGCGGAAACTTTTGTGGGAGGGGCTTCAGCCCCGACGCTGTTCGCTCCGAAGCGGTGGTACGGCCCCGTCTGATCGAACAGCGTCGGGGCTGAAGCCCCTCCCACAAAAGCCAGACACCAATCGCTGCGGTTCCGCGCCTCGATATCGAATCGGGGGTGCCGCTCTCCACTCAGATCCGCGAAAACTTCCACGACACCATGCGTCCGTCGCGGTAGGGCATCACCCCGTGGAACGGACGCGGGTCGGCGTCGAACACCAGCGGCAGGAACTCGCGATCGCCTTCCCACATCGGCAGTTCGTGCAGGCGCTCGATGTCGACCCATTCCAGCGTGCCTTCCGGATTGCTCGCGAACGGCGCGCCTTCGAAGGCGGTGATGGTGAACACGAAGCCCAGCCAGTCTTCGCCGTGCTTGCCGAAGCCCGGCCAGCTGATCGTGCCGCGCAGTTGCATCGCGGTGCAGTCGATCCCGGCCTCTTCGAAGATTTCCCGGCGCATGCCGGCGACCACGTCCTCGTCGGCTTCGAGCTTGCCGCCCAGGCCGTTGTATTTGCCCAGTTGGTGATCGTCGGGGCGGGCGTTGCGATGGACCATCAGCACTTGGCGGCCATCGGGCGAGATCACGTAGCCCAGGGTGGCCACGATAGGCGTATACGGCATCGGCGGATCGGTATCGGAAAGGACGCAGCGCGACTGCAGGCGCACAGTGTCGGCGATTGTCCGGGCGACGGCCAGGGGCGCGGGCCCGGCTACGTGACTTCCGGCCCGCACGGGCGCCACGGCCCCGGGTTAATGTGCGGTGGTTTGCGGCGGCGGCGCGTCATGCGGCCATAATCGCCACGGTTCCACCATCACCCGACCATCTCGACAAGGACAGGGAGCACCCCATGCGCAAGCGTCGCCTCAGCATGCTGCTCGCCGGACTGACCACGATCACGACCGCCGCGTTCGCCACTGCGTCCGCGGCCGAGAGCGATCGTTGGCAGTTGCCGGTGGCGGTCAAGAAACTCGACAACGGACTGACCGTGGTCGTATCCCAGGATCGCAGCTCGCCGACCGTCGGCGTCAGCGTGGTCTATCACGTCGGCATGCGCCTGGAGCCGAAGAACCGCACCGGCTTCGCCCATCTGTTCGAGCATCTGATGTTCCAGGGCACCCCGGTCGCGCCCAAGGGCGTGTTCGATCAGGTCATCAGCGGCGGCGGCGGCCGCAACAACGGCTCCACCCGTCCGGATTTCACCAACTACATCGAGGTCGCGCCGGTGTCGGCGCTCGACCGCATCCTGTGGTTGGAAGCCGACCGCATGAAGACCCTGGACTTCAACCCGGCCACGCTGAAGAACCAGCAGGACGTGGTCAAGGAAGAAATCCGCGTCAACGTGAAGAACCAGCCTTACGGCGGCTTCATGTGGATCGACATCGGCCAGCACGCGTTCCAGAAGTGGGAGAACAACCACGACGGCTACGGCAGCTTCCAGGATCTGGAAAACGCCAGCCTGGCCGACGTGCAGTCCTTCCATCGCGATTACTACGGTCCCAACAACGCCGTGCTCGGCATCGCCGGCGACATCAGTCCGGAAGAGGCGTTCAAGCTCGCCGACAAGTACTTCGCCGCGGTCCCCGGTCGGCCGACCCCGGCGCCGCCGGATTACAGCGAAGGCCTGAACACCGCCGAAAAGCGGATCAGCCAGAGCGACCCGCTGGCGCAGGTGCCGGCGATCGCCGCGGCCTGGAAGATGCCCGCGCGCGGCAGCCGCGATCACGCGCCGATGGCCGTGCTCGGCAACGTGTTGGCCGGCGACGATGCCTCGCGCCTGTATCAGGGACTGGTCAAGCAACGCCAGATCGCGCTCAACATCGAACCGCTGTACGGACTGGTCGATCCGTGGACCTACAACGGCCCCACGCTCTACACCTTGTTCGCCCTGTACAAGCCCGACACCAACGCCGACGCGGTACTGGCCGCGATCGACGAGGAAGTGGCCAAGATCGCCCAGAACGGCGTCGACGCGGCCACCCTCAAGCGGGTCAAGACCAAGATGCTGGCCGACTGGTACAACGGCCTGGAGAGCTTCATCGACCGCGCCGACACCATCGCGCTGATGCAGACCCTGTGGGGCGACGCCAACGTGGTCAACAAGATTCCCGGCTGGATCGAAGGCGTGACTTCGGCCGACGTCCAGCGTGTGGCCAAGACCTATCTGACCCGTGCCAACCGCACCGTGATCGATCGCCGGCCGGCCGCCATGGCCGCTGCGCCCGCGGCCAAGGCCGACGCGAGCAAGCCCCAGACGGCCGCGCCGTCGGGCAAGAACTGAGGACACGACGCCATGAGACTCCTAACCACTTCGCTCGCGCTGTCCCTCTCGCTCGCCCTGGGCTCGTTCGCCGCCGTCGCCGGCCCCAGCGCCAAATTGCCCGAACGGCTGCCGCCGCTGGCCGCCGATAAAGCGCTGCCGGTTCCGCAGATCGCGCAGAAGACCCTCGCCAACGGCCTGCAGGTGTGGGTAGTGCCGCGCCAGGGTCTGCCGCGCGTGGACTACGTACTGACCGTGCGCAACGCCGGCTACGCAGCCGATGCCGCCGACGCGCCGGGTTTCGCTTCGCTCTACGCCGGATTGCTGGTGGAGGGCACCGCCAAGTTCAACGCCAAGGCGATCGCCGAAACCGCGCAGAGCTACGGCGGTTCGATCGACGCCAGCGCGGTCAACGACGGCGTGCTGCTCAGCGCCAATGCGCTGCCGACCCAGGCCGCGCCGATGCTCAACCTGCTCTCGGAGGTGGCCGAAGGCGCCAGCTTCCCCGACGATGAGGTCAAGCTGGCCCAGGCCAACGCCTTGCAGGGTTTGAAGGCCGCGCAGGCGCAGCCTTCGTTCAAGGCCACGCGCGCGTTGCTGGCCACGACCTACGGCGATCATCCGTATGCGCGGATCCAGCCAACCGAAGCGTCGATCAACGCCATCACCCCGGAGAAAGTCCGCTCCGAGCACTCCAAACGCTTCCGCCCCGATCGCGCCCTGCTGGTCATCACCGGCCGCATCGGCGCCGATGAAGGCTTCAAACTCGCCGAGGCCGCATTCGGCGACTGGAAAGCCAGCGGCGAGCCCATCGCCGACACCGCTCCGGCGCGCCGCAGCGCACTGCCTGCGCGTGTGTTCGTGCAGCGCGACGGCAGCGTGCAGTCGGCGGTGCGGCTGGGCCGCCCGGCGATTCCCGCCACCGACGCCGACTACATCCCGGCGCAGTTGGCCGGCATCGTGCTCGGCGGCGGTTTCAGCAGCCGCTTGATGCAGAACCTGCGCGAGGACAAGGGCTACACCTACGGCGCGCGCGGCGGGCTCAGCGCCTTGCTGTCGGGCGGCGCGGTGCAGGCCGCGGCCGATGTGCGCAACGAAGTCACCGGCGCGTCGATCGGCGAGTTCATCTACGAGTTCGGCAAGCTCAACGACTACCCAGTGCCGGCGCAGGAACTGGAAGACACCAAGCGCTATGTCGCCGGTGGTTATCTGATCAACAACCAGTTGCAGCGCGCGGTGGCGATGTCGCTGGCGAGCAACTGGCTGTTCGGCCTGCCGCCGGAGTTCCTCGGCGAATACGTGCCGAAGGTCCGCGCGATCGATGCCGCCCAGGTCCAGGCGATGGCGAAGAAGTACTACGCGCCCAAGGATCAGTCGATCATCGTGGTCGGCGATTACAAGGCGGTGCAATCGCAGCTCAAGGAATACGGCGAGTTCAAGCAGGAGAAGTGAGGCGGTCGGCGGCGCGATCTCGGCGGTGAGGTCGGCCGGATCGTTGCGGTACAACATTTCGAGTCGTGTTGCACTACCTCGTCAAGGTTTGTCCTCGCTGAAAAATCTAAGCCCTGGCCGTTAGCGGCCGGGGTTTTTTTGGCCGCGCGCGAGCCTGCGCGGTTTCCGCATCAGCGGACAGCGTTTTGTTCGGCAATGACCAAGCATCGCCAGCCTCCAGCGCCATCCTCCCAGATCGTCATTCCCGCGAAAGCGGGAATCCAGTGCCTTTTGTGCGAGAACGTTTGAAGTCACTGGATTCCCGCTTTCGCGGGAATGACGGTAGGAAAGAGCGTTCTGTCTCAAAGGACCAAAAGCGAGCTGCATCAGCCTCGCCGCGTAACGCCTTCTTCCGTGCCCGGCACCGGCCGCCTTACCAGCCAGGCGCCCAGCAAACCCGCAGGCACCGGCAACAGCAGGCCGGCGACCGTCATCCACAGCGGATGCGGAAACATCCACGACACCGCCAGTACGCCGCACACGATCAGCAGGCCGACGCTCAAAGCCGCGCCGCGCCGGTGCCGGCGCGAGATCAGCGCGGCGACCAGGCCACCGTCGAACGCCGCCACGATCCAGCCGCCGGCCACCAGCAACAGCGCCGTCAGCGGCGCGGAGGCGATATGCGCGGCCATCGTCGCCGCGTCGTAGGCATCGGCGCCCGGCGGCAACGGATGCACGCGCGCCGATCCGTACTCGAACAGTTGCATCGTCGCCATCGCCACCAGCATGCCGACGATCACTCCCAATATCGTGCGCCCCATGAGCCCGCTCCCGCCTGTGGACGCGCCGAGCATCGCGCCGCGGGCCCTGCGTTTCAAGCACTCACCTTCGCACCGGCTCGCGCATAATGCCGCCTTGCCACGGAGGACCGTATGTCTACCGCCAGCCCGTCCGATGCCCCGCGCCTGCTCGCCTTCGCCGGCAGCCTGCGCTCGGGCTCCTACAACCGCCGCCTGATTCCGGTGCTGGCCGAGGGCGCGCGCGCCGCCGGCGCCCGGATCACCCAGATCGAACTGCGCGACTACCCGCTGCCGATCTACGACGGCGACATCGAAGCCGAAGGCCTGCCGGAGAACGCGCGCCGCCTGCAGGCGCTGATGGCCGAACACGACGGCCTGCTGATCTCCACGCCCGAGTACAACGGCTCGATGCCGGCGCTGGTGAAGAACACCCTGGACTGGATCTCGCGTCCGATCGGCGACGGCCGTTCGGGCACCAGCCTGTTCGCCGACAAGGTCGCCGGCATCGTTTCGGCGTCGCCCGGGCCGCTGGGCGGGCTGCGTTCGTTGTTGGTGCTGCGCGACGCGCTGGCCAAGCTCGGCCTGATCGTGGTGCCGCAGCAGGTCGCGGTCGGCCAGGCCGGCGAAAAACTGCTCGATTACGGCCAGCTCGGCGACGAGCGCGCGCGCGAAGCGGTGCATCGCGTCGGCGCCGCGGTGGTGCGGCATCTGCAGGTCTACAACCCGTCTGCCGCCGGAGCCCGCGCATGAAAGGCCAGCAACGCGAATTGAACCTGCGCTTCCTCGCCCAGCCGACCGACGTCAACTACGGCGGCAAGGTCCATGGCGGCATGGTGATGAAATGGATCGATCAGGCCGGTTACGCCGCCGCGGTCGGTTGGAGCGGCAAGTACAGCGTCACCGTCGCGGTCGGCGGCATCCGTTTCGTCGCGCCGATCCGGATCAGCGATCTGGTGACCGTGCACACCAAGCTGATCCTGACCGGCAACAGCAGCATGCATTTCGCGGTCGACGTGAAGGCGCGCGATCCCGGCCTGGACGACGGCGAGCCGGAAGAACGGCTGTGCACGCATTGCGTGATCGTGTTCGTGGCGATGGACCAGGTCGAAGGCAGGCCCACGCCGGTGCCGCCGTGGACCCCGGAGACCGAGGACGACAAGCGTCTGGCCGAATACGCGCTCAAGGTGATGGAACTGAGCAAGGGCATCGAGGCGACGGTGGAGCGGTACGTCCGCGAAGGCTGAGCGGCGGCGTCGGTTCGGCGCAGCGACTGTAGGAGCGGCGCGAGCCGCGACCGCGGGACTGCGGTCTTGCGTCGCATGCGTGGTGTCGCGGTCGCGGCCCGCGCAGGGGGCGAGATCGGCCGCGTCAAAACGAAACAGGCCGCCCGGAGGCGGCCTGTTTCGTTCGATTCGTATGGAATGCGGACTCAGATCCCGTCGACCCGGCGCGCTTCCATGAACTTGCCGCTCCAATAGCCGCTGTCCAGGCTGGACACGGTCACGTCCTTGCCGGTGCGCGGTGCGTGCACGAAGCGGCCGTCGCCGAGATAGATGCCGACGTGGTCGACCCGGCCGCGGCGGCCGAAGAACACCAAGTCGCCTTCGGTCAGCGAGTCGCGTTCGATCACTTCGCCGGTCTTGGCCATCTCGCGCGAGACGCGCGGCAGTTCGATGCCCAGGGCGTTGCGGAACACGTAGCCGACCAGACCGCTGCAATCGAAGCCCTGGTCGGGCGAGGTGCCGCCCCAGCGGTAGGGCGTGCCGAGCAGGGCCAGGGCGCGTTGCAGCATCCCCTTGATCCGGCCTTGTTCGGCGACCGGCATGTCGGTCTTGCTCAGCGCCACGTCCTGACTCTGGCCGAGCAGGCGGTTGAGGTCGGTGGCGAGCATCAGGGCGCGGTCGGAGAGGGTCATCGCCTCCGGCAGCATGTTGCTGGCGGTCGGCTCCGGCGCGTCGGCCGAGTCGTTGCGCAGCGAGGGGCCGCCGGGCAGGCCGCCGCCGATCGCCGAGCCGGTCACGCCGGTCTGGGGAGCGGATTGGGCGAAAGCGGGCAGCACGCAAACCGCCAGCGCAGCGGTCAGCAGAAGACGTTGGGTGGCCCGGCCGGAGCGGCTCTGGGCGGTGTCGCAAGATGCTTGGGGGGTGGCAGCCTGGCGGTTGTGGCGATTGGTTTGGGTCGTCACTTATTAATCACAAAGTTGTCACCGGTAGGGGACGATACCTGCCGAAGACGCGACGTTGGTTCAAATTTCGTTAGACGACTGTTAACAGGTATGTGATTTTCCTCACATTTCCGACCAGTCCGAGACCTGGACCGCATTCAGAAAAGTCTCAGTTCTTCCTGAGAACGCGCTTTGCGCCGCTGTAATGGTTGCGCCAGTAGGGGCCGTCGAGGTGGTCCAGCCGCACCGTTCCGCCGGTGCTGGGGGCGTGGACGAAGCGTCCCTCGCCGACGTAGATGCCGACATGGCTGACGTTGCCGGAACTTCCGAAGAACACCAGATCGCCGGCGGCCAGCCGCATCGGCTCGATCCGCGGACCCTGGTAGCCGGCCAGATCGCGCGAGGTCCGCGGCAGGCTCAGGGCCAGCATGTCGCGATAGACGTAGTTGACCAGGCCGCTGCAGTCGAAGCCGCCTTCCGGGGTATTGCCGCCGTAGCGGTAGGGCGTGCCGACCAGGCTGAAGGCGCGCATCAGCACTGAGTTGGCGGCGCCGGGGTTCTCCGGATCGACGTGCGGCCAGACCCGGGTGGGCTGGGCCGGCGGCGGACGGCGGACGGTTTGCTGGCTGCCGCCGCAGGCCGCGAGCAGGCCGCACAGGGCCAGGCCCAGCAGCAACGCCGTCCACGGCAGCGGCCCGCGCGCTGGCGCGGGAGCGGTGTTGCCGGGATAATGCGCGGCCTTCGTCACGGCCGATAGCTTGGCGGCTATCGGCGGCGGCGACAAGACAATCCATGTGACGTTTTGTGGCGGCCCGTGCACATCGGCGCCGCCGTTACCTTTCCTGATCGCCCCGTGGGCGGTCTTCCCAGCCGGACTTGCCATGAAAATCGAAAAAGATCGCGTCGTGCGTTTCCACTACACCGTTTCCGAGCAGGGCAGCGAGCCGCTGGAAACCTCGGAAGGCCGCGATCCGCTGGCGATCCTGATCGGCCACAACAACATCATCCCGGGCCTGGAAAAGGCGATGGAAGGCCATGAGGCCGGCGACAAGTTCGAAGTCGACGTGGTCGCGGCCGACGCCTACGGCGTGCGCCAGGATGGCCTGACCCAGCGCGTGCCGAAAAAGTACTTCAAGGACACCAAGCTGGAAGTCGGCATGCAGGCGGTGCTGCAGACCAATTTCGGCCCGCGCGCGGTGACCATCCAGAAGATCGGCATGAGCGTGGTCGACGTCGACCTGAACCATCCGATGGCCGGCAAGGATCTGCATTTCGCGGTCGAGATCGTCGACGTGCGCGAAGCGGTGAAGGAAGAGATCGAGCACAGCCATGTCCACGGCGACGGCGGTCACGCTCACTAAGCGGCCGGTTCGTACCACGCTGGCGCTGCAATCGGACGGCCCGCGCGAGCGGGCCGTTTGTTTTGCGCGGGTTCTGGTGGTGGGAGCGATCTGCTCTTGTGAGGGAGGCGTGCTCTGGGAAGAGGCTTGCTGTTGTGGAAGGGCTGCTTTTGTGAGGGGCGCTGCTGTGGGAAGGCTGCTTTTGTGGGAGGGGCTTCAGCCCCGACGCTTTTCGCTCAGCTCTCGAAGAACCCGCCACGGGCGGCATCCATCTCACCGTGTCGAAAAGCGTCGGGGCTGAAGCCCCTCCCACAAAAGCAGCCCTCTCACAAAAGCAGCCCTCTCACAAAAGCAGCCCTCTCACAAAAGCAGCCCTCTCACAAAGGCAGCCCTCTCACAAAGGCAGCCCTCTCACAAAGGCAGCCCTCCCACAGAAGCAGCCCTCTCACAAAAGCGAGCGTTCCCTCAAGAGCGGATGCTCCCGATAGAACCACGCTCTTAGAACCTGGCCTTTAGAACCTGGCCTTTAGAACCTGGCCTTCGCACCAGCGTCGCGCACCACCCTCACGACTCGGTCAGCGTAGTCTGCGAAGACCGCCTCTATCCACCATTTCGCTCGCACACCCTCATAACCCCGGCGACCCGTGTCCGGCAGCAAGGCCCCGCATGAACTCCGCATCGCCCGAACTGGCGCCGATTCCCGCACGCGAGCGTCTGATCGCGCTCGATGCGCTGCGCGGAATCGCCCTGCTCGGCATCGTGCTCAGCAATCTGTCGAGCTTCGCCGGCCCGCTCGCGCAGTTGCGCGAAGGCATCGATCCGGCGCTGAGCGGTCTGGACTACGCCTTGTCGGCGTTCGTCTACATCGTGGTCCGCAACAAGTTCTGGACCTTGTTCGCGCTGTTGTTCGGCATGGGTTTCGCGGTGATGCTGGAGCGCGCGGGAGCGGCCGGCCGCGATTTCCGTCCGATCTACCTGCGCCGCAGCCTGGGCTTGCTCGCGATCGGCTTGATCCATGCCTGGCTGATCTGGGCCGGCGACATCCTGGTGACCTACGCCTTGAGTGCGTTCGTGCTGCTGACGCTGCGCCGGCTGTCGGGCGAGGCATGGCTCAAGCTGGGCCTGGCGCTGTACCTGAGCGCGGTCGCTTATATGTTGCTGATCGCGGCGGCATTCACGGTGCCGGGCGTCGCTCAAGCCAACCCGACGGCGGTGGCGCGCGCGCAGGCCGAGCATGTCGCGGAAATCGTCGCGTACGGCCAAGGCGATTACTTCGCCGCGACCGCGCAGCGGCTGCGGTTCTTCGCCGAGAACACGATGGGCGGATGGAGCCTGATGCTGCCGCTGTCGCTGGGTCTGTTCCTGATCGGCGCCGGGCTGGTGCGCAGCGGGATCGTCGCCGATCCGGCCCGGCACCGCGACGCGTTGCGCGCGATGGTCGGTTACGGCTTGCCGATCGGCGCGGCCGCGACCGCGGCCAGCGTGATGCTCGACAGCGCGCCGTCGCTGGTGTTGTTCAGCGCTTCCTCGATGCTCGCGCAGACCCTGCACATGCTCGCGGGCTTGCCGCTGGCGCTGGCGCTGATCGCCGCGGTGCTGCTGATGCTGCAGGCCGGCGCGCGCTGGCCCTTGCGCTTCGCGCCGGCCGGCCGCATGGCGCTGAGCAACTATCTGGCGCAATCGTTGATCGCGACCTGGACGCTCTACCACCACGGCCTGAATCTGTGGGGACGGCTGTCGTTCGCCGAGCTGTTCGGCGTGGCCATGGTCTTGTTCGCGCTGCAGATGATCGCCAGCGCGTGGTGGCTGCGCCGTTACCGCTTCGGGCCGGTGGAATGGCTGTGGCGCGCGTTCGCGTACTGGCGGCGGCCGGCGATGCGCTTGCGCGGCGACGGCTAGGCGCGCGGGACGAAGAACGGCCCGCTTGCGCAGGCCGTTCGGTGTCGCGACGACTTCAGCGGATAAGGCGACGGCTCAGTTCACCTGCACCGCGGTCCAGGCGCGGGCGAGGGTGGTGTACTCGGCCGAAGTGTTGCCGTACAGATCCGCGGCGGCCTGCAAGGTCCAGGTGCGCGCCTGCGGATAAGTGGTGCTGGAGACGAAGTAACGGGTCAGCGCGCGGTACATGATCGCGCCGATCTTGTCGCGGCCGACGCCGGCGATCGTGGTGTCGTTGTTGCATACCAACTGGGCCTTCGTATAGTTGAAACCGCTCGGCACCACCGAACCTTCCGAAGCAAGGTAGAACACGCGGTTGAGCACTCCGGAAGTGAAGTGCGGATCGAAGGGACCGCGCGCATAGGTCTGCGATGCGGTGAATCCGCCGCTGGGGTAGCACACCTTCGACTTGCCGTCGGCGTCCTGCTTGAACATCTGGCGCAGGGCATTCTTGTCGCCCGGATTGCTGATGAAGATTTCCTCGCCCAACAGGTAGTCGCCCGGATCGTTCGGATTGCCGACGCTGAATTCGACCAGGGTGCCGAAGATGTCCGAGATGCCTTCGTTGATGCCGCCGGAGTCCTTGATGTTGTAGTAGCCCAGGCGCGCGGTCGCGCCGGTCACGCCGTGAGTCATCTCGTGGCCGGCTACGTCCAGCGCGACCAGCGGGCGATAGGTGACGCCGTCGCCGTCGCCGTAGAGCATCGACGAGCCGTTCCAGTAGGCGTTGACCAGATTGGTCGGGCCGTAATGCACATAGCTCTTGACCCCGCGGCCGTCGTTGAAGATGCCGTTGCGGCCGTGGATGCTCTTGTAATAGTCCCAGGTGGCGGCGACGCCGTAGTGAGCGTCGGCTGCGGCCGAGGCGCGGTCTGAGGTGGTGTTGTTGCCCCAGGTGTTGTCGGCGTCGCTGAACACCGTGCCGCTGGCGCTGCTGCGATTGCCGGCGTCCAGGGTCTGGCCGTTGCCGCGGCTGGGATCGGTCATCTGGAATCCGCCGGAGACCGAGTTGGTGACGATGCCGACGTTGCCCAGGGTGAGGCTGCGACCGGTGCCGTTGGCGGCGGCCGAATGGACGCGATCGTCTTCCTGCAGCAGCTTGCCGTTGCCGGCGTCGATGAAGTAGCTGATGTTGCCGGGCGCGGGATCGGCGCGGCGTTCGCCGAGCACGTCGACCTGATAGGCGAGGGTCGGCTCGACCGCGCGCGCGAACACCACCAATTGCGTCGAGGCGACCGAGGTCACCGTGCCGTCGAATGCGGCACCGGCTTCGATCCGCGCTTGTTCGGCGCTGATCTTGGGCTGGATGTCGGGACGGCCGAAGGTGCGCACGTTGTCGCCCTGGCTGATCGACTTGAGCTCGCCGTCCTGACTGTGCACGACGAAGTCGCCGCCGATCACCGGCAGGCCCTGGTAGCTGCGCTCCATGCGCACGTGCTCGGTGCCGTCGCGGTCGATCATCACGTCGCGGGCGATGAAGGCATCGGCCTGGACGCGATGGATTTCCTGCGCGGCCGCACCGGAGAGCAGTCCGCGCGCGCGGCTCGCGGCAGGCGAGGCGTCGGCTTGCGTCGGCGAATCGGAAGCCGTGGCCAGCTCGCTGCCCGGACGCGCGCCGGCGGCGCCGGCGATCGCGCCGAGCGCGGCGTGGTCGGATGCGGCAGGTTGCGCGAACGAAGCGGTGGCGTGCGCGGCCTGCGTCGGCCGCGATGCGGCGGCGGCTTTGAGCGAAGACGTCGGTGCCGGGGTGGAGTCCGCGCCGATCTGGGTGGACAAGGCGACGAGCGCGGCGACCACGGCCGTGCTCAGCAGAGCGGTCTTGAGTTGCATGCGTTTGGATCCCCTACAAGATGGATGGAATGTGCTCGCGCGCCTTCTCGCGAAAGTGCGCAAAACAAGCGCTCCCGAACCGATGGGAGACTCATCGACATTGAATGGCTGTGTTTTATTTGTCGGCGAGCATTGACGACCTTATGCCTGCGGCGCCGATGCACGCAGCGAAAACCAGCGCAAGGCGTCACACAATCGCGCCGGCCAGTTCGCAGCGCGTCACAGAACTTCACAGGGGAATAAGCGGAGCGCGATGCAGGGCCTCGTCGATGCGTTGGCTTGCGGCGTGGACGCGAACGCGTCGCCGGCGCGATCGGCTCGGGCGTCGCTGCACCCACGGTGGGAGGGCCTTCAGGCCGATGCTTTTCGTCCGGCTCGCGGCGATCGGACACGAAGACGCAGGGGTTGGAGCCCCTCCCACGGCACCGCGCCACCGCCAGCTTGCGCAAAGCCTCGCTAGCGGACCGGCGGCGACGCGCATGGGTGAAACCCTGTATCCGATCGGCATCGCAACCGCCTCGGTGCGGGGCCGGTACTATGTCGCGGTGCCGTATACGACGGCGCATGCCATTGCCGCGCGCGGGCGCGGAACCGTTCGGAGCCAGCGATGGAGCACCATGGGCGCAGTGCAGGTGGATGAGGCTCGGGCCGACCCGGCGACGGGCCGGCGCGAGGACGTGGTGATCGTGGGCGCCGGCGTGATCGGCCTGACCTGCGCGCTGGCCTTGCTGGCCGACGGTCGGGGAGTGCGGGTGCTCGACGCCCGCTCGCCGGGCGCCGGCAGCTCGCACGGCAACTGCGGCACCATCACCCCCAGCCATGCCACCCCGCTGGCCGCGCCGGGCGTCGTTGCCCAGGCACTGCGTTGGATGCTGACCCCCGACGCGCCCCTGTACGTGCATCCCAGATTCGACCCGCAACTGTGGCGTTGGCTGCTGGGATTCGCGGCGCGCTGCAATCCGCGCGACTGGCGGGCCAGCGCGCAGGCCAAGGCGGCGTTGCTCAACGATTCGCGTGAGCGGCTCGAAGACTGGGTCAGGCGGTACGGCCTGGTCTGCGAGTTCGACAGTTCCGGCGTCGACTACGTATTCCGCGATGCTGCCGCGTTCGCCGCCGGCCAGCACGAGCTCGACCTGCTGCGCGAGTTCGGCGTGCAAGTCGAACTGATCGACGGCGCGGCGTACGAAGCGCAGGATCCGGCGTTCAAGCCCGGCGTCGCCGGCGCGATCCGTTTCGATCACGACGCGGTGCTGCGGCCGGACAAGTACGTGGATGCGCTCGTGCGCGCGGTGACCGAGCGCGGCGGCGAGATCGTCGAGAACTGCGCCCTGCGCGGAGCGCAACGCGGTGACGACGGCATCGAACTGGACACCTCGCGCGGGCCGATGCGCGCGCGAGAGGCGGTGATCGCGCTCGGCGCGTGGTCGCCGCAGCTGTCCGAAGCGATCGGCCTGCCCGCGCTCAAACGGGTGATGCAGCCGGGCAAGGGCTATTCGATCACTTACGACCGTCCCGCGCTGACCCCGCGCCGGCCGGTGGTGCTGCGCGAGCGCAAGGTCTGCGTGACCATGTGGGACAGCGGCTTCCGCCTCGGCAGCACGATGGAATTCTCCGGTTTCGACGACAGCCTCAACCCGCGCCGTCTGGCGGCGCTGGAGCGCGGCGCGGCCGAATATCTGCACCAGCCCGTCGGCCCGGTCGAGCGCGAGCGCTGGCAGGGCTGGCGGCCGATGAGCATCGACGACGTGCCGCTGATCGGTCGCGTGCCCGGCCGCGACGGCCTGTGGCTGGCCACCGGCCACGGCATGATGGGCGTGAGCATGAGCGCCGGGACCGGCCAGTTGATAGCCGACCTGATCGCCGGCCGCGAAACCGCGATCGACCCGCATCCCTACCGACCGGAGCGTTTCGCTTGAACGCAGACGAACAAGGCAAGACCCATTTCGACCTGATCGTGATCGGCGGCGGCTCGGGCGGCCTGGCCGGCGCGTTCCGCGCGGCCGAGTACGGCGCGCGCGTGGCGCTGCTGGAACCGGCCTTGCTCGGCGGCACCTGCGTCAACGTCGGTTGCGTACCCAAGAAGGCGATGTGGCTGGCCGCCGACATCGCCGGAAAATTGCGCATGGCGCAGTCGCTGGGTTTCGCCATCGACCAGCCCGAAGGACGGCGCTGCGAGCTGGATTGGCCGACCTTCATCGTTCACCGCCAGCGCTACATCGCCAACATCCACGAAAGCTACCGCAAACGCCTGGACGCGAGCGGCATCGTGGTTGCGCCGATGCGCGCGCACCTGCTCGACGCGAATACGGTGGAATGCGAGAACGGCGCGCGGTTGAGCGCGCCGCGGATCTTGATCGCGACCGGCGGCCATGCGGTCAAGCCGGAGATTCCCGGCGCCGAACTCGGCGGCACCTCGGACGATTTCTTCGGCTGGAGCGCGGCGCCCGAGCGGGTAGCGATCGTCGGCGCGGGTTACATCGCGGTGGAACTGGCCGGCGTGCTGCAGGCCCTGGGCAGCCGGGTGGAAGTGTTCGCGCGCGGCCCGCGTCTGCTGGAGGGTTTCGACGCCGAACTCACCGCGCAGTTGTCCGACGATTACTGCCAAAGCGGCGTGCGCCTGCATTTCGGTCATGCCATCCAGGCCCTGGAAGCCGACGGCGAGCGCGTGCGCGTGCGCGGCGCCGACGGATCGCTCAGCGAAGCCTTCGACAAGGTGTTGTTCGCGACCGGCCGCCGGCCGAACACCGCGCGCATGGGGCTGGAACGACTCGGCGTGAAGCTGGACGCGCGCGGTCATATCGTCGTCGACGAACTGCATGCGACCAGCGTGGCCGGCGTGAACGCGGTCGGCGATGCGACCAGCGATGTGCAACTGACCCCGGTCGCGATCGCCGCCGCGCGGCGACTGATGGATCGCGTCTACGGCAAGCGCGAAGGCCAGCTGGATCAGCAGAACATTCCGACCGTGGTGTTCTCCCATCCGCCGATCGGCAAGGTGGGGCTCACGGAAGACCAAGCCAGGGCGCGACATGGTGACAATCTGCACATCTACCGCGCCGGTTTTCGGCCGATGCTGTACGCCCTGGCCGAGTCGCCGCAGCGCAGCTTGTTCAAGTTGATCTGCGTCGGCCAGGAGCGCCGCGTGGTCGGCATCCATCTGCTCGGCGATGCAGCCGACGAGATGCTGCAGGGCTTCGCGGTGGCGCTCAAGCGCGGCATCACCCTGGACGACCTGCGTGACACGGTCGCCATCCATCCGACCAGCGCCGAGGAAGTGGTGCTGATGCGTTGAAAACCGAAGCGAGAGGGGAACACACGGCATGAACGGCAACGATCGTAAGTATCCCCCGCATCGGATCCTGAGCGCGGCGAAGATTGCCAGGATTGCGGCGCTCGCGGCCGGCGCGGCATTCGCGGTCGGCGCGCAGGCCGCGGACTTCGACATCGCCGACCTGCTCGGCGCGCCCCAGCCCGAACAACTGACTGCAGCGCAGGGCGCGCCACTGCTGGCCTGGGTCGCCAACGAGCGCGGCGTGCGCAATCTGTGGGCCGCGCGCGCGCCGCAGTTCGCGCCGCGCCAGCTCACCGCCTTCGACGAGGACGACGGTCAGGTGCTCGGCGCGCTGCAGTTCAGCCGCGACGGCCGCTGGCTGGCCTATGCGCGCGGCGGCGGCGCCGACGCGGCCGGCAACAACAGCAATCCCACCGGCGATCCGGACGGGCAGGAACAAGCGGTGTGGCTGGTCGCCAGCGACGGCTCGGCCAAGCCGCAGCGCATCGCCGCCGGTCGCGCGGTGCAGTTCGCGCCGAACGGCGATGCCTTGATCGTGCAGGGGCGCGGCATCGGCTGCTATCCGCTGCCGGGCGCGACCGCGCCGGGCTGGTGCAAGGAAGCGTTGATCAAGACCCGCGGCGCCAACAGCGCCGCCGAGTTCTCGCCCGACGGCAAGCTGCTGGCCTTCAGCAGCAATCGCGGCGACCACGCGTTCGTCGGTGTGCTCGATCTGGCCGCGCGCTCGGTGCGCTGGATGGGCGCGGATTTCTACAACGACGCCAACCCGGTGTTCTCGCCCGACGGCCGCAGCATCGCCTTCCTGCGCACCGCCGCCACCCGCGGCGGCGAGGCGTTCGATCTGACCAACGCCCACCCCTTCGAAATCTGGACCGCCGACGCCAACACAGGGCTTGCGAAAAAAATCTTCCACTCCAAGCAGACCGCCGGCGGCTACGCCCAATTCAGCGCCACCCCCTTGCTGTGGAGCCGCGACAACCGCCTGATCTTCGCCTCCGAACAAAGCGGCTGGCTGCATTGGTACGCGATCTCGCCCGAAGGCGGCGCGCCGTCGCCGTTGAGCCGCGGCGAGTGCGAGGCCGAAACCGTCGACCTTGCCGACGACGGCGCGTTCTTGTTCAGCGGCAACTGCGCCCAGATCGATCACCGGCAGATATTCAGCGTCGATGCCAAGGGCGCGGCGCAGACCCTGCTCAGCGCGAAGGACGAGATCTCCACCGAACCGACCGTGCTCGCCGGCGGCGAGTGGATCGCGTTCCGCCATGCCGACGCGCGCCGGCCGACCGCGATCGCGGTGATGCCGCGCACCGGCGGCGAACCGCGGCGGATTTTCCCGGCGCGACTGCCGGCGCAATTCCCGCTCGACCGGCTGGTCGAGCCCAAGACCATGACTCTGCGCGCCAGCGACGGGGTGATCTCGCATGCGACCGTGTTCGAGCCGCCGGCCGGTTTCAAGGGCAAGCGGCCGGCGTTGATCTACGTGCACGGCGGCCCGATCCGGCAGATGCTGCCGGGCTGGCACTACAACAGCTACTACTACAACGACTACGCCAGCAACCAATGGCTGGCCAGCCGCGGCTACATGGTGCTGGCCTTGAATTACCGCGACGGCACCGGTTACGGCCAAGCCTTTCGCCGGGCCGAAAAACAGGGGCCGCGCGGAGCCTCCGAGTACCAGGATGTGCTCGCCGCGCAGGCCTGGTTGGCCCAGCGCGCCGACGTCGACCCGCGCCGCATCGGCATCTACGGCGGTTCCTACGGCGGTTTTCTGACCGCCTCGGCGCTCGCCCGCAATTCCGACCTGTTCGCCGCCGGCGTCGATCGCCACGGCGTGCACGACTGGCGCGAGAGCGCCAAGGGCGGCGACAACAGCGGTTCGTGGGGCATCAAGCCCGACGAGTTGGAAACCGCATTCAAGTCCTCGCCGGTCGCGCATATCGACGGCTGGCGCTCGCCTGTGCTGATCGTGCACGGCGACGACGATCGCGCGGTCAAGTTCGCCCAGAGTATCGATCTGGTCGGACGTCTGCGCGAACGTAAGCTGCCGGTGGAAACCCTGGTCGTTCCGGACGAGGATCACTTCTTCCTGCGCTACGCGACCTGGCTTCAGGTGCATCGCAGTACCATGGACTTCTTCCGCCGGCACCTGCCGCCCGGCGCCGACTGACATCCCCGCATGAACGTCCCGCATCCGACCGAACCGGTTTTCCAACTGCATCGCGGCAGCGCGCCGCTGCTGATCAGCCTGCCGCACGACGGCTCGCTGATTCCCGAGGCTTTCAAGGCGCGCATGGTCGAATCGGCGCGTCGCGCGCCCGATACCGACTGGCACGTCTCGCGCCTGTACGCATTCGCGCTCCAGCTGGGCGCCTCGATCCTGGTGCCGCGCCATTCGCGCTACGTGGTCGACCTGAACCGGCCGCCGGACGACGTCTCGCTGTACCCGGGCCAGAACACCACCGGCCTGTGTCCGGCCGTGCAGTTCAGCGGCGAGGCGGTGTATCTGGACGGCCAGGCGCCCGATGAAGCCGAAGTGGCCGAGCGGGTCGAACTGTACTGGCGGCCGTACCACGAAACCCTGGTCGCCGAACTCGACCGCATCCGCGGCGAGCACGGCCGCGCGGTGCTGTGGGAAGGCCATTCGATCCGCGGCGAAGTGCCGTTCCTGTTCGAGGGGCGGCTGCCCGACCTCAATCTCGGCACGGCCGCCGGCGCCAGTTGCCTGCCGCAACTGCAGGCCCGGCTCGAAGGCATCCTGGCCGCGCAGAACGACTACGACTGGATCGCCAACGGCCGCTTCAAGGGCGGTTACATCACCCGCCATTACGGCGATCCGGAGATCGGCGTGCAGGCGGTGCAGTTGGAGCTGAGCCAGCGCAACTACATGGACGAAGACAGCTTCGCCTTCGATGAGGCCAAGGCCGCGCGCCTGCAGCCGCTGTTGCGGGAGTTGCTGCGCGCGACCCTGGAATCGCAGGACGCATGAATTCGGCGCGCTCAGCGACGCGACGCGGCGCGTCTTCTTCGCCGGGCGATGGTTCGCCAAGCGACGCCGCCGTCGCAACCGAAACCTCGGCTGCGGTCGTGGTCGAAACCGCGCCGTCGCGCAGCGCTGCGGCCAAGCGCGTCGTATCCAAGGCCGCTACAGCCCCGACCCAAGCCGCGGCGCTCAGCCTGACTCAAGCGCGCGCGCTGCATCTGCACGCGCAAGGCCTGCTGACGCGGCCGCGCAAGCGCGCGGCGCGGCCCGATGCGCTGGCGGCGATCGCGCGCATGCAACTGCTGCAGATCGACACCATCCATGTCGTCGCGCGCAGTCCCTACCTGGTGCTGTTCTCGCGCCTGGGCGCTTACCCGGCGCATTGGCTGGAGGAGTTGCTGGCGCAGCGCGAGATATTCGAAATCTGGGCGCACGAAGCCTGCTTCGCGCCGATGGACGACTACCTGCTGCACCGCAACGCCTTGCCGCAACGCCAGCACCATTGGGCGATCCGCAACGCCCAGCATCATCGCCAGACCAGCGGCGCCAAGATCGATCGCCTGCTGGCGCATATCCGCGAACTCGGTCCGGTCAAATCCTCGGACTTCGAACGCGATCAGGCGCGCGTCGGCGCTGGCGGCTGGTGGGGCTGGAAGGACGAAAAACGCTGGCTCGAAACCGGTTTCGCCCTCGGCGAGTTGATGGTCGCGCGGCGCGAGAATTTCCAGCGGGTCTACGATCTGAGCGAACGCGTGGCCGGTATCGCCGTGTCGGGCTGGGACGGCACGCCGATCGATGCCGATACCGTGCGACGCGAGACCTTGCTTAAATCCGTGCGCGCGCTGGGCGTGGCTCAAGCGCGCTGGGTCGCCGACTATTTTCGTCTGCGTCCGCGCGTGCGCGATGCCGATCTGGAACCACTGGTCGCGCAAGGCGCCTTGCTGCGGGTGGAAGTCAAAGGCTGGAACGCGCCGGGCTACGTGCATCGCGATCATGCCGTCGCCCTGGCCGCCGCTTCGACTGGCCGTTTGCGCGCGACGCATTCGACCTTGTTGTCGCCGTTCGATCCTTTGGTCTGGGATCGCGAACGCGCCAGCGAGTTCTTCGGTTTCGACTACACCCTGGAGTGCTACACGCCCGAGCCCAAGCGTCGCTACGGCTACTTCGTGCTGCCGATCCTGGTGCGCGGCCGCCTGGTCGGCCGGCTGGATGCGAAGGCGCATCGCGCCAAGGGCGAGTTCGAAGTCAAGGCGCTGTATCTGGAAGAGGGCGTGGTCGCCGACGAGGCATTGGCGGCGGACATCGCCCGGGCCATCGTCGACTGCGCGCGCTGGCATGAAACGCCGAAGGTGAAATTGGGGCGTTGCCGCCCGGTTGCGTTCGCGAAGTCGCTCAAGGCCGCGCTGGCTGCGCTGATTTGAACGCGCTTGTTGGAATGGATCGCGGCCGCAGCCGATCCGCGTGATCGATGCGATCAGCAGACCAGAAAGCCCAGTACGATCACGTCGTCTTCGCGTAGCGGAAAGTCGCGATCCTGGCGCGCGCAGTGTTCGCCGTCGCCGCGCAGGACGTGGATGTCGACGTATTCCTCTTCGCCGCTGCGAAGGTCGCGGTGAATGAAATAGCGGCCGTTGTGATCCTGCGATTCGACGATCGCGACCGCGTACTCGGCCTCGTAGGCCGCGATCGCCTCGCCGAGAGAGGCGGCTCGCACCGACAGGCTTTCGTCGGGCATGCCCATTACTTCGGTGCGGTGCTTCGGGCCTTGGATCGAGGGCATGCGACGAGTCTTTGTCGGTTCGGTTCGGATTGCACAGGGCAGGCGCGATGGCCCGCGAGCGTCAGGCGCGATCGGCCAGCACCATATACGCCGCCAGCAGCCCCAGCAACGGAATCATGTTCAAGACCAACGCCGGCACCGCCAGCGAGCGGCGCTCGCCGCGGAACAGCGCGGTGATGCCCAGCAGCGAGCCGAACAGCCAGCTGGCGGCGCTGTACATGATCGCCTTGCCGGTGCAGCGCAGGCTCCAGTCGCCGCATTGGCTTTCCGGGGTCAGCGCGAACACCACCAGCCAGGCCAGCGCCGGGCCGATCAGCAGCGCGCACCAGGCCAGCACGCCGAACAAACGTCCGCTGGAGTCGCCGGGCGCCTTGCGCCTGATAGCTTCGCTTTCATAGGCCATGGGCACGTTCCTCGCCGTTGGAACGGCTGTTGGAGCGCACGAGGCAAACGCCGCATCCTTTCATTTTGATCTCCCGATGCATGCCGATGCCGGCAGATTGCCGTAAGGCGCCGCATGGCTGCGTGATTATGCGGCTGCGGCGATCGATGCCGGATGTGCCGAAAAAGTAACGCCGCCTGGCGGCGGCGTTTGAGGCGATGGAGCCAGGTTGAGCCTGCCGCGTCTTCGGGCGGACGATGCGGCGATCCGATCGGACTGCGCAGGGCCGCAGGCCCGTCAGACTTCAAGCGTAGCCAGGTCGCCCTTGGTTTCCAGCCAGCTCTTGCGGTCGCCGGCGCGCTTCTTGGCCAGCAGCATGTCCATCAGCGAATGAGTCTGAGCGTTGTCGTCGATGGTCAGCTGGACCAGCCTGCGGGTGTCGGGGTGGATGGTCGATTCGCGCAACTGCGAGGCGTTCATCTCGCCCAGGCCCTTGAAGCGGGTGACGTTGATCGCGCCGCTCAGGCCCTTCTTGCGGTCGCCCTTCTCGCGCTCGATCTTCTCCAGCAGGATGCGCTTTTCCTCTTCGTCGAGCGCGTAGAACACGGTCTTGCCCACGTCGACGCGGAACAGCGGCGGCATCGCCACGAAGATGTGGCCGGCCGCGACCAGCGCCGGGAAATGGCGCAGGAACAAGGCGCTGAGCAAGGTCGCGATGTGCAGGCCGTCGGAGTCGGCGTCGGCCAGGATGATGACCTTGCCGTAACGCAGCCCGGTGATGTCTTCCTTGCCCGGATCGCAGCCGATCGCCACCGCCAGATCGTGCACTTCCTGCGAAGCGAGCACGCTGCCAGAGGCGACTTCCCAGGTGTTGAGGATCTTGCCGCGCAGCGGCAGGATCGCCTGGAAATCCTTGTCGCGGGCCTGCCGCGCGCTGCCGCCGGCCGAGTCGCCTTCCACCAGGAACAGCTCGGTGCGCGAGAGGTCCTGCGAACTGCAATCGGCGAGCTTGCCGGGCAGGGCCGGGCCCTGAGTGATCTTCTTGCGGACGATCTGCTTTTCGGTCTTCAGACGCGCGGCGGCGCGCTCGATCGCCAACTGGGCGATGCGCTCGCCCAGTTCGGTGTGCTGGTTGAGCCACAGCGAGAACGCATCGTGCGCGGCGCCTTCGACGAAGCCGGCGGCCTGGCGCGAGGACAGGCGTTCCTTGGTCTGACCGCTGAACTGCGGATCGGTCATCTTGATGCTGAGCACGAACGCGACCCGGTCCCAGACGTCTTCCGGCGCCAGCTTGACCCCGCGCGGCAGCAGGTTGCGGAAGTCGCAGAACTCGCGCAGCGCGTCGGTGAAGCCGGTGCGCAGGCCGTTGACGTGGGTGCCGTGCTGGGCGGTCGGGATCAGGTTGACGTAACTCTCTTGGGTCAGCTCGCCGTCGGGCGCCCAGGCCACCGCCCAGTCGACTACTTCGGTGTCTTTCTTGAGCTGGCCGACGAACAGGTCCGGCGGCAGCAGCTCGCGCTGCGGCTGGCCTTCGCGCAACTCGCCGGACAGATAATCGCGCAGGCCGTCCTCGAAGTACCACTCGGTGCGCTCGCCGCTGGCTTCGTCGAACAGCTTGACGTTGAGGCCGGGGCAGAGCACCGCCTTGGCGCGCAGCACGTGTTTGATCGAGCGCAGGTTGATCTTGGGTGTGTCGAAGTACTTGGCGTCGGGCCAGAAGCGCACGCGGGTACCGGTGTTCTTCTTGCCGACCGTGCCGACGATCTCCAGCGGGGTGGCGCGGTCGCCGTCCTTGAAGGTCATGCGGTATTCGTTGCCGTCGCGCTTGATGTGCACTTCGACCAGCTTGGACAGCGCGTTGACCACGCTCACGCCGACGCCGTGCAGGCCGCCGGAGAAGGTGTAGTTCTTGTTGTTGAACTTACCGCCGGCGTGCAGGCGGGTCAGGATCAGCTCCACACCGGGGACTTTCTCCTCCGGATGGATGTCCACCGGCATGCCGCGGCCGTCGTCGGAGACCTCGCAGCTACCGTCGGCGTACAGGGTCACCTCGATCGTGCGGGCGTGGCCGGCCAGGGCCTCGTCCACCGAGTTGTCGATGACTTCCTGGGCCAGGTGGTTCGGCCGGGTGGTGTCGGTATACATGCCCGGGCGGCGTTTGACCGGGTCCAGTCCGGAGAGGACTTCGATGTCGGCGGCGTTATAGCGACTGCTCATTAACTGTTGGGCGTGGCCGTGGTGTTCGGAGCGGCGAGGATGAACACGGCGGGCGGGGTGGTCAAGCCGCGCGGTGTGAAGAGTGGCCGGGAAGCTTGCGCGGCGGGCGTCTCGCAGTTTGAGACCGCGCGGGCCGGAGCGGCCCGCGCGCGGAACGGGTCGGATGCGGGATCGCCGCCGACCGGTATCCTCATCGCTTGATATTGCCGGTTCAGCCCACAGCATGGGGGCAAGGGTTAGGGTCCGCCGCGTCGCCAGTGGAAAGGAACCCCCAAGGCGTATCGCGAGCCCGTCCAGCCCCGCCGGGCCGGCCCGCGACCCAGGTTCCCATTCGTAGGAGGCCACACCATGAAGATCAATCTGCGCAAAGCCAGCAAGCTGCTGCTCCCCGCCGCCATCGCCGCTGCCCTGACCGTGCTGATCGCGCCCAGCGCGTTCGCCCAGCAGGATCCGCAGGCCGATAAGAAGGCCGAAGACGCCAAGAAGGCCGAGGATGCGAAGAAAGCCGAGGCCAAGAAGAAGGCCGACGCGGAAAAGAAGAAGTCCGGCGACCGCGGCGTCGAGCCGGAGGAAGAAGGCGACAAGTAAGTCCGGCTCGTTCGGACGGCTCGCTCGAAACGACCAACGCCCCGGCTTGCCGGGGCGTTGGTCGTTTCGGGGCTGCTATTTTCTGCGAACCGGGCGAGTCGTATCGTCCGCCACCGCGAAACGGACGGGGGCGCTCTTGTCGAATCATCGCTTCACCACCGGGTTCGGTCTGTTGTTGGCCTGCCTCTTCAGCTTGCCGCTGTTCGCGCGCGAGCCGCGCTACACCGTGGTCCGGATCGATCCGCGTACGCAGACGCTGGGCCTGTATCTGCGCGACGAGCAAGGCCGGATGCTGCAGTCGCCGGCGCGACTGGACCGCTGGCTCGCCGCGCGCGGCCAGCACCTGCGTTACGCGATGAACGCAGGCATGTACGAGCCTGACTACTCGCCGGTCGGCCTGTTGGTCGCCGACGGTCAGGAACTGGCGCCGCTCAATCTGCGCGAAGGCGAGGGCAACTTCTACCTCAAGCCCAATGGCGTGTTCTTGCTGTCCGATGAAGGCGCGCGCGTGGTCGAGTCCTCGCGCTATCGCGCCGTGTCCCGGGGCGTACGCCTGGCGACCCAGTCCGGACCGCTGCTGCTGCAGGACGGACGCATCCATCCGCGCCTCGATCCACAGTCGACATCGCGGCATATCCGCAACGGTGTGGCGGTCAAGGACGGCATCGTCTTGCTGGTCATCAGCGACACGCAAGTGAGCCTGTACGAATTTGCCGCCTATTTTCGCGATGAGCTGCAGTGCCGCGATGCCTTGTACCTCGATGGCACCGTGTCGAGCCTGTATGCACCGGAATTGCGCAGGAAGGATTCGCGGGCCAAGCTCGGTCCGATGTTCGGGGTGATCGAATAGCGGCCCGGGCCGGCCTAAACAAACGCCGCCGGCCTGGAATCCCTAGCGCCAGAACCTCGGTGGTAACCGGGCAGGGCGCCCGGCCCTCCAGGTTTGGCGGCTGTCGTCTGGAGTCTGCTGCCTGCCTGGCGGCGCACGGTTCGGGGGCGGCGATGGAGCCGACCGAACCTCCGCCAAATCCCGCAGCAGCGGGCTGCGTGCCCGCTTCGGTATCGCCGCGGCGCTGTCAAGCAGTCGCAGCTTCACGCCCCAGCCTGTAAACTGCGGCTTTCCAGCGGCAGCAAAATCCATGACTCCCCTGATTTTCGTCACCGGCGGCGTGGTGTCCTCCTTGGGCAAGGGCATCGCAGCGGCCTCGTTGGCGGCCATCCTCGAAGCGCGCGGCCTGCGCGTGACGATGATGAAGCTCGACCCCTACATCAACGTGGACCCGGGCACCATGAGCCCGTTCCAGCACGGCGAGGTCTACGTCACCGACGACGGCGCCGAGACCGACCTGGACCTGGGCCATTACGAGCGCTACCTGCGCACGCGGCTGAGCCGCAAGAACTCGATCACCACCGGACGGATCTACGAGAACGTGATCCGCAAGGAACGTCGCGGCGATTACCTCGGCGGCACCGTGCAGGTGATCCCGCACATCACCGACGAGATCAAGCGCCTGATCGTGGAGGCCACTGAGGGCTTCGACGTGGCCCTGGTCGAGGTCGGCGGTACGGTCGGCGATATCGAGTCGCTGCCGTTCCTGGAAGCGATCCGCCAGCTGCGCACCGAGCGCGGCCCCGAGCACGCGTTGTTCATGCACCTGACCCTGGTGCCGTACATCGCCGCGGCCGGCGAGCTCAAGACCAAGCCGACCCAGCATTCGGTCAAGGAACTGCGCTCGATCGGTATCCAGCCCGACGTGCTGTTGTGCCGCAGCGAACAGCCGCTGCCCGACGGCGAGCGCCGCAAGATCGCCTTGTTCACCAACGTGCCGGAAAAGGCGGTGATCTCGGCGGTCGATCTGGACAATATCTACAAGCTGCCGCAGTGGTTCCATGAGCAGGGCCTGGACGCGATCGTGCTCGACCGTCTGCGCCTGCAGCCCGGTCCGGCCAACCTGAGCGAGTGGAACGAAGTCGTCGATGCCTCCGAGCATCCGGTCGACGAGGTCACCATCGCCGTGGTCGGCAAGTACATCGACCATCAGGATGCGTACAAGTCGCTGTCCGAAGCGCTCAAGCACGGCGGCCTGCGCCAGCGCACCAAGGTCAAGCTGAAGTGGCTCGAATCCAGCGAGATCGAGCGCGACGGCGTGGAGCCGCTCAAGGGCGTCGACGGCATCCTGGTGCCCGGCGGCTTCGGCGATCGCGGTTTCGAGGGCAAGGTCGCCACGGCCCGGTACGCGCGCGAGAACAAAATCCCGTATTTCGGCATCTGCTACGGCATGCAGGCGGCGGTGGTCGATTACGCGCGTCATGTGGTCGGTCTGGAAAACGCCAACAGCACCGAGAACGACAAGCACAGCCCGCATCCGGTGATCGGCCTGATCACCGAGTGGCGCACCGCCACCGGCGAGCTCGAGCGCCGCAGCGAAGCCAGCGACCTGGGCGGCACCATGCGCCTGGGCCTGCAGGACCAGCGGATCAAGCCCGGCACTCTGGCGCGCGAGTTGTACGCCAAGGACGTGGTCGGCGAGCGTCACCGCCACCGCTACGAGTTCAACAACCGCTACCGCACCCAGCTCGAAGACGCGGGCCTGGTGATCGCGGCCAAGTCGATGGACGACCTGCTGGTCGAAATGGTCGAACTGCCGCGCAGCCAGCATCCGTGGTACCTGGCCTGCCAGGCGCACCCGGAATTCCTGTCGACGCCGCGCGATGGCCACCCGTTGTTTATCGGCTTCGTGCGCGCCGCGCGCGAGGCCAAGGCCGGCGGCAAGTTGTTGAAGGAAGTGCGGGGATGAGCCCGGCCGTGCGGGCTGCGCCCTTCGAGTCCCAGGCGCTGAAACTCAGCGCCTGGCTGGCGGTGGCCTGCCTGGTCGTGCCGCTGCTGGGCGCGGCGGGATATCAGTATTGGCTGCGGAGTACCGGAGCGGGAGACGGCTTCGGGATGATGGGACTGTTTTTCGTGCTCGGCACGGCCGCGATCGAAGTGCCCTTGTTGATTTTCACCGTGATCGTGCTGGTGACCGGTGTGGTGGACCACCTGCGCAATCGTCGGGCCGCCAAGTCGGCGCCCGGATCGACACCCTGATCAATTGGAAACACACCATGAAACTGTGCGGTTTTGAAGTTGGTCTTGACCAACCGTTCTTCCTGATCGCCGGCCCCTGCGTGATCGAGTCGATGCAGTTGCAACTCGATGTCGCCGGCCAGCTCAAGGAAATCACCTCGGCGCTGGGCATTCCCTTCATCTTCAAGTCCAGCTTCGACAAGGCCAATCGCACCTCGGCGACCAGCTTCCGCGGCCCGGGCATGGAGGAAGGGCTCAGGGTGCTGGCCGAGGTCAAGCGCCAGATCGGCGTGCCGGTGCTCACCGACGTGCACGAATACACGCCGATGAACGAGGTCGCCTCGGTCGTCGACGTGCTGCAGACGCCGGCCTTCCTGTGCCGGCAGACCGATTTCATCCAGAACGTGGCCCGCGCCGGCAAGCCGGTCAACATCAAGAAGGGCCAGTTCCTCTCGCCCTGGGAGATGAAGCACGTCACCGCCAAGGCCAAGGCCACCGGCAACGAGGCGATCATGGCCTGCGAGCGCGGCGCCAGCTTCGGCTACAACAACCTGGTCAGCGACATGCGCTCGCTGAGCGTGATGCGCGACACCGGCTGTCCGGTGGTGTTCGACGCGACCCATTCGGTGCAACTGCCCGGCGGCATGGACGGCAAGTCCGGCGGCCAGCGCGAGTTCGTCCCGGTGCTGGCGCGCGCGGCGATCGCGGTCGGCGTCTCGGGCGTGTTCATGGAAACCCACCCGCGCCCGGAAGAAGCCCTGTCCGACGGCCCCAACGCCGTGCCGCTGCCGAAGATGCGCGGCCTGCTGGAGACCCTGGTCGAACTGGACCGGGTCACCAAGAAGAACGGGTTTTTGGAACAGGACTTCTGATGCGGCGCGGCTGGGGGATCGGGGTGTCGCGAGGGCTCGTGCTGCTGACGGGCCTCGGTCTGGTCTGCGCCCCGGCCATGGCCTGCAGGACGGTTCCCGCGCATCAGCCGCCGGCTGCGGTCGAGGTGGCCGATACCGCCGCATGGATCTTCATCGCCCACGTCGAGACGGTTCACCCGCTGACCCCGGAACAGGATGAGTTGGCGATGCGCATCATGTCCGGCAACGTACCCATGAACGTGAGTTTCAGTTTGCCGACGCAACTGGCCGATGCTTCGTTGAAGCGCGCTCTCAAGGGCGCGGGGGACGGTGCGAAACCGCTGGTGCTGCAAAGCGATGTCAGCAACTGCGGCTTACCGCTCAGCGCCGGCGCCGACTACCTGATCCTGGCCAACCCGCCGAAAAATGCGAACGACGGCATACGCCCCTTGGCCGGTTCGTTCAAACTCGACGACACTGCGGCCAGCCGAGCCAAGCTCGCCGAACTGCAAGCCCACCTTTCCACTCAGACCTCCTCGACCCCATGACCTCGATCACCCAGATCCACGCCCGCGAAATCCTCGACAGCCGAGGCAACCCGACCCTGGAAGCCGAAGTCACCCTGGCCGACGGCAGCTTCGGCCGCGCCCTGGTCCCCTCCGGTGCCTCCACCGGCAGCAAGGAAGCCGTGGAACTGCGCGACGGCGACAAGACCCGTTACCTCGGCAAGGGCGTGCGCAAGGCGGTCGAGAACGTCAACACCACCATCGCCCAGGCCATCAAGGGCCTGGATGCGACCGATCAGGCCGGCCTCGACCGCCGCATGATCGACCTGGACGGCACCGAGAACAAAGGCCGCCTGGGCGCCAACGCGCTGCTCGGCGTTTCGCTGGCCAACGCGCACGCCGTGGCCGCTTCGAAGAAGCTGCCGCTGTGGAAGTACCTGGCCGGCGACCGCCAGGCCGTGTTGCCGGTGCCGATGATGAACATCATCAACGGCGGCGCGCATGCCGATAACAATGTCGACCTGCAGGAATTCATGATCCTGCCGGTCGGCGTGCCGACCTTCGCCGAGGCGCTGCGCGCCGGCGCCGAGGTGTTCCACGCGCTCAAGTCGGTGCTCAAGGGCCGCGGCCTGAGCACGGCGGTCGGCGACGAAGGCGGTTTCGCGCCGGACCTGCGCAGCAACGAGGAAGCGCTGGAAACCATCCTGGAAGCGATCGGCAAGGTCGGTTACAAGGCCGGCGAAGACATCCTGCTGGGCCTGGACGTGGCTTCGACCGAGTTCTTTGATAACGGCAAGTACCACCTGGTCGGCGAGGGCAAGCGCCTGACCAGCGAGCAGTTCGTCGACTTCCTGGCCAACTGGGCCGCGCAGTACCCGATCGTGACCATCGAAGACGGCATGGCCGAAGACGATTGGAGCGGCTGGAAGCTGCTGACCGACAAGATCGGCAACAAGGTGCAACTGGTCGGCGACGATCTGTTCGTGACCAACCCGAAGATCTTCAAAGAGGGCATCGACAAGAGCGTGGCCAACGCGATCCTGATCAAGGTCAACCAGATCGGCACCCTGACCGAAACCCTGGAAGCCATCGCCATGGCCGACCGCGCCAAGTACGCAGCGGTGGTTTCGCACCGTTCGGGCGAAACCGAGGACACCACCATCGCCGACATTTCCGTCGCCACCACCGCGACCCAGATCAAGACCGGTTCGCTGTGCCGCAGCGATCGCGTGGCCAAGTACAACCAGTTGCTGCGCATCGAGGAAGCCCTGGGCGCGGGCGCCCGTTACGCCGGTCGCGACGCGTTCGTGTCGCTGCGCCGCTGAGTCCGGTCTGAGCGCTATGGCTCCGATGGCGGGCAAACGCTGGCTGGCCGTGCTGGTACTGGCCTTGCTGGGGTTGCTCGCCTTTCTGCAATACCGCCTGTGGTGGGCCGGCGGCGGCAGCGGCGGCAGCGTCGCTGCGCTACAGGCCCAGGTCGACGGGCAGACCCGCGACAATCAGGGGCTGCAGCAGCGCAACGGCTCGCTGGCGGCGGAAGTGGAAGACCTCAAGTCCGGCGAGGCCGCGGTCGAGGAACGCGCGCGCAGCGAGCTGGGCATGATCAAGCCCGGCGAGACCTTCTATCGCGTGGTCGAAGCCAAGCCGCAACAGCCCGGCCCGAATGCGGCTGCGGCGGTCAGCGCGGTGCAGAACGGCCCGGCGGCCGACGATCGCACGACCGATGAAGAACCGGGGCTGGAAGAACAGGTCGACGAACCGCCGACCGAAGTGCCGCCGCAGACACCGCCGCCGCAACCCATGCCCGCGCCTGTGCAAGAACGGCCCGGGCATTGAGGCAGGCGATGAAGCGCGCGCGCGATGGCGTGGTTCTCGCCGCTGGCTCGATGGAGGTATCGGGCGCTTGGGATGTTCGCGACGTCTCGCGAAACCAGCGCGGCAGATGCGACCAGCGCAGCGCGGGCGATGCGCGAAATGGAAATAACCGGCGAAAATCGAACACCGTCGTTTCGGCGTTCGCCGGAACCAGGGAAGCCATGAGGGCGGGAGTGGCGATGACGGCATCGATTCAAGCCGCGAAACCGGCCGCCCGCGCGCGCATCGGCGGCAAGCTTCGCAACCGGTGGCTCGCATGATTTGGGCCGTGCTTCCCGCCGCCGGCCGCGGCCAGCGCTTCGGCGGCGACACGCCCAAGCAGTATCTGCGCGCGGCCGGAAAACCGCTGATCGAACACGCGCTCGACGCCTTGCTGTCGCATCCGCGCGTGACCGGCGCGATGGTCGCTTTGTCGGCCGGCGACGCCTTGTGGCCGGGCTGGACGCAGTTGCACGGCAAACCGGTGCTGCGCTGCGTGGGCGGCGGCGAACGCGCCGATTCGGTGCTCGCCGCCTTGCGCGCGCTGCCGGCCGAACTCGGCGACGACAGCCTGGTGTTGGTGCACGACGCGGCGCGGCCCAATCTGCGCGGCGAGGATATCGGTCGGCTGATCGATGCGGCCGAAGCCTCGGAACAAGGCGCGATCCTCGGCGCGCCGTTGCGCGACACGCTCAAACGCGCGGGCGAGGGCTGCATCGTCGGCACCGAGCCGCGCGGGGGATTGTGGCGCGCATTCACGCCACAGGCCTTCCGTCGCGCGGCGCTGACCGCGGCACTGGCCGATGCCGCGGCGGCGGGCGTGATCGTCACCGACGAGGCGTCGGCGATGGAGCGCATGGGCGTGCGCCCGCGTCTGGTCGAAGGCCGCGAGGACAATCTGAAAGTGACCACGCCGGCGGATCTGGCGCTGGCTGAGTTTTTGCTGGGCAAACGCTGAGCGCGAGGAGGAAACCGATGGCGAGGATCGCGAGGATGATCGGCGTGCTGATCTGCCTGGTCGCGTTGATGGTCGCCGCTTTCGCGATGCTGGCCTTGCTCGACCCGGCCGGCGCCCAACTCGCCAACGATGCCGACCCCTTCGGCACGCCGCCGTCGACGGCGGCGTTATTGGGTCGGTTAGCGGTTTCGCTGGCTGTCATGGCCGGCGGAATATGGCTATTGTTGCGCCCCCGCGGCGGCCGCGCGCGACGCGACCGCCGATCCACGCCCGAACCGATCTCCGGCCAGCGCGGCACCTCCAAGGAATCTCAATGAACATCCGCATCGGCCAGGGCTACGACGTCCACGCCTTCGGCGACGGCGACCACGTCATGCTCGGCAGCGTGCGCGTGCCGCACGATCGCGGCGTGCTCGCCCATTCCGATGGCGATGTGGTGCTGCACGCGCTGTGCGACGCCATGCTCGGCGCGCTCGCGCTCGGCGACATCGGTCAGCACTTTCCACCCAGCGACGAACGCTGGCGCGGCGCCGACAGCCGCCAGTTCCTGCGCCATTGCAATGCGCTGGTCGGACAACGCGGGTATCGGCTCGGCAACTGCGATGTGACCGTGGTGTGCGAACGGCCCAAGGTCGGTCCGCATGCGCTGGCCATGCGCGAGGCGATCGCCGCCGATCTGGGCGTGGCGCTCGATGCGGTCAGCATCAAGGCCACCACCACCGAACAACTGGGTTTCACAGGGCGCCGCGAAGGCATCGCGGCGATGGCGGTCTGCCTGTTGGTCGGCGCATGAGCGACGCGCGCGATCCAGCCACAGATGCGGCCCTGCCGCGCGCCAACGGCGAGGCGGCCTTGCGCGCGCGCATCCGCAGCGCGCCGGAGGATTTTCGGGTCGAGGAGTTGCCGGGTTTCGCCGCCACCGGCAGCGGCGAGCATCTGCTGCTGACCGTGGAAAAGCGCGGCATGAACACCGCCTTCGCCGCCAAGCGCCTGGCGCAGTGGGCCGGCGTGGGCGAGGTCGCGATCGGTTATGCCGGACTCAAGGACCGCCACGCGGTCACCGTGCAGCGCTTCAGCGTGCATCTGCCCAAGCGGGTCGCGCCGGATCTGGCGGCGCTGGAAAGCGATGAGCTGCGCGTGCTCGAACACCACTGGCACGCGAAGAAATTGCCGCGCGGCGCCTTGGCCGGCAATCGTTTCGTATTGACGCTGCGCGAGGTCGAAGGCGAGCGCGAGGCGATCCAGACGCGATTGCAGCGCATCGCCGAACGCGGCGTGCCGAATTATTTCGGCGAGCAGCGCTTCGGCCGCGAAGGCGACAACGTCGCCAATGCGCTGGCGATGTTCGCCGGCCGCCGGGTGCAGCGCGAACAGCGCAGCATGCTGCTGTCGGCGGCGCGTTCGGAATTGTTCAACCGGGCGTTGGCCGCGCGCGTGCGCGACGGCAGTTGGGACGGCCTGCGCGCGGGCGAAGCGCTCGCGGGCGAGGTCTGGTCGTTGGCCGGCAGCCGCAGCGTGTTCGGCCCGGAGCCGTGGAGCGAGGCCTTGGCGCAACGCCTGGCCGCGTTCGACATTCACCCCAGCGGGCCGTTGTGGGGCCGCGGCGAGCTGCGCAGCCAGGACGCGGTGCGCGCGTTGGAGCTCGAGGCGATGGCCGGCGAACAGGCCGCGTCCTTGCGCGCCGGGCTGGAAGCGGCCGGCCTGGATCAGGAGCGGCGCGCGCTGCGTTTGCGTCCGGATGGGCTGAGCTGGCGATGGCTCGCCGACGACGCGCTGGAAGTTTCGTTCGTGTTGCCGGCGGGCGCGTATGCGACGGTGGTGTTGGCCGAACTCGGCCGGATCGAGGGCGCGCGATAGTACGACCCGTCGCATGGCGGCGAGCGAGGCGGTTTCAAAGCCCCCACGACCACCGATCCCGCCCCTGGACAGGCCGCATTCGGACACCGCGAACGACCGCTCGTCGGGTGGTATCGATGGGCACTGGCTCACGGTTTTCGCCGGCGTATAAGCCGAGTTAACAGCCGGCAGGGGCCGGTTGCCGCCCGGCGGCCAGCGCGGCCGGGTTTCATGCACGTCAGGGAGCTCAGGTCATGAACGCATCGTTGCGTGTTGCCGTCCTGTCGTTGTCCATTCTCGGTCTGGCCGCTTGCGCCGGTACTCCGACCAAGACCGCCTACGCCGCACCGGGTTTGTCCAAGCACGCGATCGAGGGCATGGACCGCGACAGCCAGTACGTGTCCGCGGTCGAGCGCGTGGCGCGGCGTCGCGGCATCGATGTGGTCTGGGTCAATCCGCCGGACCGGCGCAAGTTGGCTCGCACGCCCACGCCGTAGCGGCGAACCGGCCGTCGCGTCGGCGCGCGCGTCGACGCAGCGGCCCGATCGGCCCGCAACGGCTCAACGCCGCCGCTGCGGTTTGGCCAGCAGCACCAGCACCGCTCCGGTGCCGCCCTGCGCGGGCGGCGCGGAGTGGAAGGCGAGGATGTCGGCGCGTTGCCGCAGCATCCGGTCGACCAGATTCTTCAATACCGGCGCACCGCGGCTGTCGAGGTAATCGCTGACGCCGTTGCGGCCCTTGCCGTGGATGATCCGCACGCAGCCCAGTTCGTGCGCGCGCGCGTCGTTGAGGAAGGCGCGCAGCAGCGCTTCGGCTTCGCGCGCGCGGCTGCCGTGCAGATCCAGTTCTTCCTGCGCCGAGATCTCGCCGCGGCGCAACCGCGCGAACACCTTCGGCGGCAGCTCGTCGCTGCGATAGCTCAGCGCGTCGCCGGCCTCCAGCAGGCTTTCGTCCAGAGCGTGGCGGAATTCCTCGCGCGCCAGCGCTTCGTCGCGCTCGGCCATGCGCGGACGCGGCTTGGGTTTCGGCGCGGCCGGCGGCGGGGCCACTTCGGGCAGGCGACGGACCTCGCCGATCGCGGCACGAAACAGGGCCGCGTCGTCGTCGCCGTCGGTATCCGGGTCGGGGCGGTCGGGCAGGGGCGTCATCGGTACAGGATAATCGCCGCGCGGGGCGGAGCGCCGATCGCGCACGCCCCGATCGGCCAATTCCCGCGCGACGGGGAGAATAAAAGCCCCGGCCCTTCCTTGGGACCTGCGACCCGTCGGTAATCGGGCCAGCACCGGGGAAACACTGGCGAGGAGGGCGCGTGCCGCGCTTACTCCGTGCACCGCGCGCGTGGCGGCGATGCCGTACGAGAAAGTTGACCATGCGCGGCCGCGGGCGCGAGGTGGGTACTGTCAAAACTGACAGGTGCGGGGGCGAGCTCAGGGCAAGCGCGCGAGCGAGCGTTCGTTTGCCGGGATGGGCGTGGGGCGATACGAAATCGCGAGAACCGCGCGTGGATTCGTCGCATGCGCGAAGTCAGGGCGCCGCTGAGGCGGCGAGTGAGGCGAGAGTTCAATCGGCTGATTCGGCAAAGTCTTTGCGGCGCGGTGCCGTTGCGGGCATCGATTGGACGCGGGCGTCGTCGCTAACGAGTCTGGGCAGGTTGCGTCGACGTTGTATTCGCGCGGTCGCCGCTCGCGCCGCTCCTACGGTCGCCCTATGCAGGAGCGGCGCGAGCCGCGACCGCGAAACCTCATCTGCGACGAACCCGCCGGCCCGCGCTCACAGCACGATCAACCCCAGCGCGACCGCGCGCGCGCAGGCCGCGCGCCGGCCCTTGACGCCGAGCTTGCGCGAGACCTGTTGCAGGTGGAAGTTCACCGTGCGCTCGCTGATGCGCAGGATCATCGAGATTTCCCACGAGGTCTTGCCGATCGCCGACCAGCGCAACACCTCGCATTCGCGATCGCTGAGCTTGGCCGAACCGACTGGGCGGCGCAGCAGGCGATCCATCGCCGCGTGCATGCAACTGACGAAGTACACCGATTCGCCTAGCACCGGCAGCAGCTCGCGCGGATCGAGTTGCGACTTGTGGGTGAAGGTGGTGAAGGCCCAACTGGTGCCCGGCGACCAACTCGGCACGGTGATGCCGCCGTGCAGGCCGAATTCACCGGCCTGGGTCAGGGTTTTGCGCGTGCGCAACGCCAGGGTAATGCGCGGCACCTCGTAACTGGTGTGGCCGCGCGAATTCCACGCCACCGCCGGGAGGCCTTCGCGCGAAAGCACGATGCGCGGATCGGTCTGCTCGGATTGGGGCATGATCAGCTTGGGGTAGGTCTTCGACCAATCGCTGTCGAAGTCCTCGAAGAACACGAAGTCGCTGCCGCCGCTGAGCGGCTCGCGCAGCCGGGTGGCATAGCCGTGATGCTGGAACCCGGCCGCCCGCGTAAAGGCGGTCGCGGCCGCTTTGACCTCGTCCAGCGTGCCGGCGCGCATTACGCGATCGATATGATCCCAGTACTCCATGCCGTACCTGTATACCTGCGTCCCGGCGGGTCGAACCCATCATACGCCCCCGCGTTGGGGCTCGCGGTACGCGAAGGCGGTCGCCCTATCGGGTATCATTCAGCCTCTGATTGCCTGTCTTTTTACCAGCGGAGACTCATGCGCGTATTGGTCAGCAACGACGACGGCGTCGACGCGCCCGGCATCCGCATCCTCGCTCAGGGGCTGCGCGAGGCCGGTCACGAAGTGCTGGTGGTCGCTCCCGATCGCGATCGCTCCGGCGCCAGCAACTCGTTGACCCTGGACATGCCGGTACGGGTGAGCCAGCTCGACGAACGCACCTGGCGCGTGTACGGCACGCCGACCGACTGCGTTCACCTGGCCCTGGCGGGGATGTTGCAACTGGAACCCGATATCGTGGTGTCCGGGATCAACACCACCACCAACATGGGCGACGACGTGATCTATTCAGGCACCGTCGCCGCGGCGATGGAAGGCCGTTTCCTCGGCCTGCCCGCGGTGGCGATGTCGCTGGCGCACGGCGATGGCGAGGAGCGTCACTACCAGACCGCAGCGCGCGCGGCGGTGGAGATCATCGCCCGCCTGCGCACCGATCCGCTGCCGGCCGACACCATTCTCAACGTCAACGTGCCCGATCTGCCCTGGGCGCAGGTCGCCGGTTTCGAGGTCACCCGGCTGGGCAACCGCCATCGCGCCGAGGCCTGCATCCAGCAGACCGATCCACGCGGCCGCGCGTGGTGGTGGATCGGTCCGGCCGGCGCCGAAGCCGACGCCGGTCCGGGCACCGACTTCCATGCCGTGCGCACCGGCAACATCTCGATCACCCCGATCCACGTCGATCTGACCCGTTACCAGGCGCTGGAACAAGTCGCCAGCTGGGTCGGTGGCCTGGCCGCGGCGCTGGACGCACCGCAGCCCGAAGGCGCGAGCGTGGAGGGCGGGGCATGATCCAGCGCATGCGTTTGCAGCCCGAGGCCATCGGCAGCGGCCTGACCTCGCAGCGGGTGCGCGACCGCCTGGTCGAACGCTTGCGCGAGGCCGGCATCCGCGACGAGCGCGTGCTCAACGCGATCCGCACCGTGCCGCGCCATCTGTTCGTCGACGAAGCCCTGGCGATGCGCGCTTACGAAGACACCGCGCTGCCGATCGGCCACGGCCAGACCATCTCCCAGCCGTGGGTGGTGGCCAAGATGACCGAAGCGCTGTTCGAGGACGGCGTTCCGGGCAAGGTGCTGGAGATCGGCACCGGCTCGGGCTATCAGGCCGCGATCCTGGCCGCGCTGGGCCTGGAAGTGCACACCGTCGAACGCATCGGCGAGTTGTTGCGCACCGCGCGCAAGCGCTTCCGCCAGCTTGGCCTGAACGTGCGCAGCAAGCACGACGACGGCCGCATCGGCTGGCCGGAGAACGGCCCCTTCGACGCGATCATCGTCACCGCCGCCGCGCCGGCCCTGGTCGATGCGCTCACCGACCAGCTCGCGGTCAACGGCACCTTGATCGCACCGGTCGGCGCCTCGTCGTCGCAGTCGCTGCTCAAGTTGCGCAAGGACGCCGAAGGCAATATCAGCCAACACACGCTCGCACCGGTGGTCTTCGTGCCGCTGCTGTCGGGCATGATCGACTGACCCCCGCAGCCGACAGGAACGCACGCTTTGAAGATTTTCGGCCCGCTCTACGAGCGCACCATCACCTGGGCACGGCACAAGCACGCGCCGGCTTATCTGACCGGTTTGAGTTTCGTCGAGGCGATCATCTTCCCGGTGATGCCCGAGGTGATGCTGGCGCCGATGTCGGTGGCGCAGCCCAAGCGGGCGTTCTGGTTCGCGACCTTGAGCTTGACCGGTTCCATGCTGGGCGCCTTGGTCGGTTATTTCCTGGGCCATTACGCCTTCGAAGCGCTCAAGCCGATGTTCGCCGCGCTCGGTATGCTGCCGGCGATCGAATCGGGCATCGCCACGGTGCAGGCCAAGATGGCCGAGTCGCCGTGGGCGGTGTTCTTGTTCCTGGTGCTCGGCGGCTTCATGCCGATTCCGATGAAGGTATTCACCTGGGCGTCGGGCATCGTCGGCGTGCCTATGCTGCAATACGTGCTGAGCATGCTGATCGGCCGCGGCAAGCGCGTGTACCTGCTCGCGCTGGCGATCCGCATCGGCGGCGAACGCGCCGAGGCGGCGTTGCGGCGCTACATCGAGCCGATCGGCTGGATCGCCACCGCGCTGGTGGTCGCCGCCGTCGCCTGGTTGGTCTGGCGTTCACAACACTGAGCCACTGCTGCCGCCACACTGACGGCGGCGGCTGCACCTTCCAGATCCAATCCGCGCGAGCAGCGGCGCAGCAAGAGGACAGGCATGAGCAAGACGACCCGAACCCCGACCCTGGCGATGGCCGCCTGCATCCTGGCATCGCTCGCCCTGATCGGTTGTTCGAGCACCGTCGTCCGCGAGCCTTCCCGCGGTGGCCGTCCGACTTCTTCGCGGCCCAGCGGCGCGCGTCCGGCACCGGCGGCCTCCAAGCCGAAGTACGGCGCCACCTACACCGTGCAGCGAGGCGAGGGCCTGTACCGCATCGCCGCCAACAACGGCATCCAGATGGCCGATCTGGCCGCCTGGAACAATCTCTCGCCGCCCTACAGTCTCAACCCCGGCCAGCGCCTGCGCCTGTATCCGTCCGGCGGCGAGCGGCCCGCTTCCGGATCGCCTTCGACCGGCGCCGCGCCGCCGCGCGCGAGTGCGCCGGCGCCTGCGCCGGCCGCGCCGGTCAACAGCGGCATCCGCTGGCGCTGGCCCGCCGACGGCCCGTTGCTGGGCCGTTACGTGGCCAACGAACCGACCAAGCAGGGCGTCGACATCGGCGGCGCCAGCGGCACGCCGGTGCGCGCGGCCGCCGACGGCGTGGTGGTGTATTCGGGCACCGGCCTGGTCGGTTACGGCGAGCTGATCATCGTCAAGCACAACGAACAATGGCTGTCGGCTTACGGCCACAACCGCAAGCGCCTGGTCAACGAAGGCCAGGTGGTCAAGGCCGGCGACCAGATCGCCGAGATGGGCCGCAGCGGCGCGGCGCGCGACATGCTGCACTTCGAGGTGCGCTACAACGCCAAGCCGGTCGATCCGATGTTGTATCTGCCGGCCAAGTGAGCCGGGGGCACGCAGGCGTCGGCCGGATGCGCGAACCTCGAGTCCGGCGGCGATGATTTCGCGAGCGTGAGGGCGCGCTGAGCGCGAAACTGTCTGAAGGATCAGCATGTCGGCATCGACGGATGAAGCGCAAACCCAGCCGCTGAGCGAACTGGAAATCGATCGGCTCACCGAACTCGATTCGGGCGGGTATCTGGAGGCGCTGGCCTTCCTGGTGGTTCCCATCGTTACGGTGATCGTGTCCGACCGCTACAGCGCCGGCATGGTGTGGCCGGTGGTGGTGACGAGCTGCGTCGTGTTCGGCCTGATGCTGCTCGGCCACTTCGGCGTACGCGCGGCCATCAGGGCGGATATCGATGCGGGCATCAAGCGGTTCGCGACCGCGCGGGTCGTCAAGCTGATCGAATCCGACGAGTATCCGTTCTATCGCCTGGAGATGCTCAGCGAGGAAACGCCGGCGCAGACATTCCGCTTCACCGCGCGGCCGTCGCTGAACCTCAAGATCGTGGAGAACGAACGCGTCCGGATCGCTTATGCGCCGGCCAGCAAGACCATCATGAATATCGTCGCGGCGTCGTGCGAGTACGCATTCGCCGCCGAGAAGCAGATTTAGGCGGCGACCGCGGCCCGCCCGCCGATCAGCGACGGCTTGGGCGGCGGGGAGGGCAGTTTCGAACGCAGATAATCCAATCCGCGTCGATCCGGCGACGGGCCGTCGATGTCGTCTTGAGATTGGCTGGCGGTCATGGGCGAACTCCGAAACAACTATCGCTTTCAGTCCGAACCGAACTGATCCGGCCGGGTCGGTCGATATCGGCCTTCCGGCAACGATTCGTTCGTACGCCGATTCGAAGCCGAAGCGAATGGCCCATCGGTTCGAGTTCAAACGAAAACAGCGAAACGCGTCGTGGTTCTTCGCTTGCCATCGGTCGGCGATATCGAGCCGATTATCGTCGTGCACGACGAATCGCGTTTTCGCGGCTGAAAGTCACCGATGCAAGTGACTGGCGAATGAATGGTGACCGATGGCTACCGACGAGCGGCTCGCTGATGTCGACCGGCGGCGCGGCTGCGTTGGCAATACGCACTCACTTCTCGATTCGGCGAGTTAACTGCCAGCGAAGTAAATGAACTGATTGCGCCGCGACTGTACTGATGCGGCTTTTGGCGAGTGCGCTTGCGCGCAAAAAATAGCGACCGGCTGTCGCAGATCGAAATCGTATCGATCGCGCCCCGGCCGCATTCGAATAGTTGTTCGATATTTCGCGTGCTAGTGTCGCGCCGCGCTGGGAAGGGGGCGGCGAACGAAACTCACATAGCGCGATGGATCGCACCACAGCGGAGGGAGCCGCGACGCAAACGCATAGCCGGGAAACCAAACCATGTTGAATTTGACCCTAGACGATACGGGCCGCCAGACGGACGAGCTCGAGACCCCCGCGACTTTCGACGCGAAACCGGAAACCCGCCAGCAGTTGAGTCACAGCGAGCGCAATGCGCTGGCCGCAAAAAGCGGCGGATATTGGAAAGTGCTGGGGGCGTTGTTGATCGGCGCCGCGATAGCCGGATCGTTGGCGCTGCCGTTGGGCTTCGGCGCGGGCGTGGCCTTCGTGGCGGCGTCTCTTGCTTTCATGTTGTCGCTGAATTTTCCGATTGCGGAAAACCGCGGACGTTATGTGCGCGACGACATCGAGTTGGGAACCAAGGCGGCCGTCAGCGGCCGGGTCGTGGCGATGCGCATCGGTGGAGGCCGCTTGCGCTCGCATTGCGTGCTCACCCTGCTCAGCGACCGCACCCCCGCGCACACCTTGCAGTTCAAGCTGCCGCGTTCGGCCTACGCGGTGTTGCGCCAGGAGCAGCCGGTAACCGTCTGGTACGCGCCGTCCAGCGGAATCGTGCTGGAGTTGAATTCGGCTTCGTATCGGTATCGCCTGGGCGATAACGAACACGCGGCGCGGGTTTAAGGTTCGCTCCGCATTCGAAGCGGCGAAGCAGTAGCCCCTCTCCCGCAAGCGGGAGAGGGAGAGAGACAAGGATTGAGCCAAGTCGGCTCGTCAGAGTTTCTCGCGCTGCACGCACAGCGACGAAGGCCGCTTGTAGTCGTAGCCCCAGGTACGGAAGCCGGCGCTGTCCACATGCAGACGACGCGCGTCGTAGAAACCCAGGCCGAACCCGGTCGCCGGTCCGCGTTTGCGCCAGAACGCGCACAGCGACTGCGCGTCGATATCGGCGGCGAGGTCGAAATCGTAGGCGCCGCCGCTCATATGCCGGCTGCGCGAGCTGCCGCCTTCGCAGCGATTCAAGGCTGGCTCGCGGTAAGCGGACGTGATTTCGGCGCCTTCCAGCAGGTCGGCGCGGCGTAGCTCACCGATCAGACGCAGCGTGCGTGCGGTATCCGGCCAAGCGGGTTTCGGCGGCAACGCGAATTCGGCTGCGCCGCACAGTCGCCAGCGCCGTCCGGAGCGTAGCAACTCGCTCATCGGCACGAGATCGGCGACGCCTTGAGCACGCAGATAACCCCGGTATTCATCGGCTTTTTCGCGTTGGCCGCCGGCGAGCCAAGTTTCATAGCGTTCGGCAGGCGAGGGCGCGCGGCAGCCGGCGATCAGAATCGCCAAGGTCAGACACGAACACCACGCTGCGGTGAAACGAATGTTCGAGTCTGTAGTTTTCTTCGGGCTGCTCGCTGTAGGAGCGACGCGAGTCGCGACTGCGACCTCTAAGTTCCGACGCAGCCGCGATGTCGCGGTCGCGACTCGCGTCGCTCCTACAGTCGGATAGGGGCTGGTCGCGGTATTGGCGGGTTGCTTCGAACAGGCCGCGCGCGAACTCACGCGCCGAGGACGAATCCGGCGACCACGCGCCGGCCTTCGCCGGCCAGCACGTTGAAGGTGCGCGCGGCGGCGGCGTTGGTCATCGATTCCAGCCCGACGCCGCGGCGCAGGCAGGCGGCCAGGGTCGCGGCGGGCGGAAACGCCTGGGTCGCGCCGCAGCCGAGCACGATCAGCTCCGGTTCCAGCGCGAACAGCGGCTCGAGTTCTTCGATGCTCAGCGTGCGCGCACCGCCCACCGCCCAGTCCTCGATCAGTTGGTTCGGCGCCAGGATGAAGCTGCGCTCGAGCCGGCGTTGGTTCACCAGGGCGGCCTGGCCGTCGGCGCCGCGCAAGAAGAACTCGTGATCGGGGTTTTCCAGAGTCAGTAGCATGGGGTGAAGATTTGGGATGGGTGATTCGTTAAAGCGATCGCGTGGTCTCGTCGAAGATCTCGGAATCCCGAATCCCGGCCTCTCAGGCCCGCGGCAACACGATCTGCCGCTTGTCCTTGCTGGCCCGGTACAGCACGGCGGTGTGGCCGATGCGTTGGACCAGGGCGGAGTCGGTACGGGCGGCAATCTCACCGATCAGTGAGTCGCGACCCTCGCGGTCGTCGGCGCCGACCTTCACCTTAATAAGCTCGTGGTGCTCCAGGGCCAGATCGATTTCGGCGATCAAAGTGTCCGTCACCCCCTTACCGCCGACCTGGAGCATCGCTTTGAGGTCGTGGGCCAGTCCGCGCAGGAAGCGGGTCTGGGCGGAGGTCAGCAGGGTCGGCATCGGGTCACACGAACGGAGCGGGAAGGGCGCTCAGGGTATCATGGCGCCCCCAACCCTCACCGGGACGGCCGCCCGCCCATGGCGACCCGCAGCAAATCCAGCCAGCGCTGGCTCAAGGAACACTTCTCCGACCCCTTCGTGAAGAAGGCCAAGGCCGAAGGCTTGCGCTCGCGCGCGGCCTACAAACTCGAAGAACTGGTCGAACGCGACCGCCTGCTCAAGCCGGGCATGGTGGTGGTCGACCTCGGCGCCGCCCCCGGCGGCTGGTCGCAGTGGATCCGCACCGAGCTGGACCGGCTCAACGCCAAGCAGCCCGGGCGGATCATCGCCCTGGACATCCTCGACATGCCCGGACTGGCCGGGGTCGAGTTCATCCTCGGCGATTTCCGCGAGGACGAAGTGCTGGCCCGGCTGGAAGCCGGCCTGGGCGGGCAAAGCGTGGACCTTGTGCTGTCGGACATGGCCCCCAATATGAGTGGCGTGGACGCGGTGGACCTGCCGCGGGCGATGCACCTTTCGGAGCTGGCGATGGATTTCGCCGACCGGCACCTGAGGGTCGAGGGCACGTTCCTGATCAAGCTGTTCCAGGGCGTGGGTTTCGACGATTACGTGCGCGAACTGCGCCGTCGCTACGCCAAGGTCTCGATCCGCAAGCCGGCGGCCTCGCGCAAGCGGTCGCCGGAGGTGTACGCGCTGGCACAGGGCAAGAAGGCGGCGGCGACCTGAGCGTAAGACAAACAGGTTGTTGCGCCGAAGGCCGAACCGGCCGAATCTCGTCAGGTGCCCGGTCGCGGGTGTGTGACAATCTGGGCGTTACCACCGGCGCACGAGGCGTCGGAGGACACCGACCCTACGGGGTCGCAGGGTAGGAAATACATGAACGATTTGGCCAAGAATCTGCTGCTCTGGGTGATCGTCGCCGTCGTATTGATGGTGGTGTTCCAGGCGTTCGGTCCGCGCACCCCCGGCACCGAGGCGCTCGCCTACAACGACTTCATCAGCCAGGTCCAGAACGATCGCATCAAGGAGGTCAAGATCTCCGATGACGGCACGACGATCACCGGCAAGCGCAAGGACGACAGCACGTTCACGACCTACAGCACGCGCGACCCGTACCTGATCAACGACCTGATCAACCACAAGGTCGTCACCGAGCAGACCCCGCCGTCGAGCAGCCCGTCGCTGATCATGATCCTGGTCAACGTGCTGCCGTGGCTGCTGTTCATCGGCATCTGGGTCTATTTCATGCGCCAGATGCAGCAGGGCGGCAGCAAGGGCGCGATGAGCTTCGGCCGTTCGCGGGCCAAGCTGCAGGGCGAGGACCAGGTCAAGGTGACTCTGGCCGACGTCGCCGGCTGCGACGAGGCGAAGGAAGAAGTCGGCGAACTCGTCGAGTTCCTGCGCGATCCATCCAAGTTCCAGAAACTCGGCGGCAAGATTCCGCGCGGCGTGCTGATGGTCGGCCCGCCGGGTACCGGCAAGACCCTGCTGGCCCGCGCTATCGCCGGCGAGGCCAAGGTGCCATTCTTCTCGATCTCCGGTTCGGACTTCGTCGAAATGTTCGTCGGCGTCGGCGCCAGCCGCGTGCGCGACATGTTCGAGCAGGCCAAGAAGCACGCACCGTGCATCATCTTCATCGACGAAATCGACGCGGTCGGTCGTCATCGCGGCGCCGGCCTGGGCGGCGGTCACGACGAGCGCGAGCAGACCCTCAACCAGTTGCTGGTCGAGATGGACGGTTTCGAAGGCGGCGAAGGCGTGATCGTGATCGCCGCGACCAACCGCCCCGACGTGCTCGATCCGGCGCTGCTGCGTCCGGGCCGTTTCGACCGTCAGGTCGTGGTCGGCTTGCCCGACGTCAAGGGCCGCGAGCAGATCCTGCGCGTACACATGCGCAAGTTGCCGCTGGCCGACGACGTCGTGCCGATGACCATCGCCCGCGGCACTCCGGGTTTCAGCGGCGCCGACCTCGCCAATCTGTGCAACGAGGCGGCGCTGTTCGCCGCGCGCGAGAACGGTAAGGAAGTGCGCATGGAGCATTTCGACCGCGCGCGCGACAAGATCATGATGGGCACCGAAAACCGCTCGATGGCGATGAGCGAGGACGAGAAGAAGCTCACCGCGTATCACGAGGCCGGCCATGCGATCGTCGGCCGTCTGGTCCCGGATCACGACCCGGTCTACAAGGTCACCATCATCCCGCGTGGCCGCGCGCTGGGCGTGACCATGTACTTGCCCGAGGGCGACCGCTACAGCTACAACAAGATCAATATCGAAAGCCGGCTGTGTTCGCTGTACGGCGGCCGCGTCGCCGAAGAGCTGGTTTTCGGCGCCGACATGGTCACCACCGGTGCGTCCAACGACATCGAGCGCGCCACCAAGATGGCCCGCAACATGGTCACCAAGTGGGGTCTGTCGGAACTCGGTCCGATCACCTACGGCGAAGAAGAGGACGAAGTCTTCCTCGGCCGTTCGGTGACCCAGCACAAGAACGTGTCCGACGAGACCGCGCGCAAGATCGACGAAGTCGTGCGCAGCATTCTCGACAACGCCTACTCGCGCACGACCGATATCCTCAGATCCAATATGGACAAGCTGGAAGTGATGGCTCAGGCCTTGCTGCAGTACGAGACCATCGACGCTGGCCAGATCGACGAGATCATGGAAGGCCGCGATCCCGGTCCCCCGGCCGACTGGATCAAGTCTGGCAAGACCAGCAAGGACGACAAGGGTCGCCCGGGCGCGATCGGCGGGCCTGCGGCGCAGACTTGATCGGCTCGAGTTTGATCGGTTGAAGCCGCGAAAGCGGACACCGCTGAGAAATACGAAAGCGCCGGAGCTTGCTCCGGTGTTTTCTTTTGTGCGGCTGGTGGTGAGGTGGGGCTGAGTCGCTCGTGGTCGAAAGGCGTCGGGGCTCAAGCGCCTCCCACAAAAGACTTCGGGCTGAAGTTGCCCTCCGGGAGACTTCGGGCTGGAGTTGCTCTCATAAAGACTTCAGGGCCGAGGTCGCTCTCACAAGAAGTTTCGAAACTTGCGCTGCGATGTCGGCGCCTCTCCTGAGCGAAGCGCGAAGTCTTTTGTGGGAGGCGCTTCAGCCCCGACGCTTTTCGATCCCACCTGATCGAGACCGCGGCAAGGCCTCCGAGTCCGCATCGCCCGGCAAGCGGTTAGCATTCGAACCATCGTCGCCCGCACGGAACCGCCCATGTTCGACCTCGCCCCCACCCTGGACTGCAACGGCCGCCGCCTGACGCTCGACCGCCCGCGTGTGCTCGGCATCGTCAACGTCACGCCGGATTCCTTCTCCGACGGCGGCGCCCACGACACGCTCGAAGCTGCGGTCGCGCATGGACTACGGCTGGCGCAGGAAGGCGCCGACGCACTCGATATCGGTGGCGAGTCGACCCGGCCCGGCGCCGATGAAGTGCCGGTCGAGGAGGAACTGCGCCGCACGATTCCGGTGATCGAACGGCTCGCGCGCGAGACCTCGCTGCCGATCAGCATCGACACCTCCAAGCCCGAAGTCATGCGCGCCGCGGTCGCCGCCGGCGCCGGCCTCATCAACGACGTCTACGCGCTGCGCCGCGAAGGCGCGCTGGAGGCCGCGGCGGAACTCGGCGTACCGGTGATCCTCATGCACATGCTCGGCGAGCCGCGCTCGATGCAACACCAGCCCGAGTACGACGACGTAGTCGCACAGGTGCACCGCTTCCTGGCCGAGCGCATCTTCGCCGCGGAGATGGCCGGTATCGCCAAGAAGCGTATCGTCATCGACCCCGGCTTCGGCTTCGGCAAGACCCTGCAGCACAACCTCACCTTGTTGGCGCAGCTCGAGCGTTTCGCCGAACTGGGCGTACCGGTGCTGGCCGGCCTGTCGCGCAAACGCAGTATCGGCGAACTCACCGGCCGCGAGGACGCGCGCGAGCGCATCCACGGCTCGGTCGCCGCGCACCTGATCGCGGCCCAGCGCGGAGCCAAGCTGCTGCGCGTGCACGACGTTGCCGCGACCGTCGATGCGATCAAGGTATGGGAAGCGGTGGCGGCGCAGCAGCCCCCCAAGCGCGCCGCATCGCCCGCGCCGCCGAAGTGGCCCGACGACGAATGAGCGGGCTGTCGATCGCGTAAGCATCCTTGTCCACAGCGATTGTGGACATCGATAGAACCAAGCGTTCATTCGAACCCAGCACCGATCTTGCGCTAACCCGAACTCCCTGTAGGAGCGACGCGAGTCGCGACCGCGACCTGCGGTTTACGACGCAACTGCGAGGTCGCGGTCGCGAATTTCGTCGCTCCTACAGGAGGCGCTTGCGGGGACGATCCTGAGGCGAAAACGAACTGGCGATAATTTAGCCAAACTTGCCGGACCCTTGCGATGCAAAGCGTGAAACACGATTCCACTGTGTGTATCCGCAGGTTTATCCACAGCGCGTGTGGACATCGATAGCGTCAAGCATCCATTCGAACCCAGCACCGATCTTGCGCTAACCCGAACTCCCTATAGGAGCGACGCAAGTCGCGACCGCGACCTGCGGTTTACGACGCAACTGCGAGGTCGCGGTCGCGACTTGCGTCGCTCCTACAGGAAGCGCTTGCGGCGACGATCCTGAGGCGAAAACGAACTGGCGATAATTTGGCCAAACTTATCGAGCCCTTGCGAGGTAAGGCGGGAAACATGATTCCACTGTGTGTATCCGCAGGTTTGTCCACAGGCGCTGTGGAAATCGCGAATGCAGTGTTCGCGAAGGCGAAGATCGCTCGCGACCGGGGACGCCGATTTCGCCGTTCAAGTCAAGAAAATTTACTGGTCAAATTTTCGCCAACCCTCTTGCAATGCTTATGCCGCAACGCTTCGCGCGGCGTGGTCCAGAATCTGTCCGCAGGTTTGTCCACAGGCTGTGTGGACAACCGTAACCGGGTGGTCAAAAAATAGACAAACCGCCGCAATCCGTTGCGGGGCCTGCGATGCAGGCGCTTATCAACAGGCTTGCCCCAGTGGTTCTCCACATGCGCTGTGGGAAACCCGGCCGTCCCCGCGCACACGCCCGATCCGGGCGCCGCTTTCGCCGCGCCCGCGCCTGTGCGAGGCTGCCGGCTCGTTACGCTTCGCCGCCCGCATGAGCACCGCTTCCGATCCGCGCCCAATCGCCATCGCCCTGATGGGGCCGACCGCCTCGGGCAAGACCGCGCTCGCGCTGGATTGGGCGCAGCGCCTGGACGGCGAGATCGTCAGCGTCGATTCGGCCCTGGTCTACCGCGGCCTGGACATCGGCGCGGCCAAGCCGAGCGCGCAGGAGCAGGCGAGGGTGCCGCATCACCTGATCGATCTGCGCGATCCCTGGCAGACCTATTCGGCGGCCGAATTCGCCGTCGATGCGCGCCGGGCGATGGCGCAGATCGCCGAGCGCGGCCGCGTGCCGATCCTGGCCGGCGGCACCGGCCTGTACTTCCACGCTCTGTTGCAGGGACTGTCGGACATGCCCGAGGCCGACCCGGACACCCGCGCGCGGATCGCGGCCGAGGCGGCGGAGCTGGGCTGGGACGCGATGCACGCGCAGTTGGCAGCGATCGATCCGGAAGCCGCCGCGCGTATTCACGCCACCGATGCCCAACGCATCCAGCGCGCGCTGGAGGTCCACCGGCTGTCCGGCCGCAGCATCAGCGAGTGGCGCCGCGCGCCGGCGTCGGTGCCGCGGTTGCCGTTCCGCGTGCTCAAGCTGGTGCTGGCGCCGGCCGAGCGCGCGGTGCTGCACCAACGCATCGAGCGGCGGTTCGATCAGATGCTCGACGCCGGCTTCCTCGATGAGGTCCGCGGCCTGCGCGAGCTGCCCGGGCTGCGCGCGCATCCACGGCCGCTGGAACTGCCGGCGATCCGCGCGGTCGGCTATCGCCAGGCCTGGGAACATCTGGACGGCGCCTATGCCGCGGCCGAGTTCCGCGAACGCGGCATCTACGCCACCCGCCAGCTCGCCAAGCGCCAACTGACCTGGCTGCGCGGCGAACTTGACGCGCGCTGGTTCGATCCTTTGCGCGACTGCGCGGAACTGTCTTGCGCCTTGAGGCTGTTCGCTGGCGCCCGGCTGCGGGAACGGCCGCCGGGCGCATAGAATCGGGCGTGCAAACCCGGAACCGGGTCGCAATGTTTGCTTGCACTTGCGTTACCATCGGGCGGTCGCCCCTGTGGGGACAACAGCCGGCGATACGGAAGCACCCCCTTCGGGCCCCCGGGCCACGCATCGGGAACCCGCGGGTCGGGGCGCGCCGTCCTAATAACTAGAACATGCTGGGGAACTAGAAGATGTCTAAGGGGCAATCCCTGCAGGATCCTTTCCTGAACGCGCTGCGTCGCGAACGTGTACCGGTCTCGGTCTACCTGGTCAACGGCATCAAGCTGCAGGGTACGATCGAATCCTTCGACCAATTCGTGGTGCTGTTGCGCAACACCGTAAGCCAGATGGTCTACAAGCACGCCATTTCCACCGTGGTCCCCGCGCGCAACGTCCGCGTCGGCCCGGGCGGCGGCTACGTGCAGTCCGCCGACGGCAGCGACAACGGCGGCGGCGACGACGAAACGGAATGATGCGAGCGGCGGGCGGGTGAATTGAGAAACCGGTACGTCGCCTCCATATGTATTGGTTCTCTCTCCTCACCCCTCGTTGCCCATAGCCGATGTTCGAGCGTTCCAAAAAGGGCGAACACGCCCTGTTGATCCAGCCTCATGCCGGCGGCGCGCCGGATGAGGACTTGCTGGAAGAGTTCGCCGATCTGGCGCGGTCGGCCGGGGCCTCCGTGGCCGCGGTCCTGACCGCGCGCATCGACCGGCCCAATGCGGCCATCCTGATCGGCAGCGGCAAGCTCGACGAGGTCAAGGCCGCGGCCGAAGCCAGCGGCGCCGACCTGATCCTGGTCAATCATTCGTTGAGCCCGGGCCAGGAGCGCAATCTCGAGCGCCTCCTCGAACGCCGGGTGGTTGACCGCACCGGCCTGATCCTGGACATCTTTTCCCAGCGCGCGCAAAGCGCTGAGGGCAAGCTGCAGGTCGAACTGGCCCAACTCAAGCACATGTCCACCCGCCTGATCCGCGGCTGGACCCACTTGGAACGCCAGCGCGGCGGCTCCATCGGTCTGCGAGGTCCCGGCGAAACCCAGCTGGAAACCGACCGCCGGCTGCTGCAGAAGCGCCTGGAACAATTGCAGAAGCGCCTGGACAAGGTCGAAGTGCAGCGCACCCAGATGCGCCGCGCGCGCATGCGCAGCGAGCTGCCGCGCGTGGCCCTGGTCGGCTACACCAACGCCGGCAAGTCCACCTTGTTCAATGCGATGACCGGCGCGGACGCCTACGCCGCCGATCAGCTGTTCGCGACCCTGGACCCGACCGTGCGCCGGATCGATCTGCCGGGCGGCGGGGCGGTGCTGGCCGATACGGTGGGCTTCGTGCGGGATCTGCCCCATGACCTGGTCGCTGCGTTCCGCTCGACCCTGTCGGAGGCGCGCGAGGCCGACCTGCTGCTGCACGTGATCGACGCCGCCGACCCGCTGCGCGACGAGCGCATCGCCCAGGTCGACGCGGTGCTGGCCGAAATCGGCGCCGGCGACCTGCCGCAGGTGCTGGTGTTCAACAAGATCGACCGGCTCGAAGGCGTGGTCCCGCGCATCGACCGGCCGGGCGAGGAAAAGCTTCGGGTGTTCGTCTCGGCCCGCGACGGCCTGGGCCTGGACCTGCTGCGCACCGCGCTGGGCGAGGCTCTGCAACTGCAGCACCTGCAGGGCAGCGTGCACATCGCCTCGCGCGATGCGCGCTTGCGAGCGCGTCTGCACGAGCTGGGCGCGGTCCGCGCCGAACAGGCCGACGAGCAGGGTTGGACGGTCCAGGTCGACCTGGCCGTGGCCGACGCCCAGCGTCTGTTCGCCCAGGCTCACGGCGAGGCATTGCGCCCCTTGCTTGAGGCGGCCCAGGCCCCCACCTAGAATCGACAGGTTCGCGCGCGGTTCGCCGCGCGCGAGTCGCCGCGGCGCCCATGCGCCGCAGGCCGGTGCCGGCGTTCGCCGCGGCCCGGTGCAGCAGGCGGGACAGGACGTCTCGTCTGGCATCCACTTCTTTTAGGAGCAGGCATGGCCTGGAACACCCCCGGTAGTGACAATTCCGGCGACAACCGACCGTCGCGGCAACGCAAAACCCCAGGCCGCGGCCTGGATGCGCTGATCGAGCCGCTGCGCGGCCTGTTCGGCAACGGAGGCGGCGGCATCCTGCGCTGGGTCGCGTTGCTGATCGGCCTGTGGCTGGTGTTCAACTGCTTCGTGCTGGTGACCGAGCAGGAGCGCGGCGTGGTGCTGCGCTTCGGTACGTTCTCGCGCGTGCTCCAGCCCGGCCCGCACTTCAAGGCGCCGTGGCCGATCGAGAGCGTGAAGAAGGTCAACGCCACCCAGAGCAAGGCCTACAGCGAAACCGTGCCGGTGCTGACCCGCGACGGCAACATGGTCAACGTCGACGTCAACGTCCAGTACCGGATCGAATCGCCGCGCCTGTACCTGTTCGGTTCGCGCACGCCCGAGGAAGTGCTCAAGCAGGCCGCGCAGAGTGCGGTGCGCGAGCAGATCGGCCGCTCCGACCTGGACACCGTGCTCGGCGCGCGCAGCGTGCTGACCACCCAGGTGCGCCAGCGTCTGCAGGGTTCGCTCAAGGATTACGAGACCGGCCTGACCGTGACCGAGCTCAATCTGCCCAACGCGCGCCCGCCCGACGAGGTCAAGGACGCGTTCGACGAGGCCCAGCGCGCCAACGCCGACAAGACCACCGCGATCAACGAGGCCCAGGCCTACGCCAAGAAGATCGTGCCCGAGGCGCGCGGCGAAGCGCAGCGAGTGCGCACCACGGCCGAGGGCTACAAGACCTCGATAGTGGCGCGCGCGCAAGGCGAGTCGACCCACTTCTCGCTGCTGGTCGAGCAGTACAAGAACGCGCCCGACGTCACCCGCAAGCGTCTGTGGCTGGACACCGTGCGCGACGTGCTGAGCCAGAACCGCAAGATCATCGGCGGCGATTCGCGTCAGCTGCTGAATGTATCGATCGGCGGCGATCGCGGCGGCGTGCCGGTCACGCCCGGTCCGGTCAGCGTGCCGCTGACCCAGACCGAGATGCTGAGCCCGGTCACCGCGACCGACTCGTCGTCCTCGACCGTTCCCTACGTCGGCCGACCGCCGCGTCCGAAATCCCGCGATGAGGTGATGCGATGAGAGTTCCCGCCCTAGTAGCCGCGGGCATCGCCCTGCTGCTGGCCCTGCTGGGCTCGGTGTTCATAGTCACCGAAGGCCACAGCGCGATCGTGTTCCGCCTGGGTACGGTGGTGCGCGAGGACGTCGGCCCCGGTCTGCGCTTCAAGTGGCCGTTGATCGAAAGCGCGCGCGTGTTCGATCGCCGCCTCAACGTGCTGCCGGCCGAGCCGGAGCGCTACCTCACCGCCGACAAGCTCGACGTAAGCATCGACTTCTTCGCGATCGGCCGGATCGAGGACATGCGCCGCTTCTTCCAGGCCACTGGTGGCGACGAGACCGTCGCGGCCGAGCGCCTGGCGCCGATCATCCGCGATTCGCTGCGCAACGAGATCAACTCGCTCAACCTGCTCGACGTGGTCAAGGGCGATCGCGAAGCGGTGATCGGCAAGCAGTTGGAGACCATCAACCGCGGCGCGGCGACCTTGGGCGTGAAGATCCAGGACATCCGGATCAAGCGCATCGATCTGCCGCAGGACAGCAACGTGTTGTCGTCGGTCTATAACCAGATGCGCTCGCAGCGTCTGCAGGTAGCCAGCCAGTTGCGCGCGGAAGGCTTCGAGCAGGCGCAGGCGATCCGTTCGGCGGCCGACCGCGACAAGACCGTGATTCTGGCCGAGGCCGAGCGCGACGCGCAGCGGATGCGCGGCGAGGGCGATGCCGAGGCCACCCGCCTGTACGGCGAGGCCGCTTCCAAGGATCCGTCGTTCTTCGTCTTCCAGCGCAGCCTGGAGTCGTATCGCAAGTCCTTCGCCGACGGCCAGAGCGTGATCCTGCTCGACCGCGACGATCCGTTCCTGCAATACCTCAAGTCCGATCGCTGATCGGACATGGTCGGTGAATTGATCCGTGCACTGTGCCTGGTCGCAGTGCTCGAAGGCCTGTTCCTGTTCGTCGCGCCGCGCGGTTGGAAGCGCGCGGCCGAACAGTTGCAGGCGTTGCCCGACAAGCAACTGCGCATCGTCGGCGGCATCGTCGTCGCGGTCGGAGTGATCGCGTTGTGGGCGTTGCGCGGCGGCTGATCGGCCGCGCGCCGCGCGATCGTCTACCTCTTGTCTTGCGAACGCGACCGGCCCAGGCCGGTCGCGTCGTTTCGTCATGACGCCGGATGACGCGGCGCGTAGTGCAGCGCGACGATGCCGCAGTCGAAACGGATCGAGTCGAGCAATCGCAACGGCCGTTGCGTACCGTCGGCTTCGAACAAGCGCGTGCCGCCGCCGAGCAGGGTCGGATTGACCAGGATCCGATATTCGTCGATCAGCCCCGACGCCATCACGCTGCGCGCCGCACCGGCGCCGGCGAACAACGCCAGGCCGCGATCGGATTGCCGTTTGAGATCGCCCAGAACGCCGCCGACGTCGCCGCCGATGGCGTGCGAGTTAACCCAGTCGCTGCGGTAATCCGAATTCGACAGCACGTACTTCGGCAAGCGGTTCATCAACTGCGCGGCTTCGCGATGGCGCGGGCCGATCCCGGGCCGCGACGCGGCGTCGGGCCAGTACCGCGCCAGCAATTCGTGCGCCTTGCGCCCGAAGATCATGCCGTCGATCGAGCGCAGTTGATCGTTGATGTAATCCTCGAACGCCGGGTCGTCGTCGCCGGCGAACCAGTCGATGCCGCGCTCGCGGTCTTCGATGTAGCCGTCCAGCGATACATTGATGGATAGAAAAAGCTGGCCCATGCGATGCTCCTCATCGGGCGCCGGGAGCGCCTGTCTTAGTCGAGCGACGAACCGGACGGCGCCGATTCGACTCGGAGCGGTCGCGCGAGCGATCCGCGTTAAGGCCCCGCTCACGCCGGCGCCGCCTGGATCAGAACAAGAACGGCGTCGACGACGACATCGAGGCCCGTCAGGCGCCCGCGCGGGACCAGTACGGTCCTGAGCGTTTGAGGTCGCCGGGTGCGACCGCCCGGCGATGGCGGGTGCGGCGTAAGGCCGGGTCCGCCTTTTCTCCCTCGGGGCCGACCGGCCGGCATCGGGGCGATCCGGGCCGATAGGGTCTTCGGGGCGTGGTTGCGGCCGCCGCCGTATGAATGGATCGGCGCAAATACCGTCGATCGACCGACTTCGAACCGCCCCGGGCCGTTTTGGACCGTTTTTGGGGTGGCCTTGGCCCCCGGAAGTCCGGATAATGCACAAAAGCCGGACGGGGCCATCCCCGCCGGCTTTTTTCCGTTCATGGTCCTGTGGCGCGGCATCGGCTGCGACTGGACCGGGACGGGTCTCGCGGCGATCGCCGCTTTATCAGCAAAGCGCAGGAGTTTGGACTCATGGGTCAGTCAGTCGTCGTTCTCGGTGCCCAGTGGGGCGATGAAGGCAAGGGCAAGATCGTCGATCTGCTGACCGAGCGGATCGGTGCGGTCGTGCGTTTCCAGGGCGGCCACAACGCCGGCCACACCCTGGTGATCGGCGGCAAGAAGACCGTCCTGCACCTGATTCCCTCGGGCATCCTGCGCGAAGGCGCGTTGTGCCTGATCGGCAACGGCGTGGTGCTCAGTCCGGCCGCGCTGCAAAAGGAAATCGGCGAATTGGAAGCGACCGGCGTGGAAGTGCGTTCGCGCCTCAAGATCAGTCCGGCCACGCCGCTGATCATGCCGTACCACATCGCCCTGGATCAGGCGCGCGAGAAGGCCGCCGGCGGCAAGGCCATCGGCACCACCGGCCGCGGCATCGGTCCGGCGTATGAAGACAAGGTGGCGCGCCGCGGCATCCGCGTGGCCGATCTGCATTACCCGACTCAGCTCGCCGAGCTGCTGCGCAGCGCGCTGGATTATCACAACTTCGTGCTGACCAAGTACCTGGGCGTGGAAGGCGTGGACTACCAGCAGACTCTCGACGAGGCGCTCGCCTTCGGCGAATACGTCGAGCCGATGAAGTCCGACGTCGCCGGCATCCTTCACGAGCTGCGCAAGCAGGGCAAGCGCGTGCTGTTCGAAGGCGCGCAGGGTTCGCTGCTCGACATCGATCACGGCACTTATCCGTACGTGACCTCGTCCAACACCACCGTCGGCGGCGCGCTCGCCGGCACCGGCGTGGGCGCGGACTCGATCGACTACGTGCTCGGTATCGCCAAGGCCTACGCCACCCGCGTCGGCGGCGGTCCGTTCCCGACCGAACTGGACGACGAAATCGGCCAGGGCATCCGCGACCGCGGCCAGGAATACGGCGCCACCACCGGCCGTCCGCGCCGCTGCGGCTGGATCGACATCGTCGCGCTCAAGCGCGCCGTTGCGATCAACGGCATCACCGGCCTGTGCATCACCAAGCTCGACGTACTCGACGGCATGAAGACCTTGAAGATCTGCATCGCCTACGAATACCGCGGCAAGCGCACCGAATACGCGCCGCTGGACGCGGCCGGCTGGGACGAGTGCACGCCGGTGTACCTGGAATTCCCGGGCTGGGACGAGAACACCCACGGTATCACCGAGTGGGACAAGCTGCCGCCGGCCGCGCGCGCGTATCTGCGTGCGCTGGAAGAACTCGCCGGCTGCCAGGTGGCGATCGTCTCCACCGGTCCGGACCGCGACCACACCATGGTGTTGCGCGATCCTTGGGCGTAAGCCCCACGGCGTCCGCAGCCCTGGTTCGCCCGAGAGAGCCCCGCAATCGCGGGGCTTTTTCGTTGCCCGCGTTCGCCGCGATTGGTGCCCATGGCTCCCTGCTGTCGGGTCTAAAGCGAACCCATCGGTGCTTGATGCGACTGTATCGTGTGGCCATCGACCCCTAGGTGCCTTCGCGATGAACACTGTCTCCGCCACGTCCGAATCCGCCGTCGCCGCGATCGCCGGCAAGCGCGTGCTGATCGTCTACGCCCATCCCGAACCCGAATCCTTGAACGGCGCGCTCAAGGACGCGATGCGCGAGCACTTGCTGGCGCGCGGACATCAGGTCGAGGTCAGCGATCTGTACGCGATGCAATGGAAGGCCGGCGTCGATGCGGCGGATTTTCCCCAACGCGACCCGGCCGCGAAGTTGGTGGTGCCGGTGGATTCGCGCCGCGCGTTCGACGGCGACGCGCTGACCGCGGACGTGCGCGCCGAACAAGACAAGCTGCGCTGGGCCGATGCGCTGATCCTGCAGTTTCCGCTGTGGTGGTTCTCGATGCCGGCGATCCTCAAGGGCTGGTTCGATCGCGTCTATGCCTATGGCTTCGCCTACGGCGTGGGCGAGCATTCGGACCGGCATTGGGGCGATCGCTACGGCGAGGGCAGGTTGGCCGGCAAGCGCGCGCTGGTCTCGGTGACCGCCGGCGGCTGGCAGGAGCACTACAGCCCCCGCGGCATCAACGGGCCGATCGAAGACATGCTGTTTCCGATCAATCACGGCGTGCTGCATTACCCCGGATTCGACGTGTTGCCCTCGTTCGTGGTGTATCGCACCGGCAAGGTCGACGGGCCGGCGTTCGCCGCGATCCGCGAGCGGCTGGGCGAACGCCTGGACCGGTTGTGGACCGACGCGCCGATTGCCTATCGCCGGCAGAACGCCGGCGACTACGAAGTACCGGCGCTGACCCTGCGCCCGGGGTTGGAGCGGCCGGGCACGCACGGTTTCGCCCTGCACGTGGGCGACTCAGCGGGAGCGGTTTTCGAATAGGGCGTCGGCCCGGCCGAGCGGCCGGCCAGGTCGATCCCAGGCCAGGCCGCGCCCGGGGCTAGGGTCGCCCGGTCTATGCGTTCAGGTCGTTCACCCGGATTTGCCTTCTCGCTCAGACGTTCCCTTGACATACCCTCCTCTTAAAATGTGATCTATGACACGTTTATAGTGTGTCTTAGTTCCGATTCGGCCTGGCCGGACGGCTGCAGGTCGATGGAGCCGCTCCCGCACGGGACCGGAACTCCTGCCCAGGATGGCGACGACCGCGCGGCCAGTGATGGCGCGGTCGTTCGTCAGGGGGAGTCCGTCCGATGTTCGTAGTCAACACCCAGTGCCCGCCGCGTCGCGCGGGCCTGTCCATGCTCGCCCTGGTGATCGCCGGGGCGGCGCTGCCGGCCCAGGCCCAGGTCCAACGCACCTTCGTCAATCTCGGTTTCGAACAGCCCGATCTGGGCACCGGTGCTTGCGTGGGCTTCTTCGCCGGGCCGGCCCAGGTGACCGGCTGGAACACCACCCATCCGTCGGGCAATGCCGGCGGTTGCGGGGTGACCGCCAATCCGGCCACCGGCCCGCTGGTGGAGCTGTGGGGCAACAGCTTCAATGCCACCCCCGCGCGCGCCGGCAAGCAGCACGCCGAACTCAATGCCAGCCGGGCGTCGCGCATCTACCAGAACATCTGCCTGACCAACGGCGAGGTGATCACCTGGCGGCTCAGCCACCGCGGACGCGATTCGGCCAGCACCCCGGACGTGATGAGCTTCGGCATCAACGCCAGCGGCAGCACCACCACCGCGGTCACCAGCCAGATCGCGCGTATCGGCACCACCAACAACGGCAGCGACCGGGTCGACACCGTCGGCACGCCGTCCTCGGCGACCCTGGGCACGCTGACCATCGGCGGCACCAGCAACGGTTGGCGCGATTACAGCGGCAGCTTCACCTACACCGGCACTTCGGCCGTGCAACAGGTGGGGTTCGCCGCCGACAGCAGCAGCGGCGGCATCTCGTTGGGCAATTTCCTCGACGAAATCCAGATCACCCTGCGCCCGTACGTCGAATTCGACGCGGCCAGCTACACCACCCGCGAGGGCCAGACCGCGGTGTTGCCGCGGCTGCGCATCATTGGCACCGTGCCGGCCGGCGGCATCGTGGTGCCGGTGCGGATCACCGGCGGTACCGCGGCGCGGGGCAGCGACTACACCGTGACCAGCGGCAGCGGCGACATCGTCAACGTCGGCATTCCGGCCGGCACTTACGACAACAGCCTTTTCGCGCTGCCGGTCGTGGTCGTCGACGACGCGGTGATCGAGAACAACGAAACGGTGACCTTCGCCGCGCAGACCAACGCCAACGATTACACCCTGACCTCGACCACCGCCTGCGGCACCAGCGCGACGGGCCAGGCCACCGCGACGCTGACCATCGTCGACAACGACGTGGATCTGCAAACTACCAAGCAACTCGACACCAGCGCGCCGCCGGTGCCGGGCGGCAACGCGGTGTTCGTCGTGACCTACCGCAACAACACCGCGCGGCCGACGCTCGCCGACACCGCCGCGCACGATGCGGTGGTGAGCCTGTCCGACGCGGTGCCCGTCGGGCTGACGTTCGCCTCATGGACCTGCACGCCGGTCGGCGCCGCGACCTGTCCGGCCGCCAGCGGCAGCGGCGCGATCGGCGGCACCGCGACCTTGCCGGCCGGCAATGCCGCCGCCGGCTCAGGGCTGACTTATCGGATCACCGCGACTCTGGGCGCGGGGCAATGCGCGCGGATCGTCAACACCTCCACCATCGCCGCCGACGCGCCGTTCGCCGAAGGCAGTTCTGCGCAGAGCGACTTCATCACTCCGGCGCCGGGCGGTAATGCCGACAACAGCGCCAGCGCCACGGTCGATGCAGTGTGCGTGTCGCTGTCGTTGAGCAAGAACGACGGCAACGCGAACTACACCCCGGGTTCGCAGGCCGACTATCTGGTGCGCGCGTGCAACCGCAGCGGCCCGGACGCGGCCGTCGACGCAGTCGTCAACGATCCCTTGCCGCGCGGCGCGACTCTGCGCGCGCCGTGGTCGTGCGCGCCCAGTACCGGCAGCGGCACGTGTCCGAGCGGCGGCGGCACGGTCGGCGCCAACAGCATTTCGGTAAGCGGCATCGGACTGCCGGTGGGCGCTTGCGTGGATATCAACGTGCCGGTGCGCTTCAGCGCGAATCCCGCGGATTATTGAATGCAGCGATGATGGCGACGAGGGCCGTGCACGGCCCCCGTCGCTCACGCACGGGCCGGGCTTATGCTGTGTCGTCTGCACGCACTCGTGTCGCGGTGCCGGCAATCCGGGTGAAACATGCGCGAAGCAGATCGAGCGCCATTGCGCGATTGTTTACGTCGAGCGCTAGGCGACGAGCGTTATTTCAGGTTCGTCTTGCGCGGTAAGGAAGATCGCCTGCTGTGGTGGCAGGAACGGGTCTGGGCCGAGTTCGTCGCCGAGCAGCCGCGGTTCGCCTGCACTCCGCGGCAACTGCTGGCGACGCTGCGCCATTGCATGTTGCACGAGGTTGCGATGCTGCGCGGAACCACCGCGCCGTTTCTGGATTTGTCGGTGTCTAGCGAGTACCGGCGGGTCAAACCGCGGCACTTCGCCTTTGCCGACTCGGGTAGGGTGATCGACGAACGCGAACCCCATGAGGGCATCGGTGAGGGGTGGTTCTGTCCACGATGCCGAACGGTGGAAACCGAGTGGATCGTCGAAGACGCGAAGGCGCCGATACCGGCGGATTGGCGGCAACGCCGTTTCGAACGCGATCGGCTCCAGGACGAACTGTCGCGATGATCGCATGCGTACGCAGCCATGCGCGTGCGCGATGGACTGCCGGCGGAACCGGGCGTGCATTGGCAACGCAATTTGGCCGGATTCATCGACCGATACGAACATGGCGATGAGTGCTGGACGTTCGAAAATCTCCCCACCGACGCAAGCGGCATCGCCGATCGCGCGGGTTTCGTCCTGCGCCGCGCCGGCGCGGTGAAGGCCAAATTCCACGCTTTCGGCCGTTGAGCGGCCTCCGCGGCGAGGCTCGGCGACCGCTCAATGGTGCGAAATTGTGATAACCAACCGCGTTATCGCGCCGTTGCTCGCTCGCCGCGTTGGTCGCGTGTTTCAGCGGCTCACACTTTCCACGAGCCCACTGGCTGCCTGACCGCGACGTTGAGCCGGTTCCAGACGTTGATGTTGGCGATGGCGACCACCAACGCAGCCAGCGCCGCTTCGTCGTAGTGCCGCGCGGCCTCGTCCCAGATTTCGTCGGACACCGATTCGGGACGGTCGCTGATCCGGGTCAAGGCTTCGGTCAGTGCCAGCGCGGCGCGTTCGGCCGCATCGAAGTACGGCGCCTCGCGCCATGCCGCCACCGCGAACAGACGCTCGTCGCTTTGGCCGGCCTTCTTGCCCATCTTGGCGTGCATGTCGACGCACACGCCGCAGCCGTTGATCTGGCTGGCGCGCAGTTCGATCAGGATCAGCGTGGATTCGGGCACGCCCTTGTGTTCGACCGAGGACTTCAGCGCCCACAGCGCCTTCATCGTCTCGGGCAACACCACGGCGGGGTTGTTCATGCGGGCTTGGATGTTCATGGGCGGATCTCCTGTCGAGGGTCGGTTCGGTTGGGTGTGTTGCGCGTTCATAGGTCTGACGAAGCAGGCGGCGCTGGCGTGACATCGGCGTTGCCGGCGATATCGCGCTTGCATAGCGGCCTTACTTGGGACTGACGAACGGGCGGATGCGAACGTGACCTGCCCGATGGGAAATATTCTTTTGATGGCTCGACGCAGGGATGGCCTGGGTCTGGAAGCCTTCGGACTGGATCGCGATCCGACCGAAGAGCGTCGGGGCTGAAGCCCCTCCCACAAAAGCTGGCCAGAGCTCGCAGAAGCTCGTCTGGGGCAGCGTCGCGATGCGCGCCAACAAAGCCACGGCGTGAGCGAGAAGTCTTTTATGGGAGGGGCTTTCAGCCCCGACGCCTTTCGCTCCGAAGCTCGCAGAAGCTCGTCTGGGGAAGCGTCGCGATGCGCGCCAACAAAGCCGCGGCGTGAGCGAGAAGTCTTTTGTGGGAGGGGCTTTCAGCCCCGACGCCTTTCGATCTGATCATCGCGATCCGACCAGTGAGCACTGCGGCTACAGCGCCCACGACAAGCACTTACTTCAATCGCTGCAACAACTCCTTAGCCACGTCCGCCGCCGATCCCGGGTTCTGCCCGGTAATCAGTTCGCGATCGACCACCACCTTGGAGGTCCACGGCTGGGTATTGCTTTGATAACGCACGCCGGCTTGTTCCAACGCGGTCTGCGGATAGAACTTCATCGCGCCGCCGCCGAGCTGCGGCTTGGCGATTTCTTCTTCCTGGTTGCTGATGACAGTGACCTGATAGCCGGCGTAGATCCACTGCGGCGGCGCCTTGACGCGGTCGTCGGCGGCCAGGCGGGCGGTGAAGCCGGCGGCGTCGGGCAGGGTGGACAGCAGCGCGATCGGGCCGTGGCAGACCAGCGCGGTGGTCTTGCCCTTGGCGTGGAAGTCGCCGAGCAAGCGACCCAAGGCCGGGCTGCTCAGCAGATCCTGCATCGGCGCATGGCCGCCGGGAATATAGACCGCATCAAAGCGGTCGTAGCCGAGTTGCTCGATACGCGCCAGGCTAACCACCGGCGATTTCTCCGGCGCGGTCAGTGCCAGCGTGTCGAGCAGCGCCTGATGCGCGCGCAGCGCCTGCGCATCGCCGCCGAAGTACATCGCATCGACCGAGCCGCGATCCAGGGTCGGCGCGCGGCCTTGCGGCGTGGCGAAGGTGATGCGGTGACCGGCGTCCATCAGCGCCTTGACCGGCTGCATCAATTCGTTGAGATAAAAACCGGTGGAGAATGTCTTGCCGTCCTTGAGGTCGAGGCGGTCGGCATCCGACAGCACCACCAGTACGTTGCCGGCGTGCGCGCTGCCGAAGGACAGGCCCAGGGCGAGCGCGGCGGCGAGGATCGATAAGGTTTTCATGGAAGTCTCGTTGGAGTGGAGGCGTCAGGCGCAGGTATCCGGCGCGGATAACCAGGCCGCGGCCGGCTCAGGCCGCGCCGCGCGCCAGCAGCAGTTCGCGCAGTGCGGCGCCGACGCCGCCGGCCGATTGCGGGTTCTGGCCGGTGATCAGGCGGCCGTCGACCACCACCTGCCGGGTCCAGTCGGGCGCGGCCTGATGCAGCGCGCCGCGTTCGCGCAGGGTGCTGGCGAGCAGGAACGGCACCACCTGGGTCAGGCCGACTGCGTGTTCTTCCTCGTCGGTGAAGGCGCTGAGCCGCTTGCCGTCGACCAGCGCGGCGCCGTCGCTCAGGCGTACGTTGACCAGCGCCGCCGGGCCGTGACACACCGCCGCGACCGCGCCGCCGGCTTCGAAGATCTCGCGGGTCAGCCGCTGCACCGCGGCGCTGTTCGGAAAGTCCCACATCGCGCCGTGGCCGCCGGCGAAGAAAATCGCCGAGTAGCGCGAGGCGTCTGCGTCGTCGAGCTTCATGGTCTGGCGCACCGCGGCGCGGAAACCGGCGTCGTTCCAGTAGCGCGCATTGAGCGCATCGTCGACCTCCAGTCCGTCCACCGGCGGCTCGCCGCCCTGGATCGAGGCGAACTCGACCGCGATGCCCGCGGCCTCCAGTTCGGCCAGGGGGTGGGTGACTTCGCCGAGGTAATAACCGGTCGGCTGGCCGGTGGCGCCCTTGACGCGGTGGCTGGTCAGCACGAACAGCACGGGCTTGAGCGACTGCGAGGTATTGGGGTTCATGGCGGCTCCGATGGGTGGGGATGGCGGCCACTGTATTGATTCCGTTGATGGAGATAAAATCCCGCGAAAGAAAATCATTTGTTCTTCAGGAGCAAAGATGGGCCGCCGATTCGACCACCTGGGCGACGTGGAGACTTTCATCGCGGTGGTCGAGCAAGGCTCGCTGACCGCCGCGGCGGTGGTGCTGGCGACCACCCCGTCGGTGATCAGCCGCGCCATCGTCCGCCTGGAGAACCGCCTGGGCACGCAGCTGCTGCGCCGGACCACCCGTCGCCAGGGCCTGACCGACGCCGGCCGGGTCTATCTGGAACACGCCCGCTCCGCCTTCGCTCTGGTCGACGACGCCGAGCGCTCGATCCAGGGCGAGGGCGAAGAACTCAGCGGCCGGGTGCGGCTGAGCGTGCCGACCACCTACGGCCACTATCGTCTGCCCGCGGTGCTGCAGCGTTACGCGCAGCGCTATCCCAAGGTGGCGATCGAACTCAATATCGCCAACCGCAACGTCGACCTGGTCGCCGAGGGCTACGACCTGGCGATCCGTCTGGGCCAGTTGCCCGACAGCGGACTGGTCGCGCGCAAGCTCGAAGACGCAGCCTTGTGCGTGGTGGCCTCGCCGGCCTACCTGCAACGCGCCGGCGTGCCGCGCACTTTGCAGGATCTGTCCGCACACCGATGCCTGCCGTTCGAGATGCCGAGCACCGGACGCATCGCGCAATGGCAGTTTCGCGACGAACAGCGCGATATCGACTGGACGCCCGACTCGTTGCTGCGGGTGTCCGAGGATGTGCTCGGCGTGGTCTCGCTGGCCGAACACGGCGCCGGCGTTTGCCAGACCTACGACTTCATCGTCGCCGACCGGCTGCAGCGCGGCACCCTGGTCGAAGTATTGCCGCAACTGCGCGGACGTTCGCGTCCGTTCTCGTTGATCTATGCACCGCACCGGCGCTTGTCGGCGGCATCGCGCGCCTTGATCGATCTGCTGGCCGGGCAGGAGTGAAGCGGCCGCTCCGAGGCGATACGGGGCCGTGTAGTGCGCGGACGCATGCGGCGCGCGCGAAGGTTTTCCCTAACCGCCGCTAAACCCGAACGTAGTTATTTGTTTCAGCAGGTGGCAATGCCACCGGCTTTAAACAACTCTTAAAGAACGCGGGCTAGTTTCGCGACGTGCGAACAGCGCGGCCGTGCCGCTCGCGCATCCCCACATCCAACAGGACCCTCTTCATGCGTATCGTTCGCGTCGCATCGCCGTTGCTGTTATTGCTTCCCTTCGCGGTATCGGCCCAGGTCACCAAGGAAGGAGAAGAGCGCGCCGATGTCGCTCCCTCCAGTTGGAGCATCGGTGTCGCCGCGGGCATTCGCAACGAACTCTACGCGGGCGAGGGCAACCACACCCGCGCGATCCCGTTCTTCGGTTACGAGGGCGAGCGCTTCTATTTCCGCGGCATCAGCCTGGGCTACCACTTCGTGAAGACCGACAGTTTCGTGCTCGACGGCTTCATCTCCGGCCGCCTGGACGCGATGGACGCCGACGATTTCGGCCGCCGCGAACTGGCCCGCCGCGGGATTAACCGCGACCTGCTCGAAGACCGCGACGACAGCGCCGATGCCGGCGCCTCGGCCAGTTGGCGTGGCAGCGCCGGCGAGGTCCAGTTGGAGGTCAAGGCCGACATCGCCGACGTCAGCGGCGGTTACGAGGTCGATCTGAGCTACAGCTACCCGATGCAGGCCGGCGGCTGGTTGCTGACGCCCACCGTCGGCGTCAACGCCTTGTCCAAGGACCTGGCCAACTACTACTACGGCACCTTGGACAAGGAAGTCGCGCGCGGCGTGATCGACTACAAGCCCGGCAGCGTGACGATTCCTTATGTCGGCCTGACCGTGGCCAAGCCCTTCGCCGAGAAGTGGCGTGTGATCGCCAACCTGAGCTATCAGGTGCTGCCCGACGACATCACCGACAGCCCGCTGGTGGCCGAGGACACCGACGGAGTGGGGCAGTTGTTCATCGGCGTAACGCGCAGTTTCTGAGCGCGGCCGCGCGGCCCTGCGGTATGAGGCGCAGGGCCGCGATCGTCCGCAGGCGATCGCACAGGAGTCCGAACCATGCAGCAAACCGCAGTGCCCGCATTGCGGCCGTCCGGCGCCGGCTTGTTGGAACGCGCCGTTACCCGTCTGCTGATGCGAACGGTACGGATCGATTCGGTGCAGGCGCCGGATCCGGATTTCCGCCTGATCGCGATGCAGGGCGAAGCGCTCAAGGGCTGCGACTGGTCGCCCGGCGACAAAGTCCAGCTCAAGCTCGACGGCGGATTGCAGACGCGGACGTACACGCCGATCGAATTCGATCCGGTTGCCGGCCGCATGCGCATCCTCGCGTATTGCCACGGCGCCGGTCCCGGTTCGGATTGGGCGCGCGGGGCCGCCGCGGGCCAGGTGCGTTCGCTGTTCGGTCCGCGCAGCTCCCTGAATCTGCAGAACCTGGCCTCGTGCACGGTGGTGTTCGGCGATGAGACCTCCTTCGCCCTGGCCGCGGCGTTGATGCGCGAGGAGCCCGGTTTGCGTTGTGTGTTCGAGGTCGGCTCGGTGCCGCGGGCGCGGCGCGTGCTGGACGAGCTCGGACTCGACGCCGCGCGCCTGATCGAACGCCGTGGCGACGACGCGCATCTGGACGAGACGCTGGAAACCATCCGGCGCAGCGCCGAGATCCGCACCAGTTTCGTCCTCACCGGCCGCGCGCCGGCGATCCAGCGGATCGCGCGCGCGCTCAAGGCGCAGGGACTGGGCACCGGCCCGCTGCGGATCAAGCCGTACTGGGCGCCTGGGCGAACCGGACTGGATTGAGGCGCCGATGCGACCGCCCACGGTCTGCCTGCGCGCATGCCGGCGGCGATTTAGTGCGTCCGATCGCCGATTGAGGTAGCGTCGGCGTCAGGCCGGACGGACCGAGCCGTGGCATGGAGGCCGATCATGAAATATCTGCGGCGATTGTTCTGGCTGGCACTGGCCATCGCCGCATCGATCGCGTTGGCGCTCGCTGCGATCGTGCAGCCTTTCGTTTCGCCGCGCGCGACGCATCCGCCGGCCGCCGATCCGCAACGTCTGCTCGCCGACGTCAGGCATCTGTCGGTGGAGCTGTATCCGCGCAGTTACGATCAATTCGAAACCATCGATCGGGCCGCGCGCTTCATCCACGAAGAACTGCGCCTGACCGGTGCGCGCGTGTCCTACCAGGACGTGTCGGTCGAGGGCGTGGTCTATCGCAACGTGATCGCTCGCTTCGGCCCCGAACACGGGCCGGTACGGGTGTTCGGCGCTCACTACGATTCTTTCGCCGATGTCGGCCAGGGCAGCGACGATCCGCGCGGTTACTCGCCCAAGACTCACACCCCGGGCGCCGACGACAACGCCAGCGGCGTGGCCGGTCTGTTGGAACTGGCGCGCATGTTGGGCCGCGGCGAACAGACCCGGCCGATCGAACTGGTCGCCTACACGCTGGAAGAACCGCCGCATTTTCGCAGCGAGCACATGGGCAGCGCCTGGCACGCGCGCGCGCTGCGCCAGGCCGGGCGCGAAGTCGAGTTCATGCTGTCGTTGGAGATGATCGGCCACTTCAGCGACCGCCGCGGCAGCCAACACTATCCCGTGCACGGCATGCACCGGCTGTACTCGGAGCGCGGCGATTTCGTCGCCCTGGTCGGGCGCATGGGCGACTTCGGCGCCACCCGCCGGATCAAGGCGACCATGGCCGGCGCCGGCGACCTGCCGGTGCGTTCGATCAACGCGCCGCCGCTGCTGGTGCAGGGCGTCGATTTCTCCGACCACCTGAGTTATTGGCACGAAGGCTATCCGGCGCTGATGGTCACCGACACCTCGTTCCTGCGCACCGACACGTATCACCAAGCCAGCGATACCTACGACAAGCTCGACTACGCGCGCATGGCCAAGGTGGTGCAGGCGGTGTATGCGGTGAGCCAGCAACCGTGAGCGACGCTCGGACCGATCCGGTTTTTTTGCCGGCGCAGCATCGCCCGAGGATCAATTGCCGGCGTCGCTGTGCGAGGCGTTGTTCGACGCCATCAGCAGCAGCCTGGATGCCCTGGAGCGCGTCGGGGCGCTTGACTATCGCGAGCTCGCGAAGGAGCGCCGTTACAGCGCCGTAATCGGACCCAGCGGTCAGATCGTCATTACGTTCCATGGCGGCGCGGCGCGGATCGAGTAGCGCAGCGCGAGCGTCAGTCGATCCGGTACACCCGCGCCTTGGGTGTGTCCTCGTCGACCTGCAGGAACCAGCGGCCGGCGACGCCGGGCACCACCACGATCTCCGGCGTGGTCATGGGCTTGGGCAATTTCATGCTGCCCTTGAGCACTTTCCATTGCTGGCCGTTCTCCAGCTCGAACACGGTGCCCGGCTCCCAGCCGGCCACGTCGTGCTTGAGGCGGCTCTTGATCGGCTCGTCGTTGAGGCCAATGAACTGGCCGGCGCCGGCGGGCTTGGCCGACTTGACCGGCGGCGCGCCCGCGCCGACCGCGGGGCCGGTTTCCGGCACCGCTTCGGCTACCTGCGGCGTGGGCTGCTGATCGGCTTCGCGCAGCATGCGGTTGAGCTTGGCCAATTGTTCGGCCGACAAACCGACCTCGCGCAATTGTTCGGCGCTCAGGCGCTGCTCGATCTCGACATAGGGCGGCTTGGCGGCGGCCGCGAAAGACCAGGCCAGCAGGGCCAGCAGCAGGGAAACGAGCTTGAAAGAGCGCATGGGATTGCCTGTGTCTGGGGCCGGTATCTGGACAGGTCCGCTATGGAGACTGCCGCGGCGGGATGCAGGCAATTTATGGCCGTTGCGTGACAATTGAGAGACAGGGCGGCTGAGGTGGGGCGGGATGCGGGGGAGCGTGTCGGCTACGCTCCGCGACGTTTCGGTATTTCGACCGGACCTTGCGCGGGATTGCACGGGGCGGTTGTAGGAGCTGCGCGAGCTGCGACCGCGACCGTGCAACTGCGACGGACTTTCGGCGCAGCGGCGATCCCGCGGCCGCGACTTGCGCCGCTCCTGCATCGCGCATCGCTCCGCGTTCGCGCAGTTTGCTCGGGCAGACCGCAACGGGCGCCGAAATCGCAGCCGAGCGCGAAAATTCGTGAGACCGGCGAGGCAACGCAAACGCGAACGCCGTCGCGCGGATTCAGCAGTCGCTTCACAACCGCATCGGCGAATCCGCGCCGTCGTCGCAGAAGCGAAAACCTCGAAAAATAAGCGGCGCTACACGGCGCTCGCGCGCCCGCGCAAGCTCTAGCCTGGGGCACCGTCAATCGGGCGGGATTTAAGGAAGGATCCGCAATGAAGAAGTTCTTGCTCGCGCCGCTGCTCGCCGCTTCGCTGTTCGCCTCACAAGCCTCGGCCGCGCCGCACACCGAACTGATCTACGGCAGCGGCTTCTGGGGCGACCAGACCACCGCGACCGTGGTCGCGATCAACCAGGCCATCGCCATCTGCCAGCAGTCCGGCGGCAGCGTGCTGTTCGGCTATCAGGTCACCAACGTCGGCTTCTTCCATCCGAACTGGTACGTCACCGTGTCGATTCGCTGCCAGTACCTGTGATCCGTGCCGCGACGCCCGCATCGGCGTCGTGAACGCCAAGGGCCTCTCGCGAGGTCCTTGGCTCCAAGGCGGCATGGCGCGGTTTTACAGCTTCCAGCCGAACACGTTCCACACCCACATCGCATACACGGCGACGGCGAACACCAGCACCGCCAGGGTATGACGCAGCTTGCGCCATGCGCCGACTTCGCCGGAACGCCACAGCGGCCACAACAGGGCCAGATCGACCAGGGTCAGCAACACCGGCAGCAGCGCCAGCCACAGGGCCGCGCGCAACAGCGTGGTCGGGTAGCTGTAGATCGCCTCGTTGCCCGCCGACATCAGCTGGGCGAAGCTGGCGCCGAACAGCACCGCGAACAACAACCACGCCGCGGCGGTGACGCCGAGCCAGCGCGTGCTGCGCGCGGCGGCGGAGCGATCGCCGCGGCTGGCGCGGCGGCGCAACCACAGTCCGGTCAGCACGCCCAGTGAGGTCAGCACGCTCAAGGCCAACAGCAGATACAAGGTATTGGCACTGTCGAACTCGCCGGCGCGCAGAAAGACGTCGTGACCGTAGGGCGAGACGAAACCCACCAACGCGCCGTTTTCGCGCAGGAACGCCAAGCGTCCGGAACCTTCCACGGCGCGGAACACGTCGGCCTTCTCCCACACCCAGCGCGAGGTTTCATCGCCGGCGGTGAGGGTGAGGTAACCGTCGTCGGTCGCGCCCAGATCGGCGTTGGAGGCGGTCAGCAATTTCTCGAACTGGCGATGGTTGCGGCGTTCGCTGAGGTACTTGCCCAGGTAGGGCTTGATCGTCGCGGACGCGTCCTTGGCGGGCACCGGCAGTGGCGCCGGCCGCGCGCGTTCGAAGTAGTGCTGCAGCAGCAAGCCCGGCAATTCGGCGGCCAGGCGCGCGCCGCTGTCGGTGTTGGTGGAGACGAACACACCCAAGCCCAGTTCCGGTACCGCGACCAGGTTGGAGTGGAAGTACAAGGTCGCTCCGCCGTGCTCCAGGCTGTGGACCTGGCCGTACTGACGGCGGAAGAAGCCGTAGCTCAGGCCGGTCGCATCGGGCGCGTTGGCGAACAGCGGCCCGGCTTCGAGCCGGGCGAAAGCTTGCGCGGGCACGATGCGCTGGCCGTCGAGTTCGCCATGGTTGAGCAGCATGCGCAGGTAGCGCGCCATGTCGGCCGCGTCGCTGGACACCGAGCCGGCGGGAGCCACCGAGGCGATGTATTCGAAACCGTGTTTCTTGAATCCGCCGTCCTTGCGCTGATGCCCGTCCGACCACAGGCCCTTGAACGCGGCGCCGCTGTCGCGCGGATCGGCCGCGCCTAAGGGTTCGCGGAAAGTGGTGCGGCGCATGCCCATCGGCGCGAACAGGTCGCGTTCGATCAGGGTTTCGAACGGTACTCCGCTGACTTGCGCCAACACTTCGCCGAGCAGGGCCAGGCTGTAGTTGGAATAGACCGCGCGCAGGCCGGCCTCGCGCACGCGCGCGGGGCGGTGGCGGATCAGGTAGTCGTGCAGCGAGGCCGCATGCTGCGGATCCTTGGCGAACAGATGGCCGAAGGCGGAATCTTCGTAACCGGCGGTGTGGGTCAGCAGATGGCGCAGCAGCACCGGTTTATAGCCGTCCTCGGGCAACTTGAGGTCTTGCGGCAGATAGTCGTTGACCGGTGCGTCGAGCTTGAGCTTGCCCGCTTCGATCAGCTTGACCGTCTCCAGATAGGTGAAGGTCTTGGACACCGAGCCGATCCGGAACAAGCTGGCGTCGGGCGCGACCGGCCGCGCCGGTTTTTGCGAAGCCAAGCCGTAACCGCGCAGCAGCAACGGCCCTTGCGCATCGACCACCGCGACAGTGACGCCGGCGATACCGAAGCGCCGCCGGTAGGACTCGACCACGCCGTCGACATAGGTGCCCAGGTCCTTGGCGTCCAGCCGCGCGGCCGGCGCGGTGGCCGCCAGGGGCTGCGCCGGCGCGTGCGTTACCGGCGAGGGCGGCACCGATGAAGGCCGCGGCGTCTGCGCATGCAGCGCGCCGATCGTTGCCGTCAGCGCAGCGACGGCGAAACATCTCAGGTACGACCACTTCATGTTCGTCCTCCAGGTCGATAAGCGATGGGCTGCAGCGCGGCGGGCGGACTCAGGCGTCCGCGCCGCAGTTGCCACAAACCCCAGGTCAGCAATGGCAGCACGTACACCGCCAGCAGCAGATAGGACAAACCGCGATAACCGCTGGCGATCAGATCGACCAGGCCGAAGCGGTCGGCGAGAAAGATCGAACCGGTCAGCAGCGCGCCGGCCACGGCCAGGCGGCCGCGCTTGGGCAAGGCCTGTCCGCGTCGCGCGCGCCAGGCCGATTCCACCCGTTGATTGATCGCATGCACCGCGCCGGTACCGCTTTCGAGCAAGGCCGCGAAGATCATCAGCTGGAACACACTATGAAACAGCGGCAGGCCCAACCGTTGCAGCAGATAGTCCGAAGGCAGCGCCTGATCGGCGATCTGCGGATAGTAGGCGACCATGCAGACGAAGAACGCCAGCGCCGGTAGCATCGCCAACGGCCCGGCGATCAGGCCGGCGACCACGGCATCGCGGCGGCTCAGGAAATGCCGCGCGATCGGCAGGATCACCACCGCGCCGATGATGTTGTAACCGGCATAAGTCAGCCCGTTAAGCGCCCAGCCCGTTTCCGGCTGCGGCGCGGCGAACTGCACGGCGATGCGATCGCCGAAGCGGCTCAGCGCCAACACGACGAACACCGCGTAGACGCCGTAGAGAAAGAACGAGACCCACTTGAACAAACGTTCCACCGATTCGTTGCCGAAGCTGACGAACGCGGCGATGCCGATCATCAGGCACAGCGTGCCCAGCAACGGCGGCCAACCGAACAAGCCCGCGCCGATCGCGCCGGAGGCCGCGCCGAACACCGCCAGCAGCACGATCAGCAAGGCCAGATACGCCAGCTCGAACACGCCCCAGAACCGGCCGAGCAAGCGTTGGAAGAACGCGCGGTAATCGTAGGTCGCCGCGGCGTGGGCGTAGGCGAAGGTGGCCATGCATACCGCGCTCCATACCGCCATCGCCAACAACATGCCCTTGATTCCACCCCAGGGTCCGCCGGGCAGAAAGAACTCGGCCAGTTCGCGGCCGGTGGCGTAGCCGCCGCCGATCACCACCGCCTTGAACGCGAAGCCGGGCAGCAGGAAACGTTGGAACCACGAACCGGCGGCGGAGGGCATGGGCATGTCTGGTGGAGGAGAGGCGGCGAAGACTCAGGCCGGAGCGTTCAAGCAGGCGCGTACCAGCGCCTGCAAGGACGCGCCGCCGCGGATCGGATCGGCGACCGGCAGGCCCAGCCGCGCGCTTTCGCTGTCGATCAGCGCGCGCGCTTGCGCCTCACCGAGCTGCGAGGTGTTGAGGCTGATCCCGGCGCAGCGGATCGCCGGATTGGTGCGCCGGCCCAGGCGCAGATTCAGATCGATGGTCTCCTCGATCGACGGCAGCGCGTAGCCTGGATAACCGAGCAACTCGTCGCGGCCGGGTTCGTGGCAGACCACGATCACATCGGTTTGGCTGCCGTGCAGCAAGGCCAGCGACACGCCGGCATACGCCGGATGCGACAGCGAACCCTGACCTTCGATCACGTCCCAATGCTCGGGCGCAGCGTTGGGACTGAGCAGTTCGGCCGCGCCGGCGGCGAAATCGGCGACCACCGCATCCAGCGGCACGCCGCGTCCGGCGATCAGCACGCCGGTCTGGCCGCTGGCGCGGAACGTCGCGTCGACGTCGAGCTCGCGCATCGACCGGGCCAACGCCAGAGCCGTGTATTTCTTGCCCAGCGCGCAATCGGTGCCGACCGTGAGCAGGCGTTTGCCGCTGCGTTTGCGGCCGGTGCCGGTGGGCAGGTTCGGTGGCGGTTCGCGCACGTCGATCAGGCGGCGGCCGTGGCGCCGGGCCTGTTCGCGCAGCAACGCGACGTCGCTCAGACGCGTATGCATGCCGCCGATCAAGTCCAACCCGTCGGCCAAGGCCTGCGCGAGCGGTTCCAGCCAGCTGTCGGGAACGACTCCGCCGACGTTGGCCACGCCGATCACCAGCGCGCGCGCGCCGGCGGCGTGCGCCTGCCGCGGCGACATGGGCGGCAGGCCGACGCTGACTTGCGCGTCGGCCAGCGCGTACTCGCCCACGCAACGTTCGCGCGCCCAGTCGCGCAGGCCGAAGGCGGTCTTGGCGAACGCAGGATGGGCGACGTCGCCGAGAAACAGCAGATACGGTTGCGGCAGATCGAGGGCATCGTTGCGGTTGTCGGGGGCGATGGCGAAGTGCATGCGGGCTTCCGTGAGAGTCGCGGCCGCCGGATGCGCGGCCGCGGGGAGGGCGTGAGAACAGCGTCCGTGCGCGCCGCTCAGAACCAAAGATCGAATTCCAGGCCGACCGTGCGCGGCTGCAGCTGGTTGGCCTGCCACTCGACGACTTGGTTGGTGGTGCCGCTGCGCACCGGCGACAGCGAGGTGTAATCGCGCCGGTCGCCGAGGTTGCGCACGTAGGCGCGCAGGGTCCAACGGCCCTTGGAGATATCGGCGTTGAGATTGAGCTGACCGCTGGCGCTCAGCGGTGCGGTGTCCGGATTGCTGTCGACGTTGGTCTTGCGCTTGCCGAGCCAGTGATAGCCGCCGCCGACATGGCCGGACATGCCGCGCGGCAGGGCGAAGTCGTAGTCCGCGCTCAGCGCCCAGGTCCAGCGCGGGATGCCCGGCAAGGTGTCGCCGGACTGGCCGTTCAAGGCCGGCGCGGCGTCGATCAGATAGGCATCGGTGTAGGACGCGTTGAAGCCCAGGCGCAGACTCGGCGTGAGCTTGAACGCCGAGGTCAGCTCGATGCCGCGGCTGCGCGCTTTGCCGGCATTGGTGAGATAGGTCAGGCCGTTGGGCGTGGCGGCCGAGAGCTGGATGTCTTTCCATTCGATCTGATACGCGGCCAGATCGATCGAAGCACGGCGCTCGAACATCAGCGCTTTCCAGCCCAGTTCGTAGTTGACCAGGCTGTCGGAATTCACCGTCTTGGGCACGCCGGGCAGTGCCAGATTCGGCCCGCCGGGGCGATAGCCGCTGGCGATGCGCAGGTACAGCATGCTGTCTTCGTCCAGATGCCAGCGCGAACCGAACAGGTAGGTGGTGACGTTCTCCGACGACTCGCCCGGCGTGGTGCCCGGCGCGACCAGACTGCCGGCGGAGATGATCTGCTTGAAGTCCTGTTCGTTGCGCGCGTAGCGCAGACCGGCGGTGACGTCGAAGCGATCGTTGAACTTGTAGGTGAGGTTGCCGAACAGCGCGGCCTCTTGATAAGTGGAAGGCAGATCGGCGACCAGCAACGGATTCAGGCCCGCGATCGGCACGCCGGCGAAGGACTCGGCGCTGGCTTGCTGGTGATTGGCCGACTTTTCGCGGGTATAGAAAGCGCCGAGCATCCATTCCACCGGACCTTCGGATTTCGAAGCCAGGCGCAGTTCCTGGGTCCATTTCTTCAGGTCCAGGCTCAGCGGGAATTCCGATACGCCCTCCGGTTCGCCCAACAGCGGGAACAGCGGCCCGTAGACCTTGCTCAGATCGTTGACCTGCAGGGTCGAGGTCTTGGAGTAACTGGTGGCCGAGACGAAATCGGCCCATTGCACATCCCAGTTCAAGGTCGCGGCGAAGTAGTCGACCTGCTTCTCGAAGCGTTCGCGCACCGGCTTGCCGGTGACGTCCTCGCCGAAGGTCGGCCGGCGGCTTTGCGCATCGAGCAGGATGGTGCTGTTGTCGTCGGCGTCGACGGTCTGATGCAGCCCGGTCAGCTTCAGGCGCACCTTGTCGTTGGCTCGCCACAACAACGAGACGTGGCCGCTGCGCTGGCGGGTGTCGTTGATGTGCTTGCGTGAGTCGAGCGCGTTGTCGATCCATCCCGGGGTGTATTCGTTGGCGAAGGAGGCGCGCAAGGCCAACTCGCCCTCGATCAACGGCGCGTTGAGGCCGGCGCGCGCGTTCCAGCCGTTGTCGCCGGCGCCGCCGATGGCCGAGATTCCGGCGCCAACGCGGCCTTCGAAACCGTCCAGGTCGGGATCCTTGAGCACGTATTTGAGCAGTCCGCCCATCGCGCTGGCGCCGTACAGCGTGCCTTGCGGGCCGCGCAGCACTTCCACGCGCTGGAGGTCGTAGGGCAGAAGATCGAGCACGAACGCGCCGGAGCGGGCGAAGTTGCTGCTCGAACCCAGCGGCGTGTCGTCGATGTAGGTGCCGACCACCGCGCCGGGGCCGACGGTGGGAATGCCGCGCAGCGAGACCGCGGTCTGGCCGGGAGTGCCGCCGTCCTGGATGGTCATCGCCGGCAAGTAACCGTTCAAGTCCGACAACTGGGTGACGTGCTGGTTTTCCAGTTGTTGTTCGCCGACCACGCTGATCGAGGCGGGCACCTTGCGCTCGTTCTCGCTGCGTTTTTGCGCGGTCACGGTGACCGTTTCCAGCGTGGCCGAGGGCGCGGCGGTTTCGCGCGCGGGCCGGTCGGCTGCGGCCGCGTTCGCGTCCTGGGCGATGGCCGCGCAGTTCCACGCGCCCAGGCTCAGGCCTACGGCCCAGGCGAGCGCGTTGTGCGGGCGACGGAAGATGGCGTGCGGCATGGTGACCTCCCCGGGTAGCGGACTGCTGGACGGCGCGCGACCGACTGGGGTCAGCGCCAGACTTGGCCGAGCAAGCGGCGGAAATTTCCGCCGAGCACGGCTTCGATGTCGCCGTCGCCGTAGCCGCGGCGGATCAGGGCTTGGGTGAGTTCGAAGATCTTGGTCGGGCGGTCGAAACCTTCGATATCGATGCGTTCGCGGAAGCCGTAACTGGCCTTGTACGAGGCCTTGAGCGCCTTGAGCTGATCGGCCGGCAGTGCGTCGTAGCCGTACAGATCCGCGTCCGAGCCGATCCCCACGTGTTCGATGCCGACCAGCCTGGCGACGTGATCGATGTGATCGACCAAGCTGTCCAGCGTGGTGGGTTCCTTGGCGCCGACGAACATGCGCACGCCGGTGATGCCCATCACCCCGCCTTTGGCGGCGAGCTTGCGGATCGCCTCGTCGCTCTTGAGCCGCGGGTGATCGTTGAGCGCGCGGCAGTTGGAGTGAGTGATCGCGATCGGCCCCTTGGCCAGTTCGATCGCGTCCAGCGTGGTGCGTTCGCCGCAATGCGAGACATCGATCAGCATGCCGACCTTTTCCATCTCCGCGACGATCTCCACGCCGTAGTCGCTGAGTCCGCCGTCCTCGCGTTCGGTGCTGCCCGAGCCGATCACGGTCTGGCTGTTGTAGGTCAGCTGCGCGCAGCGCAGGCCCAGGCCGTGGAAGAATTTCACGTCTTCCTTGTGGCGGAAGTGTTCGGCGTTCTGCACGCCGGAGATCACCGCGATCTTGCCCTCGCGCTTGGCCCGGTCCAGATCGCCGGCCTGTCCGACCAGGGTGAACAGATCGCTGCGACGGGCGATGAAGCCGTGCCAACCGGCCAGATGCTCGGCCACGCGTTCGCGCGCGTCCGGCCCGCCCAGGCCCCAGGAGTTGTGGAAGACGTCGATGCCGCTGAGGCGGAAGTCGGCGACTTGTTGCTCGGTCAACGCGAAGGCATAGGCGTCTTCGCGCAGATCCAGGCGCAGCGGCGCGAGCATGTCGATGATCAGCGCGCGTTCGACGATGGCGCGCGCGCGGCTGGAAAATTTGCTCAGGTCGGCGGCGGCGCGCGGCCGGGCGTTCGCGGCGAGCGCATGCATCGGCAACGCCAGCGCGGCCGCGGCCGCGGCCGCGGCCGCTTGCAGCAATCGGCGGCGGCCGAGTCGGACGGAGGATGAGGTCATGATCGCGGGCCTGTGGTCAGCGGAGGGGAGCGGCGGAAACCGCGGCGGTGGTGCGGGCCGCACGGGCGGCATCGTCGTCGGCGTCGGCGATACCGCCGCCCCAGACATCGCCGGGGCAATGGATGAGGCCGTCGCGATAGACCACCGCGCGCAGGCGATCGCCGGCGAGGAAGGTCGGGCCGTCCAGATCGATCACGTCGCAGCGTTGGCCCAGCACGAAGGCGGGCGCGGCCGCCCAACTGGTGCCGAGCATGTTGCCGACCATCAGCTTCATGCCCAGCGCGCGCGCGCGGGCCACGATCAGCAGCGCTTCGGTGAGGCCGCCGCATTTGTCCAGCTTGAGGTTGAGCACATCGAAGCGGCCGTGGAGCGCCTCGACGTCGTCCAGCCCCTGCAGGCTTTCGTCGGCGGCGACGTCGATCGGGCAGTCCAGCCGATCCATGTCGGCTTCGCGTCCGCGCGCGAAGGGTTGTTCGAGCAGCATCACCCGGTGATCGGACAAGGCCGCGATCAGCGGTTCGATGCGGTCCAGGGTGTAGGCCTGATTGGCATCGACGGCGAGATCGACGTCCGGGCGCGCGCGGCGCGCGGCCGCGACGCGTTCGATGTCGGCTTCGACCTCGCCGTCGAGTTTGAGCTTGAGCAAGCGCGCCTGCGCATGGGCGCGCGCGCCGGCGGCGACGATGTCCGGATCGTCCGCGCCTAGGGTGAAAGCGGTGACGAGCGGGCGCGCGCGCGTCAGGCCGGCCAGTTCCCACACCGGACGGCGTTCGCGTTGCGATTGCAGTTCCCACAACGCGCAATCGATCGCGTTGCGCGCGCCGCCCGGCGGCAACAGGCCGCGCAGTTGCAGGCGATCGATGCCCGCTTCGATCGGCTCGCGGCACGATTCCAAGGTGGCGAGCATCGAGGTCGGTTCGTCGCCGAGGTAATACACACCGCAGGCTTCGCCGCGGCCGTAGTGACCGGGTTCGCTGAGGATCGCGGTCAGCGCCGGCATCGCTTCGAAACAGTAGCCGGCGATGCGGAAGGGCGCCTTCAGCGGCAACGGTTCGATCGCGAGCGACAACTGCAGTCGGGCGGGTCGGGTCATTGCGCTCTCGCCGGTGGAGAACCGGACGCCGCATCGTGCGGCGCGGGAGTTCTGGGTGGCCTTGCGGTGCGTCCGCGCTACCAGCCCCTGCGCGGTCGTCGATAAGCTTCAGGAAAGTGTCCGAAACATGTTTTCATAATCAGAAAATTAATTTTCATTAGAGTCAAGTTCGGCCAGCCGACGGCCATCCAGGACGGTGGAAAGGCGGAAAACGCCCACGATGTGATGCTGCACTGCAGCATGTTGGGCGCGCAGAGTGCGCGAATCGACACGGCCGCCCGGAGCTGGCGGCCAAGCGATCACGACCACGCCGACGGCGGCCGGCCCATTGCGGAGCCGCACTGGCGTATCGGCGAGGCCGGGAGTTCCACGCGTCGCTGCCCTGGTGCGGTAGGGCGTTTCCGCCGTTGCCGTTCGAGCCGGAATCCGATGAAGAATCGATCCCGCCAGTGTTGCGAAAATGGCCGGACACCGACGGCGGCGTCTGAATCGACCACGCCGCGCCGTAGCGCGGCTTTGCGGGAATTTCAGACAGGGGCGTATGCAAGACAACCCGACGACGGGCTCAGGCGATCGTCTCGAATGGACGAGCCGAACGACCGCTGCACCGGCTACGGATCGAGTTGCCGCGGTTGATGCCGCGGTACTCGGCGATGGACAATCTGTCGTTGTGGAAAGCGCTTATCAAGCGACTCTCCTCAAGCACGACGACGAATCCGGACTGGCGAACTGGTGAGCGCATGAGCGAGGCTTTGTCCCGGTTGCTGGATCGATTGGGCCAGGACCCGGATCTGGAACGATCGGAGCGCTTGCGCGATCGGATCCAGGCGCTGGACCGTCTGGAGCGTTTGGGCGATTACCTGCCCGATACGCCATCGAGCGAGCGATTGCGCGAACACCTCGCCGAAACGGCAACGCGCCTGGACGCCGCCAACGAGCGGCTGTATCGCGACCTGCGCGCGCAGATCCGCCTTGGCGATTTCAGCGGTGTGCGCGCATGGCTGTCGGCGGACGGCGCCGCCGCCGCGCAGGGCGAGGCCTACGACCATCTCGATGCCTTGCTCGGCGGCGTGCTGCAGTTGAGCGAACCCGACGGCGAGGTCGCGCCGCCGCGACCGGAGATGGTGTTCTACCAACCTACGCCGGCGCGCCATATCGTCGATCTGATCGGCCGGCTCGCGTTGAGACAAGCCGATGTGTTGATCGACCTGGGCTCCGGACTCGGCCATGTACCCTTGCTGGTCGGGCTGTGCACGCCCGCGCGCTGCATCGGCGTGGAACTGGAGCCGGCGTATGTGGCCAGCGCGCGGCGCAGCGCCGATGATCTGGGGTTGCGCAAGGTGAGTTTCGTACAAGGCGATGCGCGCGCCGCCGATCTGTCGCAAGCCACGGTGTTCTATCTGTACACGCCGTTTACCGGCGGCGTGATGGCGCAGATGCTCGAACGCATCCGCGCTCAGGCGCGCAGCCGCGATATCCGCGTGTGCAGCCTGGGACCGTGCACTCAGGTGTTGGCCAGGCAATCGTGGTTGCGCAGCGGCGAGACGGCGCTGCGCGGCGATCGGATCGCGGTGTTCCAGACGATCGCTTAAGCGCCTGCGTGCCAGGACGCGGCGGCATCATTCGCCGCGGCGCGGACGGGAGAGGCCAGCGCCGCTGCCATCAGCAGCGCGACTGCGATCCAGCAGCCGACCTCGCGCAGCGAACGTCGACGCCGTTTCAATCGCTCCGGGTCGCGTCCGGCCAGCTTGAGCCGGCACAGCAGATCGAGCCGGCTGCAATCGCGGCCCGGTGGGTGATCCAGGGTCTGCGCCGCGTCGGTCCGGTGGCCGTTGAGCATCCGGTCCGCGTCGTGCGCGTCGTAGTCGTTACGAAACAGCTCCATGTCGTTCTCCCGCCGTCCTGCCGGTCGGTCCTTGCATGACCTAGACAACGCGGGCGATTACAGGGGGCGGACATTGCAGAGATGAAACATTCGGGCCTGCGCGGCGGATGCTGAACGTCGGCACGCGGCCAGGGCGGCCAGCGCCGTCAGGCGAGGCCGGCCGTCCTGCCGCGAGATACGCGCGCGGCGGCCCACGGCGACATCACGCGGACGTGGGTTTGCAGTCCGGCCCCGTCGTCTGGTCCTTGTCGCTCACGCAGACGTCGAATCCCGGCGCGATGTCGATGATCTCGCGCGCGCCGCCGGCCTCCAGATCGAAGCGCTCGAACGGCCGGCCCACGCAGACGGTCCGCGATGCGGCCGCGGCGCTCGCCTTGGCGGCGCAGTCGGAGCGGAACAAGGCGTAGTGGCAATGGCCGCTGCGGCTGGCGCGGCATTCGAACTTGGCGATCTGTTCGCTGACCCGGACCCGGCTGTCGATGACGTCGACGCCATCGACGTTGGCGCGGTGAACGATCGTGGTCCCGCCTACGTCGCAACCGAGCAGGGCGCACAGGTAGTACAGCAGGGCCATCATGTTACGCATGTCCGACTCCTTGGTCTGCTTGAATGAGCTTGGTGCTGAGCCCGTCGCGCGCGATGGCCGCGACGACGCGCAGGCGATACCGGGCCTGGCCGCGCCGGGATGCGGCGCGGCTGAGCGTCGTGTTCGAGTTGTCGCGCCGGCTGTCGGCGTCGTGGAATCAGACGTGCCCGACAGCGCGGTTGTGACCCGATCGCGGCCGTCCCGCGGCCGGTGCCGGGACGGTTACATCGTCTTGAACAAGGCCATGAACGGCTGGCTGACGGTCAGCGTTTCGGGCCGGTTGCGCAGGCGTACCGTGCCCTTGCCGCTGTCGTCGCGGACGATGCCCGCGATGGCCTTGAGGTTGACGATGGTGGAACGGTGGATCTGCTTGAAGCGCGCGCCGTCGAGTACATCGAGCAATTCGCGGATCGGTTTGCGCAACAAGGCTTCGCCCTCGGCGGTGACGACCGTGGTGTATTTGTTGTCGGCGCGGAAGTAGGCGACGTCGTCGACCAGGATCAGCCGGGTTTCGCGCCCGGCGCTGGCGGTGATCCAGGTCAGCGCGGGTTTCTCCTCGCGCTTGGCCTGGCTCGCGGCCAGACGCTGAGCCAGATCGGTCAGCGCGTCGCGTTCGTCCTGGCCGGCGCTGCGCCGCGCTTGCAGTCGCTGCATGGTGATCGCCAGGCGCTCGGGAGTGACCGGCTTGAGCAGATAGTCGATCGCGCCATGTTCGAAGGCATCGATGGCGTGCTGGTCGTAAGCGGTCACGAACACGATCTGGGTATGCGGGCTGACCTCGGGAATCGCCGCCGCCAAGTCCAGGCCGGTCAGGCCGGGCATGCGGATATCGAGGAAGGCGACGTCGGGACGGTGTTCGGCCAGCGCTTCGAGTGCGTCGGCGCCGTCCTCGCATTCGGCGACGATGCGCAACTGCGGCCAGCCCGCCTGCAGCGCCTCGATCAAGGCCTGGCGCAGCAGCGTTTCGTCTTCGGCGACCAGGGCGGTCAACGCCGGCGCGATGGCGGGGGAATCAGACACGGGAACTCTCCGGGCTCGGCGGCGCCGGCACGACGATGGTGGCGGCGATGCCGTTGGGGAAGTTGGCGACGATGGATAACTGCGCGCGAGGGCCGTAGACCAGTTGCAAGCGCTCGCGCACGTTGCGCAGGCCGATGCCGGTGCCGGCATTCAAGGCATTGAAGCCCAGGCCGTCGTCGGCGACGGTGACGGCGACCGAATCTTGCTCGCGCCGCGCCAGGATCCACACCGTGCCGCCGCCGGGCTTGGGCTCCAGGCCGTGTTTGATCGCGTTCTCCACCAGGGTCTGCAGGATCATCGGCGGCAGCTCGATCCCGCGCAGGTCTTCGGGCACCTCCAGTTGCAAGGCCAGGCGCGTGCCCATGCGCAGCTTGAGGATCTCCAGATAAGCGCGCGAGCGGTCCAACTCATCGCCCAGCGTGGACAGCGCATCCTCGGTGCGCGGCAACGAGCGGCGCAGGAACTCGATCAGATGGCCGAGCATCTCGTCGGCGAGCGGCGGATCGTTGCGGGTGAGGTATTGCGCGCTGGCCAGGGTGTTGTAGAGAAAGTGCGGTTCGACCTGAGCGTGCAGCAGGCTCAGCTTGGCCACCGCCAGTTCCTTTTCGGTCGCGGTGCGCGCGGCGTCGGCGCGTTCGTTGCGGTGGCGTTCGGCGATGCGGCGGTTGATCGCGCGGACGATGCCCTCGGCGTTTTCCAGGTTGGCGCCGTGATCGACCCGGAACCAATCGCTCCAGGCGCCGGTTTCCGGCTCGCAGATCAGGGTGATGCGGCTGGTGTCGCCGTCGGGCGCGACGGTGGCGAGGATCTGATTGCGGGTCGCGCTCATCCACCAGTGGTGAAGATTGTTCGGCCCGAACGGGTTGGGGTTGCCGGCATCCGGATTGTCGAGCTTGGCGCGCACCTGCAGGCTGTCGCGCGCGCTCTCCACTTGCTGGGTGCGCGGCAGTTCGCGAATCGCCGCATCGAGCAGGTGGAAGGTTTCGTCCGCATCCAGCGGTACTTCGATCTGGCGCCGTTGGCGGTTGGCGATGGTGCTGGCGTCGACGCGTCCAGCGATCAGGCGCACTCGGCGCAGGTGGGCGAAGGCGGTGATGGCCACTACGATCGACACGATCGTCGCCACCATGAACAGCGCGCCGGTGTCCTGGTTGCGCACGACCGGAATCGCCGAGGCGATCAGGGCGAGCACGACGAACAGGCCGAACCATGCGGCGGCGAGGCGGGCGACGAAGAACAGGCTGCGGATCACGGGGCGTCCGATAGGGTGTCGGCGGATGAAGGCCAGAATAGAACGCCGCGGCCGAAGTGGAAGAGGGCGCGCGACGAAGCCGGGACCGGCGGCGACGAAACGGCGCCGGCGCGGAGCGAAGCCGGGCCGTGGGAGGCCCCGCGCCGGGGGCGACCGGTCCGGGGGTACGAAAGCGCGTTATCGGCGGGCGGGTTCAGCCGGCCGCGTCGGCCTTCTTCGAGCGCTTCATCCGGTACATCGCCTGATCGGCCTTCTCCAGCAACTCGGTCAATTCTTCGCCGTCGTCGGGATAGATCGCGCAGCCGATGCTCGCGTCGAGCGCGATCGGGCGCTGTTCGAACTCGAAGGCGAAGCGCAGCGACTGCGCCAGACGCGCGGCCTGCGCGGCGACGCCTTCGCGGTGTTCGATGCGCGGCAGGATCACCGCGAACTCGTCGCCGCCGACCCGCGCCACCGTGTCGCCGGCGCGCGCGAGCTGCTTCATGCGTTCGGCGAACTCGCGGATGGCCGCGTCGCCGGCGCGATGGCCGAGTTGATCGTTGACCGGCTTGAGCCCGTCCATATCGAGGTTGAGGATGCCGATGCGGCGCGATTCGCGATGCGCCTGGGCCAGGTTGTGGCGCAGGCGATCGTAGAACAGCGCGCGGTTGGGCAGGCCGGTCAAGGCATCGTGGGTGGCCTGATAGAACAACTCGTTGGTTTCGTACTTGGCCGCGTGGTACATGGCCGCGGCGATCAGGCCCGACATCAGGTCGAGCAAATGCAGATATTCGTCATCGAACGCCGACGGCTCGCGCGCCATCACCTTGAGCACGCCGACCACCGAGTCGTGATGCTTGAGCGGGACCACGATCATCGATCGCAGGCCGACCGCTCGGCAGGCTTGCAGATCGACCCGCGGATCGGTTTCCGAATCGTCGCAGCGCAGCGGCTGGCCGGCGGCGACGCAATGGCCCGACAGGCTGGCCTCGCGGCGCAGACGCATGCCCAGGCTGGATTCGGCGATGCCCGATGCGGCGCGATAGACCATGTCCTCGCCCTCGGCCAGCTCGACCACCGCGCCGACCGCGCCGGTGAGCTCTTGCGCGCGGTTGGCGACCAGGCCCATCACACCGCCCAGATCCAGGCCGAGCTTGGCGATCTCGGTCTGGGTCTGGATGACTTTCAGCAGACGCTCGGAGAACGCCTGCGTTTGCGGTTCCTGCAGGTTCATTGCGATCACCCCCCCGGCGATGGCGGGATTATATCGTCCACAACGCTCATGGCCTGCTGGTCTGGGGCCGCATTCAGGCGGGGTGGCGGACCGCGCCGCTCAGGCGGGCCAGTAGGCTTCGCAGGGTCGCGCGTGGATGGTGTTGTCGAAATGCCGGCACCGGTGCGCGCGCCTGCTCGATGGTCTCGGCATCGACCGATTAAGACTGTGCTCCAGGGTGCGGGTGACGTCTTGTCGGTGGCCGCGCACGGCGACTAAGCTGCGCGACGCGCATCACCACGCGATCGGCGGGCAGAGCGCCCACGGAGGGCTGGAGCATGTCGCCTGCTTCGACGGATCATTCCGCATTGGATATCGACCTGCCGTCGCACGTCACCCGATCGGGTGCGGCATGCGTTGATGCAGCGGGGCCTTCCCGAGGAAGACGCGGATCTGGCCTGGGACCGCACTCACGGCGGCAGCCAAAGATGACGGATATGCAATGAAGTTGTGGAAGAAAATAGCGATCGCCGTGGTGGCCCTTGCCGGCATCTCGTTTCTGGTGCCGGATTTCCAGGAAGAATCCTGGAGCCGCGATGAGGAGATCGTCGCGCTCAAGTTGAACCGGTCCGGCGACCGCTTGTTGTTGCGGACCCAGCGGTACGATTTCGAATTCGTTCTGCCTGCCAACCGCCTGAACGATCTGCCGCCGGTGGTGTCGCAGTCGCAGCCTCATACGACGGTGGATCTGAAAAGCATCGATCTGGGCGAGGTCCGCGTCGACTCCGCGGGCGCGGCGAGCGCGTCGCTGGCGGTCAATATCGGCGGCTATGATGTGACCGCTCCGAAAACCGAAAGCGTCCTGCCGCAGGAGGGGCGGCGCGCCTTGGCCGATCTCGGATTTATCCCATCGAACGGAATCGTCAGTGGCAACTTCGAGCCGTCGCTGTATATGGCCTGGCAGGCCGATCTGAAGGGTCGTCGGTATCCGGCGAACAGTCGCGGTGAATATCAGGGCGTTGACCTCACGCCGTGGCCGTGGGGTACGAACGCGACAATCGTCGACGTCATCGACGATGGGACGCTGGCGCGCAACCGCGTGCTCAACACCTTGCTGCGTCCTCTGACGACCGTGCGCAACGGGATCATCATGGTGGTGGGCGTGTTGCTTATACTCGTCACCGGCTTCAGACCTGGAGCCTGAGTCCGGTGCGGTGCACGGAACGCCGACCGGCTGACGAGGAAAAGAAAAAGGCCCCGCGAGTGCGGGGCCTTTTTTACAGCGGTCGCGAAGCGCGTCGCGAGGTTCAGGCCTCGACTTCTTCCCTGTATGCATCGATCGGAATGCAAGCGCACATCACGTTCTTGTCGCCATACACGTTGTCCACCCGCGACACCGGCGGCCAGTACTTCTGCAGCTTCAGCGAGGGCAGCGGGAAGGCGGCCAGTTCGCGCGGGTAGGCGTGGGTCCATTCGCTCGCGGTGACTTGCGTCGCGGTGTGCGGGGCGTGCTTCAAGGGATTGTCTTCGCGATCCAGGCGGCCGTCCTCGACCGCGCGGATTTCGTCGCGGATCTGGATCATCGCGTCGATGAAGCGGTCCAGTTCGTGCTGCGATTCGCTCTCGGTCGGTTCGACCATCAAGGTGCCGGCGACCGGGAAGCTCAGGGTCGGAGCGTGGAAGCCGAAGTCGATCAGGCGCTTGGCCACGTCCTCGGCGCTGATGCCGGTGGCGTCCTTGATCGGGCGCAGGTCGAGGATGCACTCGTGCGCGACCAGACCGTTGCGGCCGGTGTAGAGCGTTTCGTAATGCGATTCCAGACGCTTGGCGATGTAGTTGGCGTTGAGCAGGGCGACCTGGGTGGCCTTGCGCAGGCCCTGGGTGCCCATCAGGGTGATGTACATCCACGAGATCGGCAGGATGCTCGCCGAGCCGAAGCTCGCCGCGCTGACCATTCCGACCACGCCTTCGCCATCGACCGTCTTCGGCAGGAACGGCGCGAGGTGCGACTTGACCGCGCAGGGGCCGACGCCGGGGCCGCCGCCGCCGTGCGGGATGCAGAAGGTCTTGTGCAGGTTGAGGTGCGAGACGTCCGAGCCCCACTTGCCGGGCTTGGCCACGCCGACCAGGGCGTTCATGTTGGCGCCGTCGGTATACACCTGGCCGCCGTGCTTGTGGATGATCTCGCAGATCTCGACGACTTCTTCCTCGAACACGCCGTGCGTGGACGGGTAGGTCATCATGATTGCGGCCAGACGGTCGCTGTACTTCTCGGCATTGCGGCGGATGTCATCGACATCGACGTTGCCGTTGCTGTCGGTCTTGGTGACCACCACGGTCATGCCGCACATCTGCGCCGAGGCCGGGTTGGTGCCGTGCGCCGAATCCGGGATCAGGCAGATGTCGCGATGGCTTTCGCCGCGCGAGTGGTGATACGCGCGGATCGCCAGCAGGCCGGCGTACTCGCCCTGCGCGCCGGAGTTGGGCTGCAGGCTGACCGAGTCGTAGCCGGTGCACTCGACCAGCATCGCTTCGAGTTCGTCGATCAGCTGCTTGTAGCCGGTGGTCTGCACGGCCGGGGCGAGCGGATGGATGTTGCCGAACTCCGGCCAGGTGACCGGGATCATCTCGGCGGTGGCGTTGAGCTTCATCGTGCAGCTGCCCAGCGGGATCATGGTGCGATCCATCGCCAGATCCTTGTCGGCCAGCGAGCGCATGTAGCGCAGCAGCTCGTGTTCGCTGTGGTGGGTGTTGAACACCGGGTGCTGCAGGAACGAGGACTGACGCACCAGCGAAGCCGGAATCGCATCGGCGGTGGATTTATCCAGCGCATCGATATCGAGCGCGGCGCCGAACAGGCCGGCCAGCGCGATCAGGTCTTCTCGGTTGACGGTTTCGTCCAGGCTCAGGCCCAGGCGGCTCGCATCGATGGGACGCAGGTTGATGCCGGCCACGCTCGCCTTGGCGTGCAGCGCATCGGCATCGACGCCGCTGATGTGCAAGGTGTCGAAGAAACCGTCGGCGACGGTGACGCCGGCCTTGCGCAGCGCGGCGGCGAGGATCGCGGCTTGGCGGTGGACGCGGCGGGCGATGCGGGTCAGGCCGTCGGGGCCGTGGTAGACCGCGTACATGCTCGCCATCACCGCCAGCAGCACCTGCGCGGTGCAGATGTTGGAGGTGGCCTTCTCGCGGCGGATGTGCTGCTCGCGGGTCTGCAGGGTCAGGCGGTAAGCCGGCTTGCCGTCGGTGTCGACCGACACGCCGATCAGGCGGCCGGGCATCGAGCGCTTGTACGCATCGCGGCAGGCCATGAAGCCGGCGTGCGGGCCGCCGAAGCCGAACGGCACGCCGAAGCGCTGGGTGTTGCCGACCACGATGTCGGCGCCGAATTCGCCCGGCGCCTTGAGCAGGGTCAGCGCGAGCAGGTCGCTGGCGACCGCGACGATGCCGCCGCGCGCATGCACCGCGTCGGACACGGCCTGGTAGTCGTGCACGCCGCCGAAGGTGTCGGGGTATTGCAGCAGCGCGCCGTAGGCGTCGACCGTGGCCGCTTCGGCGTCGTCGCCGATTTGTAACTCGATCTCCAGCGGCTCGGCGCGGGTGCGCAGCACTTCCAGGGTCTGCGGGTGAATGTTCTTGGAGACGAAGAACACGTTCGACTTCGACTTGGCCGAACGCTTGGCCAGGGTCATCGCTTCGGCGGCGGCGGTGCCTTCGTCGAGCAAGGATGCGTTGGCGATCTCCATCCCGGTCAGGTCGGCGACCATGGTCTGGAAATTGATCAGCGCTTCCATGCGGCCCTGCGAAATCTCGGCCTGGTACGGCGTGTAGGCCGTGTACCACGCCGGGTTCTCCAGGATGTTGCGCAGGATGACGTTCGGGGTGTGGGTGCCGTAGTAACCGCGGCCGATGAAGCTGCGGAAGACTTTGTTCTGGGTGGCGATGGCGCGGATCTTGGCCAGCGCCTCGACTTCGCTGATCGCGGCCGGCAGGGCCAGCGGCTGGGTCGATTTGATCGAGCCCGGGACGATGGCGTTGGTCAGCGCTTCGAGTGAGTCGTAGCCGACCTTGCCCAGCATGTGGCCGATCTCGGCGTCGTTGGGGCCGATGTGGCGCTCGATGAAGGCGTCGTGGTGCTCGAGATCGCGCAGGGATACGTTGGTCATGGGCAGGGGGCGTCCTAAGGCGACGTGCGGTGCCGCACGCGAGGCGCCCCTCTGTCCTTTTGCCTGAGAGTTTAAAAGCGTGCTGCGGTCAGGCAGCTAGGGGAGGGGTTGGCCGCTGGGGCCGCTCCTGTCCGCGCTCGCTTCGTGCCCCTTCGGCGCCGGTTCCGCCCGATTTTGCCAGGACGGGCGGTCTCTCCAGAGTTTTGTACACGCGGCGGTATAGAGCCTGAGCGATTACGGGCGTTGCGCCTTCGGCAGCGGGCCGGGCCTTGGGACCGGGACCGCTTCTCCCACCGCGTGTTTCAAGGCGGCGATTATAGCCGTTTCGACCCGGTAAGGGCGGCGCCGGCTGAATCCGCGACCGCCCCCGCCCCTGTAGGAGCGGCGCGAGCCGCGACCGCGAAACCACGCATACGACGCGACCGGCCGCTCCGCGGTCGCGGCTCGCGCCGCTCCTACAGGGGCGGCCCAGGCTATAGCGCAGCGGGAGGACAGATCGAAACAAATCCGCCATCCATGCGGCGAACTGCACGGGAGTATGCTGTCGCCCCTGTTCATGCAAGGAGGTCCGGCCATGAGCGCGCGACCGTTCCAATTGCTGCAACTCGATCATGTGGTCCTGCGCGTGCGCGACATCGCGGCGATGATCGTTTTCTACTGCGAGGTGCTCGGCTGCACCGTCGAGCGGCGCCAGGACGCGATCGGTTTGGTGCAGCTGCGCGCCGGTCAGTCGCTGATCGACCTGGTCGACGTCGAAGGCAAGCTCGGCCGCAACGGCGGCGCTGCGCCGGGTTCGGAAGGCCACAACATGGACCACCTGTGCCTGCGCGCGGAACCGTTCGATCGCGAGGCCGTCGTCGCCCACTTGCAAGCCCACGGCGTGCGCCTGAGCGAGTTCGGTTCGCGCTACGGGGCTGAAGGCGAGGGCCCCTCGCAATATCTGTTCGATCCGGAAGGCAATCTCGTCGAGCTCAAAGGCCCGCCGGACTCGCCGCCGGTCGCCTCCCATTCCCCTCAAGCAGCGAGCTGATGAGCGATACCGCCGCAATCCCCGCGAAGAGTTCCTTGTCGTTGCGCCGGTTGGCCCTGTTGCTCGGCGGCCTGGCGATGTTCGGGCCGTTTTCCATCGACACCATCTTCCCGGCGTTTCCGGCGATGGGCGCCGAGCTCGGCGCGGACAAGCTGGAGATGCAGCAGACCATCAGCGTGTACCTGGTGGCGTATGCGCTGATGAGCGTGGTGCATGGGCCGCTGTCGGATGCGATCGGGCGGCGGCGGGTGATCATCGGTGGGTTGGCGGTGTTTACGTTGGCTTCGGTGGCTTGTGCGTTGTCCGAAGAACTGCCTACTTTGCTTTTCTTTCGCGCGGTACAAGGGCTGTCGGCGGGGGTTGGCCTGATCGTCGGGCGCGCGGTGATCCGCGACGTGCTGCACGGCGACGATGCGCAGCGGCTGATGAGCCAGGTGATGATGATCTTCGGCATCGCCCCGGCGATCGCGCCGATCATCGGCGGCTGGATCCTGGGCTGGGCGCACTGGCCGGCGATCTTCTGGTTCCTGGTCGGTTTCTCGGTGCTGTTGCTGGCCGCGGTGATCTTCATGCTGCCCGAAACCCATCCGCCGCAGGCGCGGTTGGCGCTCAAGCCCAAGCGGCTGCTGCGCGATTACGTCGCGATCTTCCTCAACCCGCGCTTCCAGCGCCTGACCGCGGCGGGCGCGTTCAACTTCGGTGCGTTGTTTCTCTACATCGCCTCGGCGCCGGCGTTCGTGCTCGACATCCTCAAGCTCAACGAACGCGAGTTCGCCTGGTTCTTCGTGCCGACCATCGGCGGCATGGTGCTGGGCTCGTTCGTGTCCGGGCGCGCGGCCGGCAAGGTCAGCGGCGACCGCCTGGTCAACTTCGGTTTCGCGTTCTGCGCGCTCGCCCTGGCGATCAACCTGGGCTACAACCTGTGGACCGATGCGCCGCAGGTGCCGTGGGCGGTCGTCCCGATGTGCGTCGGCGCGTTCGGCATCGCCCTGGTGTTTCCGATCGTGACCTTGTCGATCCTGGACATGTACCCGCATCAGCGCGGCTCGGCCTCGTCGTTGCAGGCGTTCTCCGGCCTGGTGGTCAACGCGGTGCTGGCCGGGGTGATCTCGCCCTTGCTCAGCGACAGCGCGCTGCATCTGGCGATCGCCGCCTCGGTGCTGACCGCCGTGGCCTGGGGCTTCTGGCGCTGGGAGGCGTCGGTGTCCAAGACCGCCTGCGCGCGGCTGCCCGAGAACGCGGTCGTCGTCGAACCGCAGGATTCGTTGTAACCCCTGTAGGAGCGGCGCGAGCCGCGACCGCGGGGTCGCCGGTCGCGTCGTAAGCGCGATGTCGTGGTCGCGGCTTGCGCCGCTCCTACGGTCGCAAACGAAGATTCGGCCAAGTCTGGCAAGTCCACCAAGGTCGCGGAGGACTAAGCTGGCTGGGCGGCGCGCAAGGCGCCGCACGGCAGCCAGGTTGCGTCGACGCGCCCCAGCCATGTGCATCCGCTCTTGTTGAGGAGCCGCTCATGGCGCAGGGTATTTCGTTTCGTTTGTTCGACGTGTCGGTGCGCGAGCGCATCGAGTTGAGTCCGTCGATGGTGCGGTTCGTGTTCGCGGCCGACGCTCTTGATCAGGCGCGCAGTTTCGGTCCCGATCAGCGCATCAAGATCTTCTTCCCCAACGCCGCCGGCGAGCTGGCCGTGCCGCGCGGCGAGGACTGGTATGCGCGATACCGCAATCAAAGCGAGGTTTCGCGCGCGCCGATGCGGACCTACACGGTGCGCGCGCTGCGTTGCGAGCAAGGCGAGATGGACGTGGATTTCGCCGCGCACGGCGATGCCGGCCCGGCCTCGCGCTGGGCCTCGCGTGCGCGGCCGGGCGATCGGGTGGTGCTGCTGGCGCCGCACGCCGACGAGGCCGACTCGGGCGGCGTGGAATGGAACCCGCCGCGGGACGCGCGCGAGGTATTGCTGATCGCGGACGAAACCGCGTTGCCGGCGGTGGCCGGCATTCTCGAATCGCTGACCCGGTTGCCGCGTCCGCCCAAGGTGCGCGCCTACATCGAGGTGCCGTTGGGCGCCGACGTGATCGAGCTGGTGGGTCCGGACGATATGCAGATCGTCTGGCTGCCGCGCGCGGCGCACGCATTCGCCGAGTCGGCCGATTATGGCCAGCGCCTGATCGACGCGATCCGCGCGGCGCGCTTGCAGCCGCCTGCCAACGACGACGATAACGATGACGGCGCCGAGCGGCCGCTGAGCGAGGTCGATATCGACCGCGAAATCCTCTGGGAACAAGCCGCGGCGACCGCGTCGAGTTTCTATGCCTGGATCGCCGGCGAGGCCGGCGCGGTGATGGCGATCCGCCGCCATCTGGTCGGCGAGCGCGGCTTCGCCAAATCGGCGATCAGCTTCATGGGGTATTGGCGCAAGGGCCGAGTGTTGGAGTGAGGTGGATCGTTGGCCGGAGAAAAGGGCGGGCTGCCATGTAGTACGCAATCCGACGCGAAAGCTTTACTTGCGGTGTGGCGATTGCGGAGCAAGAGCAAATCCCCCTGACCCCCTTTTTCAAAGGGGGGAAGCGCTGGTGGGTTTCTAAGGGGCGGGTTTCAAAGGGCGGAGCGTTGGGCGCGATGCGATCGGCTCAGATCAAACCCGGATCGGTGATCCCGTGCTCGCCGGTTTCCAGGCGTCCGCCGAGGCGGCGGTAGTACTCCGGATCGTTGGCGTCGGTGATCACGAAGTCGTACCACTGTTGGCTTTCGTCGAGCCGGATCGCGCGATAGCGCACCGCGCCCGCGCCCAGCCGCTCCAGCCGCGACTCGTACAGCCCGTACTGGTCGGCGACGTCGAGCCGCAGCGGTTTGCGGTTGGGATTGCGCAGCGCCAGGATCAGCTTGCGGCGACGCAGGCGCAGGTCGGGCATCGTGGTCACGGTCGGGTTGACGCCGTTCAACGATCCGCGGAACTCGCGGAAGAAACCGTTCGGCGCGAACACCTGCAAGGCGTAGGCGCGCGCGCCGTCGGTGTTCAAGCTCCAGTCGCCGTGCAGCGACTTGCCCGGCTCGACCGTGTAGCGGCGCGGAATCGCGTTCGGGTCGAGCAGGTCGTAGACATGGAATACCGCCGCGACCCGGCCGGTGTTGGCGAAGCTCAGCCGCAGCCGGCGCGCGTCGCGGTCGACGCGTTCGCCGACCTGCAGGTCGTAGGGCAGGGCGCGCGAGGGCTTGATGCCGCGTTCCTGTTGCGGCGCGCCGGACACCGCCGGTGGCTTCGGCGCGGGCAGGCGGCTTTGCTCGGCGACGATGCGATCGGCGTCGCCGGTATCGGGCAGGTTGGGGATCGGCTCGTGATTGGGATCGAAGAAATTGAACGCGGTGGTCAGATCGCCGCAGACCGCGCGACGCCACGCGCTGATGTTGGGTTCGACCACGCCGAAGCGTTTTTCCAGGAAACGGATCACCGAGGTGTGGTCGAACACCTGCGAATTGATCCAGCCGCCGCGGCTCCACGGCGAGATCGCGTACATCGGCACGCGCGGGCCCAGGCCATAGGGACGGTCGTAGTAGATCGTCGGATCGCTGGAGCTGCCGTGCGAGGGACCGCTGCGCGCGAAGTGGTGCTCGCCGCGCAGCTCCACGGTGGAGCCGCCGATCGGATTGCGCTGCGCGTCCAGCGACGGCGGCGCGGGCGGCGGCACGTGGTCGAAGAAGCCGTCGTTCTCGTCGAAGTTGACGATCAGCACCGTGCTGGCCCAGACCGCCGGATCGGCGGTGAGCGCTTCGAGCACACGCGCGGTGTAGTCCGCGCCCCAGATCGGCGCCGACGGACCGGGATGCTCGGAGTACTTGGCCGGCGCGACCAGCCACGACACTTGCGGCAACTGGCCGCTGCGCACGTCGGCGGCCAGGTCTTCCAGGGTCCAGGTTTTGAGCGCTTTCTCGGCCAGCGCCGAACCCGGCGCGGCCGCGCGGAACTGACGGAAACCTTCCAGCGGATTGTCTGAGAAGTTGTCGTCCATGTCCTGGTACAGCTTCCAACTCACGCCGGCGCGTTCCAGCCGCTCGGGGTAGGTGGTCCAGAAATAGCCTTCGCTGGCCGGGCCGCCGTCGTCGAAGGTGTTGACGATGGCCGGGCCGCCGCGATCGGCGGCCGGGTTGTTGGTGCCGGTCCACAGGAACAGGCGATTGGGATTGGTGCCGGTCTGCTGCGAGCAGTGATAGGCGTCGCACAGGGTGAACGCGTTGGCCAACGCGTACTGGAACGGGATGTCGGCCTGGCGGTAATGGCCGAGCGAGCGCTCGGTCTTGGCCGGCAGCCACTTGTCCATCAGGCCGTTATTCCAGGCGGCCTGGGCGTCGGGCCAGGTGTGCGGCGTACCGCCGATGCGCTGTGCGCTCGTGGTCTTGGTATCGATGTGGTACGGCTGGATCTCGCGGCCTTGGGTGGTGGTCTGCTGCCACACCGGCTTGCCGCTGGGCAGCGGAATCGGGAAGCGATCGCCGAACCCGCGCACGCCGCGCATCGCGCCGAAGTAATGGTCGAACGAGCGGTTCTCCTGCATCAGGATCACCACGTGCTTGACGTCGCGGATGGTGCCGGTGACGCGCGCGGCGGGAATGGCCAGGGCCTTCTGGATCGCGGGCGGGAACAGGTTCAGGGCGAGGCCGGCGGCGGTGGCGCCGGCGGCGCCGCGCAGGAAGTTGCGGCGCTGGGAGTCGTGTTGGTCGGTCATGGGATCCGGGCGAGAATTCCGCTCGAAAGCGGTGGCTGGGGGGAAGCGGTGGGCGACCGCACCGGCAGCGTGCTGCGCGCAGATGGCATTGCCGTGACCGCTTACCGACTGGTGCGCAGACTTGTGCGCTGACGCGCGGAAGCTTGCGATCAGCGTCGCAGCCGCAGGATCAGATGAACAGGCAGACCGGCGACGACCAGCACCGCGCCCCAGATCAGCGCCTCGGCGCCGATACCCGCCAGCGCGTAAAGACTGAACGCGAGGGCGAAGCCGGCGACGATGCGGCTGCGTCCTTTGCCGCGCAACAGCCAGGCCGCGCTGCCGGCGACGTAGGGCAGCAAGGTGGCCGCGGTCGAGAGCAGGATCGAGAACACGAACACCTGCACCAGCGAGCGGCTGAAGTTGGCCAGCACCAGCATCGAGGCGAGCGTGCTGCCGATCAGCACGCCGAGCCAGGGCGTGCCGCGCCGGTCGAGGCGGGCGAACCATTGCGGAAACACCCGGTCGCGCGCAGCCGCCAGCGGCAACTGCCCCGACAGCAAGGTCCAGCCGTTGAGCGCGCCCAGGCACGACACCGCCGAGACCGCGGCCAGCGCCAGTCCCGCATTGGATCCCCACAGCATCGCGGCGGCGTCGGCCATCGGCGATTGCGATTGCCGCAAACTGTCGATCGGCAACAGACCTACCACCACGGTGCAGGCCAGCACGGTCGCGATGCCGGCCAGCAAGGTTCCGAACACGGTCGCGCGCGGCACGTTGCGTTCCGGGTTTTCGATCGAGCCCGCCGGCACGGTCGCGGCTTCCAGGCCGAGCAGCGCCCACAAGGTCAGCGCCGCGGTCGCGTGCGCGGCCTGCGCCAACGATTGCCCGCTGGGATTGAACGGCCGGAACGCGCGCGCCGGCTCCAGCCACCACAACGCGATCGCGCCGAACAGCAGCAGCGGCAGCAGCTTCAAGGTGGTGGCGACGATCTGCACGCGTCCGGCTTCGCGCACGCCCAGCAGATTGATCGCGGTGCACAGCCACAACGCGCCCAGCGCGCAGGCCGCCGCGCGCGCGGGCGTGGCGGTCAGCGCCGGCAGCAGCGCGCCGAGGCTGCCGGCGAAGGCGATCGCGATGGCCGCGTTGGCGCACCAGATCGAAATCCAGTAACTCCACGCCACGATGAAGCCGATCGTGTCGCCGAACGCGCGATACGCATAGGTGTAAGGACCGCCGCTGTGCGGCCAGCGCATGGCCATGCGCGCGAAGGTGAAAGCCAGCAGCAGCGCGCCGCACAAGGTGATCGCCCAGCCGATCAGGCTGGTGCCGCCGTAGGGCGCCAGCGCCGCCGGCAGCAGGAACACGCCGCTGCCGATCATGTTGCCGATCACGAGCGCGATCGCCGCCCACAGGCCGAGCGGCGGCCGCGCGCGAACGCTGGAGGAGGATGCCGGTGCCGGTGCGTCTTGCTCGAAGCCGCCGGCGTTCAAGGCCTCAGTCCCGTGCCGCGGCAAACGCCGCGCGATAGGCTTCGCGCAACAGTTCCTGGAAATGATGCACGGCGTTCTCGCGCAGCGGGTTCAGGCGGCCGGCGGCGTAAGAACCCGAAGCGAGCCCGCGCTGCACGTCTTCGCAGATGGTCAGATCTTCCAACTGCACCTCATCGCTGAAGGCCAGATCGGCCTCGCGCCTTGCCCGCGCTTCGCCCGACTCGTCGGGGGTGTAGTAGAAATCGAACTCGACCCGGCAGCGGTCCGCGCCGAGCGGCACCACGCGATTGGTCTGCAGGCGGCCGGGCAGGATGTTGAGCATGGTGTTGGGCCACATCCAGTAGTACAGCGCGTCGCCGCTGCCGTACAAACCGTCGCCGCTTTCCAGCGGGCTCCACTGATAGGAGTACCAGCGCGCGGTTTCGGTGATGTAGCTGCGGTAATCCAGCAGGCGGTTGAGGCCGGGATGGATGTGCGGGACGTGATAGCCCTCCAGGTAGTTGTCGATGTAGACCTTCCAGTTGCAGGCCACGTTGTAACCGACCCGGTGGTGGTGGCCGTAACCGGGCAGATCGCGGGCCTCGCCGATGCGTTCGGCGATGCCTGCGACAAATTCGTCGAAGGCCAGCGTCGTATCGATGGAGGCGGCGAATACCAGTCCTTGCCACACGTGAACCAGCAATTGCGGCAGACGGATGTCGGTTGGATTGAAATCCGGGGCGTGATTCATTTCCGGCGCCGAACGCAGCACGCCGTCCAGGCTGTAGGTCCAGCCGTGGTAGCGGCAGCGCAGCGAGCGCGCGGCCAGGCCGTCGCAACTGGCGATTGGTCCGGCGCGATGGCGGCAGACGTTGTGGAACACCCGAATCTCGCCGTCGCCGCCGCGCACCGCGATCACCGGCAGTCCGGCGAAGTCGGCGACCACGTGATCGCCGGCATCGCGCAGCTGGCACAGGTGGGCGAGCAATTGCCAGCCGCGATCGAAAACCGCCGCGCGGTCCAGCGCGGCCATGCCGGGCTCGACGTAATAGCGCGCGGGCAGGGCGGTGGCGTGGCTCAGCGGTTGCGGCGCGAGATCGGCGCGCTCGGGCCGGAGGCTGGACATGACGCTGGCGGCGGGCTCGGTCATGGCCGAAGTATCCGCCGTGGCCGGGGCCGGCGCAAAGCCGCCGCCGTGGGCCGTTACGGCCGCCGATCCGCTTCCCCCGGGCCCGTGGGTGGCTATACTCGGGCCATATCCAAAGCAAGGGAATGCCATGAATCAATCCGCCATCCCCGACGTCGCCCTGGTCGACAACACCGAACAGCGCACGCCGTTGGTCCTGGTGCTGGACTGCTCAGGCAGCATGATGGGCGCGCCGATCCAGCAGTTGAACGAAGGTCTGAAGCTGTTGGAGACCGAGCTCAAGGGCGATGTGATCGCGGCCAAGCGCGTGCGCGTGCTGGTCGTGCGCTACGGCGGTTTCGACCATGCCGAAGTGGTCGGCGACTGGTGCGACGCGATGGACTTCAGCGCGCCGGTGCTCGAAGCCGACGGCACCACGCCGACCGGCCGCGCGATCGATCTGGCCCTGGTCGAGGTCGAGAACGAAAAGCAGCGCTTCAAGGCCGCCGGCATCGCCTACACCCGGCCGTGGCTGTTCCTGATGTCCGACGGCGTGCCCACCGATGCCTGGCAGGCTGCGGCCAATCGCGCGCGCGAAGCCGAGGGCGCCAACAAGGTGGCGATCTTCCCGATCGCGGTCGGCGAAAGCGCCGACGATGCGATCATGGGCCAGTTCAGCGGCAAGGGTCCCGGCGGCGTGAAGCGTCTGCACGGTTTGCAGTTCCGCGAGCTGTTCCTGTGGCTCAGCGCGAGCATGCAGGTGGTCTCGCAGTCGCGGCCGGGCGGGCAGGCGCAGTTGCCGTCCACCGACACCTGGTCGGCGGTACCGACCTGAGCGCCGGGGTCGCGGGCATGAGCTGGCGAATCTACGCGGCATCGGCGACCGGAACCTCCCACCTCGACAAAGGCATTCCCTGCCAGGACGCCTGCGCCTTCCACGCGCACGGCGAGGCGCTGGTGGCGGTGGTCTGCGACGGTGCGGGTTCGGCTTCTCGCAGCGATGTGGGTTCGCGTCTGGTCGCCGACACGGTGGCGCGCCGCTTGGGCGAGCGTTTCGAACGCGAGCCCGATTGGCTGGACGGCGACCGCGATGCGTTCTTCGTCGTCGCCGCGCAAGCAGTGGAGGCCGCGCGCGAGGCGTTGATCGAAACCGCCGCGGCGGACTCGGCCCCGCTGTCGAGTTACGCCGCCACCCTGGTCGGCTACGCGGGCGACGCGCGCGCCGGCTGGTTCTTCCATATCGGCGACGGCATCGGCGTGGCCGAACCGGCGTGCGAGGACGCCGGGGAAACCGCCGCCGCGCCGGTGGTGTCATTGCCGGCCAACGGCGAGTACGCCAACGAAACCTATTTCGTCACCGGCGATGCCTGGCGCGAGCAACTGCGGGTGTTGCCGGTGCCCGCGCCGGTGGCGCGGCTGGCGCTGATGTCCGACGGCGCCATGCCGTTCGCGATGCAGAAGAACAACGCCGGCCTGTTCCAGCCGTTCTTCGAACCGGTGACGCGCTATCTGGCCTCGGTCGATGAGCAGCAGGGCAGCCGGGCCTTATTGGGCACGCTCGAGGATCCGCGCACGCATGGCATCACCTCCGACGACAAGACCTTGCTGATCGCGCTGCGGGGCTGAGTCCGGCGATGAGCAGTCCCAGCACCGGCAGCAGCATCCAGATCGGCTCGCGCCGCAGCCGGCTCGGGCCGTTGATCAAGAGCGGCGGTGCCGGCAGCGTCTATCTGCTGCCGGACGATTCCGACAGCGTGGCCAAGATCTATCACGCGCGCGTCGATCCGCCGAGCTACACCGACCGCATCGAGGCGATGCTGCAACTGCGCCCGCATCTGCCCGATCAGATGGAAAGCGGCAAGCGCTACGTGCAGATCGCCTGGCCCGACGCGGTGGTGCGCGACGGCCACGGACGCTTCATCGGCTTCACCATGCCGGCGCTGGACGTGGACTCCACTTCGGAAGTCGAACAGGTGCTGCAGGAGCGCCAGGCGCGCGCCGCAGGTTTGCCGGTGGGGCTGGGCCACAAGGTCACGCTGGCGGCCAATCTGGCTTCGGTGCTGGCGGCGCTGCATGCGCAGCATCATTACGTGGTCGATCTCAAGCCGGTGAACCTGCGCTTCTACCGCGCTTCGTTGTACATCGCCTTGCTCGATTGCGACGGCTTCAGCATCCAGGGCCGCGGCCGGCGTTTCCACGCGCCGCAGTACACGCCCGATTATCTGGCGCCGGAATACCAGATCCGCGCGCTCGACGAGGCCGGCGAGGAAACCCAGGATCGCTTCGCGCTGGCGGTGGTGATCTTCCAACTGCTGAACTTCGGTATTCATCCCTACAGCGGCAGGCCCGCGCACGATCGCGTGCCGACCGACGTGCCTGGACGCATCCGCGAACGTTGCTACGCGTATTCGCGGGACGGCAATCCGGCGATGCAGCCCAACCCGGTCAGCGCGCACGCGATGATGCCGCAGCGATTGCGCGAGCTGTTCGACCGCGCCTTCGGCGACGCGCCGGCGGCGCGGCCGAGTTCGAGCGAATGGGGCGATGCGCTGCGCGCATATGCGCAGCCCTCGCGCGGGCTGATCGTGGTGTGCGGAAAGAATCGCGAGCATCAGCACTACGCAGGCCAGGCCTGCGCCTCGTGCGTGCGCCACGAACTGTTGACTCGCACCGCGCGCAACGCCAAGCCGCGGCCGAAAGCGACGCCCCAGCCGATGGGTTGGACCGCCGGGGCGCGCGCCGCGGCCGCGCGCGGCGGCCGTCCGGGTTACCTGCCGACGGCGCCGCCGCCGCCCATGCCGGTGCAAATGCCGATGCCGACTCAGGCGCAGACGCCCGCGCCGTACGGCGCGCCGCCGGCGTATTCGTCGTATGCGCCGGTGCCCACGCGCATGTCGCGTTTCGCCAGCCGCATGCGCGTGCTCATGGCTTTGCTGTTGCCGCTGGCGTTCGCTTTCATCGCGCAATTCATCCAGGGTTATTACGCCAGCCTGCGCCGCGCCGCCAGCACCCCGTTGGACGGCTGGATGAATTCGATGCTGCTGACCTTTCTCGGGATCGGCTTCGTCGTCGGCTGTTACCTCTTCGTGTTGACCTTGCCGCGGATGTTGAAAAACCGATGAGCTGGCGCGGACGTCCACCTCGATGGCAACGCATGCCGGTAACCACGCGGTTCGTGTTGTTGAAGCTGCTGGTGCTCGGATTCTTCGTCGTGCTGGTGTTGGCGCCGATCACCGCCTGGGTGATGTCGCTGCCGATGTGGGCGATGGACGTGCTGGGTTATCTGTTGTCTTCGCCGTATCACACCGAAGCCGAGCGCTGGTTCCGCGCGGGATTGGTGGTGGCCGGCGTGCCCAGCCTGATCGCGGTGGCCTGGCGCGCGCGCGAGGATCGCGATTTCGACATGGGCGTGATGACCGCGGTGGCCGCGCTGATCGTGCTGGTGGTGTTGATCGCGCATTACCGCTGGGCCGAGAACCGCCGTGGCGAAGGCGAGAAGGCCGTCTCGGCGCTGCAAGTCGAATCGCGCGCGGCGATGCAGGCGCAGGATTCTTAGGCAGTTATGGCTTTAGCGGAAGAAGTTGCTGTGGGAAGACTTTTGTGAGAGGGGCTTCAGCCCCGACGCTTTTCCTTCAGCCCCGAAGCGGTGTCGATGCTGAGCGAAAAGCGTCGGGGCTGAAGCCCCTCCCACAAAAGCCGAAGCTCTCTCAGAGAAGTCGACGCCTTTACAAAAGCCGGTCGCCCGGCGAAAGCGGTCGCGAATTCCGACCGATGCGCGCCGGCCCCCTGCCGGGCGCGCATCGGCCGGATCGCCGGAACCGGCGCCTGCGCCGGTTCCTCACCGACCGCACGATGGGCGGCGATCGCCGTCGCTGAGCGATGCCTGCCGATCGTTCGGGCCGTTGCGTACGCGCTGGCCGCGCGCATTGGCCCGTGCGGTTACTCACGCGGATTGGGAGCCGCGGAGTTTGCTGCGCTTACACCGGTGCGTTCGGCAATTCCGACACGGTCGTGCCGATGATCAGCGGACGCCGGCAAGTGCTGGTGCCGGTAAAAGTCTGAGTGGCCGCGTCGGCCTTCCAGCCGGCGGCCAGGCTGCCGGCTTCGGCTTCGAAGGTGAACGGCCCGATGCGCAGGCCGGTCGCGGCCTTGAACGGATCGACGAAGCGGCGGAACGTCGAGGTGGTGGTGCGAATCGCGAACGAAGGCTTGTACCCCACGCACATGCCGTTCTTGATCAGCCCGAAGAAACCCTTTTCGCCGAACACCGGTTGGCCGCGGGTCTCGATCGAATCGCCGCCGAAAGGGCTGTAGCCGGGCATGAACGGCCCGTCGATCATGCTCCGGGCGAAATCGCCGTCGAACCATTCGCCCGGGCGGATGCCGATCCGATCGACCGCCTGGAAATCCAGCGACAGTTCCAGCTTGTTGTCGAACTCGAATTCGTCGATGCGTTCCCAGCGGCCGTCGATGCGCACCTGCCAGAACAACTGGCGGACGCGACCGCGACGGCCGGCCCAGGTCTGGGCGAAGTCGTACGGCGCTTCGCGGTGGCTGAAGCCCAGGGTCACCCCGGCCGGGCCCTGACCGGCCTCGACCTTGGCCACCCAGTCGGCGGCGTCCTGCTCGATGCGCCAATCGGGCACCTTCGGCAGGCGGATCAGATTGAGATCGGCGAAGCGGGCATGGAGGCGCTCATCGCCGCAACGGCGTTGCGCTTCGCCCAGGCCGGGCAGTTCGCACTGCGCGACCAGCGCGCCGTAATGCGCCTGGGCCTGATTCATCGCCACTTGCGCGGCGATGATGCGGGTCTGATAGCTGCGTCCGCGCTCGCTGCCGAGCCACTCGCTGAAGGTGGGCGGGTGATCGCCGACCTGATTGGCGTAGCACGAAGCGGCCGCGGTAGTGGCCAGGGTGTAGTGATTGGTCGCGGTGACCAGCGCGTCGTCGGCGTCGTGCAGGTGCTGGCGCAGGCTGCGGTACTCGGTCTGCGCCGGGATCACGTTGAGGAACTGTTGATAGGCCTGATGCACGGTGTCGCCGCTGGAGACGTAGGCGCCGATCGCGCTCCATTGCGGCGCGGTCGCGCAGAAATCGTACTGCGCCGCCGGGATAAAACCGGCCTGCGCGCGCGGCCAGTCCCAATGGGTGGCGGGGTAGGTCAGTTGGAAGTCGTCCGGCGACAGGCCGATCGAATCGATCAGCGCGCGGTACAGCAGCCCCCAGGGCTTGTCGTCGAAGTCGGTGTTGGCGGCGATGCCCGCGTCCAGGCGCGCCACTTCCAGCAGGCGCCGGTCCTGGGCGCCGTGGCGGAATTGCGAGAGCGGGCCGACATCGTCCTGGGATTCGGGCGAATCGTCGCCGGCGACATAGGGATATTCGGACTCGGACATGGCCTGGCTCCTGCATCGCCGCGGGGCGGCGTTGCGTGCCGGATGCCATGCGCTCCCAGGCGGCTTGGCGCCCGGACGCGGCACGCGGCGATCCGGGTGAGCGCACAGTGGGCGTGCGGTCCGCCGACCGCCTTACGGCAACCTTACGAAGTTGGATTTCCCGGTAATTCAACGGCTTGATCGGCGCCAGGCGAGGCTTCGGGCAGGTTCGCGGAGCCTGATCGCGGCGATATCGCGATGCCGACAGCACTTTTGCGGTGAGAAAAAAGCAGGACTGAGTGAGGTTCGGTGATGCCTGAGCCCGACGGGCGCGGCGGCCCGTCGACCGTAAGGTTGCGGTAAGGCGCCGCCCGGGCGGAGCGCCCAGGGTGCGCCGGCGGCCCATGTCGCAGCGCGGAACACCGGCATCGCCGGAGCCCGCGCTACACCCAACCGGAGAACACCCTGATGAACGCCACGCTCGCCCAGTGCACGCTGACCGCCGTCCTGACCCTCGCCGCACTGCCCGCGCTGGCGGGCGACCCGTCGGTGTGCAAGACGCCGCTGCCCAAGAACGTGCAGAAGATGGTGCAGTCGTTCGACGACTGCGCCCGCGCCGGCGATCCGGTGACCGCCTGCGAGAAGCTGCAGCTCAACGCGCGGGTCTACGACAACGCGCAGGGCCTGCTGCCCAAGCTCGGCGCGTTGGGGCCGAAGTACTGGCGCGCCGCGCCGCGTCTGCTCGGCTCGCCCCAGGGCCTGGTCTATCTGGTCCAGGAAGCCTCCAAGGGCAAGCCGATCGGCAAGCGTTATTACACGGCCGATCAATTCGCGAGCTTCTGTCAGATCCCGTAAGCGCCTCGCGGGCGGTGCCCGGCGCGCGCAGCTGCTTGCGCGCGTCGGCCCGATCCGAAGGCGTCGCCGCGCGCGCATCGCGCAAGGCGCCGTACTCCTTCTTCCATCAAAGGACTATCGCCATGAACGCCATCCGCAACTTCGCGGCCGTGCTGTGTCTGGGCTTGCTCGCCGCTCCGGCCCTGGCCAAACCGCCGGTCTGCAAGAGTCTGCCGCCCGACATCAAGGAGGCGATGCGCAGCATGTCGTTCTGCATGACCTCGACCCAGCCGGTCGCCGAATGCGGCCGGCTCGGCCTGGACGTGCAGGTGTTCAACAACGGCGAAGGCAAACTGCCTAACGCCGGCCGCGGCCAGGAGTACTGGGAAGGCAAGATCCGCCACGACGGTGCCGCCGGCACCCGCCGGCTGGTCTATCTGATGACGATGGGTGCGCGCAAGAACATCGTCGAGACGCGCTATTACACGCCGGACCATTACGCGACGTTCTGCCAGATCAATTGAGTCGCGGCCCGGTCCGATCGCGGATCCCGCGCCTGGACTATCGGAAAGGCGCAGACGGCGCAACGCCGCCTGCGCACCGCCGTCAACCGCGCTTGTTGCGCTTGCCGGCCGGAGTGATCTGCGGATCGTTGCCGACCTGCGGATCGCAAGAGATCACCGTCGCTTCGATCGAGTTGCTTTCATTGTCGCGGACCAGCACGGTGAAGAAGATCAGCGTCTGCACGCTGTTGAGGTTGAGGAAGCTCACGCTGCGGCCGTCGGCTGCGACCTGCACGTTCTGGATCTGCTTGAACGAGTCGGAGCTGAGCACGTTGATGATCTGAAAACGCTGTGGCACCTGCGGCTCGAAGATGTAGCTCATCTGCACCGGGCCGTTGGTGCTCAAGGTCACCACGTCCGGGGCGAAGCTGTAGAAATAACGGCTCTGCCCGGCGTTGCCGCCGAAACCGACATAGGCCACGGTCAGTTCGATGTCCCTTTTCAGCGGTAGCGGCTTTTGGCCTTTGCCCTTCTTCTCGCTCTTGCCGGCCTTGACCGGCTTGGCGCCGATCGATTTGTCGCTGGACTGCTTGCCGGATTCTTTCTTCTTGGCCATTACTCGGATTCCTGTCGTTCAAGGTCGCTGGGGAGCGGCTTCGTATAAGGCAACGAAGCCGGGATGGCGGTAGCCGGACTGTTGCAGCCAGGCCAGTTGTCGGGCCGCGGCCGGGCGCGAACCCAGGCCGATTTGCGCGCGCGCCCATGAATCCAGCACGCCGCGATCGCGCGATTGCGGCGCCGCGGCGGCCAGCAGTTCGCGCGCGTCGTTCCAGTCGGCGCGCGCGCGCGCGGCGTCGCCGGCGGCGGCGTAACGTTCGCCGCGCCAGGACAGCGCGCGGGCGAGGGTGGAGCGGTTGGGCAGATCGTCCGGAGCCTGCCGCTGCAGCAAACGCAGATCGGCGACCACGGTGTCGGCCTGTTCCTGCGTGGTGGCCGGATCGGTCTGAGCCAGGCGCAGACGCACGGTGGCCTCGAGCAGCCGCCATTCCGGCGGCGGATCGGCCTGGGCCATCAGCGGCGCCAGGGTGCGCTGCGCCTGGCGCAGGCGCTGCAGCGCTTCCTCGCGCGCGCCGCGCATCGCCGCGATCCAGCCGCCGTGCGCGTAGGCATGGCCGAGATGGCGCCGCCATACTCGGTTATCGGGTTGCAGCTCGACCAGATCGGCGAGCAGTCGCGTCGCCTCGGTGATATCGCGTTCTGCCTCGTCGAGCAGGCCGCGATCGAGCGCCAGCACCGAGCTGCGCAGCAGCGAGGTCGCCAACTTGCGCCGCCACTCGTCGGCATCAGGCTCGCTGTCGACCAACTCACGCAGCATCTGGGTCTGCGCTGCGTAACCCTGCGCCGCGGCGGCCAGTTGCCCGTTCAAGTCCTGCGCGGTACTGAGCCACGACAAGCTGTCGACCAACTCGTAGCGCAACGATTTGTCCTGCGGCTTGCGCGCGAGCAGCGCGCGCTTGATCGCGACCGAGCGGGCGAACAATTCGCCGGCCTCGTCGCTGCGCTGGCCGCTGTAGGCCAGCGTGCCCAGATTGTTGAGCGCGTAGGACAACTCCAACTGCCAGCGCGGCTCCTGGGGCGCGCGTTCGACCAGGCCCTCGGACGCTTTGAGATAGGCTTGCCAATGAATTCGCGCGCCGTCGAATTTCTTCTGTTGGTAGTCGTGATAACCCAGCCAGTAAGCGGTGGTGCCCGATTCGGCCAGAGCCTCGAGCGAATCGGGCGCTCCGGCCAGCGCGCGCGCTGAGGCCTCCTGCGCGCGCTCGAACGCCGCGCGCGCTTCGGGAAAGCGCGCCTGATTCATCAGCACCTCGCCGACTGTGCGCAGCGCGCGTGCGTGGCTGACCAGTTCGCGCGGCTGCATGTCGCCCTCGGGCATGTGCTCCAGATAGGTCAGCGCCTGGCTGCCGACGCTGTCGAGCAATTTCAGATTCCCGATCGGGCGCAGTTGCTCGGCGAGATCGCCGAGCATGAACGACACCAGTTGCTGGGCCTGATCGCGCCGGCGCTCGGCTTCGCGCCGCGCCTGCCAGGCTTGCAGGCCCAGGCCGATGGCGACCAGCGCCAGTGCGCACAGCGCGCCGATCGCGCTGGCGCGCAGCCATTGCTTGCGCCGCTGCTGGCGCTCGGAGGCGTGCAGAAACTGCAGATCGTCGGCGTCCAGATCGTCGGGCAGGCGGCGCGCGGCTTCGCGCGCTTCGGCCAGCGGGCGGCCGGGATTGAGCAGATGATCGGCGCGCCGGCCCTCGCTGGCCCAGCGCCGCGCCGCGCGTTGCAGGCGTTCGCGCGCTTGCAGCAGCAGTCGGTTCTCGCTGGACCATTCGCGCGCGCGCGGCCACTGCCGCAACAGCGCTTCGTGGGCGACGCCGAAACCCGGCTCGCCGCCGCTGAGTTCGCCCACGAACAAGCGCGCGCGCACGAAGGCTTCGGCCAGCTCGCGCGCGGCCGCATCGTCCAGGCTCGACCACAGCACGCGCCGCGCGGTGACTGCGTCGCTGTCGGGGCGGATCACGATCAAGGCCGCCAGCACCCGCTCCAGACTGGCTTGAGCCGCCGCCGGCAGTTCCGCGTAGACCTGCTCGGCGCGGTGCGCCAGCGCGCCTTCCAGCCCGCCGAGTTCGCGATACGTGGACAGGCTCAGCACGCCTGCGGTGCTTTGCCGCTCGTACAGCGCTTGCAAGGTGTGTTGCAGCAGCGGCAGCGAATCGGGATGCGCGGCGGCGGCGTCGCGCAGCAGATCGTCCAGGCGGATCGAGCTGTCGGGGTCTTCCTCGAAGCTCAGCCCGGCCAACGCCGCTGGCGCGCGGATGATCTGGCCGATCTCGCCCACGCGCGGCGTCAACAGGTCGATGTGGCCGTCGCCGGCCTTGAGTTCGGCCAGGCCTGGCACGCGTTCGATCAGAGCCGGATAGAAGTCGCTGCGGGTGATGGCGATGATGGCCACGCGCGGCGACGCGCACAGCGTGCTCAGCGCGGCGCCGAAATCGCGGCGGTCGGCCTCGGTGATGCCGGGGGCGGCCACCGCGGCTTCGGAGTGATCGACCACCAGCAACAGATGCGCGCGTTCGGCCAGCGCGACGGTGCGGCGCGCGAAGGCGTCGTCGAGGCGGGCGTGCACCGCGCCCGGCGTCTGCCGCAGTTGCTGCGACAGCCCATCGGTTTCCGTGGGCAGGAACACCGGCCTGCCGTCGAGCGACCATTCGCACAGCGCCTGGGCCAGCCGCGCCAACAAGTCGCCGCCGCGGCACGCGCCCAGATCGAAGTAGGCGCTGGCCAGCGCGTGCAAGCCGTCGAAGCCGCCGTCCTGGCGCAGCAGCGGCATCACCCCCGCGCGCAGCAGCGAGGTTTTGCCGCAACCGCTGGCGCCCGACACCAGGACGAAGCGGCGCTGGTTGTCGACTTGTTCGCGCAGGGTGGCGAGCAGTTCGGCGGTGGCGCGACTGCGGCCGAAGAACACGCCGGAGTGCTGCTGATCGAACGAACGCAGACCCACGTACGGACTGCCCTGGGTCCACGACGCCGCGCGCGGCAGGCCGCTGCGATAGTCGTCCGGAAAACTGACCCGCGCCACCAGCCGGTAGCCGCGCTTGCGGATGGTTTCGATGTAATCCGGTTCGCGACTGCTGTCGCCCAGGCGCCGGCGCAACTGCGCGATGGTCTTGTGGACCGGATTGTCGCCGTAGAAGGTGCCGCGCCAGATTTCAATCAGCAGTTGTTCGGCGCTGATCACCTCGCCGGCGCGTTCGGCCAGCGCGATCAGCACCTCCATCATCCGCGGTTCCAGCGCGATGGATACGCCGTCGCGTACGATCGCCAGGCGGTCGGGTTGAACCAACAGCGCGCCGATGCGGAACTGCGAGACCGCGGCCAGGTTCTTGATCCGATCGATGCGTTGTGGCATCGCAGCGCTCGCTCGCCTTATGCGTGTCAGTCGACGGGGCCGGTGACGCATGAAGCCTCATGCGCGCCCCGCATCTGCCGCGGCCGCTGCCGGCCGGCGTGACAGGCGAGAGGCCGCCTTCGCGTTGCGCCCCATCGCAACGTCAGGCGGGTGTGAAACCTTACGCACGCTAACAAACCTTGTGGCTTTCGTCTGTATCGGCGCGTGCAATTCTGCGGTTGACGTCGGTCTGCGCACGCCGCGATCGCGATGTGGCCGGTCCGGCCGATATTTTGCGTTTGTTGCTCTGGCCCGCGGGGGTGCGTGTCTTCGGGGCGGCGCGGATCGGCATACCGCGCCGCGGCCTCAGCGGCGCGATCGGTGCGCGCGGCGCTCGGATGACTGAACTAAAAAAGCCGGCCCAAAAAAAGCCGGCCGGGGGCCACCCCCCGCGGCCGGCACAGGCATGCGACCAAGGGGGATCAGCCGCAGCAATAGCGAACCGGGAAACGGTCCGGACCGGCACGACCGAGATCTGCGCCGAACTCGGCGCACGCGGTGCGGCAGGCGAACGAACCGTGGGATTGCGACGCCGCCCAAAGCGGGTCGGGCGTGAATGGTTTCATCGAGTGGTGGGTGTCGGGTGGCGGCGACATGCCTGCGACCCTAACAGCGCGCGTGCGCGGCGAACTTGACGCGGCTCACACTGGCGAAGCGCTCGCGCGTGGAGCGCGAGCGCCCGGCTTCACCGAGGCGGCGCGGCCGATATGACGAATGTCAGCGCCGCGCAGGGAGCGCCGTGTTCATGGGCGAGGACGCGTCGTGGTCGCTCGCGGCGCGGCCTCAGCCCGCGCATTCCCGCGCGAGCAGCACCGGCGCCGGCCGCTGCCGCAGCGCCTGCGCCACCGCCACGCCGAGCAGAGTCAATCCGCCGCCGATCCAGTGATAGACCTGCAACGGTTCGCCGAGCAGCAGCACGGCGAATGCGGCGGTGAACACCGGGGTGAGGTTCATCAGCACCGCGGTCTTGTCCGCGCCCAGGCGCAGCAGGCCGTGCATCCAGAACCACGGCGCCAGAGTCGAGGCGAGCAGACCGGCGTACAGCACCAGCGGCAGGTTGTGCGCGTTCAAGGCCACCGACGGCGCCAGCAGGAAACCCGGCAGCAGCAACACCGTGCCACACAGGATCTGCAGATACAGCGACTCGCCGTTGGGAATCGGCAGCGCCCAGTGCTTCACCAGCACGCCGTACAGCGCGTAGGAGAACGCCGCCAGCATCATCATCATCTCGCCGCGCCCCAGACCTTGTTGCAACAGACGCAGCGGATGGCCGCCGCTGAGCAACCAGCTCAGCCCCAGGAAGGAAATCACTGCGCCGATCAGCATGCCCGGCGACGGCCGGGTCTTGAGCACGACCATGCCGATCAGCATCGTCATCGGCGGAATCGCGGCCACTATCAAGCCCATCGACATCGCGCTGACGCTGTGCGCGGCGAAATAGGCCAGCGACTGGTACATCACCATGCCCAGCGCGGCCAACACCACCAGCTTGCGCCAGTACGGGCGCACCTGCGCGCGAAGTTTCCAGACCCGGGGCAGCATGAACGGCGTCAGCGCGAGCAGCGCGACCAGCCAGCGGTAGAACGAGATCGCCGCCGGTTCGATGGCGCCGGCCGAAAGCTTGCTGACGATCGTGTTTCCGGCCCAGATCAGCGTGGCCAGGATCGGCAGTAACAGATGCATTGCGGACTTCCTTCGTACAACCGGTACAACGGGGGGCGGCCTATTCTAGAATGTCGGGTAATCGGCAGATGCCGATAACCAGACAGGTCGTAGCGAGGCCCGGACAAGATGCGCCGCAGCCGCCAATTCCATTACCCCTACCGTTCATTGCCCGGGCCGTTGCTGCTGCGCTACGAGGCGTTGGCGGTGGATACCGAAAGCGCGCTGCACCAGCACCCCTGGGGCCAGCTGGCGTTCGTGGAATCGGGCAGCATGGCGTTCGTGGTCGAGGGGCAGCCGTTCTTCGCCCCGCCCGGTTACGCGGTATGGATTCCGCCGCGCATGGACCACACCTCGCACAACCGCCGCGAGGTGAAGTGCCGGCTCATCAACATCGCCGAACGCTATACGCCGACCCTGCCCAAGGCGCCGGGGATCGTGCGCCTGCATCCGTTGTTCATCGCCGGGGTCGAGGACCTGTTCGATCGCGGCATCGAGATTCCCGACACGCCCGCCGACCGGAGGCTGGCGCGGGTACTGATCGACAAGCTGCTGGCCACGCCGATGCTGCAGCGCTTCGTGCCGCAGAGCGAGGACCGCCTGCTCGGACCGATCCTCGACGCCCTGCAGCACGCGCCGGGCGACAACACCACCCTGGAGGAATGGGCGCGCCGCGTGCACACCACCGAACGCACCCTGAGCCGGCGCTGCCGCGACGAATTGGGCATGTCGTTCAGCCAATGGCGGCAGCGGCTGCGTTTCCAGCAATCGATCCCGCTGCTGGAGCAAGGACGCAGCGTGCAACAGGTCGCCGCGCAAATGGGTTACGCGAGCGCCTCGGCGTTCATCGCGATGTTCCAGCAGTTCAGCGGCACCACACCACAGAAGTTCCGCAAGTGACCCGCAAGCTGCTGTAGGAGCGGCGCAAGCCGCGACCGCGACCCCGCGGTAACGACGCATGTGCGGTTTCGTGGTCGCGGCTCGCGCCGCTCCTACAGCGGCGCCGGCGCGGCCTTCGCAACTGCCGTTTGGCGAGAGAACCGCCGCGCTACTTATTGTCGCTCCGGCGGCCGGCGGCTTCCGCATGGCCCCTGTAGGAGCGGCGCAAGCCGCGACCGCGACCCCGCGGTAACGACGCATGTGCGGTTTCGTGGTCGCGGCTCGCGCCGCTCCTACAGGGATTATTGCGCGGCTTTCGTGGCGACTTTCTGCGCTGCGACGCGCTTGCGCACGTCCTCCAGCATCGCGTCCAGTGCTTTGCGGTCGTAGACCTTGCCGCGCAGCACGAAGGTGTCGATCCGGCGCGTGGCAGCGATATCGCGCAATGGGTCGGCGTCGAGCAGCACGATATCGGCGGCCTTGCCGGCGGCGAGACTGCCGTGCTGCTTGTCCCGGCCCAGGAAGCGCGCGCCGTTGATGGTGGCTGCCTGCAGCGTCTGCAGCAGGGTCAGGCCGCTTTCGACCAAGCGCTGCATCTCGTCGTGCAGGCCCACGCCGGGGTAGTTGAACGAGTTGAGGAAGCCGGCGTCGGTGCCGGCCAGGATATTCATGCCGGATTGCTGCAGCAGCGGCACGATCGCGGCATTCCTCTCATAGCGCGCGTGACGGCGCTCGATCGCCGCGGCATCGTCCTTGGCCGCGCGCTCCACGCGCCAGGCGTAGGTCGCCTGCAGGCCCGGGCCGATGTACTTGAGGTAGTCGTCGCCGCGATGATCGTTGCGATCCAGATAGGTGGTGACGAAACTGCCGTTGAGGGTCGGCGTGATCGCCGTGCCGCGGCGGGCCAGGCGCTTGTAGGCGGCGCGCGCAGTGTTCCGATCGAAGCTCGCCTGGATGCGGTTCCAACCTTCCTTGCCGTCGATCTCGCCGCGCCGGACCATCGCGCCGATCTGCGCCTCCTGCGCGGACCCGGCTTTGTACGCGTACTCGATGTGCTCGATCGAACTCAGCCCGGCGGCGCTTACTTCGTCGATGGTGAGCGAGAACGGCACGTGCGCCGACACGCGCAGACCGCGCGCATGCGCCTGCTTGAGCGCGTCCAAGAACAACTCGGGCGAGAGCGTGTTGTCGGTGATCTTGACGAAGTCGACCTTCCAGCCCTGCAGCCGGTCCAGCGCCTGAGCGATTTCTTCGTGGCTGCCGACTTCGATGTCGCCGGGCCAGATCGACTTGTAGCCTTCCAGTTTCGGCCCGGAGGTGAAGATCGTCGGCCCTTCCAGCGCACCGCGGGCGACCGCGTCTCGCCATTCGAACACGCTCGGACTCAGATCGCCGGCCGCGTCGCGCACCGCGGCGATGCCGTGCGCCACGTACAGCGGCAGCAGGTTCTTGTTTTCCTCGATCAGTTTGTCGCCGCCGCCGAAATGCACGTGCATGTCCCACAGGCCGGGGATGGCGTATTTGCCTTGCGCGTCGATGCTGCGAGTGGCCTGGTAATCGGCGGCGTGGCGATCGTGGGCGATGGCGACGATGCGATGGCCGTGCACCGCGATCAGCCGGTCGGCGAGGGTGCGGCCGGTGTCGACCTCGATCACGTTGGCATGGCGGATCAGCAGATCCACCGCTTCGGTCGCGTGCGCGGCGGGAGACAGGGCCAGCAGCAGCGCGGCGGACAGACGCAAGGTCGAGATCATGCGGGTGCTCCAGGGACGGCGCCCGCGGATGCCGCGGACAGTTGCAAAAAAAAAGGCGTCGGGGGCCTATTCTGCCCGAGACGGCGCGGCGTTCCGCGTCGCGAACGCGGAACGGGCGCTGTTTCGCCAGAGCCGGCATGTCCATAATGCGCGCGTACGCCGCCGCGGCGGTCACGCATGCCATCGCGCCCAAGGGAGGGGCTGCATGAGAAAGGTCAAACGGCTGGCGACACCGCCCGCGTTGCGCAAGCCCGAATTGCTGGATTGGGCGCACGAACTCAACTTGTTCTACAGCTTGCCGGCCGAGGTGCGCCAGCGGCAACGGGCGCCGTTCGAGAGCTATCGCGAGCTGTTCCTGGACGGGAAGGTTCATGCCGCATTGATCAATCAGTTCTTGGCCAAGTGCGCGTACTGCGAAAGCGCTTTCAGCGAACCCCGACAGGCCTCGATAGATCACTTCCGTCCGATCTCGGCGGCGGCGCAGAACAACGAGGAGCCCGGCAGCGCCGATCACTACGGCTGGCTGGCGTTCGAATGGCGCAATCTGATGCTGGCCTGCAAGGAATGCTCGCTGGCCAAGCGCAACCTGTTTCCGGTCGACACGCCGCGTGCGTTGCCGATGACGCCGTGGCGGCAGCTGATCGAAACCGAAGGCGCCTTGCTGATCGATCCCTGCCGCGACGATCCGGGCCGGCACATCGTGTACGCGCACGACGGCCACTGGCGTGCCTGTTCGGACAAGGGCGAGTCCACCATCGAAGTGCTCAGGCTCAATCGAGCCAAATTGATCGAGGACCGATTACAGGCGGTGGATGAAACGCTCAGCCACATCGGCGAGCTGATCGAGTCCCAGGATGCGCGCAGCATCGAACTGCTGACCGTCATGAGCCAGTTCGCCTACGCCGGCGCGATTCAGGCTGCGGCCGACGCCGTCTGCCGGGAGACCGCGCGTCGCAGCCGTGCCAAAGTCGAAGCCGGCTTCGATCATGTCCGCGACATCCCGCGTTTGCGCGGCCAGCAGGGAGTTTGGCGCGAAGTCGTAGCGGAGTATCTTCGCAGCGGATTGGGCCCGGATGCCTTCGATGCTCGGCGCAGCGTAGTGGCGGCCCGTCTGCCGACGGCCTCAGCTTCGCGCCGGGGTTCGTACGTCGAACGCGTGCGTATCCGCAATTTCAAAGGACTCGAGGACGTCGAACTGCAGTTGGCCTCGTCGCGCTCGCTCGACGACCGCGCGCCGTGCGCGATATTGCTGGGCGAGAATGCCGCCGGAAAAAGCACGGTGCTGCAGGCGCTGGCGTTGACCTTGATGGACGAGCGGTTGCGTACTGGCTCGCGTGTGAGCGGTGACGAGCTGCTGCCGCGGCAGATACAGTCCTGGGACATCCGTCCGGAGACGCCGACGGTCGAAGTGGTCACCACCTCGGGCGAGGCATTGATCTTGAGCGTCGACGCGCTGGGCGAATTCGCCGTGACCGGCGACATACCGTTCACGGTGCTGGCTTACGGCGCGCGGCGGTTCTTCCGCGCCCATAAAACCATCGCCAGACATGCGGTCAACCGCAGTCTGTTCGATCCGCTGGCGATGCTCGAAGATCCTGCACCCTGGCTGACGCGGGCGCCGGATCCGGATTTCAACGCCGTCGTCCGCGCGATGCGCGAGGTGTTCGCCCTGCACGGCGACGACGACATTTATCGCGACGGTCACGATCGAGTCTGGGTCAAGGCCCACGGCAGGGTCACGCCGATCGAACGCATGAGCGATGGCTACCGCGCGCTGTTCGCGATGGCCGTGGACATCATGCGGCGGATGGTCGAGGTCTGGGGCAATCTGGAGTACGCGCAAGGCGTGGTGCTGATCGACGAGATCGACGTACATCTGCATCCGCGCTGGAAGATCGAGGTGATGTCGGCGTTGCGCCGGGCGATGCCGCGGGTGCAGTTCATCGTCACCGCACACGATGCGCTGTGCCTGCGCGGCATGCGCGACGGCGAGGTGCAGGTTTTGTACCGCGACGAACACGATCGCATCCGCTTGCGCGAGGATCTGCCCAACATCGAGCTGATGCGCACCGATCAGTTGCTGACTTCGGATCTGTTCGGCCTGCTCAGTACCGCCCGGCCCGAGGTGGACGCGCATCTGCATCGTTATGCCTACCTGCTCGGCAAGCCGGGACTCGATGCCGGCGAGCGGCGCGAACGCCAAGCGCTGGCCGGGCGCGTGTCGGCGCTGCCGCTGGGCGATACGCCGACCGAACAACTGATCGGCGAGGCCACCGAGCGCTATCTGCGCGGGCGCCGGAGCAAACCCGCGCCCGAGCGCGCGAGCATGCGCGAGGATGCCTTGCGCGAAATCGTGGCCTTGCTCGAAGCCGAAGCCGAAGCCGAAGCCGAAGCCGACGCGGAGCGCGGCGCGTGAGGTACGTCGATCGCGCCCGGGTCGCGCAGCCGGCTTCGCTGAGCGACCCCGACGGCGCCGGTGCGCGCGAACGCGCCAGCGCCGAGGCTCACTACCGCGATCCGCGCGCCGGCGTGTACAAGTTCAAGGCTTACAAGGGCGAGGACGTCAAGAAGGCATTGCGGACTTTGTTCTACGGCAAATGCGCGTATTGCGAGTCGTTGCACGAATCGACTTCGCCGGCGGACATCGAACACTATCGGCCCAAGGCGGCGGTGGTCGGCGAGGCCGATCATCGCGGCTATTGGTGGCTGGCCGCCGACTGGAACAATCTGCTGCGCAGCTGCATCAGCTGCAATCGCGTCGAAGGCCACCGGATCGGAGCGATCGGAATGAACGCCGCGCAGATCGCCGCGCAGGCCGCGCGCAACGCCGGCAAGGGCAACTTGTTTCCGATCGCCGCGGCGCGCGCGTTCCAGCCCGGCGACGATTGCGACGGCGAAGACCCGTTGCTGATCGATCCCACTCGCCGCGATCCGGCTGCGCATCTGCGCTGGCACGTGGCCGAGGATTTGTCGCTGTTGGGACCGCGTTTCGACGACGGGGACGCCGATGCCTACGGCGAGCGGACCGTGGAGATCATGGCGCTGAACCGGCAAGCGCTGGTGGAGGCGCGCAGCCGGCATCTGCAGCGCCTGAGCGAGGTGCTGTTGGACTTGGAAGAAGCGCTCGATGAGGCGGCGCAGGCCGATCCGGCGGACATTACCGGGCCGTTGCGGCGTGCGACCAGAAAGCTGGCGAGTCTGCGCGCCGCGGCCGCGCCGGATCAGGAATATTCCGCGATGGCGCAAGCGTTCGTGGCTGATGTACAGCGGCGATTGCTCGCGCGCTATCGCGATTTGATCGGAACGATCGGCGCAGCGATGTAGATCGGAAGAAATGAAAAACCGGCCGAAGCCGGTTTTTCTTCAATCCCGAGCGCCTGGTTCCAGTCTCGGAAAACAAGCTCGTCATTCCCGCTTTCGCGGGAATGACGAGCAAAAAACGCGGCGGCCGCGAACATCGCGGCCGCCATACGTCGCAGCTCAGCCCTGTGCTGGTTTGCCCGGCTTGGCGTCGGCCTTCGGCGCGTTCGTCGGCTTGGCCGGCGAGGTCGGCGCCGGAGCGCCCGCGGCCGAGGCCTGCCATCCGCAGGTCTTGCCTTCGTTCTGCTGCTTGAGCCAGGTCTGCAGCGGCGCGAAGTACTCCAGCACCGCCGAGGCGTCCATCTTCTCGCCGCCGGTCAGTTCCTTCATGGTCTGCTGCCACGGCTGGCTGGCGCCCTTGCTCAGCATCGCCTCGAACTTCGCGCCGGCGGCCTTGTTGCCGTAGAAGCTGCATTCGTACAGCGGGCCCTTGTAGCCGGCCGCGTCGCACAGCGACTTGTAGAACTGGAACTGCAGGATGTGCGAGAGGAAGTAGCGCGTGTACGGCGTGTTGCCCGGCACGTGGTACTTGGCGCCGGCATCGAAGAACTCTTCGCCGCGCGCTTCCACCGGCGCCACGCCCTGGTACTTGGCCTTCAGTTCCCACCAGGCCTTGTTGTAGCTGTCGGGTTTGATCGAACCGTCGAACACGCCCCAGCGCCAGCGGTCGATCATCAGGCCGAACGGCAGGAACGAGACTTTGGCCAGGGCCATGCGCATCTGCGCGTTGATCAGCGCCTCGTTGCTCTGCTGCTGATTGCCGACCATGCCGATCGAGGCCAGGTACTTGGGCGTCATCGCCAGCACGATGGTGTCGCCGATGGCTTCGTGGAAGCCGTCGTGCGCGCCGGTCTGGAACAGCGGCGGCTGCTTGTTGTAGGCCAGGTAGTAATAGACGTGGCCGAGTTCGTGATAGATCGTGGTGAAGTCTTCTTCATTCGGCTTGATGCACATCTTGGTGCGCACGTCGCCGCTCATGTTCATGTCCCAGGCGCTGGCGTGGCAGACCACGTCGCGATCGCGCGGCTTGATGAACTGGGTCTTGTTCCAATAGCTGTCGGGCAGCTTGGGCATGCCGAGCGAGACGTAGAAGTCCTGCGCGCGTTCGGTCATGCGCTTGGCGTTGACCAGGTTGGCCTCGACTTCGGTCTGCGCCTGTTCCAGCGGATTGCGGTCTTCGCCGGCCTTGGCGTTCTGCGCGTCGAGAACCTGCTGGTACTGACGGCTCAACGCGCCGTTGATGTCGAGGCTGCCGGCCTGCTGTTCGTTGTACGGCGCCAGCACGTCCCACACATTGCCCCAGTCCTGCTGCCACATGTTGCCGAGCAGATGCGCCGGCAGCATGCCGCCGCTGGTCTGGCCCTTGTCGGTGCCGTACTTGGATTCCAGGCGCGAACGGGTATAGCAATGCAGTTGTTCGTACAGCGGCTTGACCTGGCCCCACAGGCGGTCGGTTTCCGCCGCCAGTTCCACCGGGCTCATGTCGTAGCCCGAGCGCCACAGCTCGCCGGTGTCGGCGTAGCCGAGGTTCTTCGCGCCTTCGTTGACCAGTTCGACGAAGCGCGTGTAGTCCTTGCGCATCGGCTTGGAGATGGTGTGCCAGCCCTTCCAGGCATCGAATTGGGCGTCGTAGTCGCGGCTGTTGCGCAACACGTCTTCCAGATCGCCGAGCTGACGGCAATCGGTGTCGCCGGGGCCGCTGCAGAAGCTGCCCGAGCCGTACATGCCTTCCATGCGCGTGGCGATCTGGGTCAGTTCTGCCAGGCGCGCCGGGTCTTTCGGCGCGGGCATCGCGGTGCCGATCTTCAGCAACTGGATCGAACGTGCGGTGGCCGGCGACATCTGCTGGCCTTCGAACTTCTTCGATTGTTCGATCCAGCTGTTGAGCTGGCTCAGGTAACGCTCATTGGCCTTGGCCGACAGCAGCTGGCTGTCGTCGTTAATGTAGGTCGACGACAGCCACTGCGCGGCGGTCATCTCCGGATACATCTTTTTGTACTCGTCGTTGACGCGAGCGATGAACTGATCCGCGGTTTCGCCCGCGGGCGCGGCGGCCGGGGCGCTGGTGCTCGGGGAGGGGACGGGTTCCTTCTTGCAGCCGGCCAGGCCGATCACGGCCGCAGCGACGCCGAGCGCCAATAAGGCGCGGACATGTTTCATGTGTGCTCTCTCCGGAATAGTGCCGCGCTTTGCGCGCGAGCCAGAAGGCTAGAGGCCGCCCGAGTCGGGCGCAAGCCGTGCCGCGGCGGGAGCGTCGGACCCGGCCGGGCGGGGTGTGCGTGGATGAGGTTTTGCGCAGATCAGGCACACCGACTGTGCTGAAAACGGTTACTCGGCAGGCATCGTCTGGCGTTGTTTCGCCAATTCAGGCGATTGATACCGGCAGAAACGTTGCAGGTGTCGCGAAATAAAGTAAATATTTTGTTAATTGTAATCGGTTAGATTGTTAAATTTTCGATATTCACGTTACGCATGCGCAACGCAGGCCGGAAAGATGACTGTTTTGTTCAGGATTCGAAACAGCACCGGGCGGTGTGGTTCTGACTGCTGTCACGAAAATGGAATTGATTTGTGACGCCAAAACGGAAAAAGTGACGTCCAAGGGCAGCCGTTCATCGGTTGTCCGGCCAGGGCGGGGCAGGCCCTTGGTTTCAGTCTTGGCTGCAATGGATAGGGCATGAAATCTACGATGCGGACCGCGGGCGGCAAGTTGCACACGGCCACAATGGCGGGGCTGCCGCTGCGTGGACGCGAAGGCGGCGCCTGTTTGTTCACTGCCGATCTGAGCTGGGCGCGCGAGCGCGCGCCGGCCCGCGTCCAACGCCGCCTGCGCGGCGCCCATCTCGCCCGCGTCGCTCTGTTCGCCTTGTTGGCGATGGCGGTGGTCGGCGTGGTGATCATCAATGGTCCGGCCGATGCCGGCCCGAACCGTACGGCCGCGTCGGCGTTGCCCGATCCGATCAGCGAGGCCGAAGTCGAAGTCGATCACGCCATCCCGGTGCCCGTCGCGGCGTCGCGGGCGGCGTATGCCGTACAAGAACGCGGGCAGGCCGCGCGCTGAGGCGCGCGCCGCCAGAGGAACTCGGTGGGGGTAAGCGCCTGGATGGCGCATCAGGGGAAGGGAAGCAACAGCAGTGCCAGTCGGGACCGGTTATGGGGATAGCCGCGACCGCGAAGTTTGAATGGCGTCGGCGCCAGGGATGGCGTCGGTGACCGCTGCTCTTCTCTCGCCCATGCGCGAACTCCCCTCTCCACGAACGATGTCCGTCATCCAAAGGATCGATACGAGGAACTACCGCGTCGTCGGCTTGAGATCGTCACCGAAGATGAAGGTCTTGGAGGGATCCCAATCGATCCGGGTTTCGAAAAAACGGATCAGGCGTTCGCCGAGTTTGATCGGATCGCCCCACATCCCCGCCAACTCGTGGCGCAATAGCGTGTCGGCATCGGTGTCGGGCGTCAGATCGGCTTTCAGCACGGCGGCATCGACCGAGTCGTAGCTCTCGCTCAGCTCGATCAGATCGACCGAGCATTTGTATTTCTGATCCATGATCGGGAACGCGCTCAGCATCAGTCTGGGCGTCGGCCGCGCGCTCGGAGCGACACGTTCGGCCGGAACGATCGCGTCGATCAGCGATCGGATTCGCTGGTCGGCGACGTAGATGCAGAACAACGCATCGGCTGCGTTCAAATCCACGCCGTTCCAGCGAGCATCCTCGCCGGCGATATCGAAGAACTGGATCAGATGGTTCTCGCGGACCTGCGCGAGCGTGAACAAATCCTCGCGCAGCTTGATGCTGAACACATCGCCGGTCTTCAGGCGGAATCTTTTGCCGGACATTCTGGTTGCCTTCGGTGTGGGCACCGCGGCGGCCTACGCCGCTTCCGCATCCGCGCAGGGCGGCGGCAGGCAGGTTACCCGGTTCGCCGCTTAGGTCCTGGAGATCGACCCAGGTCGTTGGGTCAGTTGCGAGGGGCCTACAGAACCAAAGTACGCCCGGGCAGCGTTACCAATCCACGCGCGGCCAACCACTGCCACGAAGTCTCCGCATCCTGCTCGACATACGCGCGCGCCGAGCCCAGCCGGAAGCTGTAGCCCCATTGATCCATGTCGGCGAGGATGCGTTCGCGTCCGGCGCCGGGAATCGCATCGCCGAGCAGCGACTGCAGCACGCAGACCGCGTCTTCCTCTTCGATCGAATCGGTCGCGTCGGTGTGCACCAGCGCGCGCCGCTGCGGCGGCAGCACGATCAGGTGACAGGCTTCGTGCAGGAGCGAGTGCACGGGCGTGTCGCCGCGCGCGTAGACGGTGCTGCCGATCAGCCCGGCTTCGCATTCGCCCCAATAGCTGCCCGGGATCGGTTCGCCGTCGGCCACGCGCTCCAGGCGCAGGTCGTAGCGCGCGAGCAGGGCGGCGACGTCTTCGAAGGCGATGTCGGACAGGGTGAGCATGGGGCGGGGTTCGGGAAGGTGGCCCGTGTGGGGGCCTTCGGGTCGCGGGGCGCGAATGGATATGAGTTGAATGCCGCGGGGTGTTGCTGCGGCGCGGGGGCGCTGGTCAGCGCTTGGTGTTTGCTGGCTTTGGGGTGTGACGCTGACGTACGTAACTTCGGTGGGTCGCGGCTCGCGCCGCGCCTGCAGGGGCGCGACGAAGACGACGGCGGCCGGGAGGCCGGCCGCTCGCTCGTCATGCCTGCGCCGGGCTCGGGTTTTCCGGCAATGCGACGGAAATGTCGAGCACCTTGTTGTCGCCTTCGCCGATCAGATCGACCTTGACCGATTCTGCGTCGACGTTGACGTACTTGCGGATCACCTCGAGCAACTCGCGCTGCAGCATCGGCAGATAGTCGGGACCACCGCCGCGACCGGCGCGCTCGTGCGCGACGATGATGCGTAGCCGCTCCTTGGCGACGTTGGCGGTGGGTTTCTTGGCCAGCAGGAAGTCGAACAGACCCATAAGCTCAGCCTCCGAACAGCTTGGTGAAGAAGCCCTTCTTTTCCACTTGGGTGAAGCGCATCGGACGGGTGTCGCCGAGCAGGCGGGCGACGGCATCGTCGTAGGCCTGCGCAGCGTCGGATTCGGCTTCCAGGATCACCGGCTCGCCCTTGTTGGAGGCGTTGAGCACGTCGCCGGATTCGGGGATCACGCCGATGGTCTTCAGACCGAGGATTTCCTCGACATCGCCGATGCTCAGCATCTCCTGATCCTCGACCCGCTTGGGGCTGTAGCGGGTCAGCAGCAGGTGTTCCTTGACGCGCTCGCCGTTCTCGGCGCGGCGGGTCTTGGACGACAGCAGGCCCAGGATGCGGTCGGAGTCGCGCACCGAGGAGACTTCCGGATTGACCACCACCACCGCCTGATCGGCGAAGTACATGGCCAGGAACGCGCCTTTTTCGATGCCGGCCGGCGAATCGCAGACGATGTAGTCGAAACCTTCCGCGGCCAGATCCTCGAGCACCTTCTGCACGCCTTCCTTGGTCAGCGCGTCTTTGTCGCGCGTCTGCGAGGCGGCCAGGATGAACAGATTCTCGAAACGCTTGTCCTTGATCAGCGCCTGCTTGAGGTTGGCCTCGCCGTTGACGACGTTGACGAAGTCGTACACCACGCGACGTTCGCAGCCCATGATCAGGTCGAGGTTGCGCAGGCCGACGTCGAAGTCGATTACCGCGACTTTGTGGCCGCGACGGGCGAGACCGCAGGACAGGCTGGCGCTGGTGGTCGTTTTACCGACACCGCCCTTGCCCGAAGTGACAACAATGATCTCGGTCAAAATAGGTTCCTCCGTTCGTGCGACGTCAATCCAGCGCCGCAATCTTGATTTGTTCGTCTTCCAGCCAGATCTGTACGGCCTTGCCGCGCAGTTCCTTCGGGATGTCTTCGAGCACTTTGTAATGTCCTGCAATCGCCACGAGTTCGGCATGGAACTCGCGGCAGAAGATGCGCGCCTTGGTATTGCCCTGGGCGCCGGCCAGCGCGCGTCCGCGCAGCGGGCCGTAGATGTGGATCGAGCCGTCGGCGATGACCTCGGCGCCCGCGCCGACCGTGGTCAGCACGGTCAGGTCGCGGTTGTCGGCGTAGATCTGCTGGCCCGAGCGCACTGGAGCGGACTGGATCAGTCCAACCGAAGAGGACGGAGCCGCAGCCGCAGGCGTCGTAGCCGAGCGCGACGTCTTGGCCGGTTCGGCCGCCACCGTCGCGGGAGCCGCCTCGCGCTTGGTCGCCGCAGCCGGCGCCGCGGCCACCGGTTCGACGCCGCCTTCGCCGCGCTCGTAGGAAGCACGGAACTTGGCCAGCAGCGGCAGCCCCAGCGCTTGCGACAGGCGTTCGGTCTCGCTGGTGCCGTAGGCCAGCGCCACCGGCAGCACGCCGGCGTCGCGCAGGCCGTCGAGCAGCGCCTGCGCGGTGGCCGCGTCGGGCGTCTGGCTCAGGCCGCCGAAGTCGATCACCACCGCGGCGCGGCCGAACATGTTCGGCGCGCGCTGCACGCGGCTGCGCATTTCTTCGGTCAGACGCTGAACGTCTAGGGTGCGGATGCGCAGGTTGGCGATGCCGACCTGGCCGATTTTGAGTTCGCCGGCCTGTTCGTAATCCACGGCCACGCTCACGGGCACGTCCCGGTCGGACGCGGCGCGTCGGCCTGGACGCGCGCCACCGGCACCCGCGGGCGGGTCAGCCAAGTGGCTTCGGGCAGGGCCTCGCCGTAGGTGTCGCACACCCACGGGTAGCTGCACAGCGGCTTCATCAGCATCGCCGCGCGCACGCTGGCTTCTTCCATCACGTGCTGGCCGACCTCGCGGAAGCCGAAGCTGCCGTGGAACAGCAGGGCCGGATCGTTGCCGCCTTCCAGGAACACCTCGCAGGCCAGCTGCGGATAGCGCAGCTCGGCATAGCTTTGGGCGTCGGCGTAGAAGGCGCGGCCGACGCCGCCGCCGCGACGGCGGCTGGCGACGACGATGCGGTCGATATAGAAAAAGTCCGGGTAGCGCTCAAGAAACCATCGGAAATTGCTGCTGTCGTGCTCGCTGCGGGCGCCCATGCCGATCAGAAAACCGGCCAGGGTGCCGTCGCGTTCGGCGACGCGGAAATACTCGGCGGTGTCGAAAAAATGACGCAGACGGGCCGCATCCAGCGGCAGGATCGCGGGTCCGGCGGCGTTGTTGAGGGCAAGGACGGAATCCAGCTCGTGCTCACGCACGTCGCGGACGACGATCGACATTCCAGGCTCCAGGTATTCAAAAACCGACACGCGTTCCGTGCCGGCGTCCCGATTATCGCACGGGCATCCGTCCGCGGCGAACGCCAAGTGCATGACTTCTGGACGGCTCCGTCCGGGCATCCGTACCGTTAGCATGCATTCATGCTGGCACGCCTGACTCCCACCCAATTGATGCGGTTCGCCGGACTGTTCACCTGGGGCATGGCTGGGTGCTGGCTGGTGATCATGTGGCTGGAGCCGGAGGCGGCCTCCTCGCTGCCCGGCGGCGGCGAACACACCTTCTTTCTGCTGATCCTGCGCTGGGTGGCCATCCACCTGGCCTTCGGCGCGGTCTATTGGTGGGCCAGCCGCGGCCTGGGCCAGCGCCGGCCGGGGCCGGCCGACCATGCCCTGCTGCTGGTGCTGACCGCCTGCGCGATCGGGGTCGGCTATTTCTCCAACAGCGGCATCGGCAGCATTCTGCTGATGGTGGTGGCCGGGCTGCTGCCCTGGCTGCTGCCGCTGCGGGTCGGGGTGGCCTGGCTGATCCTGAGCAATCTGTCGATCATCCCGGTGTTCGTGATCGCCATCGGCCAGCCGCTGCTGGTCGCCATCGTCCAGTCGGTGGCCTACGCCGGCTTCTCCAGTCTGGTCTTCGTCAGCTCGCTGGTGGCCATGCAGCAGGCCCAGGCGCGCGAGGACCAGCGCCGGCTCAACGCCGAACTGCGCGCGACCCGGGCGTTGCTGGCCGAAAGCGCCCGGATCAACGAGCGCACCCGCATTTCGCGCGAGCTGCACGATCTGCTGGGCCATCACCTGACCGCGCTGAGCCTGAACCTGGAAGTCGCCGGCCATCTGTCCGAGGGCCGGGTCAAGGAGCACGTGCAGCAGGCGCATACTCTGGCCAGGTTGCTGCTCACCGACGTGCGCGAGGCGGTCAGCCAATTGCGCGAGAACGGTGCCATCGACCTGTCGTTGGCGCTGCGCCCGCTGGCCGAAAACGTACCGGCGCTGGATATCCGCATGGACATCGAAACACCGCTGACCCTGGACGATCCCGAGCGCGCCCACGTGCTGCTGCGCTGTACCCAGGAAATCGTCACCAACGCCGTGCGCCATGCTGGCGCGCAGCACTTGTGGATCGACGTACGCCGCAGCGGCGAACAAATCCTCATGAGCGCGCGCGACGACGGCCGCGGTGCCGATCACCTGATCGCCGGCAACGGCTTGCGCGGTATGCGCGAGCGGTTGCAGCAGTACGGCGGCCAATTGCGTATCGAAACCCGGGCCGGCGCCGGCTTCAGCCTGCATCTGACTCTGCCCGCCACCGCGACCGTTATGGTCCGCGAAGGAGCTCTGACATGACGTCCACCCCTATCCGCGTGTTGCTTGTCGATGACCAGACCCTGGTCCGGCAGGGCGTGCGCTCGCTGCTCGCCCTGGCCGAAGGCATCGAGGTCATCGGCGAAGCCAGCGACGGCCGGCAGGCGGTTGAAATCATCCCGACCCTGCGTCCGGACGTGGTCCTGATGGACATGCGCATGCCGGTGATGTCCGGCCTGGAGGCCCTGCAGGCGCTGGCCCGCTCGGGCTACCTGCCGCCGACCATCATCCTGACCACCTTCGACGACGACCAACTGGTGCTGGCCGGGCTCAAGGCCGGCGCCAAGGGCTATCTGCTCAAGGACGTGTCGCTGGAGCAACTGGTCGGCGCGATCCAGGCCGTGGCCAACGGCGGTTCGCTGGTCCAGCCGGCGATGACCCAGCGCCTGCTCTCGGGCCTGGAGCACATGCGCAACGACTTCGTCAGCCTGGACCGCCCGGACCCGCTGACCGAGCGCGAGACCGAGATCCTGCGGCTGATGGCCGGCGGTTTTTCCAACAAGGAAATCGCCAATTCGCTGGGCGTGGCGGAAGGCACGATCAAGAATCACGTGTCGAACATTCTGTCCAAGCTCGGCGTGCGCGACCGGACCCGGGCGGTGCTCAAGGCCTTCGAACTGCAGTTGGTCTGAGCGTCCTGGCCGGCGTGCCCGGGGGATTCCCGGTAGGAGCGGCGCGAGCCGCGACCGCGAATTCGCGACAACGACGCCCGCAAGGGGTTGCGATACGACCGGCCGCCCCCGCGGTCGCGGCTCGCACCGCTCCTGCAGGGCGTTGCCCTGACTGCGCCGGCGCGCGCGACCGCCCGATCCGTCGCAATCGCGCGCGTCCGGCGCCGGCGGCGCTTGTCCGGATTTGCGCTTCGGCGTCGGCGTACGCGCGCCGATGCGCGCGCGAGCCGGTAAAAAGCCGTCAAGTTCAAAGCTTTTCGCAGCCAAACCCCGGCCGTGGGCGTTCCGGCGATTTTTCTTGGCTGTGACGGCTGCCCTTGCCGGGATTTATCTTGCTACGATTGTGGGTCTGCGCCCCTGGCCCGACCTGGGCCCGGCCCTGGAGAACCTGAATGACCCGTCTGATCGAGATTCTGATTTCCCTGGCGATCGTCGCCGCGCTATTCCTGATCGTCGGCATCGTTCTGCCGTCGAGCCGTCACCTGTCGCATTCGGTTGAGACCAACCGCAAGCTGACCATCGTGTTCGATACGTTGAACAGCCTGCGCCGTTTCAAGGAATGGAACCCGATCGTGCTGCGCGACCCCGCCATGGAGCTCAAGCTCGTCGGCAAGGATGAGGGCGTGGGCGCCCGCATCGAGTATTCCTCGCAGGAGCGCGGGCTGGGCAAGGGCAGCTGGGAAATCGTCAAGAGCGAGCCGGGCAAGTTGGTCGGCTACAAGATCAGCAACCCGGAACGCGGCGACAACAAGCGCTCGCAATTCAGCTTCAAGCCGACCGGCCGCAACAACCGCAACGTCGAAATCACCCAGACCTACGACGTCGACTACGGTTGGAACCTGCTCGGCCGCTACTCGGGCCTGTACGTCAGCAGCAACATCGGCGAAGACATGAAGATGGGCCTGGCCCGCCTGAGCAACCTGCTCGCGACGGTGCCCAACTACGACTATTCCAAGCTCTCCGAGACCGACGCGGCCAACGCGCCGAAGATCGCCGAGCGTCCGGCCGAGAACGTGCTCAGCGTGACCGCCGCGGTCGAGCGCAACAACGACAAGATCAAGGGCCAGATCCACTCCAACATGGAATGGATCAACAAGGTCATCGCCGCCAACGGTCTGCAGGCGGTCGGTCCGATCCGCATCGTGACCAACGAGTTCGGCTCGGACATCTACTCCTTCGATGTGGTCCAGGTCGTGCGCAAGGTCGGCGACACCAGCACGGGCGACGCGACCAAGCTCGACGTCAAGATCGAAGGCGCGGGCAACCCGGTCAAGGCCGAGCTGCTGCCGGCGACCAAGGTGGCCGTGGCGTCCAGCGGCGGCCACAACTTCGCCGCGCTGCCGCCGGTGCGCGACGCGGTCCGCGCCTGGGCGCTGACCCGCGGCTACACCACCACCGATCGCCCGTACGAGGCCTGGAAGGCCGGCATCGATCCGAGCTTCGATCCGACCCTGGGTCAGTTCGACGTGTACTGGCCGATCAAGTAACTCAGCGCAGCCATCGCGACGCCGCCGCTGCGGTGGCGTCGCCGGATCGAACAACGCGCCGCGGTTATCCGCGGCGCGTTTTTTTGTGTGCGCGGTTCGGCAAAGGCGCGCCGGGCGATCTTCGCGTCCGGCGCGGGCTGGTATCGTGAACGCTCCACGATCCAGCGGTGTCCCGTCCGCATGAACCTTCCAGCTTCCGATTCCCACACCGGTTACGTGCGTGCGCCTACGCCGTGGTCCTTGCGTGCGCTGATCGCAGCCGGCGCGCTGCTGGCCGCGCTCGCGGTGGCGTTGTCGGCGTACGCCGCGCACCTGGCCGATGCGCACTCGCAATCGCGCCTGCAGACCGCGGCGGTGTTCGCCTTCGGCCACGGCATCGCCTTGGCGGCGCTGGCGCCGCTGGCGCGACGCGCGCTGACCCGCATCGCGTTGTACGCGGCGCTGATCGGGGTGGCGGTGTTCTCCGGCGGGCTGGCGGCCGCGCATTTCTTCGCCGTCTCCACCGGCCTGCTGCCTTACGGCGGCAGCCTGATGATCCTGGCGTGGCTGGTCTACGCCGTCGACGCGCTGAGGCGTTGAGATGCCGCGTCATGTCCGCGGCTACGACGCGCCGGCCGCGTACGAATATCTGAGCAAGCGCGACCGCAAGCTCGCGGCGTGGATGAAGAAGGTCGACAAACTCGAGAACGGGCCGATCCCGACCGATCCGCGTTGGCGGCGGACCTTCGATCCGGTCGATGCGCTAGCGCGCGCGATCTTGTTCCAGCAGCTCAGCGGCAAGGCCGCATCGACCATCGTCGGCCGGGTCGAGACGGCGATCGACGGCCACCGCCTGCACCACGACACCCTGGGCCGCTGCGACGACGCGACGCTGCGCGGTTGCGGCGTGTCGGGCAACAAGCTGCTGGCGCTGCGCGATCTGGCCGCGCGCGAGTCGCGCGGCGAGATTCCCGATCTGCGGCGGATGGCGCACATGGACAACGAAGCGATCATCGCCGCGCTGGTGCCGATCCGCGGCATTGGCCGCTGGACGGTGGAAATGATGCTGATGTTCCGCCTGGGGCGCCCGGATATTTTGCCGGTCGACGATCTGGGCATTCGCAAGGGCGCCCAGCGCGTCGACAAGCTCGAAGCGATGCCGCCGCCGAAGGCGCTGGCCGACATCGGCGAACGCTGGGGGCCGTATCGCAGTTATGCGAGCCTGTATTTGTGGCGGATCGCGGACATCGCCGATGGGCCCAAGCCGAAGGTCAACCGGTCGCAGGATTGAGTCGCGGTCGTTGTGGGGCGGATGGCTAAGCTGCAGTGGAAGTTGCAAGCCGTTGCGCGCATGGCCGCGGCAGGATCGCGGACTGGGCGAAAAGCGTCGGGCCTGAAGGCCCTCCCACAAAAGACCTCGGGGCTTCATTGGGTTAGCGCACGAGTTTCGCAGCTTCGAAGTTTTTTGTGGGAGAGCCTTCAGGCCCGACGCTCTCGATTCCGATCGGCCGCGCAGCCCCAGCTACGTTGGCGACCGGCGGCCAGCGATCAACCCGGCAGATACTTGTCCCACATCCGATTGCGAAACCGCTTGTGCGGATCGACAGCCTGCTTCAACGCCGCGAATTCCTCCGCGCCCGGATAGCCGCGCAGAAACTGCTCGCGCGTGGCGTGCAGTCGATAGGGCAGGTAATGGCGGCCGCCGTGATCGAGCGCGATGTCGATCAGCCGCCGCGTCCATTGCCCGGCGACCGCGTCGGCGCGCTGACCGCTGCGTTGCTTGTGATAGAGCACGAAGGAGAACACCTCGGTCGGCGACCAGCTCAGCAGCGACTGGGTGTCGGGCGGCGCATGCCGGATCGATACGTTGAGCGCGTGCACTTCGTGATCGCGCAGCAGTTTTCCCATGGCCCGCGCGAACGCGTCGAAGGCCGGCACCGGGATGAAGTACTCCTGCAGCAGGTAGGTCGAGTAGCGGCGTGTGCTCGGTTCCAGCGAGGCGATGTCGAGGCTGGCTTCGCGATTGCGCCAGACCACTTCGCGCTCGCGCAGCAATTCCTCCACCGAGAATCGCTCGCGCAACCACGGCCCGGCCGGCAGTTCGGAAGCGCTCCAGATCAATTTGCGGTCGCGCCGGTAGTCGCCGTTGCGCGGCACCAGGCGCTCGCCGCGCGTGAGCGGTTCCTCGCAACGCGTCCAGGTGACCGCGACCGGCGCGTCGAAACGCGGCGGCAGCAAATCGGCGTTGTGCAGCACGCTGGCCGGATCGGCGAGCACGCGCTCGGCGAACCAGGCCGGATACTCGTCCAGCGCTACGCGTTCGGCGCGGCGGGCGATGCGGTGATTGGCGCTGAGATCGAACTCGGCTTCGCTGACCACGCCCAAGCCACCGTAGCCGCCGACCACGGCGCGGAACAGTTCGGGCCGATGTTCGCGGCTGAGTTCGTGCACCCGGCCTTCGCCGTCGACCAGTTGCAAGGCGCGTAAGCTGTGGATCAGGCTGCCCTTGCCGACGTAGCGGCCATGGCAGTTGACCGAGATCGAACCGCCGATGCTGAAGTTGCCGTAGCTCTGCATGATCGCCACCGCCAGTCCGTGCGGATCGATCCACCCCTGCAGATCGCGCCAGGACATGCCCGCCTGCACGCGCACGCGCCGGCGCACCGGATCCAGCGCGACCAGACGGTTGAGTCCGCGCATGTCCAGATGCAGCGAGCCGTCGCAGCCGATCTGCCCGCCCATGCTGCAGCGCGCGCCGCCTATGGAGACCGCGTCGCGGCTGCGGGCGAGAGCCTGCGCGACGGCAGCGACCGAGGTCGGGCGCAGGACGCTGCCTGCGCGGATCGCATCGATCCGGCTGATGTCGTCGATCCAGCGCTCGTCGCCGCCGGCGTGTTGTTCGCGGGTACAGGCGGTTGCGGCGAGCGTGCCCGAGGCGAGCAGTCCTTGCAGCACACGGCGGCGCGCGCGGTCGATGTCGCGGTCTTGCGGGTCGTGCGCGCGCCAAGCCGCGCATGCGGCTTCGTCGTTTGGGCGCGGGTCGCGGGCCGACACGATTCGCGCCTCAGGTCGTGGCGACGGGTTGAATGCGCGAGCCGGAAACGTCGCCGGTGGAGGCATCGTCGCGGGCGGTCGGAAAAGGAAGCGAAAACAACGTGGAGGTGGCCGGCCAGAACCAGGGCTTGCTCATGACAACTCCTTGAGCGGATCGAATTATCGAGGGTCTCGAACGATCCCGCCGACTCCCGGCGGTAGCCATTTGTAGCCTGCGCCAACCTAATGCGCGCTGAGCGGATCGCGTCGTCGCCGCAGTGCGCCGCCTCCCGCGTCGCGCCGGCGATCCGCGTGCGCCGTCGTCATTGCGCGGGCGGTACCGCGTCGATCGAGAAATACACCGCTTTGCCGTTGGCCCGCGCCAGGGCGACCATTTCGTCGGCGCCGGTGGAAGCCCCGCCGATGCGCAGGCAAGCGTCGCAATGGGCGACGAGGCGGCGCGAGATCGGGTGGAAGATTTCGTCGAATACCGTATCGCCGATGCCGGTGGAACCGGCGTGTTCGATCAGTGGCAGCGCATACCATTCGCCGAGCACGGGCAAATGGCCGGCGCGGAACAAGTCCAGCGCGGTGCGGGTCATCGCCGCGACGTTGGCGGCGATCCGTGCGGGGTCGTCGCCGGTGCCGGAGCGGTAGGGGCCGGCGACGAGGATCATCAAGCTGCTCAAGCAGTCGGTTCCTTAAGGAGGTGGCTCGGACGGCGAAGGCGTCGCCGCGGTTGACTCAGGCCGTCGCGAAGCGCCAATGCCACGGTTCGTAGACGATGCCGTAGGGATTGTCGCGCGGATAGCTCATGACGAAGCCGTAGCCGCCGGCGCGCTCGCGCAGCCATGCGAACGCGGCGGTGGCTTCGAAGGACTCTTCGGCCGGCGGCTCGCCGGGCGTGCCGATGTCCAGGGCCAGGCCGCTGTGGTGCTCGCTGTAGCCCGGCGCGGCGTTGACGGTGAGAATCTCGGCCACGCTTTGCCCGCGCGCGAGCTTGCGTTCGAAGATGCCCAGTTGGTAATCGTGGCTGCGGTAGCCGGAGATCGCGTCGAGCACGACGTCCTCGCGCAAGGCGGCGTCGCGCATATGGGTCCAGGCCCGCGCGGCGGCCGGATGCAGCCACAGCGGGCGGCGGAAACGGTCGAAGCCGGCCAGCGTCAGGCGGTCGGGTTCGGCGATCAGTTCCAGGCCGGTGCGCGATTGGTAGCCGGGCGCGTCCAGGCCGAGGCCGGCGAGCCGTTCTTCGAGTCGGTCCAGCGGCAACTGGCCGACCCGGACCAAGCCTTCGCGGCGGTATTCGACGATGCAGTCCAGCGCGTCGAGCGCCTGCTCGATGCCGTCCTCGTGCATCAACCGGTGCACCAGCGGCAGCAGGCCTTCGGGCAGGTCGGCGGCGAGGAAGCGGCCGTCGCGCTTGCGCCGCAGCACGTGCCGGGCTCGCGACAGCGCGCGCGCGTCGTGATTGCTGCGCGCGCGCAGCAGGCCGCCCGGCCACAGTTCGATCTGGGGCGTGTTGATCAGCAAGGTGCCGGGGCCGCGCATGGACGCAGGTTAGCCGCTGCGGCGGTCGCGTGCCAAGACATGCGGCCGCGCCGCGCGATGGCTAACGGATCGTTTATGCCGGCTGCTTGAAGTACAGGCGGGTGCCGAGAATGGCCGGGTCGTGTTCGACCGCGACCAACTCCCAGCCCTGCGCGCCGCGCAGATCGAGTTCGGCCTGGATGCGTTCGCGCATCGGCGCCTCGAACAGCTGATAGGTCAGTTCGGTGACGTGGTGTTTCCACTGCGGGCTCATGCGTCTTCCTCGGGCGTGGCGGGGTGCTCGCGCGGCAGCCGGCCGCTCTTGCGCAGGGCGTCGCGCAGCACATATTCGATCTGGGCGTTGAGCGAACGCAACTCGTCGTCGGCCCAGCGCTGCGCGGCGGCGAGCACCTCGGCGTTGATCCGCAGCGGGTAGGCTTTTTTCTCGCTCACCGGCGGCGCGTCCGCTCGTCGCGCGTTCCCTTCGCGTCGGGTGGAACGTCGCGATAGTCGCGCCGCGCCTTGGATGTGGCCAGCATCAACGCCACCGCCAGGCCGTTGACCACCACCAGCAGGGCGATGGTGACCCCGATCGTGCGGGTCTGGTCGCCGGCGGCCCAGTAGTAGCCTAGCGCGGACGACAACAGGGCGATGGCGACCATCGCCAGCAGCCGGCCCAGACGCGCCGCGGTGGCGGCCGGATCGCGCAGGCGCGAGGCGTCCAGTCCGTTGACCAGATGCAGATGGCCGCGCGCGACCAGCACCGCCGCGACCAGGATCGGCACCGCGCTGATCACCATCGCGCCGGGCAGGATGAAATCGTTGAGGGTCGTGGTCATGCGCGCGCCCTCAGTACAAGGTGCCGGCGTTGACGATCGGCTGGGCGCTGCGGTCGCCGCACAACACCACCAGCAGATTGCTCACCATCTGCGCCTTGCGCTCTTCGTCCAACTGCACCACGCCGTTCTTCTGCAGCTCGGCCAGGGCCATTTCGACCATGCCGACCGCGCCGGCGACGATGCGCGTGCGCGCGGCGATCACTGCGTTGGCCTGCTGGCGCTGCAGCATGGCGTGGGCGATCTCGGCGGCGTAGGCCAGGTGGCTGATGCGCGCGTCGACCACGTTGACGCCGGCATCGGCCAGGCGATCCTGCAGTTCCTGCTTGAGGTGCAGCGAAATCTCGCTGGCGTGGCTGCGCAGCGAGAGCTGGCCGTCTTCGTGCTGGTCGTAGGGATAGCTGGTGGCCATCGCGCGCAGCGCCGATTCGGACTGGATGTGGACGAAGGTTTCGTAGTCGTCGACGTTGTAGACCGCCTCGGCCGAATCGACCACCTGCCAGACGATCACCGCGGCGATCTCGATCGGGCTGCCGTCGAGCTCGTTGACCTTGAGCTTGCCGCTTTCGAAATTGCGCACGCGCTGGCTGACTTTGCGCTTGGCGTACAGCGGGTTGTTCCAACGCAGACCGTTTTCCTTGACCGTGCCTACGTACTTGCCGAACAGGCTCAGCACCGCGGCTTGGTTGGGCTCGATCTTGTACAGGCCGGACAGGACGAAGAACACGCCCGCCCCGAGCAACACCGACAGCACGACGCCCAGAGCGTGGCCGCTGTCGAGGCCGCCGAAGAATCCGAAGGCGGCCAGGGCCCCGGCGGCGAGGCTGCCGAGCAGGACCGGGATGCCGGAAAGGGATTGGGTGGGGTTCTCTTTCATGGCCGCGTCTCGTTGTTGGTCTGAGATATTGATATCAGATTGATATCAAATTTGCGCGACCGTTCGTCGGTAACGGGGGCTGTGGGGTGGCGCTTGGAAAAGCGGGCCCTGGTTGGAGGAGGGGGTTTTTATGGGAGAGGCTTCAGCCCCGACGCGTTTCGGTCCGAACCGAAGGGCCGAGCTGAGCTGATCGAAAAGCGTCGGGGCTAAAGCCCCTCCCACAAAAGGCCTCGTCAGCCGCGATGGCTTTTGTGGGAGGGCCTAGGCCCGACGCTCTTCGATCCGGTAGCGATGAGCTGAGCCAAAAGCGCGAGAGCTAAAGCCCCTCCCACAAAAGGCCTCGTAAGGCACGGTAAAACCGCCCCGAGCCCCGAGTACCTACGGCGCGATCCGATACAACGGCGCCGGAATGAACTCGCCGGTCGCATACAGGCTGCGGCCATCGGCGGCCCAGCCCAGCGCTTCGGCCTGCGGCAGCCAGGGCAGGTCGCTGACCCGCGGTGAGGCCGCCACCGCCTGCGCCCAGCTCTGGCCCGGGCGGCGCGGGTACAGCAGCACATAGCGGTAGGTCATCACCGCCAGGGTGTTGCCGTCGGGCGAAATATCGGCTGCGGTGACCTGGCCCTGCAGCCGCGCCCGGGTCGGGTTGGATTTGCGCAGTTCCGCGTCGGCTTGCGGAATCCCCGACAGCTCGCCGAGCTTGGTCGCGGTCTGCAGGGCGTTGCCGGCCGGCATCAGCGGCAGCGAGAACAGTTCCGGCGGTTGCCGCTTCTTGGAAATCAGCAGCACCCGCTTGCGCGCCACGTCGACCGCCACCGCCTCGCAATCGCGCGCGCCGTCGGGCCAGCGGAAGGCGATCGACCAGGCCGGCTTGAGCCGCGCGTTCTCGATCTTGTCGGGTTCTTCGATCACGTGCAGTTGCAGGCTGCGGCGCAGCCCGCCGTTGTCGCCGGTGTCGGCGATCAGCAGATAAGAGCGGCCATCGAGCTCGAAGGCGGCGATGTCTTCCCAGTCGGTCTTGGTCACGCCCTCGATGCGCAGGGTCGCCAGGCGGTCGCCCTGGTTGGAGACCGCGAACAGCCGCTCGGGATTGCCGCCGTCGTCGTGCATCCACAGCACGTCCGGGTGCCGGCGCGACGCGGCCAGGCCGCTGATTTCCGACAACTGCGGGTCCAGCAGCATTCCGCTGAGCTGGCTGGTGCCGGGCTCGGGCGGGCCGGACCGGCGCGAACAGGAGACCACTACCCCACCGCCGAGCAACGCCGCCGCCAGGGCCGCGATCGCCAATACCCGCCAACGCCACGGCCGTTGCGCGCGCGCGGCGGGCACGGTCTCGGGAGCGGTCGAGGCGGCACTGGAACCGTGCCGAACGGGGGAGGCGGGCATGCTTACAGCATCGCATGCGGGCCATTCCCGCCATAGTCCGCGGCCTGGGACCGGCGCGGGAAAGTTAGACTAGGCTCATCCCCACGCTTCGAGGTTGCCGCTATGACCACGCTCGGTACGCCGTTGTCCCCGCACGCTTTTCGCGTGCTTCTGCTCGGTTCGGGCGAACTGGGCAAGGAGGTGGCGATCGAGCTGCAGCGCTTCGGCGTGGAGGTGATCGCCGCCGACCGTTACGCCGACGCGCCGGCGATGCAGGTCGCCCATCGCAGCCATGTGCTCGACATGCTCGACGGCCAGGCCGTGCGCGCGTTGATCGCGGCCGAGCGGCCGAACCTGATCGTGCCGGAGATCGAGGCCATCCACACCCAGACCCTGGTCGAGCTGGAGCGCGAATTCGCCGAGCGCGGCACCGATACGAGGCCCGCTTCTACCAGGATCATCCCGACCGCGCGCGCCGCGCGCCTGACCATGGACCGCGAAGGCATCCGCCGTCTCGCCGCCGAAACGCTGAAACTGCCGACCTCGCCGTATCGCTTCGTCGACAGCGTCGAGGACTACCGCAACGCGGTGGCCGAACTCGGTCTGCCGTGCGTGATCAAGCCGGTGATGTCGTCCTCGGGAAAAGGCCAAAGCCTGGTGCGCAATCCCGGCGACATCGACAAGGCCTGGGACTACGCCCAGACCGGCGGCCGCGCCGGCGCCGGCCGGGTCATCGTCGAGGGCTTCATCGACTTCGATTACGAAATCACGCTGCTGACCGTGCGCCACGCCGCGGGCACGACCTTCTGCGCGCCCATCGGCCATCTGCAACGCGACGGAGACTACCGCGAGAGCTGGCAGCCGCAACCGATGAACCCGGTCGCGCTGGCGCGCGCGCAGGAAATCGCGCGCATCATCACCGACGATCTGGGCGGCTTGGGCGTGTTCGGCGTCGAACTGTTCGTCAAGGGCGATGAGGTCTGGTTCAGCGAGGTCTCGCCGCGCCCGCACGACACCGGTCTGGTCACCCTGATTTCGCAAGACTTGAGCGAATTCGCCCTGCATGCGCGCGCGATCCTCGGCCTGCCGATTCCGACCATCCGCGAACACGGCGCTTCGGCTTCGTGCGCGGTGCTGGCGCAGGGCCACGGCGTGCCGGTGTTCTCCGGCGTCGATACCGCGCTGGGCCAGGTCGACACTCAACTGCGTTTGTTCGGCAAGCCGCGCGTGGAAGGCCATCGCCGCGTCGCGGTGACCCTGGCCCTGGGCGCGGATGTCGAGGACGCCCGCGCCAAGGCGCGCGAAGCGGCCGCGCAATTGCGGATCGAGTTGCGCTGATCGCGGCCCGACCGCCGCCCCCGTAACCAGCACCCGTCCTGATCGGAGCGATGATGAACGATACACAGGGGTACGCCGTTTTCTTCTTCCCGCAAGCGCTGGAGGTGCTCGGCGAAGCGATTCGTCCCTATCTGCTCGACGGTCCGGCCGGCGCGCACGTGCTGTGCAAGGAGATCGACACCGGCGGCGCGTTCATCGAAATGACCCTGGAAGGCCGCACTTCCGACGGACGCGATCTGTCGCTGGAACTGATGGTGCCCGGCAGTATGGTGCGGATGATCGTTTCGGCGCACGGCGAGGGCTCGTTCGGTTTCGGACCGCGTATCGCGCGCGCCGCGCCGAGCGTGGCGGCCAAGACCGCTGTCGCGCCGCCGCCGGCCGCGCCGGTGGTTGCGCCGATAGTCGCGCCCGAGCCGGCTCCGGCACCCGCGGCGCCGGAGCCGGCGATCGCGCAGAAGAAGCCCGATTGAGAAGAAGCCTGATTGATCTGCCGACGATTCGCCCGGTCGCGCATGCGGACGGGCGGGGCCGATCGGCGATCGTCCGTCGATGGATCGCGGATGGGCGCCGGCCCGGCCGGCGCCCATAGGGACCAGTGAAGTGCAAACGGACCCGGACACCATCACCCTGTACCGCCCGGTCGGGCCGATCGAACTCGCGCTGCTGCGCGACAGCGGCTTCAAACGCTGGCCGCCGCGACTGCCCGATCAACCGATCTTCTATCCGGTCACCAACGAACGCTACGCCGCCGAAATCGCCGAGCGCTGGAACGTCAAGGACAGCGGCTACGGCGCGGTCACCCGCTTTCAGGTGCATGCCGGATACATGGCCCGCTATCGGATCCACAAGGTCGGCGGCGCCCACCACACCGAGTGGTGGGTGCCGGCGGAAGAGTTGGAAGCATTGAACGATCAGATCGTGGGGCTCATCGAAGTGATCCGCGAGTTCCGCGCGGAGCCATGAGCCCCGCCGAGGCTTGTCTTCGCTCAAGCGCAAGCCGCGAAGCCTTTTGTGGGAGGGCCTTCAGGCCCGACGCTTTTCGATCCGATCGCGATGATCTGAGCCAAGAGCGTCGGGGGCTGAAGCCCCTCCCACAAAAGACTTCGCAAGTAGATAGGTCTTTTGTGGAAGGGGTGCTAGGTTCTATGGATGGCTTCAGGCCCGACGCTTTCCGCCCCGACACGGCGATTTTAGCCAAGAGCGCCAACGCTAAAATCTCTCTCACAAGTTTCGCGCAAACTGCGAAGTCTTTTGTGGGCGGGCCTTCAGGCCCGACGCTTTCCGATCCGATCGCGATGATCTGAGCCAAGAGCGTCGGGGCTGAAGCCCCTCCCACAAAAGACTTCGCAAGTAGACAGGTCTTTTGTGGAAGGGGTGCTGGGTTCTATGGAGGGCTTCAGGCCCGACGCTTCCCGATCCGATGCACACGACTAAAAATGCAGGCATCGACGCGGCCACGGCGAGGCGCCATCAGTCGACAGGGCAGCCGTCGCCGAGCCATGCTTGCAGACACTCGCCGACGGCGACGAAATCCTCCTCGCTCATGACGCCGTGCCCGACCACGAACACAGTCGGCGGCTCGAGCGCGCCATGGACCATGATCGCGCGGCCGCCGCCGTCGTCGCCGATGGTCACATAGCCCGGGCAGTAGGTCTGGGTTTGGTAAGTCTGGTTGCGTTCGACGATATCCTCGGCGGCGTAGAAGCGGACGCGGCCGATTTCGAGGTCGCCCTGCGTAGCGATCATAGTGCGCAAGGCTTCGGCGATCGCCGCGCCGTACCATCGCTCGATCTCGCCGAAGCGCTCATTCGTATTCAAAGGGCTGGCTCCGGTTTCTGTTCCGGCGTCGCGAAATGCGCGGTCACCGCGGCGACGATCTTGCCGATGTCGTGCGCATAGAACCCCGACGAGTTGAAAGTGTTGAACTCGATCACCTTGATTTCCTGCACGCGCGCACCCGCGTCTTCGGCGGCGGTCCACACGCGACGGATCTGGTCTTCAGCGATGAAGTTGGTCTGGATGGCCCAGGTGCCGGGCATGGTCATTCCTTTGATCGTTGCCATCGCCCGCGTCTTCAGCGAGCGGATACGCGGTTTTTGCGATTGGATCAGCCGTTGGAGTTCAGGTTGCTTGCGCCGGGCAGCGAATCGCAATCGGCCAGACCGGGCGGGTTTCCTTTGCTTTCGCGATGGGAGAAGCCGCACTCATGCCCGCAGCGACCGCCGACTTTGCCGGCATCCGGACTGGCAAGGCAAGTGACCCGGCAATCGTCGGCGGGCGTGCAGCGCGCGGAGAGCTTCTCAATCTGGCATCGCTCCCGCTCCGACAGCGCGCGCCGAGGCGGCGCCTTGCAGGCCTGGAAACGACTGAGATCGCCAACATCGGGAGGCGGTGGTGGTGGTGGTGGGGTGATGGTCTCGCGCGCTGGGGTGGAGGTTGTGCTGGTGCGATCCGCGTCGGGCCCGGCGCAAGCGGCAACGCCGACCGCGAGCAAGGAGGCAATGCACACCACTCGCAGAAGATTCATTGTTTATTCCCTTGCATCCGCACGGCTTCGACTCAGTCGCCCAGATCCACCCACACCAGATGATGATCGCTCGCCTCGGAAATCTTCGCCTCTTCGCTCCCGGCCTTCGGCCAGAACACGCCGGTATCGCGCACCTGCCAGCCGCGCGAAGGCAGCACGTAGTCCAGGCGCAAGGTGCCGGCCTTGGGGCCGAAATCGCCGGTGTGCTGGGCGATGTCGCCCTTGCGCGCGAAGCCGTAGAACCTCGCGCGTTCGGCCGCGCCGTCGCTGCGCGGCACGTGGCTCGCATCGACGCGCGGGTGATCCAGCAACTGTTTGATCGAGCCCGGCACGCCGTCGCCGTCGATCGGATCGGCGTTCATGTCGCCGACGATGACGAAACGCGCGTCGGCGGCAAGGCCGCCGCAGCGGCCCTGGTCGTCGCATAGCCACGAAGGCGCACCGCCGTCGAGGTAGCGCGCCCACAGGCCGATCTCGTCGAAGTTGCGCGCGCCGTTGCGATCCTCCGGGCCGTCGAACACCGGCGGGGTCGGATGCGCGGCGAGGAAATGCAGCACGCCCAGCGGCGTGCGCACCGGTACGTCCCAATGCGATTTCGACGAAAGCCGCATCTGCGGCCAAACGCTCGCCGCGTACCACGGTTTGCCGGTGTGTGGGTCGCGCGGCTGGCGCGCGCCGGGCAGCGCACTCCATTTGAATTTCTGGAAGGTGCGCACCGCATCGACGTCGATCGGATAACGCGACAGCACCAGCATCCCGTATTGGCCCGGATGCAGGCCGTAACCCCAGGCGTCGTTGCCGCGCGCGCGGTCGGCGCGTTGCGCGTCGCCGGACTGGCCGTCGCCGTCGAGATCCAAGCCGCTCGGCACGCCGGTGTTGACTGGGGCGAGGTAACGATAGGGATAACGCAGCGCTTCGCCGCCGCCGGTTTGGGCGACTTCCAGGTAGTCGCGCTGGAACAGATCGGCCGCGCGCTGTTGCGCGTCGTAGTCGAACTCGTTGAGCAACACCAGGTCGGGCCGCACCCGCTGCAGCACCGCGGCGATCTTGCGCGCGTTGGCGTCGCCGGACTGCAGGCGCCGGATCAGGCCGCCGTCGGCCTCGTCGTAGAGCGAGGTGTTGTAGGTCGCCACGCGCAAGGAGGCAGCAGCGCCGCCTTCGGCGCCGCCGTTCTGGGCCTCGACCCAGGCCTTGGGATCGCCGTGTACGTTCACTTGCGTGCAGGCCGTGAGCAGGGCCGCGATCAACGCGGCGCAATAGGGACGGTGGAATCTGGGCATGCGCGCATGATCGCATGGCCCATGGCGGGCTTCGTGACAGGTTCAGGCGGCAACGGCGCGGTGGAATCCGATGGCGACGGACGGCGCAAACGACGACGCCCCGGCGGACCGGGGCGTCGAATGCGGCGAATCCCGGCGGCTATGCGGCCGCCGAGGTCCTCGCTGCGATTACAGCGTGCAGCCGAACGCGGCGTACTGGGCCTTGCTCTGTTCCAGCGCGGTCTTGCAGGCGTTGGCCAGCGCTTCCTTGCCCTGCGGGGTCGAAGCGGCCTGGGCCCAGGCGCTGCGGCTCTGGTCGAGGCTGGACTGGAACGCGGCGCGCTGGGCTTCGGGCACCTTGGCGGTCAAGCAAGCGCTGACCTTGGACAGGTAGTCGTCGCACTCGGCCACGCCGACGCTGGCAACCGCCGGAGCAGCGGCGTCCGGAGCGGGCGGGGCGGCGGTGTCGGCCGGGGTCGCGGCCGGCGCGGCGGCCGGGTCGCCCGCCGGAGCGGCGGCGGTGTCGGCGGCCGGAGCGGCGTCGGCCGGCTTGTCGGCCGGCTTGTTGCAGGCGGCCAGAGCCAGGGTGATCGCAGCAGCCAGGAACAGGGTGTTCAATTTCATTGCGGACTCCATGTGGCGGATAGGTGATGAGGGTGGCGACTCCATTGCCATGCCATTGAGTGGCGCCGTCCCGCACGTCGTGGTCACGACGCGGGTACGAGATACACGACCTGAACGAGATGAGTGTTACAAATGTGTAAAAACACGCCAATCGCGACCATCGAATGCCTCCAACGGTCGGTAGCGGCGCTTGTAATCCATCTTCGGGTGCCCGGCGATCCAGTAGCCGAGGTAGAGGTGCCCGCGCCGTTCGCGCCGCGCCCATTCGATCTGCCGCAGGATCGCCAGCGTGCCCAGGCCGCGCTCGGCCTGATCCGGATCGTAGAAGGTGTAGACCGCCGACAAGGCCTGATCGATCACGTCGGTGACCGCGACCGCGAGCAGCCGGCCGTGGCCGGATTCGCGTAGTTCCAGAAAGCGGTTGTCGCTCCAACTGCCGATCAGGAACTGGTCGAACTCGAGCGCGCCGTGGCCGTCCATGCCGCCGCCGGAATGGCGCGAGGCCAGGTAGCGCTTGTACAGATCCAACTGTTCCTCGTTGCGCTCGGCCGGGCATACGCGCGTTTCCAGGTCGGCGTTGCGCGCCAGACAGCGGCGTTGGCTGCGATCGGGGACGAAGCGATCGACCGGAATGCGCACCGCCACGCAAGCGCGGCAGCCGCTGCAATGCGGGCGGTAGACGATGTCGCCGGAGCGGCGGAAGCCCCAGCCCAAGGCGTGCGGATACCAATCGCGCAGGCGCGGGTCGCGCGGGTCCAGCACCAGATCGCGGGCGGTGCGCTCCGGCCAGTAGCCGCAGGCGTGCTCGCCGGTGTGGAACAGGCGGAGGTCGTCGCTGTCAGGCTGCGGTTGCGTGCCCATGGGGCCAGCATAGCGCCGGGTTCGTGTGTTGCGCATGCAGGCGGTTCCGATTCGGCCCAGGCGGCTGGATCGAGGCGGCGCGGCGGCCTGCGCCGGCTGTCGGGGCGATGAATGTCCACGCCCGGTTGTCAACCGTCGCGCGGGCAGGGCGTTGATCCGGTCATCGGCGCCACGGTGGCGCCTGCCGCAGGAGTCAACGCATGAACCGTTCCCCCTTTTACCTCGCGGCGCTGACCGCGGCCCTGCTCGCCGGCGCAGCCGTCGCGGCGCCGCAGGACGATGCCGGCGCGCAGCGTCCGCGCGCGAAGATCGATGCGAACCAGGACGGCGTGATCACCCGCGAGGAAGCCGCCAAGTTCCCGCGCCTGGCGGAAAACTTCGACAATCTCGACAAGAACCACGACGGCAAGCTCGACGCCAGCGAGCGCCCGCAGCGTCGCGGCGGCCGCGAACAAGGCGGCCATCGCGGTGGTCCGGGCGGCGCGGCCAGCCTCGACAGCGACGGCGACGGCCGAATAAGCCAGACCGAAGTGGCCAAGGCGCCGCGCCTGAGCCAGGCCTTCGCGCAGATCGACAGCAACCACGACGGTTACCTGGTGCGCAGCGAACTGCGCGGCTACTTCGAGCGCGAGCGTCCCAAGCGCGAGGCCGAACGCACCAAGCGCTTCGACGAGAAGTTCGCCCAGGCCGATCTCAACCACGACGGCAAGCTCAGCAAGGTCGAAGCGCAAGAAAAGATGCCGCGTCTGGCACGTAGCTTCGCGTTCCTCGACGAGGACCGCGACGGCTTCCTGACCAAGGCCGACCTCAAGCCGGCTCCGCGTCGCTGAAGCGAGCGGCCGGTCCGCCGCATCGGACCTCGGTCTGATCCGGTGCGGCGCTTGGGCGCAGGTTGCGCCTATTTTTTACCGCGATGCATGCTGCGATCGCGCGGCGGCCGAATGTTTCGGTCGGAACGCCCCGGGAATTTGTCGGGCGCTGTCGGGCGTCGCTGCACCCGGACAGGGTCTGTGTGTCGCGCCACCGGTGCGCGTATCGATTCCGCTGGACACCCATGCTCGCGCGAACGATCTTCCAGTGTTGTTGCCCGGTCCGGCCGGAGTGATTTCGCGCAGTTCCGGTTTTCTAGCCAGTGAAGGATTCGCCTAAAACAAGGCATTTTCCCCGGGATTGCATCATTTTCATGCCTTTAAAGTGCAGTTGATGCACGCCAAGTGCATACAACTAATATCTTTTTGAGAACGGCCGAGCGCGGCCTTCTTTTTTCGTTTTTTTAGGATTAGAAGTAGTGCCACGGCATCCAGAAATAGCGATGCCGATACGTCGCATAGGGGAGCGATGCTATGGCGCTACGGCACAGGTTCAGTGCAGACCTTGCGGGATTCCGTGGCGTGCCGGCTCGGCGCCGGCGCATCGCGATCGTGGTGCTGGCCATCATCGCGGCGATGCTCGCGCCCGCCGCGCAGGCCGACCGCGCGTTCGCGCCGCGCTATCAGAATCCGGCCGTCAACGGCGACATCACCGGCATCGGCAACATCAACCTGCATTGCGGCGGCAATGCCGTGCTGTGCTCGCAGGCGCAGAACGGCAGCGTCACGGTCGTCAATCAAGATCCGCTGATCGCGATGGTCCATGTCGATGTCGACACCGATTCGACCACGTTCAACTCCAGCAGCGCCAATCTCAATCTTCCCGCGGATTCGACCGTGTTGTTCGCCGGGCTGTACTGGAGCGGCATCAGCGCCTCGCTCGCGCGCAACACGGTGCGCCTGCGCCCGCCCGGCTCGGCGCTGTACTCCTCGCTCAGCGCCGACGAACTGTTGACCAATTCCGCCGGTGCGTTCGGCGATGCCGCCTACCAGGGCTTCGAGGACGTCACCGCCGTGGTGCGCGCCGCCGGCAACGGCACCTACACCGTCGCCAATGTGCAGACCACGCAGCGCTCCATCGGTTCGTCGGGCAGCACCTGGGGCGGCTGGGCCTTGGTGATCGCCTATCGCGACCCGGCCCAGACTGCGACCCGCAACCTCAACATCTACGACGGCCTGCTCAGCGCCAGCGATGCGTCCTTGCCGGTGGATATCGCCTTCAGCGGTTTCGTCACGCCCGCCACCGGGCCGGTCAACACCACCCTGGGGCTGCTGGGCTGGGACGGCGACGATACCGTCGACGGCAGCGTCGGGCTGCAGTATGGCCGCAACGCGGCCACGCTCAGCAACGTGTCCAACGCGGTCAATCCGGTCAACAATTTCTGGAACAGTTCGGTCAGCCGCAACGGCGCCAACGTCGGCGCGCGCACGCCGAATTATATCGACACCCTGGGCATGGATCTGGACTTCACTCCGCCCAACGTGCCTTTGCCCAACAGCGCGAATTCGGCGCTGCTCCGCGCGCGCGGCAGCATCGACGAGGTGTTGATCTTCGGCATGATCAGCCGGGCCACCGACGTGTCGCGGCCCAATCTGAAGGATCAGCTGCTCAAGAGTTCTGCCGACGTCAATGGCGGCAGCCTGCTGCCGGGCGAGTTGCTCGAATTCACCATCGGCACCACCAACCTCGGCAGCGATGCTTCGCTGCAGACCGTGTTGACCGATGCGATACCGGCCAACACGACCTACGAGCCGGGCAGCCTGATCATCGTCAGCGGCGCCAATGCCGGCGCTAAAAGCGATGCGACCGGCGACGATCAGGCCGAATTCGACGCCGCCAATAACCGGGTGGTGTTCCGTCTGGGCACCGGCGCCACCGCCGGCGCCGGCGGCACGATCGCGCCCGCAGAAGGGTTCAGCCTGCGCTTTCGCGCGCGGGTCAACGCCGGCGTCGCGGCGGGTACGGTGATCAACAACAGCGCAAGCGTGGCGCATCGCGCCGCGACCTTGGGCGAAAACCTGCTCGATGCCACCGATGCCGACTTCGCCGCGCCCGGCGATCAGCCGACTCGCAACGTGGTCGCTGCATTGCCACGGCTCATTCTCAACAAGATCAGCTTGCGCGGCGTCGACAGTTTCGCGTTCACTCTGACCAACACCGCGCAGGTCACCGGCAACGTCGCCACGGCGACTGCGGGCACGGCGGCGCAGGTCGATGGCGACGTCAATGCGGCCGGGTTGCAGCCGTACATCGTCAGCGCGGTCGGCACCGAGGTGGCCATCGCCGAGACCGCCGTGCCGCCCGGTTATGCCTTGACCTCGGCGGTTTGCCGCAATGCCGCCAACGCGGGGGTCGGCGCTCTGGCGGGCACGGTGTACACCATTCCCGGCACCAGCGTCGTCGCCGATGAGGTGTTGACCTGCACCTTCACCAACACGCGCAGCGAGGCGGCGCTGTCGATCGCCAAGAGCGACGGCAGTGCGACCTACACGCCGGGCGGCGACGCCGTCTACACGATCACCGTGCGCAACGACGGTCCCGACGCGGTGGCCGGAGCGCTGATCGAGGATTTGCTGCCCAACGGTGCGAGCCTGCGCGCCGTCTGGGATTGCGCGATCAGCGTCGGCACCGGCGCCTGCAATCCCGCCAGCGGCGGCGCGGTGGGAGGCAATGCGGTGAATCTGAGCGTGGATCTGGCCGGCGGCGCGACCGCGACGATTACCGTGCCGGTGAACTTCGCCGCCGTGCCGGAGGCGTATGTGCCATGACCGCGGTCGCGCGGTCGCCGATCAGTGCGCGGGGGCGCAGGGACGCCGCGGCGGCGGTGCGGGAGGGCGCCGCCGCGGCCGTCGCGATCAGCCCAAGCGGCCTTCGCGCCAGAGAATCAGGGTGATCGAGGCGATCAGCAGCAGCGAGGTGTAGGCGACCGCCTTGGGGCCGATCATCCAGCGATAGGCGATGTCCTGGCGTGGATCGCGGCCGCTTTCGCGTTGGATGCGCTGCAGGCTCGGCGCCAGCACGCGTGGTATCAACACCAGGCATTGCCAGTTCGAAATCGCGGTGACGACCAGGGTGAAAGCCATCGGCCAGACCCAGCCGCGGGTGGTTTCCAGGCAGACCACCAACGCGGTCGCCATCAGCGCGCCACTGATCGCGACCACGCGAATCAGGCGGCGGATCGTTCGGCGCTCCTCGGGCGTGCCGGCGTAGGACATCAAGTAGTGGTTGAGCATCAGCATCATGGTCACGCCGCCGATCACGCCGCCGATCACGCTGCTCAGGTGGATGTGGTCGCCGAGTTGCGAGAGCCCTTGAACCTTCGCGCTCAGCGAGGCGCCGTCGATCGGATCGCCGCCCACCGCTTGCGACACCGGCGACAGCACGCGTTCGGCGAGGAAGGCCAGCGTGCCGCCGAGCACGCCGCCGGAGGCGCCGGCCGAGCCCATGCCGCCGACGCCGAACTTGCCGGCCAGGCCGGAGCCCAGCGAACCGGCGCCGACGATGGCTGCGGTGGTGCCGGCCGGCGCGGTCACGCCCAAGGCGCTGGCGACCAGGGTGGTGAAGCCCACCGACGGCGCGCTGGCGGTGGCGAAGGCGGCGAAGCGTTCCATCAACTCGCCGCGCACCGTGCTGCGCGCGCGCGACAGGCGCTTGCGCACGGCCGCGTCGCTGAGGCCGAGCAGGGCGGCGACCTGCTGCGAACTCTGGCCTTCGCGGTAGTACAGCAACAGCACCTCGCGGCTTTCGTCGGGCAGGGCCGAGATCAGCTCGGCCGCGACTTGGGCGCGTTCGCCTTCGATCAGGCGCTCGATCGCGCTGGGCTCGGGGTCGGCGGCCGAAGCGATGACCGCCTCCATGTCGTCGCCGCCGCGCGGCAGGCGCTGACGCGCGCGCAGATGGTCGTGGGCCAGGTTGCGGGTGATCTGCCGCAGCCACGGCAAGAAGCTCTGCGGGTTGTGCAGCTTGCGGATGTTCTGCCAGGCGTTGAGGAAGGCCTCCTGGGCGATGTCCTCGCTGGCGTGGACGTCGCGCACCATGGCCAGGGCGATGGCGGTGACCGAGTTCTGGCAGGCGCCGACGATGCGCGAATACGCGGCGGTATCGCCGCGCGAGGCCGCCGGCAGGTCGTGGCCGATCAGGGAATGCAGGGCTTCGGCATTCATCGCGAAGCGCTCCGGAGGGCGGGTGCGGGACGGGCGGGAACGCGGCGTGGCGGGTGGGCGGGTGTCATGCGAGCGGTCTCCGGACGCGGCATCCGGCGATGCCTGCAGTCCTGGACGTGGCTGCCGGGAGGATGTGACCAACCGAAGCGAAATAAAACAATAGCCCGCCCTCACACCCGAAGCCACCGCAACTCGGCTCCAGCCCTCCGCAAAGCGACGCCGCCCAGCCCCCGCTCATCCCGTTGCCCTGCAGTCGGGTCGCGGCGCGAGCTGAGCGCAAAGCGTCAGGGCTGAAGCCCCTCCCACAAAAACCCGCCTCGGGATCTAGTAAAGGCCCTGGCCGCGCTTATGGCGGACGCAGTTGTGCTCTTGTGGGAAGGGGCTTCAGCCCCGACGCTTTGCGATCAGCTGGCCAAGAACACGGCCCGAACCTCAACGTTCACCCCATCGCGCGCACGGTCTTGACCGTCTTGACCACCGTCCACTTGCCGCCGATCCGCTTGACTTCCAGAGTCTTGTAAACCGCGGCGAGGCGGTGGTGATATGCCGAGTATTCGATGCGGCCGCCGTCCTTCGAGGTCGGCCGGAACGCGTGCACCTCGATCAGCTCGGCCGCTTGGCCGTCGCGCGCCATGCTGCCCTTGTCCTCGTCGGCGACCTCGATGCACTGACCGTACGGCAGCAGTCGCAGACCGGGGCGGGCGAGGGCGTTGAGCAGTTTGCGCGTCGCGTCGGCGCGATCCACGCGCAGGCACTGAGTGGCCTGGTCGGCTTCGGCCAATTGCTGGGCGAACACCGCCTGCGCCAACGCCTGCGGTGTCGCTGCGACGCTGCCGTCGAACTTGTGCGCGGCCAGCGCGGTCTCGGCCGGATCCACCGGCGCCCGCGCGACCGGACGATTGCGCAGGCCATGGAACATCGCCAGGCCCAGCACCACCGCGATGCAGACCAGCAGCCCGACTTTGATCCGCAGCGCGCGCTTGTCCGAGGTCGTGCGGGTGGCGTCGACGTCGGAACGGAAGCGATACGGCGCCTGCGTCGCCTGCTCGCCGCGGGTGCTGTCGATCAATCCGGCTTCGCGCAGCAGATCGCGCGCGCGCAGCTGATCTTCCGAACGGATCACCCACACGGTCGGCCGTTCGGTGACGTGTTCGCGATAGCTGAAGCTCGAACGCCGGTTGCCTTTGTAGGAGCGATCGTTGGTGACGCGCACGTCGATCCCGGCATTGCGCAGCAATTGCGCCACGCCTTCGACGTTTTCCAGTCGCGGGCTGCTGAAGACTTGTCTCATGTCAGCCCTTCGCCGGTGCTTGCCCGGCCGTGGTGTCTTGGGCCGGCATGACGCGGATCAGACCTTCCTGCGTGCTGCTGGCCACCAGATGGCCGTGGCGGTCGAAGATCTGCCCGCGCGCCAGTCCGCGCGCGCCTTGCGCGCTGGGACTGTCGATCGAGTACAGCAGCCAGTCGTCGGCGCGGAACGGGCGATGGAACCACAGCGCGTGATCGAGCGAAGCCATCTGCACATTGGGTTGGTAGTAGCTGATCCCGTGCGGGAAAGTCGTCGTGCCCAACAGATGGAAGTCCGAGGCGTAGGCCAGCAAGGCGCGATGCAGCTCCGGCGCGTCGCCGACCGCCTCGCTCAAGCGGAACCACACTTGCTGGAACGGCGGGCGCTTGGGCGGATTGAGTTCATCGCGCGGATACACATGGCGGAATTCGAACGGCCCCTGCCGCGACAGCCAGCGTTGCACCTTGTTCGGCAGGGTCGCCATGACTTCGGCCGGCACCGCGGGCGCCGGAGCGATGTCTTCGGGCTTGGGCACTTCCGGCATCGACAACTGATGCTCGGCGCCCGGCTGATCCTCGTGGAAGGAGGCGGCCAGGAAGAAGATCGGCTGGCCGTGCTGGATCGCGGTGACCCGGCGCACCGAGAAGCTGCCGCCGTCGCGAGTGCGGTCGGCCTGATAGACGATCGGCGCTTCGATATCGCCGGCCTTGAGGAAATAGGCATGCAGCGAATGCGCCGCGCGCGCGGTGTCCAGCGTGGCCTGGGCCGCCGACAAGGCCTGGCCGAGCACCTGCCCGCCGAATACGTACTTGGTCCCGATGTCGCGGCTCTGGCCGCGGAACAGGTTGTCCTCCAGGCGCTCCAGCGACAGCAGTTCGATCAGTTCGGAGACGGGAGAGGCGGTCATCGTTGGGGCGGAAAGTGAGGTCGGGGGGAGTATAGCGGGACGGCCGGCACAGTCCGGGGCGCCCCTGTAGGAGCGGCGCGAGCCGCGACTAACCGCAGCGACGTACCAAAGCGCCTTCGCCGAAGCCTGGTATTTCAAGCGCTGCTCCGCGCAATGGCCGATTGTCGAGGGCTTCGGGTAGTCCGCTTTCGTACGTCGCTGCGGTTGGTCGCGGCTCGCGCCGCTCCTACAGGGGCAACCGCTGCAGGCCGCAGGCGGCCAGCACTCGCGGCCAGGGAAACCAGGGCCCCGGATCGAGCTTGCGCTGCACCAGCACGCTCGGATTGTCGCTCGCCTCGACCTGGGCGGTGTCCAGATCCTCGTGCCCTGCGATGTAGCGCAGGCCCGGCAAGCGCGAGCTCAGATCGCCGAGCAAGGCGATCAGCGCTTCGATCTGCGCCGGGGTGTAGTCCTCGCGCATGCCTTGGCGGCGTGAATCCAGCCAATCCGGATAGCGCCCGATGTTGACCAGTTCGATTCCGATCGAGCGAGGGTTGTAGCCGCGCACGTGATGGGCGATGCGTTCCTCGCTCACATAGCGCAGCACCGATCCGTCGCGATCGATGTAGTAATGGCCGCTGTTGCCGGTGCCCGAATCGGCATACAGCACGCGTTCGCCGTATTCGCGTGCGGTGGCCAGATCCGGCAGTTCGGTGCAATGGATCACCACCAGATCGATGCAGGCGCGATCGCGCGCCTGCAGCCGGGTTTCGTAGGGCAGCGGGGCGGGGGTGAGGTTCAGGGGCGGCATGCCCGCGGATGCTACCATTCACCCTCTCCCGGAGCCCGCCATGAGCCTGCCGCCCGCCGACTCCGCCCTCGGAAAACTAATGTCCACGCTGCCCCGTCCCGGGCGCGTGGAGTGGATCGGCGTGCGCCCGGCGCGCGGAGTGAACATGCAGGCAGTGGACGAGGTGGCGGCGCAAACCGGCGCCGGCCTGCATGGCGACCGTTATGCCGGCGGAAGCGGCAAGCGCGGGGTGACTCTGATCCAGGCCGAACATCTGCCGGTGATCGCGGCCCTGGCCGGGCTGGACTCGGTCGAGCCTGCGACGCTGCGGCGGAACATCGTGGTTTCCGGCCTGCCGCTGATCGCGCTCAAAGGGCGCCGCTTCCGGCTCGGCGAAGTTTTGTTGGAAGCGACGGAAGAATGCGACCCGTGCTCGATGATGGAGGCCGCGCTGGGTCCGGGCGGCTACAACGCGATGCGCGGCCATGGCGGGCTGTGCGCGCAGATCATCGAGGGCGGGGCGATCCGGCGCGGCGACGCGCTGATACCGGTGATCGATGCGCCGGGTTGAATGCGCGGTGGCTGCGTCGGGCCTGGTGCTGACGGCCTTCGGCGATCCGGCGCGGTATCGATGGATGGCCGCTTCGGTCTTGCTTGTTAAATGATCGTTGCCGGCCCCGCTCGCTTGGCATCGCCGCGGCGATCCAACATTGCGCGATGTTCATTTGACATGCGGCCTGGGATGCAGATGCTGGCATGCGGGTTCGTTGCGCGCGCGGCGATTGGCTGCGATCGCACCTGGATTTTTTAGCTGATCGCGCGTGTGCGCTGCATTTTGTGGACTTGCGCGGTTATTTGTAACTCCTGTACCTCGGCTCAAAGACGATCGCTCCAGAACACTGCATTCGCCGGATTCCCGCGGCGATCTGCACCTACTACACCTCGGCTCTAAGATGATCACTCACGGACACTGCATTCTGTCTCATGGCTTCGAAAGCGGCCCCGACGCGACCAAGGTCACCGCCTTGGCGCAGGCCGCGCAGCGCCATGGCTGGACGCACGAACGCCCCGATTACACCGATCTGGACGCCAAGCGCGAGGTCAGCGATCTGGGCGACGTGTATGCACGCATCGATCGTCTGCTGGGCCTGGCGCGCAAGGCCGCCGATCGCGGGCCGGTGGTGTTGGCCGGTTCCAGCCTGGGCGCGTACATCTCCGGCGTGGTCTCGCTGCAGGTCAAGCCGGTGGGTTTGTTCCTGATGGCGCCGCCGATCGCGATGGGCCCCGCGCCGCGCTTGGAAGCCGCCGACGTGCCGATCAGCATCATCCACGGTTGGGACGACGAACTCATTCCGGCCAGCGACGTGGTCGCCTGGGCGCATCCGCGCCGGGCCCGCTTGTTGCTGGTCGACGACAGCCACCGCCTTTCGGCGCATGTGCAAGGCAGCGCCGATGCCTTCGCGCGCCTGTTGCAAAGCCTCTGAGTACCGCAAACGCATGAACAAGTTCTACGCAAGCTGCGGCAAGGGTCTGGAATACCTGTTGGCCGACGAAATGATCGCGCTGGGTTGCGCGCGCGCGACCGCCGCGACCGCCGGCGCCAACGTCGAGGGCGATCTGGCCGACGCGCAACGCGCGGTGTTGTGGTCGCGCCTGGCCAGCCGCGTGTTGTGGCCGATCGCCGAATTCGACTGCCCCGACGAACACGCGCTCTACGCCGGCGTGGCCGCGCTGGATTGGCCCTCGCACATGGAGAGCGTGCACACCTTGGCGGTCGACGCGCACGTCTCCGGCGAAGCCATCACCCATGCGCGCTATGCCGCGCAGCGGGTCAAGGACGCAGTGGTCGACGTGATGCGCGCGCGCACCGGCGCGCGTCCGGACGTGGACACCGAAACCCCGGACCTGCGCCTGAACCTGGTGGTGCGCAAGGACAAGGCGATTGTGTCGATCGATCTGGGCGGCGGCCCGCTGCATCGCCGCGGTTGGCGGCAAAAGCAGGGCGAAGCGCCGCTGAAGGAAAATCTGGCGGCCGCGGTGTTGTTGCGCGGTCAATGGCCGAAGGTCTATGCGCAAGGAGGTTCGTTGCTGGATCCGATGTGCGGCAGCGGTACCTTGTTGATCGAAGGTGCGCTGATGGCCGCCGATGTCGCGCCGGGCCTGTTGCGTCACGGCAATCTGCCGCCGACGCGTTGGCGCGGTTTCGATTTCGCCGCCTGGCGCGCGCTGTGCGAGCAGGCGCGTACTCGCGAGCAAGCCGGTCTGGCCGCGTTGCGCCCGGCTTTCGCCGGCAGCGACATCGACCCGCATGCGATCCGCGCGGCGCGCGAGAATGAAGCGATGGCGGGGTTGGCCGGGGCGATCGTTTGGGATGTGGCGAGTGTCGAATCGTTGCAGACTTTGCCCGCGCAACTTCAAGGCCGTCATCCCCGCGAAGGCGGGGATACAGCGACTTTGCCGGCCGATGGAGATGAGAAACTGGATTCCGGCGTTCGCGGGAACGACGGTCGGGAAGACTTGGGCTTCGATGGCAGCGGCGGAGCGGTTGTTTCCTCTGCTACCCCAGTTGGCCTGGTCGTCTGCAACCCGCCCTACGACGCCCGCCTCGCCGCAGACGCCGCGCTCTATCGCGGCCTCGGCGATGCGCTCAAGCGTCTGGTCCCCTCCTGGCGCGCCAGCCTGCTGTGCGGCGACGCCGCGCTGGCCCAGGCCACCGGATTGCGCGCGAGCAAGAAGTATCAGGTGTTCAACGGCGCGATCGAATGCGCGCTGATCGTCTGCGATCCGATCGCCCGGATCGGTCATGCCGAACAAAAAGCCAAGGCCGAAGACGCCGCGCCGCAGCCCTTGAGCGAAGGCGCGCAGATGGTCGCCAATCGCCTGCGCAAGAACCTGCGCAAGCTCAAATCCTGGCGTCAGCGCGAAGCGGTCGATTGTTTCCGCGCCTATGATGCCGATCTGCCCGAGTATTCTGCCGCCATCGACGTGTACACCACCGACGAGGCTCAGCCGCGCACCTATCTGCACGTGCAGGAATACGCCGCGCCGGCCGATATCCCCGAAGCCGATCAGCGCCGCCGTCGCAACGAGTTGCTGGCCGCCGCGCGCGAGGTGTTCGACGTTCCGCGCGAGCGCCTGGCGATCAAGACCCGCTTGCGCGGCAAGGGCGGCAGCAAATACGGCCAGTACGATCAGCGCGGCGAGTTCGTGGTCGTGCGCGAAGGCGACGCGCGCGTGCGAGTGAACCTGTTCGATTATCTCGATACCGGCCTGTTCCTCGATCACCGGCCGATGCGTCTGCGCATCGCCGGCGAAGCACAAGGGCGCCGCTTTCTCAATCTGTTCGGCTACACCGGCGCGGCCACCGTGCACGCGGCGGTCGGCGGTGCGATCGAAACCACCACCGTCGATCTGTCGGCGACCTATCTGCAATGGTGCTCGGACAATCTGCGCGAGAACGGCGTGGCCGGCGCCCAGCATCGCCTGGCGCAGGCCGACGCGGTGCAGTGGCTGGAAGCCGATCGCGGCCGTTACGACCTGATCTTCTGCGACCCGCCGACCTTCTCCAACTCCGCGCGCGCCGACGATTTCGACATCCAGCGCGAGCACGTGCGCCTGTTGCGCGCGGCCGTCGCGCGGCTGGCCGACAACGGCGTGTTGTACTTCTCGAACAACTTCCGCCGTTTCCGTCTCGACGCCGAAGCCGTCGCCCAGTTCGCCCGCTGCGAGGACATCAGCGCGCAGACGATACCGCCGGATTTCGAACGCGACGCCAGGATCCACCGTTGCTGGCGACTGGAACCGCGTTGATGTCCGTCGCCTCGGATAAGCCAGCCGCCACTGCCCGATGCCGCGTGTGCATGGAGCGATGCGTATGAAGTCGCATCGCAAGCCCGGCACTTGGACGTTCTTCCGCCAATGGCTCAAGAACCCGTTGCGGGTGGCGGCGGTGGCGCCGTCCAGCGCCGAACTCGCCGCGGCGATGATCGCCGAGCTGCCCGACGAGGTCGAACGGGTGATCGAACTCGGCGGTGGCACCGGCGCGATCACCCGCGCTCTGCTCGATGCCGGCATCCGCGATGAGGACTTGCTGGTGCTGGAGCTCAACGAAGAGCTGCACGCGCATTTGCGCTTGCGCTTTCCGCGGGTGCCGGTGCTGTTGGGCGACGCGCGCATGCTGCCGTCGCTGGCGAGCGAACAAGGCTATCTGGAGCACGGCGTCGCCGACGCCATCGTCTCCGGTCTGGGGCTGTTGACCATGCCGCATCCCTTGCAGCACGACATTCTCGCCGCCGCGTTCCAATGCCTGCGCGAGGACGGGGTGTTCGTGCAATTCACCTACGGCCCGATCGCGCCGGTCGCCGAACCGGTGGCGCGCTCGCTGGGGCTGCAGGTGCGGCGCGGCGATTTCGTGCTGCGCAACGTGCCGCCGGCGACGGTGTACGTCTACTCCAGGGTGACCGGGTAACCGCGTCGGTCGAGGCGTCGACAAGGTCGCGTGCTTTTCCCTATCCCGCAAGCGGGAGAGGGAGTGCTTGCGCGAGGGCAGGAGGATTGTTCTGTTTATGTAACTGATGATTGCATGAAGGTCTATATTGTTCTGAAAATGTGGTGGCATCCTAGGCCCATCGCCAATTCGGCGTACCCCTAGGAGAGAGGACCATGGCCACCGCCACCCACACCGCTTACGCCCGCGTCGGCCGCAAGCTGCGCGGCCAGCCCACGTCCGATGGCGCCGGCGTCCGCCTGACCCGGGTTATCGGCGGCGCGCAGCTGCCGGATCTGGATCCGTTCCTGCTGCTCGACGAGTTCGGCACCGACAAGCCTGAGGATTACCTCGCCGGGTTCCCGGAGCACCCGCACCGCGGCTTCGAGACCGTCACCTACATGCTCGACGGCCGCATGCGCCATCGCGACAACCACGGCAACGAGGGCGTGCTGGTGCCCGGCAGCGTGCAGTGGATGACCGCTGGCCGCGGCTTGGTGCATTCGGAGATGCCCGAGCAGGAAGAGGGCCGCATGCGCGGTTTCCAGCTCTGGGTCAATCTGCCCGCGAGCGAAAAGATGACCGAGCCCAAGTACCAGGAGTTCGCGCCCGAGCGCATCGTGCAACTGAATCCGGCCGACGGCGTGCAGGTCAAGTTGATCGCCGGCCGCATCGGCGATCTGCGCGGTCCGATCGCGCAGCCGGCGACCGATCCGGTTTACCTCGACGTCGCGCTCGATGCCGGCGCATCGTGGGAGTACGAGCTGCCCGAAGGCCACAACGCCTTCGTCTACGCCTACGAAGGCGGCGTGCAGATCGGCGATGGCGAGGATGTGCGCGCCATCGACGCGCAGGAACTGGCGGTGCTGTCCGCAGGCAACCTGCTCAAGCTGCGCGAGGCGAAGCAGGGCAGCCGCTTGATCGTGGTCGCCGGGCGCCCGTTGCGCGAGCCGGTCGCGCGCTACGGCCCGTTCGTGATGAACACCAAGCAGGAAGTGATGCAGGCCTTCGTCGATTTTCAGGAAGGCAAGTTCTGATCCCCGCGGCATTGCGACAGCGAGCGAAGGCCACGCGCGAGCGTGGCCTTCGCGTTTGCGCGGGAAGCTCCGCGACTGCGCGCGAGAAGGGGCGAACATGCCGATTCGCGCCCATGTTGCATCCATGCATCGTGCCCGCGATGGCCGCGGCGCAACGGCGCGTGCGTTGTTTGCTATCGCACGACGCATCATCGCTGCAAGCCCGCGGCGACGACACAAATGCGCGCGTCGCCGCCACGGCGGCGGCTCGCGTTCACAAGGAGCGTAATCGCATGGCTACCAAACTCGATCCCAAGCAAGTCACCCTTGTCGCCACCTTCGTATCGGCCGGCGTCGCCGCAGGCGCGAGCGGCTGGTTCATCGTCGGCGGCAAACTCAAGAAGGTTCCGCCGCGCGGCATCAAGCAGCTGCAGGCGGTGCATCAGATGCTCGAAGCGTCCGAGGCCGTCGGCAACGCGCGCCTGGCCGCGCAGTTGCAGCAGACCGCGATCGAAGTGGCGAACGCGGCGTTGAACCAAAAGGCCGGACGCTGACCGATCGCGCGATTGCCGTAACAGCCCGCTTCGAAGATCGCAAGCCAGCGCCAGAAACCCGCGCTCGTCATTGCGGTTTTCGCCACGACGATGGCGACAGGCTTGGCCAAGTACCGGCAAGAACGCGTTCGCATAAAGAAAAAGCCGCGCAAAAGCGCGGCTTTTTCGTAACGCAGGGGTTCGGATCAATCTTTTCCGAGCCAGCGATACACCGCGCCGCCGAGCAGGCCGCCGATGATCGGCGCGACCCAGAACAGCCACAACTGGCCGATCGCGGCGCTGCCGGCGAACAAGGCCACGCCGGTGGAGCGCGCCGGGTTCACCGAGGTGTTGGTCACCGGAATGCTGATCAGATGGATCAGGGTCAGGCCCAGGCCGATCGCGATCGGCGCGAAGCCGGCCGGCGCGTTCTTGTGGGTGGCACCGAGCATGATCACCAGGAACATCGCGGTCATCACCACTTCGGTGAGGAACGCAGCGGTCAACGAGTAGCCGCCGGGCGACATCAGATCGTAGCCGTTGCTGGCGAAGGTGCCGGCCGCGTTGGGATCGATGCTGAAAGCGCCGGTGCCGCTGGCGATCTGGAGCAACACGAAGCCAGCGAGGATGCCGCCGAGCACCTGAGCGACGATGTAGGGCAGCAAATCCTTGGCCGGGAAGCGGCCGCCGGCCCACAGGCCGAAGCTCACCGCGGGATTGAAGTGGCCGCCGGAAATGTGGCCCAGCGCGTAGGCGCCGGTCAGCACGGTCAGGCCGAATGCCAGCGCTACGCCGAGCAGGCCGATGCCGAGCGGGTTGCCGGCGCCGCCGAAGTTCGCCGCCAGTACCGCGCTGCCGCAGCCGCCGAGCACCAGCCAGAACGTACCGATGAACTCCGCTCCGAGTCGCTTGATCATGATCGTCTTCCTTTTGAGTTGTGGGGCAGGCAGGCCCTACGGATCGACGATCACCCTGTTCAGCCTTGGAACCGGGCAGCTCGACCCTGTTCAGCCAGGCCATTCTTATGCTGGCCGATTCTGAGAAAATGAGCAATCCGTCACAAATCGTGTGCCGAGACGACAAAAAGCGGCCGCACCTTCGAGGCGCGGCCGCTGCATTAGTGGCGTATTACTTGTTGACGCTCAATCGGGTCGATGGAAATCGCAGCCCGTCGGTCTGACCGAGTACCTCCTTGAGCTGCTCCGGCGAGTTGGCCTGCATCCAGATGTGAGCCATCTTGCCGTTGCCCACTTCGATCAGGGTCTCGCGCACCTGCACGTCGGGCTTGCCGGCGAGTTCGCCGCGGTACCAGTGCATCGGCTTGCCGTCGATGTTGGCCGCTTCGGCGCGATTGCCGCGCTTGGGCGTGAACGGCGATTTGCTGGCGATGTACAGACCGAAGGCTTCGGATCCATCGGCACGCAAGGCGCGGCAGAAATCCGAATCGGCGGTGCCGCGGTATTCCCAACGCAAGCCCGTCTCGGCCGGCAGCATCGGGCAGCTGCCCTGTGCGGGTGCGGCGTCCTGAGCGTTGGCGTTAGCGGACAGAACAAACAAAAAACACAGCCACGACATCGCGTGGTGGCTCTTTCCCCATGACTTCACGACACTTCCCCCTGCAACCGGATGTATGGTTAAGCGGTGCTGCGAGTCCTATGGTTGTGACGATAGTCCAGTTCGCGGGGATTGACAAACGCCAGATTCGGAAAAGTCAGCGTTCAGGTAAAGGAATGAATTCGTGCTCGCCCGGAATCTGCCCGAACCGGCCTTCGGCCCAGTCAGACTTGGCTTGTTCGATCCGCTCGCGCGAGCTTGAGACGAAGTTCCACCACAGATGCCGCGGCCCGTCCAAGGGTTCGCCGCCCAGCAACATGGCCTTGAGCGGCGTCTTGGCGCGCAGGCGCGGGCGGGTGCCGGGGTCGAGCACGACCAAGTGCTTCTCCGGCACATCGGCGCCGTCGAGCTGGGCCTGGCCTTCGAGCAGATAGATCGCGCGCTCGGCGTGGCTGTCCTCGATGTCCAGTTCCTGGTCCGGGTCCAGATCGATCGCGACGTACAAGGTGTCGGCGAACACTCGCACCGGCGATTCTTCGCCGAAGCCGCGTCCGGCGACGATGCGCAGCCAGGCGCCGTCGCGGCGTTGCTGCGGCAGACTCGCGGCGGGGTGGTGGTGGAACGCTGGCGCGGTTTCCTCGAACGAGCGCGGCAATGCCACCCAGGTCTGCATACCGTGCAACGGCTGCCCGTCGGCGCGCGGCTTTTGCGGAGTGCGTTCGGAATGGGCGATGCCGCGGCCGGCGGTCATCCAGTTCACATCGCCCGGGTTGATGTCCTTGATGCTGCCGAGGGTGTCGCGATGGCCGATCGAGCCGGCCCACAGGAAGGTCACCGTGGCCAAGCCGATATGCGGATGCGGGCGCACGTCGATGCCCTGGCCGGGCTCGAATACGGCCGGGCCCATGTGATCGACGAACACGAACGGCCCGACCGAACGCGCCTGGATACTGGGCACGGCTCGGCGTACCTGGAATCCGCCCAGGTCGTGGACGCGGGGGGCGATGATCGTGGTCATGACAGGCTCCTGCAGCGTTGATACGCGCAGATTGGCATGTCTTTTATGCAATCGGACCATCGGCGCTGCAACTCGGTGTTGCAGCCGTTGCGCTTGAGCGGCGTCGGTACAAATTCCCGCAACGTCGGGGATTTTTCGCTTCCGCGGATTAAGGATCGGGTCGCAGCGCCCTTCAGCTTCGATGCTTTCGCGGCCGCAACGAATGCGTCTACTTCGAGACGATGCGGACCTGGGCGTTGACCGGCTCGGCGAAATCCAGCGACTGCAGTTCGAAGCTCCACGCCCCTGCGCTCTTGATCGGCTCGGCCGGCGTGGTCAGCGAGAACGGGGTCTGAGCGCCGTCGGCGCGGGTCCACTGGAATTCCAGCGCGGCCTCGCCGGCCCAGATGCATTGCACGTTGGGTTTGCAGCGCGAATCGGAGGCGACGGCGACGAAGCGCAGGCTCGAGCCGTCATGCAGTTTGACGCTGCCGCCGGGTTGCAGCGTTACGCTGCCTCCGGCCTGCACCGTTTCGGAATCGGCCGAGGCGGACGCCGGCGACGCGTCGCCCGGTGCGGCGTGCGCGCAGGCGGCGAGGGCGAAAACACACGACAGCATCGTGGCGGTCAACAACGGCTTCATCGGGCGGCTCCGGTCGGCGACAACGCATGCTCGGCGATCGGCCGCCGCGCGTCCAGGCACGGCGCGGCGCCGGAACGCGTGCTGCGTCACCGATCGCGCGTCTGAGTGAGGACCGCGCGGCCGCTGGCGCCGACATCGATGCGCATGCGCCGGTCGAACTCGGTTTCCGGTATCGGTTCCACGGTGCAGCCGCACAGCGCCGCGGCGATGTCCGCAGCGGTATTGCTGTGGCCGACGATCAGCGTGACGCCTTGCGGATGGTCTCGGCGCAGTTGCGCGGCGAATTTGGTAGCGGGCCGCTTGCCGTCGTAGGTGGTCACGTTCAACCCGTGTGCGCGCGCGGCGGGTTCGCCGGTTTGCTGAGTGCGCCGGTACGCGGTGGCGTAGACCGCGCGCAGCGGCTCGTTCTTGAGCCAGACGGCGAGGCGTTCGGCGCGCGCGCGGCCGGCGTCGGTCAGGGTCGGATCGCGCGGATCGTCGGCGGCTTTTTCGGCATGGCGCACGACCACGTAGCTGGCGGTGGGCGCCGGCGGCGTACTGGCGCAGGCGGCAAGCGACAGGCACAGGGCGATCGCGGCGAGTCGTGGCAGGGGGCGCATCGTGGTCCTCGGTTCGCAGGCGCCGCGCGTCGCCGCGGCGGTAAAGCGCAGCCTAGACCAGGCGCGGCCGGGTCGGGCAGGCGCGGCGGGTTCTGTTCGAAAGGCTTACTTCAGCAAATCCGCGCCGGCCTGGGCGATCTCGCCGTCCTGCGCGGCTTGCGCGCCCGACACGCCGATGCCGCCGATCACCTGATCGCCGTGCAACAACCGCACGCCGCCTTCGATCGGCGTGCTGCCGGGCAGGCCGAGCACGACGTTGTTGCCGTCGCCGAGCAGCTTCTGATGAAAGGCGGTGTCGCGGCGGAAATTGACCGCATGCACGGCCTTGCCGATGGCGACCTCGACGCTGGAATTGGGCGTGCCGTCCATGCGTTGGAAGTGCAGCAGGCGGCCGGCTTCGTCGACGATCGCGATCGATACGTTCAAGCCTTGCGCGCGCGCCTTGGCTTCGGCGGCCTGGGCGATCTGCTTGACCGCGGCGAGGTTGAGCACGGTGCGTTGCGAGAGTTCGATTTTCATGGCGGCCTGCGTGGTCGAGGCGAGGCCGGACAGAGTCGCGGCCAACAGGATCGGAGCAAGGATGCGTGCGCGGCGGGACGGCATAAGACGCTCGGCGACGGGAGAAGGGGCCGATGGTAGGGCGATCGCTGCTGGGCGCGGCAGTGCGTTTAGTCAGGTGTTTTCGCGCGGCCGGCGCGGCCCGGGCCACGACCCGCGCATGGGCGGGAAGCAGGTGGCGGGAAAGAGGTGGGACGGTCGCAATGACGCGGGCGTTGATGCTGGCGAGTCGGGGCTGAAGCCCCTCCCACAAGAGACCTCGCAAGTTTCGCGATCTTTTGTGGGAGGGGCTTCAGCCCCGACTCGCAGCACCAACTTCGCCGCGCCAATCGCCCGCGCCGCGCTTAATGCTTGGTATCGAGCAAGGTCAACAGCCCCTTGGCCGCGGCCAATCGCGCCGGGGCATCGGGCAGATCCAACTTGATCTTGAGCTTGTCCGGCCCGTCCATCTGATACAGCTTCGGTTGGCCCTGGATCATCTTGATGATCGACATCGGATCCACGTTGGGCCGCTCGACGAATTGCAGGCGGCCGCCCTTCTCGCCGAGGTCGAGCTTGCGGATGCCCAATTCGGTCGCGGCGAGCTTGAGTTCGGCGACCGTGAACAGATGCTTGGCCGGATCGGGCAGCAGGCCGAAGCGGTCGATCATCTCGACCTGCAACTCGCGCAGTTCCTCGACGCCGCGCGCGCCGCTCACACGCTTGTACAAGGTCAGGCGGGTGTGCACGTCGGGCAGATAATCCTCGGGAATCAGTGCGGGAATATGCAGTTCGACTTCGGCGCCGCGCGCGTCGGTGGAATCCACATCGGGCAGCTTGCCCTGGCGGATCGAACGTACCGCGCGTTCCAGCAGCTCGGTGTAGAGACTGAAACCGACTTCGGCCATCTGTCCGCTCTGATCCTCGCCGAGCAGCTCGCCGGCGCCGCGGATTTCCAGGTCGTGCGTGGCCAAGGTGAAACCGGCGCCGAGTTCGTCCATCGAGGCGATCGCTTCCAGGCGCTTTTGCGCGTCGGCGGTGATCGAACGCTTGTCGGGCACCACCAGGTAGGCATAGGCGCGATGGTGCGAACGGCCGACCCGGCCGCGCAACTGGTGCAACTGCGCCAGGCCGAACTTGTCCGCGCGGTTCATGATGATGGTGTTGGCGTTGGGAATGTCGATGCCCGACTCGATGATGGTCGTGCACAGCAGCACGTTGAAGCGCTGCTTGTGGAAGTCGAGCATCACGCTTTCCAACTCGCGCTCGGCCATCTGGCCGTGAGCGACGCCGATGCGCGCTTCGGGCACCAACTCCTCGATCTGGCGCTTCATCCGGCCGATGCTTTCCACGTCGTTGTGCAGGAAATATACCTGGCCGCCGCGCGAGAGCTCGCGTTGGAACGCCTCGCGCAGTTGCATGTCGTCCCACGGCACCACGAAGGTCTGCACCGCCAGGCGGTGCGCGGGCGGGGTGGCGATGATGCTCAGATCGCGCAGCCCGGCCATGGCCATGTTGAGCGTGCGCGGAATCGGCGTGGCGGTGAGCGTGAGCAGATGCACGTTGGCGCGCAGCGCCTTCAGCGCTTCCTTCTGGCGCACGCCGAAGCGCTGTTCTTCATCGACGATGACCAGGCCCAGGTCCTTGAAGCGCACATCGCCCTGCAGCAGGCGGTGGGTGCCGACCACCACGTCGATCTTGCCTTCGGTGAGTTTCTCCAACTCGGCCTTGATTTCCTTGGTGCTCTTGAAGCGCGACAGCACTTCGACCTTGAGCGGCCAATCGGCGAAACGGTCGCGGAAATTGCGGTAATGCTGTTCGGCCAACAACGTGGTCGGGACCAGCACCGCGACCTGCTTGCCGGCGGTGGCGGCGACGAAGGCCGCGCGTATCGCGACTTCGGTCTTGCCGAAACCCACGTCGCCGCAGACCACCCGGTCCATCGGCTGGCTGCTGCTCAGATCGCGGATCACCGCTTCGATCGAAGAATGCTGGTCGGGCGTTTCCTCGAACGGGAAACCGGCCGCGAACGGTTCGTACATCGAGCGATCCACGTCCAGCGCCAGACCCGCGCGGGCCTGGCGCTTGGCCTGGATTTCCAGCAGTTCGGCGGCCACGTCGCGGACTTTTTCCGCGGCCTTGCGTTTGGCCTTGGTCCATTGCTCGCCGCCGAGCGAATGCAACGGCGCGGTTTCCACCGAGGCGCCGGAATAACGGCTGATCAGATGCAACTGCGCGACCGGCACGTACAACCGATCGCCCTTGGCGTATTCGATTTCGAGGTATTCGCCGGGCTGGCCGCCGGCTTCGAGCACGATCAGGCCGCGGTAACGGCCGACGCCGTGATCTTCGTGCACGATCGGCGCGCCTTCGGACAACTCGCCCAGGTCGCGGATGATCGCTTCGGGCTCGCGGCCGACGCGCTTGCGCCGGCGTGGTTGCGCGGCACGTTCGGGGAACAACTGGCGTTCGGTCAACACCGCGAGCGGCGGTTCGCTCAAGGCGAAGCCGTCGTCGAGCGGCGCCACCGCGATGGCGAAGCGGGCGGCACCGTCGCGGAATGCGCTCCAGTCGGCCACCACGTCGGGCTTGAGCGCCGCGGCCTGCAGCACTTCCAGCAGCGCTTCGCGGCGGCCGGCGGTATCGGCGGCGATCAGCACCCGGCCGGGATAGCTGGCGAGGAAGGATTTGAGCGCCTGCGCCGGCGCGGCGTCGCGCGCGGCCACCGGCAAGGTCGGCGCGGGCTGATCGCCGAGCGCCAAGGCGCGGGCGCGTTGCGCGTGCTGCTCGCCGCACAGTTCCACGCGCGGCGCGTCGTTGAGTTTTTCGCGCAGGCCGACCGGGGTGAGATACAGCGTATCGGGCGGCAGCAGCGGGCGTTCCAGATCGTGGCGGCGCTGTTCGTAGCGCTCGCCGGTGTGGCTCCAGAACTGGTCGGCCGCTTCCAACGCGCCGTCGGCGATCACCGGCAGAGCCTTGTCGCCCAGGTAATCGAACAGCGTGGCGGTCTGCTCGAAGAACAGCGGCAGGTAGTACTCGATGCCTGACGGCGCCAGGCCGGCCTTGAGATCCTGATACAGCGCGCTGCGCCGGGTATCGAGATCGAAGCGCTCGCGCAACGCATCCAGCGCGCGCTTGAGCGAGGCATCGTCGAGCGGCACTTCGCGGCCCGGCAGCAGATGCACGCGTTCGATCTTGTCGAGCGAGCGCTGCGATTCGGGATCGAAGGCGCGGATGGTTTCGATCTCGTCGTCGAGCAGCTCGACCCGGAACGGCGTGTCGGCGCCCATCGGATAAACATCGAGCAGGCCGCCGCGCACGGCGAAATCGCCGGGATCGAGCACTTGCGGCACGTGCCGGTAACCGGCCGATTCGAGCCGGCGTTTTTCGCTGTCCAGATCCAGGCGTTGGCCCACGCGTACGTCGAAACTGCCGCCGACCACATGCCGCAACGGCGCCAGTCGCTGCAACAGCGTCTGCACCGGCACCACCACGATGCCGCGCTTGAGCGTGGGCAGGCGATGCAACGCGGCCAGACGCTGCGACACGATGTCCGGGTGCGGACTGAACAAGTCGTAGGGCAGGGTTTCCCAGTCGGGGAAGGGCAACACCGGCAAGGCGCCGTCCACGGCGCCGGCCGCGCCGAGCAAGGTGCGCAGATCCGATTCGAGCTGGTGCGCGCCGTGGTTGTCGCGGGCGATCACCAGCAGCGGGCCGTCGTATTCGCCGGCGGCGCGGGCGATCGCCCAGGCCAGCGCGGAGGGCGAGGCCGGCGCGCGCCACCAGGCGCGCTGCTGGCCGGTCTTGGGCAGCAAGAAGGACACTGGTTGAGAAGCCGGGGATTCGGAAGTCGGGGGCATAGAGGGCGGCTAGTGTAATGGGATACGTCGCGCAGGGTTTGCGCGGTTTGCGCCTGCGGTCGCGGAAGCACGGATTGCAACGCGTTATACCGGGCAGGGACGGTCCGCAATGGTTTCGCAGGGCTCTTGGGGTTGCGACGCCCGACGCGGTGTCCGCTCTGGCGCGCGCCGGGCGGGACGAATCGTCCGAGTCGTTTCAATGGAGGCGGGCAGCGCCGAATCAACCGCGCCGCGCTGAGCGAACCCGCATCCGATCCGTTGCGTCCCGCGCGAATGTCCGCCCGGGCCGCAGATGCGTCACGCAGACCAAGGAGAGGTCGATGAAACGCAATGCATTGAAATGGTCGATTGCCGCTGCCGCGCTCGCGCTGGGCGGCGTGTTCTCGCTGAGCAGTTCGGCGTTGCCGTATCCGCCCGACAACACCTGGGTGGTGGTGACCTGGAGCAGCAACGGTATCGCGCACGGGCAGACCCACTACGGCAACTGTCCGCCCGGCTCGCCGTATCCGCTGGATTGGGGATACGCCGGCGGCACGCCGACGATCAGCTACCTAGTCTTGCGGCAACATCGAGTAAGCCGCCGCGTCCTTACCCGCCGCGCGCGTGCGCGGCGCCTTCGAGGAGAAAGCACGATGAAACAGTTTTTGCACGATGCCTGCGTGCGTCGCGCCGCGTTCGCCGCCTCGCTGTTGGCGTTGACCCTGTTCGCTTCGGTGGGTTCGGCGGGGCCGGTGATACCCGACGGCAAACTGCTGATCACCACGTTCTGGCAGGAAGGCGAAGCGGTCGGCGGCGATGTGCAGGGCGTCTGCCCGCCCGGCGCGCCGATGCCGTTGCCGTGGGGCATCCGCAGCAGCCAGAAGACTTATTCGTATATGAACTGCGCGGCGCCGTAAGCATGCCGATGAGGTCGCGGCCGGAGTTGCGATGGAGCGTTCGGAATGCTCTGTCGCGGCTTCGTGTCGGGCCTGAGGGCCGTCTCGCGGAGACTTTCGGCGGTGGCGCCAGGCGCCGGCTTCAGCCGCAAGGTTCTGCGATCGACGGCGGGCCGCCGATCGCGCGGACGAAAGCGATCAGCTTTCGTCCTTGGCCGGAGCCGGATCGTCGCCGACCGTGCGCGCGGCCTTGCTGCGCAGATCCAGCGATACCCGGATCAGCCCCGGTGCGTCCTGCTGGAATTCGCGTTCGAAACCCAGCGACTGCGCCAGCGACAGCATCGGCGTGTTGTGCTCGAACACGTCGCCGTACAAACGGCGAACCTTTTTACCCCGCGCCCACTTCACCAACCGGGTCATCAAGTAGCGACCCAAGCCCATATTGGCGATGTAGCGACTGACCAGGATCGCGAATTCCGCGTCCTGAGTGCGCTCGTCCAGGGCCACCCGCGCGACCGCGCCGACCAGGGCTTCGCCCGGCGGCAAGGGCTCGGCGGCGACCAGGGCAAATTCGGTGCGAGGGTCGATGCGGGTGAAGCGTTCGGCCATCTCCGGCGTGAGTTCCTTGAGCGCGTACAGAAAGCGCTGGCGGACCTCATCGGGCTGGAGCAGGGCGAATCCGGCCCGTAAGGGCTCGGCGTCCTCGGGTCGAACCGGACGTATCAGTACTTCGCGTCCGTTCGGAAGGCGCTGGCGTTCATGCCAGGGCGGTAAGCGTTCACGCGTGGCCATGATTCGGATAGTGGCACATTGTGACGAATTTGGCCCTTCATCTTCGTGATGAGCGCTCACCGGTCCGACCGGCGGCGCTGAACAGCCTGAATATGCGTTCCGCGTGGTGAAGGGTGGGCCATGCGGAGCGGGAACGGCGGCTTTCTTGACGTGGTCGACGCTGAAAATGAGAATGGATCGCAGATGGCCGTGTGAACACGGCTTGACAATGCCTCCCGGCCAGCCACAGCGCCAGTGCCTTCGTGCACGTGGCTTTTCAGCCAACGGGTCCCAACTCGCCTGCCTCAGCCGACCCGACCCTACCGGCCGGTCTGGGGCTGCGCGCGCCCGTCGCCGCGGCCATTGCCGCGTAAACCGGGGCCGCGGCGGGGCCGGGGGCACCGTCCCGCCTTCGTTTCGATTCCGGATTTTTGCCCATGACGCTTTCCCTGCCTCGCCCGCACCCGCTCGCCCTCGGCCTGATCGCCGCCTGCGCCTGCGGGCTGGCCCACGCCGAAGATGCCGCCGAGCGCGAGGCCAAGCGCCTGGACGCGGTGGTGGTGATCGCCGATCGCGCCACCACCGCGACCAAGACCGACACTCGCCTGATCGAAACCCCGCAGGCGATCAGCGTGGTCACCGCCGAGCAGGCCGCCGATCGCGGCGCGCAGAACCTGCAGGAAGTGCTGCGCTATTCCGCCGGCGCGGTCGCCGAGGCGTACGGCCTGGACACGCGCAGCGACGGCTCGATGGTCCGCGGCTTCTATCCGGTGGCGTTCCAGGACGGCATGACCCGGCAGGTCGGCACCAGCCTGGTACCGCGCCCGGAGGTCTACACCATGGAGCGGGTCGAACTGCTGCGCGGCCCGTCCTCGATGTTGTACGGCGCCGGCGCGTCCGGCGGCGTGCTCAATCTGGTCAGCAAGCGCCCGCAGTTCCAGAGCGCGGGCGAGATCGGGCTCAGCTACGGCACCAATCAACGCAAGCAACTGCAGTTCGATCTGACCGGCGCCTTGAACGATGCCGGCACCGTCGCCGGCCGCATCGTCGGCGTCGCCCGCGACGCGCAGTTGCAGGTCGATGGTCTGCCCGACGACCGCCTGGTGTTGGCGCCGTCGATCACCTGGCGTTTGTCGGATGCGACCCAGCTGACCTTCCTGGGCCTGTGGCAGAAGGACGAGACCGGATCGAGCCAGCAGTTCCTGCCGGTGGCGGCCTCGATCCACGCACTCAAGGGTCGGCGTATTCCCTCGCACCGCCTGCTCGGCGAACCCGACGCCGACCGCCTCGACAGCCGTCAGGCCAGCGGCGCGCTGCTGTTCGAACATGCGTTCTCCGATTCGGTGAAGCTCAACAGCGCCGTGCGCTATGCCAGGTCGCGGACCAAGTTCACCGAGATCTACCCGGACGTGTACTCCAATCCGGCCAATCCCTTCATCGATACCGACGGCCGCCTGCTGGCGCGCTCGGTCTATGTCAACAATCCCGACATCGACACGCTGACCACCGACCATAACCTGCAGGTCGATTTCGCCACCGGCGCGCTGCGCCACACGGTGCTGGCGGGCGTGGACTATCTGCGTTTCCGCCAGACCGCGATGACCGGCTTCGACGCGACCACGCCGATCGACGCGTTCGCGCCGGTCTACGGCGACTACACGCTGCCCACGCTGGCGCCGCAGGCGCGGCAGGACCAGAGCCAGATCGGCGTGTACGTGCAGGATCAGATCCGCTGGGGCGAACGCGTCACCGCCGTGCTCGGCGCGCGCCGCGACCGTGCGCGCACCCAGGTCGGCGATCAGCCGCAGATCGAGGATTTCGCGACCAGCTATCGCGCCGGCGTGATCGTCGACGCGGGCGGCGGTTTCTCGCCGTACCTGAGCTACAGCGAATCGTTCCTGCCGATCGGCAGCCTGGATTTCTTCAGCCAGCCGTTCAAGCCGCAGCAAGGCCGTCAGTACGAGGTCGGCGTGAAGTGGCAGCCGCGCGAGCAGACGATGGTGACGCTGGCGCTGTACGACATCCGCGAGAAGAACCGTCAGACCAACGATCCGGAAAACGTGCTCAACTCGGTGCAGACCGGCGAGGTGAGCTCCAAGGGCGTGGAACTGGAAGCCACCCACACCTTGCCGAACGATTTCTACGTGACCGCGAGCTACAGCTACAACGACGCCAAGGTCACCCGCAGCAATTTCGCGCCCGAAGTCGATCGCCAACTGGCCGATGTGCCCAAGGATCTGGCGTCGGTGTGGGGCGTGAAGCAGTTCGATTGGGGCGACACCGGCCGGATCCGCCTGGGCCTGGGCGCGCGTCACGTCGGTTCGACGCAGTCGATCGGCGGCAACGGCAGCCTGCGCACGCCGGGCTACACCCTGGCCGACGCGCTGGTGTCGTTCGATCTGCCGCAGTGGTCGTTCACCGTCAATGTGACCAACCTGGCCGACAAGGACTACTACGCTCCGTGCCGCGCGTTCGGCGATTGCTTCACCGGCAGCGGGCGTAACGTGACCGGCACGGTGACCTACCGGTTCTGATCGGAGGCCGATCGGAAAGCGTCGGGCCTGAAGGCCCTCCCACAAAAGACCTCACAGCTCCGACCACTCTTGTGGGAGGGCCTTCAGGCCCGACGCTTTCCACTCCGGTCGCGGTCGCGGCACTGGACCGCGGAATCCGTCGTCGAGGTGTCCGTCCTGGGCCGTCGCTTCCGGCCAACCTCGGCCACTCAACCGCCAGCATCGGCAATGCTAGACTCCGGCGTTCGGACCCGAAGGAGCAGTTCAGCATGGCAGGTGGTGGCGATTCGACCCGCGCGATTTTGTTCGCACTTGGCGCTAATTTCGCGATCGCGGTCGCCAAGGGCGTGGCCGCGTTCTTCACCGGCTCCAGCGCGATGCTGGCCGAAACCGTGCATTCGCTGGCCGATTGCGGCAACCAGGGCCTGCTGCTGCTCGGCCTGAAGCAATCCAAGCGGCCGCCGTCGCCGGATTATCCGCTGGGCTACGGCAAGGCGATCTACTTCTGGTCGTTCCTGGTCGCGGTGATGCTGTTCACCGTCGGCGGCATGTTTTCGCTGTACGAGGGCATCCACAAGCTGCAGCACCCCGAACCGCTGAAGCAGTGGTGGTGGGCGGCCGGCGTGCTGGTCTTCGGCATCGCCGCCGAATGGGTGTCGATGCGCGCGTGCCTGCAGGAAGTGGCCAAGGCGCGCGGACAGCGCTCGTTGTGGCAGTGGTTCCGCGAGAGCCGCCAGGCCGAACTGGTGGTGATTTTCGGCGAAGACTTGGCGGCGTTGCTGGGCCTGGTGCTGGCGCTGGGCGCGATCTTGCTGGCGGTGTTCACCGGCAACCCGATGTGGGACGCCATCGGCACCATCAGCATCGGCGCGCTGCTGATCATCGTCGCGGTGTTCGTGGCGATCGAAGTCAAGGCGATGCTGATCGGCCAAAGTGTCGATCCGCAGCGTCAGCAGCAGATCCGCGCCTTCCTCGATGCGCGTCCGGAAATCGCCAAGGTGATCAGCGTGATCACCTTGCAACTGGGCAACGAGGTGATGGTTTCGGTGCAGGCCCAGATGCGCGAGGAGAACAGCGTGGGCGTGCTCATCGAGCAGATCAACGCGATCGAGCGGGCGATGAAGCAGGCGTTCCCGGAAGTGCGCTGGAGCTTCTTCGAGCCGGATATGAAGAGCGGCGACTGACCGTTTGCGCGGCCCGGCGTGCGCCGGGCGGCTGTTCGAGTATCCAAGCCGGGGCGGCGTTGGCCGCCCCGGCTTTTTCTTGGCCATAATCGGCGCCAGGACAGATCGGCGCGATCGACAGGACGGCGGACGATGAAGACGGGCAAGGCGGTGTTGTTGTCGGTGGGGATCGTGGCGGCGGTGCTGGCCACGGTCGGCGGAGCGGCGTATCTGGTGTATCGGCAGGCCGACGGCGAACTGCGCCAAGCCATGCAAGGCGGTCCGCCCGATGCTACCCAAACCGAAAACGCTCCCACCTGCGCCAAGCACGACGAGGGCGCCAAGGCCAAGGCGGTGCTCGCGCCGGTGTCCGACGCCCTGCAACGCAGCGAGCGCCCGGTGGCGCGGATCGCCCTGGAAGCGCTCAAGGCCGACGAGGCGACCATCAGCAAGGTCGGCGGGCGCGCCTACTGGGCCGCGGGCCGCGATTATCCGCGCGACGCCCGGGGCCAGCCGATGTTCCTGCTGGCGCAGATCAATCTGGCCGAGCCGCCGAAGATGCCGGGTTACCCCGAGCGCGGCCTGCTGCAGTTCTTCATTTCAGGCGACGATTACTACGGCGCCGCGTTGGATCACGCGCACGGCGCCGACCGCATGCAGGCGCTGGCGCAGCAGACAGGTTTTCGCGTGGTGTATTGGCCCGACGCCTCCGCGCCCGCATTGGCGCCGCCGCCGGCGCAGGCCGGCAAGGATTCGCTGCCGCTGGACCCGGACAAACCGCGGCGCATGCGTTTCAGCGCCGACCACGAAAGTATCGGCATCAACGACGCCGGTCTGGCCAAGGTCCTGGGCGGCGGGGTGGACGGCTTGATCGAGCGCTATTCCAGCGAACATCCCGATGACCGCAGCACCACCGAGGAGCTTGGCGATGAGCTCGCCGATCATCTGCAACGCACCGGCCACAAACTCGGCGGCTACCCCGATTTCACCCAGAGCGATCCGCGCGAAGCCTCGGACCGGCGCGTGCTGTTGTTCCAGCTCGACAGCGACGACGCGATGATGTGGGGCGATTCGGGGATCGCCAATTTCTTCATCGATCCTGACGATCTGGCGCGCGCCGATTTCAGTCGCGTGTCGTATCACTGGGATTGCTATTGATGCATTTACGTAATTATTCACCGGCCGACCGAGAGGCCTGCCTGGCGTTGTTCACCAGCAACGTACCCGAGTACTTCGCTCAGATCGAGCGTGCGGACTTCATCCACACGCTCGAAAACATCGAGGATTACTGGGTGTTGGAACTGGAGGACGAGGGCGTGGTCGCTTGCGGCGGTTACGCCGCTGCCCGGCCCGATCCCGAATCCGGGCCCGATTCCAACGCCGGCGTGGCCGTGCTGTGCTGGGGCATGGTGCGCCGCGATCTGCATCGCCGCGGTCTGGGCGAGCGTTTGCTTAGCGAGCGCTTGAACCGGATCGATGCCGATCCGGCGTTCCACTCGGTACGGATCGAGACGACGACCTTCAGCCGCGATTTCTTCGCCCGCCACGGCTTCGTGGTCACTCGCGAACAAGCCGACGGCTTCGCGCCCGGCTACGATCTGGTCGAGATGCGCCGGCCGGTGCCGTGGCCGCAGGGCGCAGGCGGGGAATAGAAGCGGGGCAGGGATCGGGAAACCGCGGATTGCGGCGAGCCGGAATCCGACGATTCTCGCTCCCCTGACCCTAACCCCGCTTCTCAACCCCCTGCCTTAAGGAAGGATGCAACCGCAACGGCGATAGCACTGCACGTACGCCAGCTCGCAACCGGCGCCGGTGCAGGTGTCGTGGGCGCGTTCGCAGCCCAGACGGCAGGTGTTGTTGCAGGCCGCGACCGCGGTGCTGGCCAGGCCGATGCCGAAAGCGAAAGCGCAGGCGGCGAGAAAAGCGATCTTCTTCTTCCTGATCATGGCGAACTCCCTCTCCATGCCCGTGATTGGGCGCAGCCGTCTTACGCCGCCGGACGCCGGTGTCGCAAGGCGGCGCGTGCGGAACTGTGACTTCGGGGTGAGGGCGCGACCACCGCAATGAGCGAGCGGCCTCGGCATGCGCGCGCATCTGTGCGCGGTAAGTGCGCGATCGCCGGTCGATGCGCGCGATGCGCAAACGCAATCGGCGATGGCGCGGGCGATCGCGTTCGGCTGGCTTCTCGTTGCGGTGCAGCGCGAAATCGCGGTAGCCGCGCGGCTCAGTCGGCCTGCTTGAGCCAGGTGACGCCGCCGACCGCGTCGGCGGTTTCGCCGAGCGTGCGCGCCAGCACCGGCAGCGTCGCGGCCAGGGTCTGGTCGAACTGCCAGGGCGGATTGAGCAGCAGCAGGCCGCTGCCGTTCATGCGCAGCGGCGAGTCGTCGGCGCGGACCAGCAGTTCGGCGGTCAGGATCGACTTGGCCGGCAGGGTGGCGGCGCGGCGGTAGAACGGCTGCAGCGCGCGGCGGCGCTTGATCGGGTACCACAGCGCATACGTGCCCTGCGGCCAGCGGGCCAGGGAATCGCGCAGCGCGCCGAGCGCGGTATCGAACTCCTGCAGTTGGGCCTCGAACGGCGGGTCGATCAGCACCAGGCCGCGATTGAAACGCAGCGCGCCCAGCTTGGGCGGCAGCAGCGCTTTCATTGCCGCGTAGCCGTCGCGTTCGTGCACGGCCATGCGCGGGTCGTTGGCGAAGTTGTGCTTGAGCTGAGCCGCTTCTTCCGGCTGCAGCTCACAGGCGGCGATGCGGTCGTCGTCGCGCAGGGCGTAGGCGAGCAGCCAGGGCGAGCCGGGATAGGCCGAGGGGCCGTGTTCGGCTCGGCAGGCGCGGACCGCGGCCAAGTAGCGGGTGATCGCCGGCTGTTTCGGCGCCTCGGCCAGCAGCCGGCCGATGCCGCCCTCGGCCTCGCCGGTGCGCAGCGCCGAGTTGCCGTCCAGCGGATACAGCCCGCGCCCGGCATGGGTATCGAGCGCGAACAGTGGAGCCGGCTTGGCGGTCAGCGCGTCGCACAAGGCCAGTACGGCAATGTGCTTGAGCACATCGGCGTGATTGCCGGCGTGGAAGGCGTGGCGGTAATTCATGGGATTGGGGATTCGGGATTCGGGAGTGGGGATTCGGAAAAAGCGGACCCCGGTGGGCGTCATTATGCGGGCAGACCGATGAATTCCCGGGCGCGGCCTGGCAATTCGGTATTTCCCAGGCTACCCGCATAATGCCCGGGCGACCCGTTCTGTCGAATCCTTCATCCGAGTCCCGAATGCCCGGCCCCATGCGCATCTTGTTAGTAGAAGACGAATCCGCCATCGCCGACACCGTGCTTTACGCGTTGCGCGCGGAAGGCTTCGAGGCCGTGCACTGCCTGACCGGCGGCGAGGCCCTGCGCGAAGCCCAGCGCACCGTCTTCGATCTGGCGGTGCTCGACATCGGCCTGCCCGACATCGGCGGTTTCGCCTTGTGCCGCGAGCTGCGCCGCGGGCGCGATCTGCCGGTGATCTTCCTCACCGCGCAGAACGCCGAGGCTGACCGCATCCTGGGCCTGGAGATCGGCGCAGACGATTACGTGACCAAGCCGTTTTCGCCGCGCGAGCTGGCCACGCGCGTGCGCGTGGTGCTGCGCCGCGTCGGCGCCGGCAACGCGCCGGCCGAACCGGAAACCGGCTTCGTCCACGACACGCAGGGCAAGCGCATCCGCTACCGCGGCCAGGCGCTGGACCTGACCCGCTACGAATACGGCCTGCTGGCCGCGCTGTTGCAGCGCCCCGGCGCGGTGCTCTCTCGCGCGCAGCTGATGGACCGGGTCTGGGGCGATGCGCTCGACAGCGGCGACCGCACCGTCGATACCCACATCAAGACCCTGCGCGCCAAGCTGCGCGAGGTCGCCGCCGACAGCGATCCGATCCGCACCCACCGCGGCCTGGGTTATTCGCTGGAACACGACTGAGGCCGGCATGCGCATCGGTCTGCGGATCTTCCTGGGCTATTTCCTGATCGTCGCGCTCGCGGCGACCTTGCTGGCGCGGGTGTTCGTGGCCGAGGTCAAGCCCGGCGTGCGCCAGGCGATGGAAGACACCCTGGTCGACACCGCCAACATCCTGGCCGAGTTGGCTGCAGACGATTTCCTCGCCGGCCGCATCGATCAGGGCGATTTCGCCAAGCGCGTGCGTGCGCTGGCCGGACGCGACGTCGGTGCGGCGATCTGGGGGTTTCGCAAGCGTTCGGCCAGCTATCGGGTCTACGTTACCGATGCCCGCGGCATCGTCGTGTTCGACAGCGGCGGCCAGGACATGGGCAAGGACTATTCGCGCTGGAACGATGTCTACCTGACCCTGCGCGGACGCTACGGCGCGCGTTCCAGTCCGAGCGAGGGCGACGATCCCGAGGACACGGTGATGCACGTGGCCGCGCCGATCCGCGACGACGACGGCCGCATCGTCGGCGTGCTCAGCGTGGCCAAGCCCAATCGCGCGATCGCGCCGTTCATCGCGCGCAGCCAGGGCGTGGTGACGCGTTGGGGTTTCGTGCTGATGGGCGTGGCCTTGCTGATCGGGGTGGGCGTGTCGTGGTGGTTGTCGCGCCAGATCGGATTGCTGCGGCGTTACGCGCACGCGGTCACCGCCGGCGCGCGCGCCGCGCCGCCGGACGCGGCCGGCGAATTCGGCGAACTCGGCCGCGCGTTGGAAACGATGCGCACGCGGCTGGAGGGCAAGCAATACGTCGAGCAGTACGTGCATACCCTCACCCATGAGATGAAAAGCCCGTTGGCGGCGATCCGCGGCAGCGCCGAGTTGCTGGAATCGCCGCCGGGCGAGGGCGGCATGTCCGATACCGATCGCGCGCGCTTCGCCGGCAGCATCCGCGGCCAGGCCGAGCGTCTGGCGCAGATGATCGACAAGCTGCTGGCGCTGGCCGCGGTGGAGCATCGGCAGAGCCTGGACCGGCCCGAGCCGGTGGCGTTGGCGGCGATCGCCCAGGATGCGGCCGAGCAGTGCGCGCAACGCCTGGACCGTGCCGGCGCGAAGCTGCTGCTGGACCTGGAGCCGAACTTGTCGCCGGTGAGCGGCGACGCGTTCCTGTTGCGTCAGGCGCTGATCAATCTGATCGACAACGCCGCCGATTTTTCGCCGGCCGGCGCCGAAATCGTGCTGCGCCTGCGTCGCGACGGCGACGCGCAACGCATCGAAGTCAGCGACCGCGGCCCGGGCGTGCCCGATTACGCGGTCGCGCGGGTGTTCGAGCGCTTCTACTCGCTGCCGCGTCCGGCCGGCGGCAGCCGCAGCAGCGGCCTGGGCTTGTGTTTCGTCGCCGAGGTGGCGTCGCTGCATGGCGGCGGCGCGGAGTTGGTCAATCGCGAAGATGGTGGAGCGCGGGCGAGCTTGTCGGTGCCCGGGTAGACCGGCGCCTGACGGCAGCGCTTGCCGTGTAGGAGCGGCGCGAGCCGCGACCGCGAATTCGCAACTGCGGGGAAAGTGTCGGCGCGGCTGCTAATTCGCAGTCGCGGCTTGCGCCGCTCCTACAGTCGGGGCGCGGAACTTCACGGCTGCTTCACCGATGCCACACCGCTGAGCCATTCCCTCTACGCACAGCGCCTTCAACCTGCCGTCCACATCGCGGACAGGAGCAGGGACATGCGGGTTTGGCTGAAAATGTTGCTGGTGCTGGGGATGACCCTGGCGATATTGATTCCGTTGTTGATGATCGGCGGGATCATCAGCGATCGGCAGATGTACCGCGCACAGGCGGTGTCGACCGTGGCGCGCAGCTACGCCGGGGCGCAAGCGTTCTCCGGGCCGGTGCTGGTGGTGCCGTACGAGGACACTTGGGTCGCCGAGGAAAAGGACGACAAGGGCACGATCAAGCATGTCGTGCACCGCGAGCAGGGGCGCTGGACCTACTTCCCCAACAAGCTGTCGGTCGAAGGCGATGTGGCGCCCAAGGTGCGGGCGCTGGGACTGTACAAGGTGCTGGTCTACGAATGGACCGGCAAGGCGAAGGCCGATTTCGTCGCCAACATCCCGCTCGATCCGGTCGCCGAGCCCGGCACCACCGTGTCCGGCATCACCCGCACGATCGGCAAGCCTTGGCTGAGTTATGCCTTCGCCGACGTGCGCGGTCTGCGCGATCCCAAGCTACGCCTGGACGGCGCGGAAGCGGCGATCGAAGACGGCATGGGCGCGCGCGACGGCAACGGTATCCATGCGCGTCTGGCCGCGCCGGCGCCGGGCACGGCGTTGCGCCTGCAAAGCGATCTGGATTTCGTGCTCGGCGGCACCGAATCCCTGGCGCTGGTGCCGTTGGGCAAGGACAACCGCTTCTCGTTGCGTTCGGCCTGGCCGCATCCCAACTACAGCGGCAGTTTCCCGCCGAGCTCGGACAACATCACCGATAAGGGCTTCCGCGCCGATTGGCGGGTGTCCTCGGTCGCCACCAACGCGCAGCGCCAGTATCTGGCCGGCGCGGTGATCCCGACGGTGACGGTGGCCGGCGGCGAGGCTTCGGCCGACGGCATCGGCAGCGACATCAACGCGGTGCAGATCACCTTGAAGGATCCGGTCAACGTTTACTCGCAGGCCGATCGCGCGACCAAGTACGGCCTGCTGTTCGTGTTGCTGACCTTCGTGGGTTTCTTCATGTTCGAGTTGATCAAGCAACTGCGCATCCACCCGATTCAGTACGGATTGGTCGGCCTGGCGCTGGCGATCTTCTTCCTGCTGCTGGTGAGCCTGAGCGAGCACATGGACTTCGGCCTGTCGTATCTGATCGCGAGCGTGGCCTGCATCGGGCTGCTGGTGTTCTATCTGAGCGCGGTGCTGGGCGGGCTGGTGCGCGCGCTGGGCTTCGGCGCGATGCTGGTGACCTTGTACGGCGCGCTGTACGGATTGTTGATCTCCGAAGACAACGCGCTGGTGCTGGGCGCGGGACTGTTGTTCATCATCCTGGCGACGATCATGGTGGTCACCCGCAAGGTCGACTGGTACCAGCTCGGCGGCGGCGCGCCCAAGCGCGAAGCGGCCCAGGCACGGCCGGTGCCGAGCGTTCCGCGCAATCCCGGCGACGAAGCGGCGATCTGAAGCGGCGGCGCGACGGCGGCGGGTGTCATGCCCGCCGCCGTCGTTTTGTCATGAGCAGGCCTGCGCGCTCGCGTCCGAGGGCCCGCCCAGATGGCGCCGGACGCGGCGGCGGTGGAAGATAGCCGGGCCGCGACGGACCGTCGGTTCCCGCATACCCAAGGCGCGCCGCGCAGCACGGCGGCAACCTGGGCTGCATCTAAGATGCCCACATGAACAAGCCACTGCCCGTGATCCGCAGCTTCGTCGGCGCCGAGATTTCGCCTTATCTGGATGCGATCGCGGCGCTGCGCATCGCGGTGTTCCGCGACTGGCCGTATCTGTACGACGGCGACGCGGCCTACGAGGCCCAATACTTGCAGACCTATCGCGACTCCTGGCGCAGCATCGCGGTGCTGGCGTTCGATGGAAACCGAATAGTGGGCGCGTCGACCGGATTGCCGTTGGCCGATGAGATGGCGCAAATCCGCGCCGCCTTCGACGGCCATCTGGTCGCCATCGATCACGTGTTCTATTGCGGCGAATCGGTGTTGTTGCCCGAGTACCGCGGCCGCGGTGTGGGCCACCGCTTCTTCGACGCGCGCGAGGCGCATGCGCGCGCGCTGGGCGGGTTCCGCTGGACCACTTTCTGTGCGGTCGAACGCGAGCCCGGCAATCCGCGGCGGCCGGCGTTCCATCGCGGCAACGAGGAATTCTGGAAGAAACGCGGCTACACCTATCGCCCCGAATTACAGGCGCGATTGCCGTGGAACGAAGTCGGCCGCGGCGAACGCGACCACACCCTGGGCTTTTGGCTGCGGCCGCTGGAGCGCGCGCGATGAAAGTAGCGGTAGCCAAGTACCCGATCGGCGCGCCGCGCAGCTTCGCCGAGTTCGCCGACAAGCAGACCCAATGGCTCAGCGCGGCGCGACGCGGCGGCGCGGAACTGGCGGTGTTGCCCGAATACCTGTCGCTGGAATTGGGCGCGACCTTCGGCGCGGCGACCCAGGGCGACCTGCACGCTTCGCTGGTCGCCACCCAGGCCTATCACGGCGCCTGGCTGGATTTGTTCGGATTGCTCGCGCGCGAGCTGCACATGCACGTGATCGCCGGCAGTTTCCTGTTCGATCCGGGCCACGGCCGTTATCGCAATCGCAGCTACGCCTTCGCGCCGGACGGCGCCGCTTTGTGGCAGGACAAATTGCAGCTGACCGGGTTCGAGAAACAAGCCGGAGTGATCGAGGCCGGCGACGCGCTCAAGACCTTCGCCTTGGGCGAACACCGCGCCGGCATCGCGATCTGCTACGACATCGAATTTCCGTTGCCGGTGCGCGCGCAATGCGAGGCCGGCGCGCGCTTGCTGATCTCGCCCAGTTGCACCGACACCCAGGCCGGCGCGACCCGGGTGCGCGTGGGCTGTCTGGCGCGGGCGCTGGAAAACCGCTGCTTCATCGCCCAATCGGTGACCGCCGGCGAAGCGTTGTGGAGCCCGGCGTTGGACACCAACACCGGCGAGGCGGCGATCTATGCACCGATGGACGTCGGTCTGCCCGCCGACGGCGTGCTGGCGCACACGCGCGGCAATCAGGCGTGGGCGTACGCGGATCTGGACTTCGCCGCGTTGGAGGCGAGCCGCGCACGCGCGCAGGTGGCCAACGATCGCGACTGGATGGGGCAACTGCGGCCGGGCTTGCTCGCCGCGCGTTTGGAAAACTTCGTCTAGCCGAACCGGCGCCGGCCGGGTCGACGATGCGGCCGCGGCTACGAAAACGGCGGCCATTGGCCGCCGTTTTCGCGAGTCGCACGAGCCGCCGCGCTTATTCCTCGTGGCCGCCCAGGTTGATGTTGAGCTTGGATTGCAGATCCAGCACTTCGTCCGAGCGAGCGCTGCGGTAGGCATCGCGCAGATCCGGCTGGCCGATGTTGGTGGCGAAGTTGTCGATCACCGCATCGTAGTAATCCTTGATCTCGGCGGCCAGCGCGGCATCGGGACGATCGGGATTGCCGTCGAGAACACCGAGCACGCCGTTGGTCAGTTCGCTGAGCAAGGTCGCGGCGGTGTTGCCGCCGTGCGGCAACAGGTCGCCGCCGATCGCCCCGACCAGGTCGGCGAATTTCTCGCGCGATTCCTCGCTGGCCCTGATGTCGTCGGAGTAAATGCTCAGGGCCTTGGCGATGCCGCCGGTGACGCCGGCAGTGATCTGGCCGAAGTTTTCGATCGCGCGGCGCTGGGCGTCGGAACCGTCGGGCGCGGCGTCGGCGGCGACCAGGTACTGGTTCAAACGCGTGTTGATCGCGCTGTTGATCGCGTCGGGCAGCGACCGGTCGCCGATCTTGATGTCACCGGCGGCCGGATCGAACACGCCCTGGCTGATCAGCGTGGCCAGGTTCGAGGTATCGGCGACCTGACCGGGCACGGCGCTGGTGTAGCGGGTCAGCAGGCCGGGTTCGGCCGGACGGGTGGTCGGCTGCTGGCCGGGAAAGAACGGGCCGCTGGGATCGACGGTCTGCGCCGGCTTGTCGGCGGCATAGGCCAGGAACAGTTCGCCGGTGGCCTGGATGATCGCCGGGTCGTCCTTGGCGTTGACGCCCATCTCGCCGACCGCGCCGATCAGCTTGTCGGCGAAGCCCAGCACCTGATCCTGGGTCTGGCCGGCCGGGTAGGGGAAGCCGCTGTAGCGGCTGTCGCCGATGTCGCCGGCGGCGGTGAGGATATTGCTGACCACGTCGCGGTCGGCCGGGATGGTCCCGGTTTCCACGCTGACCTGGGCCTGCACCAGGATGTCGGAAATCTGCGTCGAGCTGTACTTGTTGAGTACGTTCATCACCGTCTGCGGACTGGCGTTGTCGACGGTGATCAGACTGGTGGCGATGCCGGCGGCATGGAACGATTCCGGGCCCGAGTCCTTGCCGACCACATAGGTGTCGAGCAGGTGCTGCGCATAGCCCTCGCGTAAGGCGCGCTGATCGGGGTGGAACGCGGCGTTGGAGTAAATCCCCAGCATCTGGTCGATCGAATCGGCCGATGCGCCGGTGCCGCCGAGCGCGCCCGGCATGTATATCTTGTCGAGCGCGGCATGGAATTCGTCGCGCAGATCCGGGTTGTTCTCGTAGGTCGCGGCCAAGCCGATGCTGACGTTCTTCTCGCCCTGTTGGTCGAGCGCGCCGCTGTCGCGATTGGCCTGGATCGTGGGCGGGCTGAGCCAGGTGCTCAGCGCGTCGGGATCCAGGCGGATCACTTCTTCGGTGATCGCCGCGGCCTGATCGGGGGTGATGCCGTCCTGATCCAGGGCTTCGTTGAGCCGGGCCAATTTCACCGAATCGATGAAGACCTGTTCGCCGCCGCGCGGGGTCTTGTCGGTGTCGTAGCCGGCCGGCATCGAATTGCCGTTGACGACTTGTTCGGCGATGGCCCTGGGATCGGTCGCAGGCGGCGCGGCCGGCTCGCGCTGATGGAACACCGGCGACTGGCTGACGGGATCGAGCGGCAGGCTCATGACGGAACTCCGTGGAGGATGTTCCGAGTGTGCTGAATCGCGGCCGCGCGGGGCAGCTAGGTCCGGCCCTAGGTTTGGCTTGAGCAGGGCGGAGCCCGTCGCGGCGGTTTTGCCGCGGCGCGAAAGCCTTGCCGGAGGCGAAAACACCGCGTTCCGGCCCGAGTTGCGGCGGTGGCAGACGCCTCAGCGGCGCGCGGCCGCGCTCAGGAGAACAACGACACCCCGGGCACCAGCCACAGCGAGATGCCAGCCAGGGTCGAACCGATCGCGGTGGCGGCCACCACGTCGCTGGGATAGTGCAATCCCAGCACCACGCGCGACGCTGCCACGCTGGCGGTGAAGGGCACCAGCAACCACGCCAGCACCGGGTAATGCGCCATCGCTACCAGGCTGAAGGCGACCGCGTGCAGGGTGTGGCCCGAAGGGAAACTGAATTCGTCCAGCGGCGCGACCCAGGCATGGATGCGCTGGTCGGAGGCGAACGGGCGCGGACGCCGGGTCCAGCGCTTGAGCAGCTTGTACAGCGCCAGCGCGATCACTCCGGTCGCGGCCAGATGCGCCGAGGCCGCCAGACCGTCGTAGCCGTCGACCGCGATCAGCGCCGCCATCAGCGCGTACCAGAACACTCCGTCGCCGAGCCGGCTGACCGCGGCGAAATACGCGCGCGAGCTGCTGCGTTCGCCGAGGCGGTTGGCGCGCAGGCACCAGCCCGATTCGCCGGCGATCAGACGTTTGCGCAAGGGCAACCGGTTCATATGACCTCCTGCTTGGGTTTGGTGTCGTCGTTGAGGCGTAACGGGGTGCCGCGCGCGTTGCGCTCGGCCAAGCCATGCAACAAGGCATCGAAATCGGCCGCGACCTGTTGTGGGCGCAGGCCGCTGATCGCTTCGCGGCCTGCGCGGGACATTCCCGCGCGTAGCGAATCCTCGCTGCCGATGCGCACCGCCGCGGCGATGAAACCGTCGTCGTCGCCGTCGGCGATGGCCGCGCCGTGGACACCGTCGCGCAGATGCTCGTGCGCGGCGCCGTAGTCGAAGGCCACCGTCGGCACGCCGCTGGCCATCGCTTCCAGGGTGACGTTGCCGAAGGTTTCGCTGTGGCTGGGAAACAGAAACAGATCGCCGCTGGCGAAATGCTCGGCGAGAACTTCGCCGCGCTTGAGGCCGCAGAAAATGAAATCCGGGTTGTCGCGCTGCAGTTTTTCCCGCGCCGGGCCGTCGCCGACCCAGACGAAACGCGCCTGCGGCCGTTGCTTCTGCAGCGCGCGGAAGGCGCGCACGGCCAGGTCCAGGTTCTTTTCCGGCGCGATCCGGCCGACGTAGATCGCCGCCAGACCGTCTTCCTCCAGGCCCCACTCGCGGCGCAGCGCGGCGCTGCGGCGGTGCGGATCGAACAACACGGTATCGACCGCGCGCGGCAGCCGCACCACGTCCTCGAAGCCGCGTGCGCGCAGGAACTCGGCCAACTCGCGGGTCGGTACCAGGGTCGCGTCGGCGCCGTTGTGGAAGCGGCGCATCCAGGCCAGCGCGGTGCCGACCAGGAACGGCGCGCCGTAGTCGCGCATGTATTCGTCGAAGCGGGTGTGGAAGCCGGTCGCGGCCGGAATGCGCAGGCGGCGGGCGGCCTTGAGCGCCGACCAGCCCAGCGGGCCTTCGGTGGCGACGTAGATCGCGTCGGGCGTATCGCGTTTCCAGGCTTCGATCAGGCGGCCGGCGCAGGGCAGACCGAAGCGCAGGCCGGGGTAGCGCGGCAGCGGCAGGCCACGCACCAGCACTTCGTGCGCGGCGCCCGCGGCCGGATCGCTGTCCTGGCGCGGGCGCACCACGCCGACCTGATGCCCCCGGGCGCGCAGACCCTGCTCCAGACCTTGCACGGTCAGGGCGACGCCGTTGATTTCCGGCGGGTAGGTCTCGGTGACGATCGCGTAGCGCATTGCGCGGCTCCGGGTTTGGGCAATCCTGGGCGCGCGGCGTGTCCCGAGCGTTGCCGCCGGGTTACGCGTACATGACGAGGCCGTCGGGCGCGCCCGGGTAATCGTTTTCATTCGATCCGGTCACGCATTCGCGGTGAAAACCGCGTCGACGCTGGCGAGTCAAGAGCGTCGCGGCGTGCGCGTGTTCCGGAGTGTTAACAAGCCGATCCCTACAATCGCCCGGTTTATCCAATCCGAAGGTGTGGGTTTGCAGCGACGCGAATTACTCAAGGCCCTGAGCCTGCCGTTGGCCGCGGCGGCCGTCGGCGGCGCTTGGCCGGGGTGGGCGTCGGCCGCGGGACAAGTCTTCGGGCCCGACACCGTGCCGGCGCTGGCGCGCGCGCTCGCGGCCAAGCCGTATCGGCCGGCCGGCGCGGATCTGCCCGAGGCCCTGGCGCGGATCAAGTACGACACCTGGCGCGATATCCGCTTCGACCCGGCCCAGGCCTGGTGGAAATCCGAACGCCTGCCGTTCCAACTGCAATTCTTCCACCGCGCGTTCTTGTTCAAGCAACGCGTCGACTTGCACGTGGTGCGCGGCGGCGTGGCCACGCCGGTGGTGTATACACCGAAGATGTTCAGCTTCGGTCAGGCGCCCAAGCCGTCGCAGGACGATCTGGGCTTCGCCGGTTTCCGCGTGCATGCGCCGATCAATCGCGGCGACTACTTCGATGAGGTCTGCGCGTTTCTGGGCGCGAGCTATTTCCGCGCGGTCGCCAAGAACCTGCTCTACGGCCTGTCCGCGCGCGGCCTGGCGCTGAACACCGGTGCGGGCGACGACGAGGAGTTTCCGGCGTTCACCGCGTTCTGGATCGAACAGCCCGCGTCCAGCGCGAAGCAGATCGTCGTCCATGCCTTGCTCGACAGCCCCAGCGTGGCCGGCGCCTTGCGCTTCGTGATCACTCCGGGCGCGGAAACGGTGTTCGACACGCAAGTGCGCTTGTATCCGCGTGTGGCTTTGACGCGCGTGGGCATCGCGCCGCTGACCAGCATGTATCACTTCGACGCCACCGATCGGGTCGGCATCGACGATTTCCGTCCGGCCGTGCACGACTCCGACGGCCTGGCCCTGCACAACGGCGCCGGCGAACAGATCTGGCGCCCGCTCAACAATCCGGCCGCGCTGCAGGAAAGCGCGTTTCAGGATCGCAAGCCGCGCGCATTCGGGTTGATGCAGCGCAAGCGCGCGTTCGCCGATTACGCCGACAGCGAAGCGCATTACGAGCGCCGTCCGAGCGCCTGGGTGGAACCGCTCGGCGATTGGGGCGAGGGTGCGGTGCATTTGGTCGAAATCCCGACCCGCGACGAGTACAACGACAACATCGTCGCCTTCTGGCGTCCGCGCGCGCCGCTGGCGGCCGGTCGCGAGCATCGTTACGACTATCGTCTGCACTGGTGCCCCAAGCATGCCTGGCGCGCCGAACTGGCGACGGTGGCGCGCACCCGCATCGGCGCCGGCGGCGACGGCGCGCGGCTGGTGGTGATCGACCTGGACGGCGGCCGATTGGGCACACTGTCCGATCAGGCGCAGCCGCGCGCGGTGGTCTGGGCCTCGGCGGGCCGAGTGGTCAACGCGGTGGCCCATGCCAATCCCGGCACCGGCGGCTGGCGCCTGTCGTTCGAATTGCAGCCCTCTGATGCGCGCGTGGTCGAGTTGCGCGCCGTACTCGAGGACGGCGACGGCCCCCTTTCCGAAACCTGGCTTTATCGTTGGACCGAATGAACGCAACTGTCGCTCCCCCGCAACGAACCGTTTCCGTGCCCTACGAGGCGCTGCCCCCGGAGTCGCCGATGGCGATGCCGGTGCAGTCGCTGAAGGTCGGCGAGCGCCCGAAACTTCGGCTGCCCAGCGCGCCGACCGCGATGGGCTGGCGCCGCTTCTACGTGATCGGCGGAGCCGCGCTGCTGACCCTGACCGCGGCGTATCACATCCTGCGCGTGCTTTACGTCGGCGGCTTGAGCGTGCTCGAAGCGGTGCTGCTGATGCTGTTCGTGCCGTTGTTCGCCTGGATCGCGCTGGCCTTCGCCAGCTCGCTGGCCGGCTTCTTCCTGATCCTGTCGCGGCGGCGCTGGCGCTTCGGCCTCAAGCAGGGCGGCGAGCTGCCCGAACTGGGCCAGCGCACCGCGTTGCTGATGCCGACCTACAACGAAGATCCCGAGCGGCTGATGGCCGGCCTGCAGGCGATCTACGAATCGGTGGTGGCCACCGGCCAGATCGACAAGTTCGATTTCTTCATTCTCAGCGACACCACCAAGGAGCCGGTCCGGCAGGCGGAAATCCGCGCGTTCAATTCATTGCGCGAACGCACCGGCGGGCATGAGCGGATCTTCTATCGCCGTCGCAAGAACAACGCCGAGCGCAAGGCCGGCAATATTTCCGAGTGGGTGCGCCGGTTCGGCGCGGCTTATCCGCAGATGCTGATCCTCGACGCCGACAGCCTGATGACCGGCGAGGTCATCGTGAAGTTGTCCGGCGCGATGGAACGCAACGCCGACGTCGGCCTGATCCAGACCTTGCCGATGATCGTCAATGGCCAGACCTTGTTCGCGCGCATGCAGCAGTTCGCCGGCCGCGTGTACGGGCCGGTGATCGCCTACGGCATCGCCTGGTGGCACGGCGCTGAAAGCAACTACTGGGGCCATAACGCGATCATCCGCACCCAGGCCTTCGCCGATCACGCCGGCCTGCCGGAACTGCGCGGCTACAAGCCGTTCGGCGGCACCGTGCTCAGCCACGATTTCGTCGAGGCCGCTTTCATGCGCCGCGGCGGCTGGGCGCTGCACATGGTGCCGGGCCTGGTCGGCAGCTATGAGGAAGGCCCGCCTTCGTTGACCGACATGCTGGTGCGCGACCGCCGCTGGTGCCAGGGCAATCTGCAGCACGGCGCGGTGGTCTCGGCAAAGGGCCTGCACTGGATCAGCCGCATGCACATGGCCATGGGCATCGGCCATTACTTCACCGCGCCGATGTGGGCGATGCTGATGTTGGTCGGCCTGATCATTCCATTGGATCGCATGGATTACTTCAGTTGGCAGAGCGTCCGCCTGCCGGGTTTCTCGCCCAGCGCCTACTGGCGCGATCAGGATCCCGACCGCGTGCTGTGGGTGTTCGTTGCGACCATGGCGGTGTTGCTGGCGCCGAAATTCATGGCGTTCCTGGCGATGCTCACCGACCGCGAGACCCGGCGCGGTTGCGGCGGCGCGATCCGCGCCTGCTTCAGCATGATCTTCGAAACCCTGCTGGCAGCGTTGATGGCGCCGATCACCATGTACGTGCAATCGCGCGGCGTGGCCGAAGTGCTGGCCGGCAAGGACTCGGGTTGGGAATCGCAGCGCCGCGACGACGGCAGCCTGCCGCTGTCGGGGCTGATCCGCAGCTACGGCGGCCTGACCTTGTTTGGCATGCTGATCGGCGCGATGGCCTATGCGATCTCGCCGCCGCTGGCGGCGTGGATGTCGCCGGTGATCCTGGGCCTGGTGATTTCGATCCCGGTGGTCGCCTTCACCTCGGCCAAGGCGCCGGGGCAGTGGCTGCGCAAGATCGGCATCTTCCGTATCCCCGAGGAAATCAACCCGCCGCCGGTGCTGGTGCGGGCCAAGCAGTTGCGAATCGAGGCGGCGCAGCGGTCTTCCAACTGAGTCACGAATTCGGCTCCGCGGCTGCGACGCGTGCTGCGAATCGAGGCGGCGGCCTGCGGATATGCTAGCGCCATGAGCACCGCACCCGATCCTGCACTGAGCCACGTCGTCGGCGTCGCCTCGCCGCCGCTGCTGGACGAAACCATCGGCGCGATGCTCGCGCGCATCGCCGCGACCTGGCCCGAGCGCGAGGCGCTGGTGGTGCCGCCGCAAGGCGTGCGGCTGAGTTGGAAGCGTTTCGATACCGCCGTTACCCGTCTGGCCGCCGGCTTGCTCAAGCTCGGCCTCGCCCCGGGCGATCGCATCGGCGTGTGGTCGCTCAACCGGGTCGAATGGGTGCTGCTGCAGTTCGCCACTGCGCGCGCCGGCCTGATCCTGGTCAACATCAATCCGGCCTACCGCACGCACGAGTTGGAATACGCCTTGAACCTGGTCGCGTGCCGGGCCCTGGCGATCGTGCCCTCGTTCAAGACCTCGCATTACCTGGAAATGCTGCGCGAACTGGCGCCGGAGTTGGATCGGCATCCGCCCGGTCTGCTGCGATCGCGCCGTTTGCCGGACCTGCGCCATGTGCTGGCGATGGGGTCGGGCGAACCGCCCGCGGGGACGCACGCGTTCGACGCGATCGCCGCGTGCGACGACGCCGGCGCGCATGCGCTGTTGCGGCAAGTAGCCACGCAGTTGTTCGCCGACGACGCGGTCAATATCCAATTCACTTCCGGCACCACCGGCGCGCCGAAGGGCGCGACCTTGACCCATCGCAACATCGTCAACAACGGCTTCTTCGTCGGCGAGGCGATGCGCCTGAGCGAGCGCGATCGCTTGTGCATTCCGGTGCCGTTCTACCATTGCTTCGGCATGGTCCTAGGCAATATGGCCTGCGTCACCCACGGCGCCTGCATGGTGATTCCCGGCGAAGGCTTCGACCCGCTGGTCACGCTGCAGACCGTCGCCGAGGAACGCTGTACCGGCCTGCACGGCGTGCCGACGATGTTCATCGGCGAACTGGAGCACCCGCGTTTCGGCGAGTTCGACCTGTCGAGCCTGCGCACCGGGATCATGGCCGGCTCGAACTGCCCGATCGAAGTGATGAAGCAGGTGGTCGGGCGCATGCACATGGAGCAGGTGACCATCGCCTACGGCATGACCGAGACCAGCCCGGTCAGTTTCCAGACCGTGCCGGACGACCCGTTGGCGCGACGCGTGGATTCGGTCGGCCGCGTGCATCCGCACGTGGAAGTCCGCATCGTCGACGAGCACGGCGGCAGCGTGGCGCGCGGCGAAATCGGCGAGCTGCTGACCCGCGGCTATTCGGTGATGCAGGGCTACTGGGGCGACCCCAAGCGCACCGCCGAAGCGATCGACGCCGACGGCTGGATGCATACCGGCGACCAGGCCGTCATCGATGCCGACGGTTACTGCCATATCGTCGGCCGCTTGAAGGACATGCTGATCCGCGGCGGCGAGAACGTGTACCCGCGTGAGATCGAAGAATTCCTCTACGCCCACCCTGCCATCGCCGACGTGCAGGTGTTCGGCGTGCCCGATGCGAAATTCGGCGAGGAAGTGTGCGCCTGGATTCGCTTGGCCGAAGGCGCCGCGCTCGACGCCGAGGGCGTGCGCGCGTTTTGCCAGGGGCGTATCGCCCAGTACAAGATTCCGCGTTACATCGAGTTCGTCGACAGCCTGCCGATGACGATCAGCGGCAAGGCGCAGAAGTTCGTGATGCGCGAAAAGATGATCGAGCGGATTGCGGCGGCTCAAGGCAGCGGGTGAGCGTCGCGAATGCGCGACGGCGACAGATTCGAAATCTCGATGTCAGTGCGCTTCGGTCGTCATTCCCGCGTTCGCGGGAATGACGTTCTGGTTGGGGCGCTGACAGCGGAAACAGCGTGAGAGTCGGTGTGGCTTGAAACTCAAGCCGCCAGCAACTTTAACGCAATCCCCAGCCCCACCATATCCTGCGGCTCGCCTTCCAGATCCGCGCGCACCAACGGCCGCGATTCCAGCCAACGCTTGGATACGGTCAGGGTGAGCGTGTTGCCGTCGGCGTGCGCGTCGAGCTGCGGGATCGGGTCGGATTCGTGCGCGCGGTGCAGCAGCACCGCCAGGCGCAGCAGCGCCGAGCTGCGCCGTACCGCGGCCAGCAATCGGTCGGGCAGGGCGTCGAAGGCGTTCTTGGGAATGCCGCGGCGGTGGGTGCGCACCAGCGTGGCCAGGAATTGCTGTTGCTGGCGCGAGAAGCCGGAGATGTCCGAGTTCTCGATCACGTAGGAGCTGTGCACGTGGTACTGGCTGTGCGCGATCACCAGGCCGAGCTCGTGCAGGCGCGCGGCGCGGATCAGCATCAGTCGGTCGTCGGCGTCCAGGTGCCAGTTCTTGGCGACCTGGTCGAACAGACGCAGCATGGTCGCTTCGACCCGCGCCGATTGCTGCTCGTCGATGCCGTAACGCTTGACCAGCGCCCTGACCGCCGCATCGCGCGGATCGTCGGCGCCGCCGCGGCCGAGCATGTCGTAGAGCACGCCTTCGCGCATCGCCGCCTTGCTGATGGCCAGGCGCTGCAGGCCGAGTACGTTGAAGGCCGCTTCCAGGATCAGGATGCCGCCGGCGATCACCGGACGGCGGTCGGCCGACAAGCCGGGCAGGTCGATGGTCTCGATGCGCTCTGACTGCAAGAGGCGATCGCGCAGAAGCGGCAGGGCCTCGGCGGTCACCGCGCCCTTGGTCAGCTTCATCGCCGCGCAGATCTCGCCGATGGCTTTATTGGTGCCCGACGAGCCCAGCGCCTCTTGCCAGCCCAGCGAGCGGTAGGTGCCGGCGAACTGCTGGAACTCGGCCGAGACCTCGGTCAGCGCGTCGCGCCATTTCTTTTTCGACAGCTTGCCGTTCTCGAAGAACCGGCGGGTGGTGGCGATGCAGCCGACCTGCAGGCTCTCGCGCTCGATCGCCTCGAAGCCCGAGCCGATGATGCATTCGGTGGAGCCGCCGCCGATGTCGATGACCAGCCGCCGCTCGCCGGGTTTGGACGGCTGTGCGTGGGCGATGCCCAGATAGATCAGGCGGGCTTCTTCGCGGCCGGAGACCACTTCGATGGCATGGCCCAAGGCCGATTCGGCCGGCATCAGGAACGCTTGCGGCGCGGCCAGGCGGCGCACGGTGTTGGTCGCGATCGCGCGCACCCGCTGCGGCGGCACGTCGCGGATGCGCTGGCCGAAGCGCGACAGGCAATCCAATGCGCGCTGACGGACCTCCGGCGCCAGCCCGCCCTTGCGGTCCAGGCCTTCGGCCATGCGCACGGTTTCGCGCAGGCGGTCTACCGTGCGCAACTGGCCCAGCACGTAACGCGCGACCACCATGTGGAAACTGTTCGAGCCCAGGTCGACCGCGGCGAGCAGGTCGCCGTCCTGGAGCGGCAGGCGGGTGGTCGGGAAAATATTGGTCATGCGCGGAAGTTTGGGGTCATCCGCATAATTTGGCCAACAGTGTGGACTGGGCCGAGTGCGGCATGGCGCCCTCGGCCGGGCTCATCCGCAGGTATTCGCCGCTGGCTTGCAGCTCCCAGGAATTGAGGTTGTCGGCCAGGTAATTGGCCAGCGCTTCTTCGTAGACGCGGCCGCGCAGGTCCGAATCCAGGATCGGGAAACCGGTCTCCACGCGCCGCAGCAGATTGCGTTCCAGCCAATCGGCGCTGGAGCAGAACAGGTCCGGCGCGCCGTCGTTGGCGAACCAATAGACGCGGTGATGCTCCAGAAACCGGCCGACGATGGAACGCACACGGATATTGTCCGAAATGCCTTCCACGCCCGGGCGCAAGGTGCACGCGCCGCGCACGATCAAGTCGATCTGCACGCCGGCCTGCGAAGCCTGATACAGCGCACGGATCACCTGCGGCTCGTTGAGTGCGTTCATCTTGGCGACGATGCGCGCGGGCTTGCCGGCGCGTGCGTGCTTGGTCTCGCGGTCGATGCGCTTGAGCACGCCGGCGTGCAGGGTGAACGGCGACTGCAGCAGGCACTTGAGCTTGAGCGACGGCGCCAGGCCCGAGAGTTGCTGGAAGATCAGATGCACGTCGTTGCCGATGTCCGGATCGGCGGTGATCAGGCCGAAGTCGGTATAGGCGCGCGCGGTGCCGCTGTGGTAGTTGCCGGTGCCCAGATGCACGTAGCGTTTGAGCTTGCGGCCTTCGCGACGCACGATCAGCAGCATCTTGGCGTGGGTCTTGTAGCCGACCACGCCGTACACCACCTGCACGCCGGCCTCCTGCAATCGGTCGGCCAGGCCCAGGTTGGCTTCTTCGTCGAAGCGCGCGCGCAACTCGACCACTACGGTCACGTCCTTGCCGTTGCGCGCGGCTTGCACCAACTGCTCGACGATCGGCGAATCCTTGCCTGCGCGGTACAGAGTCTGCTTGATCGCCAGCACGTTCGGGTCTTCGGCGGCCTGGCGGATCAGCTCCAGCACCGGCGCGAACGAGTCGAAGGGGTGGTGCAGCAGCATGTCGCCGTCGGCGACGGTGTCGAAGATGGTGTCGATGCCCGGCGCTACGCGCTGCTGGTAAGCCGGGAATTTCAGTTCCGGGCGCTGGACCAGATCGTAGACCTGGATCACGCGGTTCAGATTCACCGGCCCGTTGATGCGGTAGACCGCGTTCTCGGGCAGATCGAAATTCTCCAGCAGGGTGCGCACGATCGGCTTGGGGCATTGCTCGGCGATTTCCAGCCGCACCGCGCGCAGGTAGCCGCGGCCGATCAGTTCGTCGCGCAACGCCAGGGCGATGTTGTCGACTTCTTCCTCGTCGACCAGCAGTTCGGAGTTGCGGGTCACGCGGAACTGATACGCGCCCTTGACCTCCATGCCCGGGAACAGCTCGTCGACGAAGGCCGACAGCACCGAGGACAGGAACACGAAATCGTGCTTGCCGCCGGAGACGTTCTCGGGCATCTGGATGATGCGCGGCAGCGAGCGCGGCGCGCGCACGATGGCCAGGTTGCCGGCGCGGCCGAATGCGTCCTTGCCCTTGAGCACGACCACGATGTTGAGCGATTTGTTGAGGATCTTCGGGAACGGGTGCGCGGGATCGAGCCCGAGCGGCGAGAGCACCGGCATGATCTCGTCGCGGAAGTAGGCGCGCAGCCAGCGGGTCTGACGCGCGTTCCACGAGTTGCGGCCGAGCACGCGCACGCCCGCTTCCTCCAGCGTCGGGCGCAGCACGTCGTTCCAGCATTCGTACTGCGACTTGACCAGCTCGGCGGCGCGGTCGTGGATGCGCGAGAGCACGGTCTGCGGCGCCAGGCCGTCGGGACCGGGCGCCAGGCCCAGATCCTGCGCGTGGCGCAAGGTGCCGGCGCGGATTTCGAAGAACTCGTCGAGGTTGGTGCAGGAGATGCACAGGTACTTCAACCGCTCCAGCAGCGGCACCTGCGGATCCTGGGCCTGTGCCAGCACGCGGAAATTGAAGTCGAGCTGCGAGAGTTCGCGATTGAAGTACAGCGAACTGTCGCGCAGCGGGTCGGTGTCGATCGAGGTTTCCGTCATCGCATTCATGGCGCTGCTGCTTCGATCCTGGTGGTCAATCGGATGAGTGTTGCAAATCTCGCGGCGCTTGTGCGTGATGCGGCGCATCGGTCAGCGCATCGAACGATTCGTTGTAGGCGTCGCGGCGGCGGATGCGATCGACGCCGAAGTGGCAGGCGAAGGTGCTGCCGCGGCCGACTTCGCTGGCGATTTCCAGGCGCGCGCCGTGCAGATGCAGGACGTGCTTGACGATCGACAGGCCCAGGCCGGTGCCGCCGCTCTCGCGCGAACGGCTGGTGGACACGCGATAGAAGCGTTCGGTGATGCGCGGCAGATGAGCGGCCGGAATGCCGTAGCCGCTGTCGACCACTTCCAGTACCGCGCCGCGGGCGATGCCGGCGCTTTCGGGGCGGAACCGGATGCGGATGGTGCCGCCGGCCGGGGTGTAGCGGATCGCGTTGCCGACGAGGTTGGAGAACGCGCTGTGCAGTTCCTTGTTCGATCCGAACAGATCGACCCCGGCCAGATCGTCCATGGCGATTTCGTGACGGCCCTGGCTCAGCGCATTGGCCTCGCGCTTGAGCGTAGACAGCATCGAGGACATCGACACGGTTTCTTCCGCCGGCAGGCTGTCCTGCGATTCCAATCGCGACAAGGTCAGCAGGTCTTCGACCAGTTGGGTCATGCGCTGCGACTGGCGCTGCATTTCGGCCAGCATCGGCGCCCAGTCCGGATGTTCTTCCGGATCGAGCATGTCCAGATAGCCGTGGACCACGGTCAGCGGCGTGCGCAGTTCGTGCGAGACGTTGGCGACGAAGTCGCGGCGCATCTGTTCGAGCTGGAGCAGGCGGCTGACGTCGCGCGCGACCAGCAGCCACAGGTTTTCCGAGTACGGGATCAGGCGCAGGCTCAGGGTGATCGCCGGATTCCACGGCGAGGCCGATTCCATCGGCTCGGCGTTGCGGCCGGAGGCCAGCCAATGCGAGAGCTGCAGCGGTTGCAGGCGCTGCACCACCGGCGCGCCGATATCGCGCGGATAGCGCAGGCCCATCAGTCCGGTCGCGGCCTCGTTGAACCACTGGATGCGCTGGCTGTTGCGCTCGACCACGACGATCGCGTCGGGCATCGCGGCGGCGGCGGCGCGGTAGGCGCGCAGCATTTCGATCAGGCGGCGCTTACGGCCGCGCATTTCCGCCTGGCTGCGGTGCAGCAGGCGGTCGAGTTCGTTCCAGATGCCTTCACCCAGTGGCGGGGTCAGGCGCTGGCGCGCGGTCAGCCGGATCAGCACCCGACGCAGGCGCCAGTAATGCCAGGCGACCACGCCGAGCGCGGCGGCGGTGACGATCGGCCACGGATAGTCGACCAGAACCCCGAGCACGGCCGCGCCGACCAGGATCAGGGCCAATTGACCGAGGGTGCGGAACCAGGCGGAGCGTGCGCGGGGCGGCATACCGCCAGCTTACGCGGCGAGTGAGGCAGAAAAACGATAGCCCGCGCCGCGCACGGTCTGGACCATGCCGTCGAGACGATGCGGTTCCAGGGTCTTGCGTAAGCGGCGGATGTGCACGTCCACGGTACGTTCTTCGACGTAGACGCTGCCGCCCCAGACGTGGTCGAGCAATTGAGTGCGCGAGTACACGCGTTCGGGATGGGTCATGAAGAAATGCAGCAAGCGATACTCGGTCGGGCCGATCTGTACCGGCTGGTCGCTGCCGTCGCTCTGGGCGAACACGCGGTGGGCGGCGCCGTCGATGCGAAGTGCGCCGACGCCGACACTGCCGTCTTCGTCGTCTTCGCGCGAGCGGCGCAGCACGGCGCGGATGCGCGCCAGCAGCTCGCGCGCCGAGAAGGGCTTGACCACGTAGTCGTCGACTCCGGCTTCCAGGCCGCCGACACGGTCGTTCTCTTCGCCGCGCGCGGTCAGCATGATGATCGGGATCTCACGGGTCAGCGATTCCTTGCGCCAGCGCCGGGCCAGTTCCAGGCCGCTGGTGCCCGGGAGCATCCAGTCGAGCAGGATCAGGTCGGGCACGCGGTCGGCGATGGCCGCCTGGGCCTCGCGGGCGTCGCCGGCGTGGACGGGGTCGTATTCGCCCTTGCGCAGGGCGAAGGACACCATGTCGCGGATGGCGGGCTCGTCTTCAACTATCAGGATGCGCTTCTGCACACGGTCACCGAGGGGGAGGCGGAAAGGGTTCGTCCTTGAAGCCGCGCCAGTACACTACCGTTTTGTGACTACTCCATGACATGGGGCGGGCGGCATCGTCGGCTTTGCGCTGTCGCGAGGCAGTCCAGGGGTTTCCGTACGCCGCCAGCAGTGGCGCGGTTCAGCCGGTATTGCGTGCGCATTCGCCGTTGTTGGCAGCGTTATCGCCGCCGCGCGAGTTTGGCGGGGAGGTTACATGGCGATGGCAGCCGGATACCCAATGGGCCTTTTGAAGCCACTGTCTGGGTGCCGATGCCGCCAGAATTTGCCAAGTTTGAAAGCCCGGGGCGAGCGGCTTGCGACAGTTCGATGTCGGTTTGGGGTGGAATCGGGGGCGGAGAATGGCGCAGAGCAAAAGCAAATCCGCCCTGGCCCGAGACGCAGCCCGGGGTTCAGGGGGAGGGAGCGCAGGACTAGGGCGAGGCGCTTGGGCGCTGCCTCGTTTGAAAAAGGCGGCCGGCGTCCTTGTGGCTGGCGCCGTTCCGACCGATCCGGCGGCGCGGGGGATTCGCTCCGGCGGCTACTGCCGCCTGAGGTCTTCGTCGCGCACGCCCTGGCGCTTGAGCTCCAGCACGGTCGGGGTGATCGCGGCGATGCGCGCTTCGATCCGGGCGCGGGCGTAGTAGTCCAGGTCGGGCTTGCGCTTGAGCGTGTTGAGCTGGACCAGGGCCTGTTCAGGGCGGCCGCGCAGGTAGGCGGCTTCGGCGTAGGCCTCGCCGGCGCGGATCGAGTCGCCGGCGATTTCGCAGGCGCGGGCGAAGGTCTGCTGCAGCAGCGGGTCGTCGCTGTAGGCGCCGAACAGCGGCCGCAACACGGCTTGGGCGCGTTGCCCGGCGGCGGCGGTGCTGCGGTCGGTCAGCACCTTGGCATAGGTCAGGGCGATCGCGCGGTTGCTCGGGGTCTGGCGCAACAGTGCCTCGAAGCGCGCGTCGGCGGCGGCGGTCTTGCCGGCCTGGGCCTCGGCTTCGCCCAAAGCCAGGCTCAGCCACAGCTGGCCGGGGTTTTTCTGCAGCAGTTCGGTCAGGCTGGCGATGGCCGCGCCGGACTGGTTCGCGCGCAGCCGCGCCAGGGCCTGGCCGTAGCGCTGGGCGTCGGTGTCGCCGCTCATCTTTTCGTACTCGCGCACCGCTTCGCGCGGCGAGTTGGCGCTGAGCACCCGCACCCGCTCGCGGGCGAAGTCGAACACGCCGGTGCCGCCGGCGGTGAGCGCCTGGTCGTTGAGTTTCAGTCCGCTGGGCAGCAGCGGGTTGTCGGTGCCGGCCGCGCTCGGCGGCAGGGTGAAGGGCGCCTTGGGAATGCGTTCGACCCGGGTCGCGTTGGGCGTGGCGGTGATCGCAGTGAGGCTGTTCTTGTTGGCCAGTTGTTCGGCGCGTTCCTTGGCCTCGCTGATGCGGGTGGTGGTGACCGGATGGGTCATCAGATAGTCCGGCGTTTCGCCGTACCAATTGGCCGCGTTGCTGCGCGAGACCACCTGCATGCGCTGGAAGAAGTCGGCCATCGCCGTGGTGTCGTAATTGCTGCGCGACAGGGTCTGGATGCCGATCCGGTCGGCTTCGGACTCGTTGGAGCGGGTGTAGTTGATCTGACGCTGCTGCATCAGGCCCAGGCCCGAGGTGATCGCGGCCATGGTCGCGTCGTCCTGCGAGTTTTCGCCGGCGGCCTGCGCGGCGACGATCGCGCCGAGCATGGCCAGCAGAATCGGCAATTGGTCGCGCTGCGCGCGCTCCACACCGCGCAGCACGTGCTGCTGGGTGACGTGGGCGATTTCGTGCGAAATCACCGCGGCGACTTCGTCTTCCTTCTCGGCGGTGAGCACCAGTCCGGAGTTCACCCCGATATAGCCGCCGAGCGTGGCGAAGGCGTTGATTTGCCGCTCGCGCAGCATGAAGAAGGTGAAGGGTTGGCGCGGCTTGTCGCTGTTGGCGGCCAGGCGAGTGCCCAGGGTGTCGAGCCAGCTGTCGATCAGCGGGTCTTCGAGCAGGTAATCGTAGTGGCGCAACTGCGCCAGCATCATCGAGCCGTATTCGCGCTGTTTGGCCGGCGTGAGCAACTCGCCCGCCGAGGAGCCGATGTCGGGCAGTTTGTTCTCCTGCGCGCTCGCGCAGACGCTGCCGAGAGCGAGAGTGACAGCGGCGGTGAGCAGGACGATGCGGCGCAAGCGGAATTCCTCGGGACGAGCGGGCGGTGCGGGCCGGACGCGGCGGACGCGTCCGGTGGGTGGTGCGGGTTGCGAGGTACTCAGTTGTAACGCGCCGATGCGGAAAAAGGGTCCGGGTCGATCCTGTTCGGTTGGAACGGTTTGGTTGGAAAGGCTCGGTTGTAACGGCTGCGCAGTTGAAACGAGAACCCGTGGATACGGCAATGGATGCGGGCGGCGCGGGTCGGGCGCCGCGCCGACGCTGGCAGGATGCCGCCCGGTGCGATCGACGGCGTGAACCTGCCGTTAATCCACGGGTCGCCGATCCGGCCTGCATCGTGCCAGCGCTGGCGATCGCCCACCCGACGCGGGCGTATTGCCGCGCAACGGACTGCGTTCCACCGGCACGCTTTAAACTACCCTGCCGCGCGACCATATTCGACCGCGAACCCATCCCGAAGTTTCCGGCAGGAGAACCGTTTTGAGCGACACCGCCCCCCAGACGCCGCAGATCGTGATCTATACCACCGCGATCTGCCCGTATTGCGTCGCCGCCAAGAATTTTCTCAAGAGCAAGGGCCAGACCTGGAGCGAGGTGCGCATCGATCTGGACCCGGTCGAGCGCGAGAAGATGGTCGCCACGACCCGCCGCACCAGCGTGCCGCAGATATTCATCGGCGAAACCCACGTCGGCGGCTACGACGACATGATGGCGCTGCACCGCGCCGGCGGCCTGGAGCCGTTGCTGGCGGGTTGAGCGAGCGCGTTCAGGCGGCAATGCCGCCTGCGTCCGCGAACGCCCGGACAAGGACGGCCGGGCGGATCTGAGATGACCGATCAAGTACCGCCATGGACGGCACGCGCGCCCCACCATCGAAGGAGCCTGTGTGAGTAAAGATCGTACCGACGACGCTGCCGCCCCCGCCGAAACCGACCGGATCGCCGAATTCACCGCGTTTCGCAAGCGCATGAACGAACGCATCCTGGCCGAACCGAACCAGGTCGTGCGCCGTTTCTTCGCGCTCGACACCCAGACCTACCAGCCCGGTGCGCTGGACGTGAAGACCAAGGAGCTGCTGGGCCTGGTCGCGTCCATGGTGCTGCGCTGCGACGATTGCATCAGCTACCACGTGGCCCAGTGCAAGGAAGCCGGCGTGAACCGCGACGAGATGTTCGAAGCGTTCTCGGTGGGCCTGGTGGTCGGCGGTTCGATCGTGATCCCGCACATGCGCCGCGCGGTCGACTTCCTCGACAAGCTCGAGCAGGGCGAAGCCGCCGCCCCGGCGGGGCACGATCACGGCTAGAACCGGTGCCTTCCCTGTAGGAGCGGCGCGAGCCGCGACCGCGATACCTCAGTTGCGCCGCAAGCGCGGTATCGCGGTCGCGGCTCGCGCCGCTCCTATCTGGGGCGGCCGAGCTGACCCGATGGGTTCGGCGACTGCGCCGAATCGGGCGCAATGGGCCTGAACGCGGCCATTGGGCCTTCCTCCAGTACGGCCGCGAATGCAGGCCGGGGCGGCTTCCGGCATAATTAGGGGGCTAACGCTCACACTTTGCGTACCGCGCCCGCGGCGCGCGCCGCCCCAACGCTGGAAGAATTCCCTCATGACGCAAACCATTACGGTCATCCGTGGCGACGGCATCGGCCCGGAGATCATGGACGCCACCCTGCACGTGCTCGACGCGATGAACCTGGGCTTGTCCTACGAGTTCGCCGACGCCGGCCTGGTCGCGCTGGAAAAGCACGGCGAGTTGCTGCCGGCCGCGACCATGGACTCGATCCGCAAGACCCGCGTCGCGCTCAAGAGTCCGCTGACCACGCCGGTCGGCGAGGGCTTCAGCTCGATCAACGTCGAACTGCGCAAGCGCTTCGACCTCTACGCCAATGTGCGTCCGGCCAAGTCGTTCCCGAACACCAAGTCGCGCTTCCCCTCGGGCGTGGACCTGATCACGGTGCGCGAGAACACCGAAGGCGCTTACATCGGCGAAGGCCAGTCGTTGTCGGAAGACGGCGAGACCGCGCTGCTGACCCAGAAGATCACCCGTCGCGGCTCCGAGCGCATCGTGCGCTACGCCTTCGACCTGGCGCGCAAGACCGGCCGCAAGAAGGTCACGGTGGTGCACAAGGCCAACATCCTCAAGTCGACCTCGGGCCTGTTCCTGAAGACCGCGCGCGAAGTGGCTCAGCGGTATCCGGACATCCAGTGCAACGAGATGATCGTGGACAACACCTGCATGCAGCTGGTGATGCGTCCGGAGCAGTTCGACATCATCGTCACCACCAACCTGTTCGGCGACATCATTTCCGACCTGTGCGCCGGCCTCGTCGGCGGCCTGGGTCTGGCCCCGGGCGCCAACATCGGCACCGACGCGGCGATCTTCGAAGCCGTGCACGGCTCGGCGCCGGACATCGCCGGCAAGGGCATCGCCAACCCGTGCGCGCTGCTGCTGGGCGCGGCGCAGATGCTCGACCACCTCGGCCAGCCGGAGAAGGCGACCAAGCTGCGCGAAGCCATCATCGCCACGCTCGAAGCCAAGGATTCGCTGACCCCGGATCTTGGCGGCGGGGGCAATACGATGTCGTTCGCCACGGCGATCGCGGGCCGCGCCGCGGCCTGAGCCATCGGCCATCGCAAGACTCGCAGCGGGGCGCCTTCGGGCGCCCCGTTTGTTTTTGCGCAGCAGCGCACGCTTGCCCGAGCGTGGCGAGCGGAGCGGTGCGCTAGGCTCGGCGGCGGGAATCGGCAGGCCGCCGCCGTCTGTCCGAATCCGTCGTCGATGCCCCGGACTGCGCCTACGGCGCCGGGCGCGGCGGCATTCCATCCTGGCGGCAACGTTCGCATCGGAGGAAGGTCATGAAGATCAGGAAGATGAAGGGTAAGGCGATGGGTTTGCTTGCACTGGCGATGATGGGCGCGGCCGGTACGGTCGCCGCCATCCCGGCGCCGGGCACGTGCACGGCCGCGAATCAGGGCCAGCGGGTGACGGAGTCGTACTCGGGCGGCGGTTCGCGGATTTACCAGTGCGACAGCGGGGTGTGGCTGTTGTATGCGATCTGCGACAACCGCGGACGCTGCACTGTGGTGATCTGAGCGCGATTTGCTTTTCCCTTCTCCCGCTTGCGGGAGAAGGGAGCTCGCAGAGCCGGATGAGGGCGATGGGCCTCACCCCAACCCCGCTCCGACGCAAACGTCTGACGTTTGGGTGCTCGCGGACATGCGAGCCAATAGCTCGCAAGCAGCGGCCACTCATCGCGCCGGGGGAGAGGGGCTTGAGGTGAGGGCGGTGAGGGCGCAGGCGTCGCCTGCCATGGCTTCTCCGGCTTGCGGGAGCGACCCGGATGGATGGGTCGGCCGCCTCGACCCATATGCTCACATCGCCACCGATACAGCATTCCATCCCGGCACTCGACACAGAGTGTGCTGCGTTGCACAATCGCGAAGTTAATTAATCCATTCGGATGAAGCGATGAATCAACCGTCCCGTCCCGGCGCGCCCCTGTCCCCCAGCGGGCTCGCGCTGACGCCGCTGCTGCTGTTCCTGGCGCTGTTTTTCGGCGCCGGGCTGTATTTCACCGCGCATGGCGACGCGATGGGCTTCTATCAATTGCACGCGCCGGTGGCGATCCTGCCGGCGCTGGCGCTGTCGGCGTTCATCGCCTGGCGGCGCGGGATCAAGCCGTTGGAGACGCTGCTCAACGGCATGGGCGACCACAACGTGGTGCTGATGTGCCTGATCTTTCTGCTCGCCGGCGGTTTCGTCGAAGTGTCCAAGGCGATCGGCGCGGTCGATGCGATCGTCTCGCTCGGCGTGGGCAACGTGCATCCGGCCTTGCTGCTGCCCGCGCTATTCCTGGTCGCCGGGTTCATCTCGATGTCGCTGGGTACTTCGATGGGCACCATCGCCGCGGTCGCGCCGATCGCGCTCGGCGTGTCCGACGCTTCCGGCCTGGATCGCGCGTTGGTGCTGGGCGGGGTGATCGGCGGCGCGACGTTCGGCGACAACCTGTCGGTGATCTCCGACACCGCGATCGTCGCCAGCCGCACCCAGGGCTGCACGATGCGCGAGAAGTTTCGCGAGAACCTCAAGCTGGCGCTGCCGGCAGCGCTCGGCACGCTGGTGTTGCTGGGCTTCCTCGGCGAAACCGCGCCGGTGCAGACGCCCGACCCGGTTTCGCCGTGGCTGATCGTGCCGTATCTGATCGTGCTCGGCCTGGCCATCGCCGGCGTCGACGTGATCATCGTGCTGAGTATCGGTCTGGTCATCGCCGGACTGTTCGGCGTGTTCTTCGCCGAGGACTTCGGATTCGCCGCCTACACCAGCCACATCTGGGACGGTTTCGAGAGCATGGTCGAGATCACCTTGCTGTCGCTGCTGGTCGGCGGTCTGGGCGCATTGATGAAGGCGGCCGGCGGATTGGCGTGGCTGGCGCAGGTGATCGGCAAGTTCGCGCGCGGCCATCGCAGCCGGCGCGCGGGCGAGATCAGCATCGCCGCGTTGTCGGCGACTACCGATGTGTTCACCGCCAACAACACCGTGGCGATCCTGATCAGCGGCGGTCTGGCGCGCGACGTGGCGCAGCAGCACGGCGTTCCGCCGGCGCGCGCGGCCAGCGTGCTCGACATCTTCGCCTGCGTGACCCAGGGCGTGTTGCCGTACGGCGCGCAGATCCTGCTGGCGGCGTCGTTGAGCAAGGTCTCGCCCTTGGCGCTGGTCGGCAACGTGCATTACAGCTGGTTGCTGGGCGCGGTGACGATCGTGGCGATGTTATGGCCGTCGCGCAGGGCTCAAGCGCCGGCGGCAACGGCGGACTGAGCGCGGTCCATTTGCGTCGGTGAGGCGAGGACGGCGGTAACTGTGGTTGTTGCCGGACCTCGGTCGGGGCTGAAGGCCCTCTCACAAAACACCTCGTCGCCGCGCAATCTTTTGCCGAAGAGGCTGAGGCCTCTGATCGGCTCTGACACACGCGCGGCCACGAGGCCTTTTGTGGGAGGGGCTTCAGCCCCGACCGCGAAAAACGGACGACGGCGCACGCGCAGCCAAGCGATCGCCGCCAGCCGCCTGTATCGCGAAACGCAGAACGAAGCTGCGGCTATTTCCGCCCGCCGCTGGGCGCATCGATCACCAAGGCCTGGCCCGGTTTGAGCACCGCCTTCGCGTTCAAGCCATTGAGCTTGAGCAGGTCGGCCGCGCGCACGCCGTAGCGCTTGGCGATGGTCCAGGCGTTCTCGCCGCGGCCGACGGTGTGACGACGCGGCGCGGCGGCGACGGTTTTCGTCTCTTTCGTGCGCTTGGCGTCGCGGCCAGTGCCGGTGGTTTCGCTGTTGCGCTCGACCGATCCTGACCTCGGCGCTTCGGCGTCGCGCGCGGGCGTACCGGCATGAGCGAGCGTTTTGCCGGCGTTGTCGGCTGTGCCGCCAGCGTCGGCCGGGTCCGGTTTGGCCAGCAGTTCGCCGCCGGCGACGGCGACATCGGCCGCGATCGGGCCGGGCGTGCCGACGGCATTGGCGGCGACCGCCAGCAGCGGCGCGCGTTGGCCGCCGTTGCGGCCGATCCGGCCGTCGCCGAAGGCCGGGTTCAAGCGCAGCAAACGGGCTGAGTCCTGATCGGTGCGCGCGGCCCATTCGCCGATGCTGTCGATCTCCGCGGGCACGTTCACTGCGATCAGTCGCGGCACCGGCCGGTCCAGCGCGGCGAGCCATTCGGCGCGGTCGTCGGCCTGTTCCATCAGGCACGACAGCGCGTGCAGCTTGCGCACGTAGGCGGTGGTGATGTCCGACAGTCCGGTCAACTGGTCGTGGCGGGTGGCGGCGATGCTCTGGCCGCCGCGCTTGACCGCGTTGAGTACGCGGTACTCGCCGGCGTTGTAAGCCATCACCGCCAATCGCCAGTCGCCGCCGAACATGCCGTGCAGGGTCTTGAGGTAACGCACCGCGGCCTGGGTGGATTCCACCGGCGAGTAGCGCCCGTCGTAGCCCTCGCGCATCGGCACGCGATGGTTGCGTGCGGTCATGGCGATCATCTGCCACAGCCCGGCCGGACCACTGGCGCTGCGCGCGCCAGGGCGGTAGCCGCTTTCCACGAACGGGATCAGCGCGTATTCGGTCGGCAGGCTGGCCTCGCGCAGGGCGTCGACCACATAGCCGAACAGCGGCAGCAGGTCGTCGTCCTGGCTCGCCAGGCGCTTGGGCGCGGTGGCGAAATGCTGGCGCCAGCGGTTGCTGACGCCGGGCTCGCAGGTCTTGTCGGCCAGGCCGTCGCGGAAGCGCTGGTAGATCTCGCGGCCGTTGCGGGTCGGGCCGGCGTCCTGGATCGCATCGGCGGCCGGAGGCGGGGCCAGGGCGGCCTGTTCGCCGGCGCCGGCGGGCGCGGCCAGCGCCGCGCTCAGGCACAGCCCCGCGGCCAAGGCCGCGAGCCGCTGACGGCGCGTGGCCGCCCGTGCCAAAGCGTGCGGTCGTCTCACGCGCGGAACCCGTCCTTCCAGCGCCGCAGTTCGGCGAAGGTCTCGACCTCGTCGGCCGGCTCGCGACCCAGGCGATGGGCGATCGCGCGGATCACGCCGGTTTGGCGGGTGCGCAGGAACGGATTGGTCTGGCGCTCTTCGGCGATCGAGCTGGGCAGGGTGGGGCGTCCGGCATCGCGCATGGCCTGGGCCTGTTCGGTGCGGCGCCGCAGCGCCGGGTTATCGGGTTCGACCACGCCGGCGAAGGCGGCATTGGCCAGGGTGTATTCGTGCCCGCAGCAGACCCGGGTGTCGTCGGGCAGGGCGGCCAGCCGGGTCAGCGAGGCCAGCATCTGGGCGGGCGTACCTTCGAACAGGCGGCCACAGCCCAGGCTGAACAAAGTGTCGCCGCTGAACACGATGCGCTCGGTCGCGCGGCCGCCGCGCTCCAGGTAATAGGCGATGTGGCTGCGGGTATGACCGGGGACGGTCAGCACTTCCAGGGTCCAGCCGTCGACGTGGATCTTGACCCCGTCGCCGACCTGGGCGGTGGCGCTGACGATGCGGCCGTCTTCCGGGGCGAACACCGGAATGTTCGGCCAGCGCTCGCGCAGGGCCGGGACCGCGCCGATATGGTCGTCGTGGTGATGGGTCAGCAGGATCCCGACCGGGCGCAGCCCGTGCGCGGCCGCGGCCAGCACCGGCGAGGCGTCGCCCGGATCGACGATCAGCGAGGCTTCGTCGTCGCCCGACAAGGCCCAGATGTAGTTGTCGCTGAGGGCGGGCAGGGCGAGCAACCGCATTGTTGGCCTCGGGATTGGGGATTCGGGATTGGGGATTGGGTTCGGCGTGCTCAGGATCGGACTATGCTCTGCTCCAGCTTTCCGAATCCCGAATCCCGAATCTCCAATCTCGGCCCCACGCGACCATGCCCGCCCTGTCCCACGGACGTCAACCCGATCACGATTCCGGCCAGCCCCTGAGCTGGTTCGGCGACGTGCCCGGCCACGGCCTGCTGGACGTGGAGGCCGCGGCGATGGCGCGGGTGCTGGCGGTCAGCCCGAGCTTGCCCTGGGCCTGGTTCGGGGTCGCGGCCGCCTCGCCGCCGACCGGCCGCGGGGTGGCCCTGTACCGCAGCGGCGACGGCTTCGACGGTCCGCTGCGCTGCCGCCTGCCGTTGCCGCTGGCCAGCGAGGCCTTCGGCGCGGTGCTGCTGCAGCACGTGTTCGACGACGGCGTCGACCCGCAGCCGCTGCTCGGCGAATGCGCGCGCATCCTCGCCCCGGGCGGGCGACTGTGGCTGGCGACCCTCAATCCCTGGAGCCCTTACCGCCTGCGCTGGGCCCGCAGGGGCCTGTACGCCCGCGATGCCGGGCACTGGCAGGCGATGCTGCGCGCCTCGGGCTTCGCCTCCGATCCGGTCAGCCTGCAATGGCTGGGTCCGCGCTGGCGCGTGGCCCATGGCGAAGCCGGGGTGGGCGCGGCCGACGTGGTCCGCGCCGGGGTCGCGCTGAGCCTGACCAAGCGCGTGCATGCGGCCATTCCGCCGCCGCGTTTGCAGCAGTTGCGCTGGCAGACCGGACTGGTGCCGCGCGACGCGGCCGCGCATCGTGGCGCCAGCGCGGCACGCAACGACGATAAGTAGCGATAATGCGCGGCCGTTCCATCGAGTAGCCGTTGCGTGAGCCCGACCAAACAAGACGACGAAAAAATCGTAGACATCCACACCGACGGCGCCTGCCTCGGCAATCCCGGCCCCGGCGGCTGGGCCGCGCTGCTGCGCTACAAGGGCCATGAGCGCGAACTGTCCGGCGGCGAAGCGGACACCACCAACAATCGCATGGAGTTGATGGGCGCGATCATGGCCCTGGAAGCGCTCAGCGAACCGTGCCAGGTGGTGCTGACCACCGACTCGCAGTACGTGCGCAAGGGCATCACCGAATGGATCGGCAACTGGGCGCGGCGCGGCTGGAAAACCGCCGGCGGCGATCCGGTCAAGAACCGCGACCTGTGGGAACGCCTGCACGCGGCCAGCCAGCGTCATCAGATCGATTGGAAGTGGGTCAAGGGCCACTCGGGCAATCCGGAGAACGAGCGCGTGGACACGCTGGCGCGGCTGCAGGCCGAGCGGTTGCGTCCTTACCGACCATAACCGCGGCCGTACTCCGCGAGCATGCGAAAGCGGCGAGCGACGACGGGGAAACCCCGCTTACGGTGCTCGCGGCCCACGCCGCACGCCGACTTTTACCCACCCACCGCGCTTCTGAGACAATCCCCGCATGCGTCAAATCATCCTCGATACCGAAACCACCGGCCTGAGCTGGGAGCGCGGCAACCGGGTGGTCGAAATCGGCTGCGTGGAGTTCGTCGAACGCCGCCCCACCGGCCGCCACTACCACCAGTACATCAAGCCCGACTGCGACTTCGAAGCCGGCGCGCAGGAAGTCACCGGCTTGTCGCTGGAGCGGCTGGCCAACGAGCCGCGCATGGAGCAGGTGGTCGACGAATTCCTCGAGTTCATCCGCGGCGCGGAACTGATCATCCACAACGCGGCCTTCGACGTCGGCTTCCTCAATAACGAGTTGTCGATCTGCGGCGCGCAGTACGGCAAGTTGGCCGATCACGTTCCCAACATCGAAGACTCGCTGCTGCTCGCGCGTCAGCGTTTCCCCGGTCAGCGCAATTCGCTGGACGCGTTGTGCAAACGCCTGGGCGTGGACAACTCGCACCGCCAGTTGCACGGCGCCCTGCTCGACGCCCAATTGCTGGGCGAGGTCTACATCGGCCTGACCTCGGGCCAGGAAGAGATCGGTTTCGGCGATCCCGGCGTGGCCGGCGGGCAGGACCGTCCGGTTAGCTATCAGGTCGACGTCAGCGCGTCGCGTCCGCGGGTGGTCGTGCTGGCCGATGAAATGGCCGCGCATCAGGCGCGGCTGGAGAAGCTGCGCAAGAAGGCCGGCAACTGCGTGTGGGATCTGTCCGAGCCGCTCGAAGTCGCGCAGGCGGTCGAGGCCTGAGTTCCCGGGCCGGCGGTGGCGCCGGCCGTGGTGGTGGCGTGGTCGCGGCTTGCGCCGCTCCTACACGGGCTCCGGCTACCGACTGTAGGAGCGGCGCAAGCCGCGACCGCAAATCCCCGGCCTCCGCGCCACCGAAACACCGCCGCGAGACCCGCCACGGGCGCGCACCAAAACGGCTCATTGGAAAAATTTAGACGGATCTAAATCCGTCCAGCCCCGCCATGCCGCCCCGCCTCAGTGACTGCGCACCAGCACCACGGTGACATTGTCCGAACCGCCGCCGTCCAGCGCCGCGGCGACCAGCGAGTCCACGCATTCCTGCGCGCTGCAGTCGTTGTGGGCCAATACCCGGGCGATGCTGCGGTCGTCGACTTCCTCGGTCAGCCCGTCGCTGCACAGCAGCAGTTGCATGCCCGGGCGCAGTTCCCCGGTCATGGTCTCGACGTTGAGATTGCGCGGGTCGGTCACGCCCAGCGCTTGGGTCACCACGTTGCGGTGCGGATGGCTGCGCGCCTGTTCGTGGGTGATCGCGCCGTTGGCGATCAGCTCCTGCACGTAGCTGTGGTCCTGCGAGAGCTGGGCCAGATGGCCGTCGCGCCACAGGTACACCCGGCTGTCGCCGACCCATGCCACTTCGAAGCGGCTGCCGTGGATGCGCGCGGCGACCACCGTGGTGCCCATCGGCAGGGCGTCGTTGCGCCGGCGCGAGGTGCGGATGATCTCTTCGTCGGCGATCCGGATCGCCTGCGCCAGCGCGGTGCCGCTGCGGACCTCGCGGACGATGGTCTCGCGCGCCAGGGCGCTGGCGACCTCGCCGTATTCGTGGCCGCCCATGCCGTCGGCGACCAGCCATAGGCCGAGTTCGCTGTCACCGTAATAGGTGTCTTCGTTGAGTTCGCGGCGCAGGCCGACGTGCGTGAGGTGTCCGAATTCGATCATCTGCCGGTCATGCCATTCGCGTCGTCGGGTTTGCCATTGCTGTAACGGAATCATCGCGACCGAACGGCCGTGGCGCAAGAAAACGTGATCCCCATGCGAATTCATGCATGAGCGTCGATGAAGATCGTGTGTGCGCCAGGTTGCTTATGCGCCCGCGAAGTTCCCATCGGCGATGCCTTCGCCCCGCTGTGGATCGGTGTCGCCAAAGATCGAGACTCGCCCAGCCCGACCAAACCGCCGATGAAGGACGATGCGCGGGCCGGTTCGGGTTTTGCGCTTGCGTGCCCGGCGCGGGCGTGGCGGGCGGTTGCGTTCGCGCGGTCCCGGATGCGGCCTGGATCGGCCGCGGTCGAACGCGAAAAACACAACGGGCCCGCGATGGGCCCGTTGTGCGTATCTGGCGGAGAGGGGGGCCGCCATCGCGTTTCCGCATTGTTCCATTTTGGTCCGTCATCTGCAACTAAGTCATTGACGAGGCGGGAATTGCCGTCCGCACAAATCCATTTCCTTCCGCTATGATCCGCCGCCAAATCATGGGTACGGTAGTGGGTAGGAGAGTGCATGGCAAAAGGAATTCATCGCTTGTCGGCGCGGCAGATTGCCACAGCCAGGACAGGACATCACGCGGATGGAGGTGGCCTATACCTACAGGTGACCAAGACCCGCGCCCGCAGTTGGGTGTTTCGATACCAGCGAAACAAACGGCGCCGCGAACTCGGCCTGGGGACTGCATCGGTTGTAACGCTCCAAGAGGCGCGAGAGCGCGCAATAGAACTTCGCAAGGCACTCGCCCGAGGGGAAGACCCAATGGCCGCGCGGCTGGCTCGTAGGGCCGCGCAGCGGCGTACCTGGGGGGAAGTGTGTAAGGAATACATCGATACGGCGTCTACCGAATGGAAGAACGACGCTCAGGCGGCGCAGTGGCGCCAGTCTCTAACGGATCATGGTCCCGATGCCAAGCTGCCGCTGGAGCACGTCACCGACGCCGTGGTGCTTGCCTGTCTAAAGAAGATATGGGAGAGCAAGACCGAAACGGCGACCCGCCTACGCGGGCGCATTGAGCGCATTTGGGGTTACGCCCATTACAAGGGCTGGGTGAGTGGTGAGAACCCAGGGCGTATGAAAGGGCATTTGGAGTTTGCCTTACCCAAGGCATCCAAGATTAAGAAGGTCAAGCACCACGCCGCTATGCCATATGCCGACGTTCCATCGCTTATGCGCTTATTGCGCAAGCGGGGTTCCAAGTCGAGCAAGGCTCTGCGATTCACAATCTTGACTGCTGCGCGTACCGACGAAACGGTCGGTGCCGAATGGTCAGAGTTCAATATTCCAAAGGCCCGATGGGTCGTGCCACCTGAGCGAATCAAAGGTGGACGGGAACATGTTGTGCCGCTATGCGCTGAAGCGCTGGCAATTCTTGATTCCATGCCGAAAGACGAACCGCCATTCCGACTGTCCGAAAACACGATGCTCTATTTGTTGAACAAACCGGACAAGCTGGGCTTGCCCTATACGGTCCACGGTTTCCGGTCATCGTTTCGGGATTGGGCTGCCGAGGAGACGGAAACCGAAAACTTCATCGTGGAGATGGCTTTGGCACACACGATCAAGAACAAGTCCGAGGCGGCTTATAGACGCGGCCATCTCATCGCAAAACGACGGGTACTAATGAACGCCTGGGAGGCTTACCTGTCGATGGCCGCCAGAGTGAAGATTGCTGCATAAATCTGCTTCAACGCGTTCGGGTTTTGGCCCTACATAAACTGAACTGTTGCTTAACAACAATTCGAAAAGTCCGTTATGGACTTGAAAATGTCCAAAATGGACGCCATCATGTCCTTAGTGGACGGTCGTCCGTCCGCGTGTCTAATTATAAGGAGAAAAATAAATGGACATGATTTATGCGTTTTGGAACAACAAAGGTGGGACAGGTAAGACAAGCTTGGCATTTCAGTCAATGGCGCGTTATGCAGAGATGCATCCGGGAAAACGCGTGCTGGCAATTGACCTTTGCCCACAGGCAAATTTGTCGGAGCTAATGCTAGGCGGTCTTAACCACAGAGGCAGTGAAAAACTCCTGGAACGACAAGGGTTGTCTGTCCGATGCAGCATTGGCGGCTATTTTCAAAGACGTTTGCCATCCCCATACACTCCGCCAATTTTCAACGCAAGAGATTTTGTTACTCACCCGGTGACCTATAACTCATCGATTCCGAGCAATATTCATCTCGTGTGCGGCGACCCGCTGTTGGAATTGCAAGCTAATGCCGTGAATACTTTGGCGAATCAAAACATTCCCGGTACTAACACGTGGATTGCTGTCCTCGACTGGCTCAATGATTTTCTTGAGCAAATTGAGGATGAATACGACACCGTTTTTCTTGATTGCAACCCAAGCTTTTCGCTTTACACGCAGATTGCGTTGGCGACGGCGGATAGGATAATTCTGCCCGTGATGGCTGATGATTCATCTCGGCGCGCAATTTTGAACGCGTTCTCTCTGATATACGGATTGCGGTTGCCGTCTGAGATTTATGCGTCCTATATGTTTGCGACAAAGTTGCGTGATGCAGGTAGAAAGCTTCCGCAGGTCCATTTAATTGCCAAGAACCGTCTTACCCAGTACATGGGTTCTGCCTCGGCATATTCCGCCGTTTTAAAAGCGATTGAGACGGATATCGACTCACTTCTTGTAACCAGTCCGGATTTGTTTACATTTACTGATGTTAATGAAGGTACGGTGGAGATTCGTGACTTTCAGACCACGGGTGTGGTGGCTTTTGCGAAAGGTCAGCCGTTCTCTAAAGTGCGCTCAGGTAAACAGACAATTAATGGTCACCGGGTAGCGGTTAAACAAGATTATTTAGACCTCTGCAAAGAATCGCTTGAGAGAATTGCTGAAAAACTGTAAGTGATGTTAAAGGCCCGGCAGAGATGTCGGGCCTTTTTTTCCGAAGGTGCGATTGCGAAAGGCATGCTTTTATGAGTGCCGCCGAAACGCGGTTTTTATTCTGCTATCCAGTGGCTGCAGTAAACACAGCGACTAGGGCCGGCCACCATTTTTGACAGATATCTGTTATATCGTTTGCTAAGCCTGTAATTTTCTCGGCCTTATCTATTAGTGCCAGGGCAACGCCACTCTTCCTGCTCTCTATAGGCGTTGCCGCTTCTTTGGCTACCACACTAAGAATGTCGATCAGGTCGTTCTTCTGGTTTCCCGTGAGATCAGCGCTCTTCAGCACCGCTTCGGAAATAGCTTTGACGGCCTCTGCTGCATCAGGTTGCCCGGTGCTTATTAGGGCAGATATGGATTGATCAACAGTGCCGATTGAACCCGTGTTGATGGTGCCGATGACGCTATTCTGTACGGATATGTTGTTCATTTTAACGCCTTGAATGAAGGTCGGTTTCGGCCTTGGCGGGAATCGCGGAAAATGCGCACCGAATCCCGGCATTCCCGTCGCGAATGCAATTTCATCGCTACTGTAATTAACTGCGCGCTCTAGGCTCTCAAGTTCTTGTTGCTGAATCTGTGAGAACTTGAAGTAACAATCAAGGCATAACGGTATGTTTTGTTCGCCGACCGTGTACATCGCTGGCGAAATACATTGATAGCACTTCAATACAAATCCTCCAAAGACGAAGTTTCCGATTAAGGGCGCGGTATCCAGTGCGTCAGAAAAGTTTCAACAAGCTCCACAACCGTTAAAGCATCTGATATTACCTGAGGGTGTAGTATCAGCGGCCCCTCCTTAGTGCTAAGCGAGTGAACGAACATAGGGCACGCAGAGCCGAGATTCTCGATCTGATCTTGGATCGAATTGCAGAGCTCAAAATCGCCTTTTCGAATGGCTTCCATTGACGAGGCTTGCAAAGCTACATATGCATGCTTGTCCGCATCGGTAAACTGAGTGGGGGGAACATATAGTGGAATCCTGTGGGCCAAAGCATCTCGGTAATCTTTAGCGTAGATTTTGTGCCAATCTGCTATTGCACTAGTGCGAAGGTAAGTCGCGAATGCTATTGGCAAATGAAACTGGGTTTTAGGATGAAACAGGCCCACCTCAAGCCGCTTTATCGCTATCTTGTGTTCATGCACAAAGACCCAGGCTAAGTTGTCTTGAATGCCGCTGACATTTATAGCGAATGCATGAAGTTGGATAGAAGTGTCTGTTACCGCTGCGCGCGACAAAGGATTTGTTCGCGAGGGTGGAAAAATGGAGAAAATGTTCTCAACCGTGCGATGAATTGTTCCTAGCCTTCGTGAGACACCGTGTAGGGCATACTCCCTGGCTGATTCTTCGGTAAGGGTTATGGAGAATTCAGAAGTGACCTTTGCTTGCAGCGCGATAAAGCGTCGATGCAAAGACGTAAGTTCTTGTTGCATGTCGGACAATTGTTTTTCCGTAAACACTTGCTCCTCCTGGCGTGAAATCAATATTCAGCGTCCGCCCATCGCACGGGTTCATCGATCTTAGCGCCGTCAATGCGCCAGAAGCCCTGCGCGGCCGCCCACGGGGTCGCGATCGCACACACCATCCCTCCCGCGAAGTTCAACCATGGCGCGACGCCGCACGCATTGGCCAGGATCACCGAGTTCATCTGGCACCCACTCCTCATCGACCACGGCAACGCCTGGGACGCCGTCAATCGGCCATACCGCGTCGGGGTTAGCGGACGATGGTGACGCGGTAGCGGACAAGGCAGGACGGCATGGCGCGTCATCGTAGCGGCACCCGTCGTACAGCCCGAGACTGTGCCTATTTTGCCCGAAGTCCTTATCGACGCCGCGAACTGGGGGGGCTTCGGAAATCGGTAACTTCGGTAACCGGTTGAGAATTCCGACGTTTTTTTGAGCAATATCAGTACGTTGAACGAGGGGGGGTGCGGTAACCTATCCGGTAACCATGAGGTAACTGGTTACCGTTCTTAGAGGTAACTTATAACTCTCTTAAATTGCTTAAAAATCATTGGCTTGCGTATTGGTTACCGGCAAGGTTACCGAAAGTTACCGTCCTGGGGTAACCAACAAATTCCCTATTATTCAATCGTTTATGCCTGATTTTCCGGGGCGGTTACCAAAGTTACCGATTCCCGGAGGCCATCCAACGAGACGGAGGGCGGACGCCTAGCAGCGACTTTCAGCCCAGCCGGGCCTAGCTGCCGCGCTCAATGGGTCGAAACTGCGCGTTAGGTGCGTCAATCTGCGTCGCGCGCGCCCCGTGATCTGATGCGAGCTCACGACTGTGTTTCCCTGTCTTCCGTGGCGGCTCGCATTTGAGTCGAAAGCCGCACATGTAGTGGGAAGGCGTGGCGGGGTCTCGACCGCGCGCCAGCGCAGCAAATGCCCGTCCAACCCCTACCGTCGCGGGACGGCGCTCCCCATCTCGCCAGCGCGCCCACGTGCGACCTGAGAGCGTGCGCTGCGTCACCTTGGGGGTGGGCCGAGGATTAGCCCGACGCCCCCGTAGGAAAAGTCTGACGCGCTGACGATCCTTCTGCGCGATACTCAATAGTCCAGGATGGAGGCGCTATGAATAGACCTGAAATCGAACCTGTAGGCGCATCAAGCGATGTTGATGGCGAAGCTGGCAAGTTCTATGTTTTGGACGCCGACTATCGCGGCGCCGGACCATTTCACGGTGTTGTGTTTGCAAATCTAGATCGGCTACTGACAGGCCGAGCGATTCTCTTGCCGGCAGAGCGGGGATTTCCCGAACTGCGAGAGAAGCCGCTATTAGTGCATGATCCTGAGAAGGGAGGCATGCCGCGTGATCTTGAATCGGGATTGAGTGGCTATTGGCTAGTATCCGAGCGGTTAAAGAATTTGTTCGAGAAGATAGACCCCGATGGCTTTGCATTCGCAGCATGCGATTTCCGTTTAGCGGATGGCACTGAAGGTCCAACCCACTACTTATGCGATGTGGTCAGAAGCCTAGACGCGCTAGACGAAGATCGCTCGCGAGTAAAAATCTTAGTCGACGATGACTTTGTGAATGGCAAGGCATACGACCTTGGCGGCGGAGCGCGTCTAGTCTTCCGCGAAGACATGGTGGCGGGCGCTCATGTCTTTCATTCGCCGTTCGCCGATTATGAGTTCTGCGATGAACTTCTTCGGGACTTGCTAATTGCTGGACGTTTTACAGGAGTTGGTCTTGTAGACGCTACAAGGTACTAACCGGTTTCGCTTACTCGCGCTAATGGCAGGGACTCGCCGGCATGGCTTCCAACGAACAGCACGCGTTCCAGTTGCATCATTGCATCGAACAAAATAAAGCGTTCAACCAAAGCAGGTTGTTGCAAGCGTTGGACGAGATGGGCGTTTATAGCAAGCACAATGATCGCAATCTTGTGTATCTGCCGCGAACCCCTGAGCTTGCCGCAAAGCTCGATATCACTCCGCATTCTGGCGGCCCACTCGATTCTTACTCGGACGTGGTCAAGGATAGGCTGCGTCTCTTAACAGTGACAAAAGACGGACAAGCTGCAATTGATGGCGATCCGGATGCTGCGCGTCGAGTTGTTCAAAAAGTCCACAAGTTGGAAGACACCCTAAAGGCAGCAATCCTCAATGGCGATCTGTACACAAATGTGCCGGACGGTTGGTCGCTCGGACAAACGGATGCCGTTAACAGAAAGCTGGGTGCGGGATTAACGGACTACGCGAAAGAACATGCTGAGCAGATAGATCGGCTCGGCAAGTTGCCTGCATCTGAGGCGCATTGGAGTGCAGCGCTCCGGTCGGAACGCTATCTTGTCGCCACGGTTGAGGCGGTAAACGAGCCAGGATTGAAGCCAACTCGCGGCAAACCGTTTGCGGGTCATGCATCGTTGCGCGAAGCAATAAATCAAGCACACGTTGAAGGGCGCTTGTCGGTGTCTGAGCCGGCCCTTGCACAGTTGAAAGAAGGTTTTTCGGCGCATGTTGCCGAGGCCGATGCGCGGGAAGTGGCGGCGGCAAGTCGGGCAGCAGCGCGTGGCGCCGCACTTAGATCGCTGGTAGTCGGTGGGGTGGCGGTGAGCCTCGCCGATGCAGCAGACGCAAGCGAGCGCATTTCTTCGTCGCTGGATCAAGACAATCCGCTCGCCGCGAAGTCTCATGCAGTTCATTTTGCCGGGCGCGGTGCTGGCGGCGCTATTGGTGGGGCCGCGGCTGGTCTGATTGCGGGCTCTTGGACCGGCCCCGGCGTGTTACTAACAGTGGCTGCTGGTGCATACACTGGCAGTGAGGCCGGCGAGAAACTCGCGAAGATGTGGGATAACCGCCAGGTCTATCACCAGGTCCGAGACAACGTGTCGTGGGAATTCACCGGCCGACAGTGGGTGCGTGAGCGAACGGCGGACATTTCACGCGATGATAGAAGCAATGCGGAAATAACGACGTTCGCCGCGCCACCGGAGAAGGCGCGGGAACTGTACTTAGATGCGCTCAACGCGGCGACTGCGTTGGAACTTAAGAATGTACCGCCGCCGCGCACGCCGTTCGTTCAACCGCAGGCGCCGGGGGATACCCCGAGCCTCGATCCTGCGTCTTGGGAGCGCAACAGCCGCACCGAGCAATGGGAACGCAATGTGGTCGTGGGTCGGCTCGATCACGCGGCCAACGCCACTCGGCGCGAAATCGCATCGCCAGAGCGGGCGGCCGAATTGGATCGGGCCGCCGACCAAGTCATCCGGGAAAACATTGCCAGCGGTCAGGCGCCCATTGCGGCCCGCTACGAAATAGCCTACCGGGCCAGCGGGTTTGATTTGGTGGGCGAGAAGTTGCCGGCCGCGACCAATGTGCTAACCGAAGGCAATCTGAAGGCGAGCAACGGCGATCTGTACCGGCGTGACGAGAGCGGTCAATGGTTGAGCCTGGACGGAACTCCCGCCGCTGGCAATCTGCCCTTGGAACTGGAGCGGACGAACGCGGCCGTGCAACCGCAGTTGGCCCAACACAGAGAGTACGTCGCATCGCTGGCGCCATTGCAACCGCCGTCCACCGAGGTCGGAGACCGGGACCGCGCGATTTTGTTGGACACGTACTTGCAGCGCGGCGTGGAGCCGACGCAACAGCATATGGACGCGGCCATGCTCGCCATTGCGCGCACGCGCGAGGCTAACGATATTGCGCCCGGCATGACGACGTATCAGCTTCAGCCCAACGCCAAAAAAGGATACGACGTCACCAGTTCGATCGCGCACGTCTACAACTACTCAGACGGCGTGCCACGCATCGCGGCAGTCACGACCGCAGCGGAAATCGATCAAGCGCGGGTCGAGGTGCAAGGCCGCGCGGCGCCGATCCCGGACACGCCCGAACTACGGATCGAAGCGCTATCGCAGCAGCAGCGTGATGCCCAGGAACAAGCATTGCGCGAAGCGAACCGCATGGGACTATCACGCGATGATGTCCAGTTTGCCGCCCAGCATGCAGCGGCAGCAGCGATTGCAGCGGATCGCGAACCGGAAATCGTGATCATGCGCGATGACGTTCGCGTGCGCGCCCCGACGCCTGAGCCACGGCGCGAACCTGAAACGCCATCCCCCGAAGTCAGCAAGCCACCGCCGCCGGTTGCTGCACCCGAGCCCCCACCGGAGCAACGCGAAGCGCAGGCGCCGACCGAAGACGCGCGCAAGCCTATCGAGCCAGCGCATGCCGCCGTAAGCGAAGCTCAGCCCCCGTTAGCACCGCCCACGCCTCCGGCAGCGACGCAGCCCGCACCCAGCACGCCCGCCGCTCCTGTCGCGTCGGATGACGCGTTGCAACGCGGCAGCGAGGGGCAGGATGTGGCATTGCTGCAATACCGACTGGATCGCATGGGCTATCGCGGGCCGGAAGAAACGCCCCTGCCGCAGCATGGGCGGTTTGACGCCGCCACCGAGCACGGCGTGCGCCAATTCCAGGAAGCTAATCGCCTGCCGGCTACGGGCATGGTGGACCCGGACACGGTACAAGCCCTGGCGGTCGCGCAGCAGAGCCGCGTGATTCGTCCGGCGCCAACGGAACAGCGGGAAGATCCTGCCGCGTCCGTTCGCGAACGCCAGCCCGCCGCGCAGATTCAGGACGCCGCGCTTGCATCAGTCGCGCCGCCATCCCCGCAACCGTTGCACGATGACCGCAGCGAGGCGCAGGAAGCTTTAGCGCGCAGGCCGCATCAACCATTGGACGCGCGTCGCTATGCGTCATATCCGGCGCCGGAGCATGCACCCACACATTTAGCGCCCGAGCGCGTGCTGGCATCCGATGCGAGACCGGCCGAGCCGGTGTCCACATCGCGGCAGCCCGAGGGGGCAGGCGCGCCCGCACCGCCGCGTTTCGATCACGAACCCGAACCCGATAAGCGTGCAGCGCCATCCGAGCATGTCCCCGTCGCGTCGAGTCATGCCGCGCCAAGCGCGGCAGTTCAAGGTGCCGAAACCGAACCTGCCTTCGATCTTTCACGATTCTCGCGAGATGACCAAAGGATGATGGATAAAATTCGCGCTGGGTCGCCGGCCGGATTGTCAGATGAGCACGTGGCAGCAGCGATGCTGGGTGCGAAGCGCAATGGCATTCCTGACGCGGATCGACTTGGGCCGGTAGTTGTCGTTGGTGACACGCTTTGGGTCGAGAAGACGGTGCCCGGCTTCCACACGCCGTTGTCCTTGACTCAACAGCCGCCACAGTTGCAAGAGACCTACCGCGAAACACAGGCGGTCAATCAACAGTACGATCAGAAGCAGCAGCAAGAAGCGCAAGAGCGAGAGCTGGCGCAGCAGAATCAAAAGCAAACCGACGCTATGCGGCCACAGCTTTAATTTGATCAATTTCCGTTTTGGCAAATGGAGTAGCCATGCAGAACAAACCGGAGCTATTGCTCCCTGATACCATCCTGGAAGATCGCGACGAGATCGCGCAGCATTTTTTCGAGTACATCCACGAATTTGATGAGCGACGCCACTACCCACCTTCCGACGACGTGCCGGAGTTGAACGCCTACTGCGCACTGTATTACGAGTACCGCGTGAACAATGGTGGGCACCGCACGTACGTACTTAGCTCACAGGGGCGCGATAGAATTCGTGAGGCTGCCTTGGCCGGGCTTGACATGGTGGGCGCGACAGAGCAGGCCGGCATTCTTCGTCGGTTGATGGATTGGACGAAGAGAAATCCCGGCGTGGTGGCTATCATCATAGAGGGCAGAATTAGCCGTGAAGATCTCGGACCGCAACCCGAATTGGATCAAATGGATGAGGATTTCTTCCGAATCAACCGGGGCGGCGCCCCGAGCCATTTGATCGCAGATTGGGTGCTTCGACTCCCTGGCCTTAAGGTCGTCACTCAAGATCAATACGACGCGCTGATCAATGGCTATGGCGTAGCGAATTCTGTGAATTGAGCCGCGTAATCGCTTGGATCGATCTGCAACAAGCGAAGGGGCGCCCGAGGGCGCCCCTTCAGCTTGTAGCACAGACCGCAAGCATCGTCCGTCAGTTGACGTCTATCCGTCCGGTTTGCTGCAAGGTATTTTCGAGATGCCCGCGAATGAATGCGAGGGCAGGCCGGCCCATTTGATCTAAGTGGGCTTCATGCGGCATAACGCGGTCCAATAGACGCAGCCCCCGCTGTTCAAAGGCTCTGCAATCGAAGTAAGGCGAAACATTGTCCCGGTACAAGGCGACGCCTTCCGCGTAGTACCCCAAGACTTGGACGTATCGCGGCAGCAGCTTTTTGAACGCATCAATAGTGCCACGCCCCAATTGTCCCCTATCGCTCAAAACATCTCCGAGCGTGAGATTGCCATCTAGGTGCTGCGACTCCATCGCCACAAGATCGTTGCCGATCTCGATCAGCATGCGAACATGCTGGTCCTTCAAATTCGCTTCCGCGACTTGTTCGATTTGGCGATTCTGCATCATGATCGTCAGCGCTAATCCGGCCACGGTCAGAAACGCCAGCAATGGGCCGGCCACGCCGCCAAAGTATGTTCCGAACAAGGCTAAGTGGTCGTGGGTGACCTTGTCGTATGGCATCCCGAGCTTGACGAAGAAGACTGTCGCGCTTACCGCGATAATGCCGAGCGCCACCAGTACAAAAGTTACTGCGATCCAGCGCATACCTGCTCCCGGGTGTGAGTGAACTCATCCGTAGCTTGGTGAAAGTCGAGTGGGCTTGCAAGCATGTCGAGATCAAGTGCCAAGTTCATAAGGCAGGAAACGCACGATTTCGTCGCCAACCCATTCGTTGATGCGGCGAAAGCGCGTTTGCAACGGTATCAGCTCGTTGCGGGCGAACACTCGCGCGGCTTTCTCCACGTCGCCGAACCCGCCCGTATTATTGGGTGGCATGCCCAGCAGCTGCGGCGGCACGCGATGCGCGGCCAAGATGTCGTCCCGCGTCGCGCCCTTAATTCCCAAGAACTCATCGCGGGCGGCAACCTCGCTGATTGGGATGACTTGCACGCCGTCTTTCTTGCCGTTCGGCGAGTACAAGAACAGATTACGGAAATTGCCCACGCCTTTTGCATCCTTGAGCGCTTGGCGCATGGCGTCAATGTCGGCCTGATCCTGGGCCGCATCGTTGACGTACATGATGAAGCCGGCGTGGCTACCGTTGAGGTAATATTTTCGCCGGAACAGCGTCGCCGATTCGTTCAGTAGTGCCGACTGCAACGCGGCCACATACTGCGGCACCCCGTACAATTCCTGATTCAAATCCGGCTCCATCAAGTGGAAGATGGTGCCCGGGACGAATTCGTGTTCGTCTTCCCAGCCGCGATTGAAAAAGTAGTGGCCATCCTCAATGCCGCGTCGGGTATACCGGGCGAGCGCGTGCCGCAGCGAAAGTGGTTTGCCGCTGCGTGCGTTTCGGCGCTCCAAGTAGCCGTTGCCAAGCGCGATCGTATCGAGGGCCAATTTCTCGAATTGCTCACTGCTTAGCAGCCGATGCGGTACGAACGTCGAAACAAGGATGTTGCATTTCGTGTGGATCGCCGACGCGTGATGCGGGCTCGACCGAAAGGCGCGGGCGAGCCCGTCCAGCGACACCGGCGGTTCGTACCATCGACCGACCTTCGCGCATTCGGTGTGCTCCAAGAACCCGCGACTGTCCAGCACCGGCACCGGATCGCCGAACGTGAATGCTTGCGCCTTCGCAGGCATCGTGGCTACGGCATGGGTCGGTTGTGCATCGGTCATTCAAAACATCTCCACGATAGAACGGTTGCGGGCGGTGACGCCCTCTAATGGTTCGTTGTCCAGGGCATGCATCACCGCCCAGGCGAGATCGGCATGGCCGATATCGTCGCTGCGGCTTGCCTCAAAGGTGGCTTGGCGGCCGGTCGCGGTGAGCGTCTTGCGAATCGACATGAACGCCTGTGCCATGTCAGACCACGCCGTATCGAACTCCAATCGGCCACTCGCGATCACGTCTTTGGCTTTGAGCACCATGCGGGTTTTAGTCTCCACCGAGTACGTGATATTTCGTGCGCTGGGGAAGAACTCGCGCACCAACGGAAACACGCCCGCGCCGACACCGGTTGCATCGATGCCGATGTAAGTCACGTTGTACTGCTGCGTGATTTTGCGGATACGTTCGGCCTGAACTTTGAAGTCCATACCGCGCCATTGGTGCTTTTCCAGAATGCGGAATTTCCCGCCGGGGACGATAGGCGGCGCGACTACGACGAGGCCCGCGCTGTCTCCGGTCAGTGCCGGGTCATAGCCGAGCCACACCTCGCGATAGCCGAACGGCCGCATCGCGAAAGGTTTGTAATCTTCCCAGGCTTCGTAAGTGTCAACGAAGCACCGTTGCAACTCGGCAAGCGGAAACACCGATGCGGTGTCGTCCACGAACTCGCACATAAGCAAGTTGGCCCATTCTTCCGGGCTCTTTTCTTGCCGCAGCGCTTCCAAATCGAACAGGTCGCAGCCCAGGCGTGCCGCGTCCATAACCGTGACGATCTGACGCCAATGACCATCCGCACACAGTCGGCCGTCGCGCAGCGCATCGTGCGAGACGTCGATCTTGATGCGTTCGTCGCGCTTGCGCCCCTTGTTGAAGTGCTCGCCGGTCCAGAACGGGTATGCCTCATGGGTGACGGCTGACGGCGTTGAAAAGTACGTCTGCCGCCATTGCTTATGCAGGGCCATGCCGGCCGCGACCTTGCGCAACGTCTCGAACTGGAACGTCCAAAAGTATTCGTCAAAGTACAGGTTGCCGTGATAGCTCTGCGCGGTGCGCATGTTGGTGCCGAGGAAATACAGCGTCGCCCCGTTCGGCATCACAATCGGATCGCCGGTTATGTCCACATCGACCGACTGCGCGAATTCGATGATGTAGCGCTTGAACACGTGCGCCTGCGACTTGCTCGCCGACAGAAATATTTGATTGCGCCCGGTTTCCAGCGCATCCACCAACGCTTCGCGGGCGAAATAGTAGGTTGCGCCGATCTGTCGCGACTTGAGAATGTTGCGGATGCGCTGCGTAAGCGCTTGCTCTCGCCAGACCCGTTGATAGCCGAATAGCTGTCGGTCAAAGGTGGCGATGAGTTGCTGTGTCTGTTCCTCGCTGAATGCATTGCGGATCGGCTTGCGCTTCGGCTTCGCGTTGCGCTTTTCGATGTTTGGATTCAAATCGCATTCATGGCCGCCGGGTTCGCCGTAGCGGCGCACGCGCGCCAATCGCTCGATCTGCCGGCCGAGCAGGTCAATTTCCTTGTAGTCGCTTCCGGTCTTGATCTCTTTGAGCACCAATTGCGAAAGCCGCGTTTCAATCGAAGATTCAATGCGCGCAATCGTCGGTGCATCGTCCCAGCGGTCCCGCTGTTTCCAGCTTTCGACCGTGGTCCGTTTCAGGCCCAGGTGTTTCGCGATGTCAGTAACGCGCCATCCCTGCCAGTAGAAGGCACGGGCGCAGCGGCGTTGATCTTGATTGGGCGCGGTAGTCGGCGATGGCATCTGCACAAGCTAGGTCGCGCGCACGCGAAGGCTGCAACGTCGTGCGGTGTCTATGCGCGTTACACACCGCTGGTGCGTTGGTGCTTTGCATTGGCGAACCGACCATAACCCCATCGAAACCAAACATCGTTCGGGGTCATTGGTGGCAAACAAAAAGTGGTATCGCGTTGCCGTAGAGGGCAACACCTGCGACCGTCGCATCATCGAACGGTCGTGGCTGCTGGACGCGGCGGCGACCTACAACCGCGAAAAGTACGCCGCGCGCATCTGGATTGAACACATTCGCGGTGTCGCGCCCGATTCGCAGTTCGGCGCGTATGGCGACGTGCTCGCGCTGAAGACCGATACCGTCGTGATCGACGGCGAACAAAAGTTGGGCCTGTTCGCGCAGATTCAGCCCACGCCGGCGCTGGTCGGCCTCAACAAGAAAAGTCAGAAGCTCTATTCGTCGGTGGAAATCGACCCGGATTTCGCCAGCAGTGGCCGCGCGTATCTGGTCGGCATGGGCGTGACCGATACGCCCGCCAGCCTGGGCACGGAACTGCTGACCTTCGCGGCGGCCAACCCGGCCGCACACCCATACGCCGCGCGCAAGTTCAACGCGAACACGATCTATACCGCCGCCGAAGCCGTGGCGTTCTCGTTCGACGCGGACGAAGACGAACCGACGCCGCCGGGTGACAGCCTGTTCAACCGGGTCCGTTCGATGCTGACCCGGCGCAGCGCCAACGACGACGCCCGCTATTCAGACGTGAGTCGCGCCGTGGAAACGGTCGCCCAGGCTTCAGCCGATGCAGCCGCACGCGTGATCGAGGGCGAGCGCGCCACCGAAGCGCTCCGCCAGGAATTCGCCGATTACCGCGCAGCCACCGAGACCCGATTTACCGAGATGCACGCGCTGTTGGACGCCACGCCCGATGGCGCACCGCGCCGACCGCCGGCCGCTGGCGGCGGTGACGGCGGCGACGTGACCGACTGCTGATCGTCCACCGCGCCCGCCCTTTCTATTACGCATTCGGAAGCCCATCGGCACATGAAGAACCCCACCCGCATCAAGTTCAATAGTTACTCCGCGACCGTCGCCCAACTGAACGGCGTTGACGATGCCACGAAGTCGTTCAACGTCGCGCCTTCGGTTCAGCAGAAGCTAGAACAGCGCATTCAAGAAAGCTCCAGCTTTCTCAAGTCCATCAACGTTCAGGCCGTGGACGAGATCAAGGGCGAGAAAGTCGGTCTCGGCGTCGGCGGCCCGATTGCGAGTCGCACCGACACCACGCAGGGCGTCCGCGCGACCCGCGATCCGGTTGCGCTGGACAATCGCGGCTATGAGTGTTTCCAGACGAATTTCGACACGCACCTGACTTACGGCAAGCTCGACGCCTGGGCGAAGTTCCCGAACTTTCAGACGATGGTGCGCGACGCCATTCTGAAGCGGTGTGCGCTGGATCGAATCCAGATTGGTTTCAACGGCGAGTCCGTCGCGGCGAATACCGACATTACCAAGTTTCCGTTGCTGCAAGACGTGAATAAGGGCTGGTTGCAGCACTACCGCGAGCAGGCGCCGGCCCGCGTGCTCAAGGACGGCAAGACCGCCGGCACGATCACGGTCGGCCCCGGCGGTGATTTCGAGAATCTGGATGCGTTGGTAATGGATGCCGTCGCCGGCCTGATCGACCCGTGGCATCGCCGTGATACCGGGTTGGTCGCCATCCTGGGCAGCGATCTGCTGCACGACAAGTATTTCCCGATGGTCAACAAGACGCAGCCGCCCAGCGAGCAATTGGCGGCCGATATCGTCATGAGCAAGGAAACGGTGGGCGGCAAGGCGGCGGCGCAAGTCCCCTTCATGCCTGACGACGCGATTCTGATCACGCGTTTCGACAATCTGTCGCTGTACTACCAAGACGGCGGGCGCCGTCGCTACATACAGGAAAACCCGTCGCGCAGCCGCATCGAGAATTACGAATCGTCCAACGAAGCGTATGCGGTCGAGGACTTCGGCTGCGGGTGCCTGATCGAAAACATCAAGATCGTGCGCTGATCCATGTCGCTCGCCCGCCAGCATTTCATGCGCATGTGCGCCGCCGAGGCTTCGGCTTCGGCGGCGCACGGCGAGCCGATTGATGCTAGCGCCTATGAGCTGATGCTCATGCAGTTAGCAGAACATCGCCGCCGCCTCAAAACGGTGCAATCGGTAGAACGCAAAATTGATATGAAGCGGCGCATCTTGCCCGAGTACGCCCCCTGGATTGAGGGCGTGCTCAGTGCCGGGCGCGGCGGGCAGGACATGGTGTTGATGTTTGTCCTGGTCTGGCACATCGACGCGGGCAATTTTGCCGACGCATTGCGGATCGCGGCTTATGCCTTGCAATTCGATCTGGCAATGCCCGACGCGTACCAGCGCACGACGGCGACGGTCATCGCCGAACAAATCGCGGACGCGGCGTTGATCTCGCAGGCCAGCGGCGATGTGTTCGACGTGCGCGTTTTGTCCGAAGCCGAGACGTTGACCCGCGACAAGGACATGCCCGACGAAGTGCGCGCCAAGCTGCATAAGGCGCTGGGCGTGGGCTTCATGACTCGCGCGGGCGAACCGCCGTTCGTTGCCTCACATCGGGAGTCCGCCGAGGCGGCCCGAGACCATTTGCGCCGCGCCTTGCAGTTGCATGACCGCGTAGGCGTCAAGAAAGAACTTGAGCGCTTAGACCGAGCGCTCAGCAAGTCCACCCCACAACCGGGCCCGAACGCAAAGGCACGCGTTACGCGCTCCGCGCGCAAGGCGTAGCCGCTTCGATGGCCCCACCGAGTCGCCCACCCGCGTCACGGCGGCGGGGCGGGAATGCGGACCTCTCTCCCCAAATTCCCGCCCCCCACCGCCGTATTTATCTGGAACGCCCATGAGTAGCTTTATCGCCACCGCACCGGCCGCCACCACGCCGGAAGCGGATCGCTTGGAAAACGATGGTTGGTTTCCCGACCTGTCCCTGACCGCACTGCGCGCTGCCGGCCGCATTGATGGCACCGTGCCGCCTGACCGCTTCCGCGAACTGGCGAAGGCGGCGGCGCTGAGTGTCAACGCCCGGTTACGCGAATTCCGCGCCGGCAACGAGGGCGCCGGTTATCTGTCCCTGGTGTCGGTGCCGTCCTCGCGCATCGGCGGCGAATCGCGCTTGCTGGTGCTGTATCGCCGCGCCGTGGCTTGCCTGTTGAAAGCCGATGTGATCGAACGCTATCCCGACTTCGACAGCACCGGCAGCGGCGAGCGTCGCGCCGAGGAGCAAGAGCCCGGCGCCGACCGTTACCGCCGTGATGCGTCCTGGGCCGTGAGCGATATCAACGGCCTGACCCGAACGGTGGTGGAACTCATCTGATGCGCGCCTATGCCGCCCAGGGCGAGACCTTGGACGCGCTGTGTTGGCGCGTCCTGGGCCGCACGGCGGGCGTTGTAGAGGCCGCCATCGCGGCCAATCCCGGCCTCGCCGATCTAGGGCCGGTGCTTCCGCACGGAACCCCGGTGGATCTTCCCGACCCCGTGGCGCGCACACCTCAAACCCGACCCCTCATCCAGCTTTGGGACTGATCGCCACGTGACGACACCGACCGAACCCCTGTTATCCATTCCGGCGCTGAGCGGCACCGCCGCGGTATCCACCTATGCCGGCGTCGTCGCCTGGACATGGCCGCTGTCGCACGTGGGCGTGCCGGCGGCGGTGTTGTGCATGGCATTCGCGGGCGTGGCCTGCGGGCTGCTGGTTAACCGCCCCGGCGGCCCGCGCTGGCGCATGTACTTACTCGCCCTGGCCTATGCCGTCGTGTCCGCCTGCATCGCCATCGTCGTACCGAGCTTTCCAGGCCTGGACTTCCTGCGATCCGTCGCGCCGGCCCTGGCGCTGCTGGTGGCGTTCTTCTCGCAATCGCTTATCCCCGTTCTAGGCGATGCGCTGGCCGAGCGAATCAAGCGCGAGATCGGGGGTAAGGCCGAATGAAGCTGTTGGAGTGGTTGACCGCCGTGGTCGCGTTGTTTACGGCGCTGGCGATGCTCAAGGACACGTATTTGGGCGAAGACGTGCGCGGCCTGCTGCGCCTGATCCTGCGTGACGCATGGGCCGCGTTCCGAGTCGGCGGATGCCGCGCGATCGATGCCGCCGAGCTGGGCGCCGTGGTGCGGTTTGCCTTGCGCCTGGTCTCACTGGTCGGCGTCGTGGCGGGCGCGGGCGTGGCTGTCGTCTTTCCGGTCCTGGGTGACCCGGTGCCGATGCACGAAGGCGTGTTGCGCGTCTCGCTGTGCATGTTCCTGGCCCTGAACGTCCCGTGCCCCTGGTGGCGGTACATCAACCACGGTCACCCCCGCATCCCCTGTGTTTCGCTTCGGAGCGTTCGCCGCAATGCTGTTCACTGAATCCCAACTCGCCGCCGCCGTGCAATGCCCGCTCGCCCGCGCAGTTCGCTGGCATGAACCGCTGTTGCGCGCCATGCACCGCCACGCCATCACTAAGCCGCGCCGCGTCGCGCACTTCCTCGCGCAAATCGGCCATGAAAGCGGCGGCCTGTTGCGCGTGGATGAAAATCTGAACTATTCGGCGTCGCGCTTGCTGGAAGTGTTTGAGGATCATTTCAGCCCAGCCACGGCGGCGCAGTACGCCGGCCAGCCGGCACGCATCGCCAACCGCGCGTATGCGCTGCGCAATGGCAACGGCGACGAAGCGAGCGGCGACGGCTATCGCTATCGCGGGCGCAGTCCGGTCCACCTGACCGGGCGCGACAATTATCGGTGGATCGCCGGCCAGATCGGCGTACCGCTGGAAGCCGAGCCCGATCTAGCTTTGCAGGTCGAGAACGGCGCGGCCGTCGCCGCCGCGTATTGGAGCGGTCGCGGTCTGAATCTGTTGGCCGACGAAAACGACACGCTGGGCGTGAGTCGCAAACTCAACTTGGGCCGCACCGACACCCGGCGCATTCCCAACGGGTGGGCCGACCGCGCCGCGCGCACGAAAGCCGCGCTGCGCGTCTTCGGGATCGGGCCGTGAGCGGCGCTCTTGCCTGGGAGTTGATTCGGCCGGTGGTTCGGGCCGTCGCATGGCTGCTGATTCTGGTCGCGGTGATCGGTGCCTATGTGGTTATCCAGTCGAGCCGGCTGCGTGCCGCCGACCGCCGCGCCAGCGCGGCCCAGGAACGCGCCCAGCGCGCCGACAACGCCCGCCGCGAGGCTGAGGCCGCCCGCGATCTCGCCCGCGCTGAAGTGCGCGTGGTGACGCGTTACGTGGGCCGTGTGCAGGTCGTGCGCGAGAAAGCCCAAATCATTACCCTAGAGGTTCCCGTGTATGTCTCCCCGAACGCTGACGCCGCTTGCACTGTCCCTGTTGGCTTTGTGCGCTTGCACGACGCCGCCGCCGCGAACGAACCCGCCGGCCAGCCCGCCGGAAATCCTGATGCGCCCGCCGAAGGCGTTGCGCTCTCTGACGTTGCCGCCGCCGTCGCCGACAACTACGCCAGCGCACACGAAAACGCCGAACAGGTGATCGGCTTGCAAGACTATGTGCGCGCCCTGGTCGGACACTGCGGCCGATGAACAAGCCCGCGAGTCTGCGCGCGCATCTCGCGGCGGCCCTGCCGGAACTGGCGACCGATCCCGACCGGCTGTTGGTGTTCGTGGAAGAGGGCAGCGTGATTAGCACCGCCCAGGCGAGCGCGTCGTTTGAACTTCGCTATCGCTTGTCGCTGGTTCTGGTCGATTTCGTCGGCGATGCCGCGCGGTTGTTTCTGGCGGTGCTGCGCTGGGTCGCGGTGCATCAAGTCGAGTTGATCGGCAACCCGGACCGTCGCAGTGATTTAGCCTTTGAAGTGGACGTGATCGACCATGACCGCGCCGATGTGGAAATTCGATTGCCGCTGACCGAGCGCATCGGTGTCGTGACGGCCCCGGACGGTAGCGAGCAGGTCGTGCCGTGGGCGGAACCCGTGTTTGATCCGATGGCTTGGGCGCACGTCATCGAAACCCCATGAGCGATCTGGATGCGCTGGAAGGCTGGGCCGCGCCGCTGATCGCCGCGTTAAGTCCGACTGCGCGGCGCACGCTGCTGCGCGCCGTGGCCGTCGATCTGCGGCGAGCCCAGCAAGAGCGCATCGCACGGCAACAGAACCCCGATGGCAGCGCCTACGTGCCGCGTAGGCCGCAACGCGCCGAACGCGTCGGCCGTGTACGGCGCGGCGCGATGTTCCGCCGCATCCGGCAGGCGCGACACCTCAAAGCCAAGATCACGCCCGATGGCGTGCAGGTTGGCTATCAAGGGCGGGTGGCTCGAATCGCCCGCGTCCACCAAACCGGCGGGCTCGATCCGGCCCGCCCTGGTGGGCCGCTGCTGCGGTATGCCCGGCGGCAACTGCTGGGATTCAGCGAGGCCGACCGCGACCGGCTGCGGGACCGGCTGTTGGCCCATCTGGCGGGCGACGGTGTCAAATAGCGACGGGGCGCCCACTTCCCGAGATAAAGCGTGATCGCGTCCGCGACTCCGAGGACAGGGCTACAGCTATTCTCGCGACGTGAGACAGGGGCCGGGTGGACATGGATCGTTACTTGCGTCGTGCAATGCAAATAGTGTGTTTGTTGCTGGTCACGCTGACTACGGTCGGCGCTGCGCCCATGCCTGCGTTAGAAGTCTCGTTCTTGGCCCCTGCAACGGGTTTCACCGCTGAACGCATCTTGGCCGGCGAAGCGGCCGAGCATTTCGAGCCCGCGTCGTCGGGCGAAGTCGTCATTATGGGAAAAGAGCCGCAATGGCTCCGTGTCGTCGCGCACCGGGATTATCCGCAGCAGTTCGCGCCCAATCTGGTGATGACGCAGCCTTATCGAAAGACGATAGAGGTCTGGCGCCCTGGTGATCACGCCCCCCTTCGTCGCGCCACTTATGGCGCGGATGCGGACTTGAATCATTCCACGCTGTTTCACGTCATCCCGCTCCCGAACGGATTGCGGCGAGGTGACGTGATATATCTGCGCGCGAAAGCAGTTGATGTGCGGCCATCGCGATTCACGATTGAATCGGCCGCTTATGTGCATCGCATGGATATGACGTTCGGGCGTGCGCGAACCTTCGTGCTTACGTCTCTGAGTATCGTTGCGGTCCTCGCCTTGGGTTTTGGCGTGAGTCTGCGGCAGCGGGGTTATGCCTATCTGGCGCTGACCTTGGCGGCCCAAGCCGTAACGCTCGCTATCGAGGGCGGCGAAGTCCGTGAATTTGCGTGGCTGGTGTCGGTTGCGCAAGACCATCGAACTAATATCTTGCTGAACACAACAGCGACGCTCGCAAGTGTTCGGTTCTTGATGTTCTTCCTGAGTATTCCGCCGCTGCAACCGCGCATCGCGAAGGTGCTTAACGCGTGCAGCGTCGTCTTCCTGGCATTGATTGCCGTCTCAACGGTCCACGTATGGTATGCGTCGGCGATGATTGGCAACGTGACGTTGCTGGTCGCGATTGTTTCTGTGTTCAAGGCGATTCTTCATGCGCTGCACATGCGGCAACGCGAAGCGTTCTTCCTGCTGCTGGCTTGGACGCCGCTAATGGTCGTGGCGGTAATCCGCGTGGGCGGATTGCAAGGCTGGCTGCCCATCTTTGATTGGGTAGAGTTCGCGCTCCCGTTCACCATGACCGTTGGCGGGTTGGGTCTGCTATTCGGCATGACCGACAAGCTGCGGCAACTCAGGCGCGAAAATGAAACGGCGCGTCATCGGGCGACGCACGACGGTTTGACGGGCGTACTGACGCGCAGTGCGCTCGATGATGCGATGCACGCGGCGACCGAGGCCGCGCATACCACGGGCCGCCCCCTGTCCGTCGTGTTCTTCGATATCGATCATTTCAAGCGCGTGAACGACGACAACGGCCACGCGACGGGTGATGAAGTGCTGCGCATTGTGGCGCTGCGGACACTCAATCGCCTCCGCCCGTTCGACGTGTTCGGCCGCTACGGCGGCGATGAAATGCTGGTGGGCTTGCCGGGGGCTACACTGGATGAAGCGGTGTTGATCGCTGAACATGTGCGCGGCGCAGTGTCCGGCTCCCCGATATCCATCGATGGGCGCCGGCTGGAAGTCGGTATTAGTATGGGGGTTGCACAACTCCGAGAGGGCGAAACGTTGGGGGCGCTGTTGCGCCGCGCCGATATCGCCCTGTATCAAAGCAAGGCGCAAGGACGCGGCCGGGTCACCGGGTCCGATCTGCAAACGCCTACGCAGCCCTTTACCGCTTGAGCGGAACAGAGCGCGGCGTCTCAGTCCGCCCGGCGCGCTTCACTATTCTGAAAGTTCCATCCGCCTGACTGAGTACGCCATGAAACGCAAAATCACCCTCGCTCTCGCCGCTGCGCTGTTTGCGTTGCTCTGCACTGCCTGCGCCCCGCCCAATAGCCCGGCCGATCTGCATCCCGAAGCGCACGCCGCGCTTTCGCAGGCATCTCACGCCTTACGCGCACCCTGACGGCGTAGAGATCGAGATAGAAGACGCCCGGCCTAATGGCCGGGCGCTGAGTCGTGCGCTTTCATCACACGTCGAGCGCTTTGGTCGTCTTTCGCTCTTTCGCGCGCAAAATTGCCTTGCTGAGAATGTCGCCTGCACGATCGAACTGCGATTTTGTCGCGAAGTAGACCACCGCGCCAACACCAAATCCGGTAAGCAGAGCAGTGATGGCAACTACGAGGTAGGGCGGCGAGGTAAATCCCAGCGCAATCGCCGCGAGATTCAAAGTGCTTGTTACTGCGGCTGTTGTGATGCCCACCATCTGCGACTTGAAGGTTGCGCGCACCGATTGCGCGGCCAAATCGATCTTTGCCTCTTCCAGCTCAAGCATGCGAACCGGTGCGAGACGATGCAGGGTGATTTCGTCCAACACTCGCAAGTCATCAATCACGTTTGCTTGTACGTCGGTAATCGTCAGCCTGCCGTATTCGCGTATCCGATACGCTGCGCGAGCCAGTGCCGCCAATCCAATAACGGCACCTGCCGCTACCCACACGCCAGAAGCGAGCGCGTACGGGCGCAACACATCTCTTTCCACGTCGAAAAGAACGTGGAGCGCTGCACTCCCATAAACACCAATGAGGCCGGGGATGCATGCGATTGCAAATTTTGTCACGCCCTTGTGTAGTCTGGCGCCAGCGCTGCGTTCAAACGACTGCCTGTCGTTAAACGCAATGTCGTTCATCAGTTCCTGAATCCTTGGCATGGTGGGCCACTGAGGACGAGGTGCAATCTCCGTCGATACATCGAACGTCGCGATTGTTTTGTTCATATGCGCTCCTTTGCGCGTGTGCCGACAGTCGGCGAGTTGATCGTGCGCCAAGGCTACGGACGCCGCAATGACCACTTTTTGAGGAAAGTTTTTTGCCGCGTCGGGGTTTCATTTCACCCGCCGCCGGTATCCCCATCGCGGCAACGCGGCTATCTCGGCCAAGACCGCCGCCAGACCGTCGTCATCACGCGATGCCAGTTCGTCGGGCTTTGTGTCCTGAATGCGTGTGTCTACTTCCCAGGCGCCGCGGTTACGCCCTAGTGCCAGATCGGCGGCGCGGCGATAGGTTTGGTGACGTGAGTTGCGCACATGGGCGAGGTGCCAGCGCATGAAAACGTCCGGCAGCGCCCGCCTGTCGCTCGCCGCGACCTTCTCGGGATTGCTGGGTATGTACTCGCTCGCATCGATCACCCGTGCGGCGGCAGTCAGAAGCCATGCCGTATCGCGGACAAGGTCGGCCCGCTCTTGGGGCGTCCGCTTAACGCGCTCGCCCAATTCCCTTGATCGCGACAGCAATCGGTCGGCGAGTTCCAACAAATCCGCCTCAAGCTATGGATTGCGCGGTTCGTGCTGCATCGCGGTCACTGCTGGTTCGTTACGGCCGGAGTCTACGCCCGGTCGTCTCACGCGGTGAGAATGTAAAAGCCGCATACACGCTTGACCTTGCTCGGGGAATCCCCGTGCGCGCGCGAGCCTGTCCGAAGTTCAAACCGGACCGGCCATGTCTACCTTTACCGCCGTCGATCTGTCCCGCCTGCCGCCGCCTGCGGTGGTTGAACCGCTGGACTATGAAACGATCCTGGCGCGTCGCATCGCAAAATTTCGTTCGCTCTATCCCGCGCACGACACGCTCGCAGACTCTGATCCGACGATCATTCACTTACAGGAGAACGCATATCAGGAACTGATATGGCGTCAACGCGTCAACGATGCCGCGAAGGCCCGCATGTTGGCGTACGCCACCGGTAGCGATCTGGATCACATCGCCGCCCGCGACAACCTGTTGCGTTACGTGTTGGACCCCGGCGACCCGCCGCGCGGCATTCCGCCCACCTACGAGAGCGATGCGGACTTCCGCCGCCGCGTGCAATTGGTGCCCGAAGGGTTTTCCGTCGCTGGGCCGGAAGGCGCGTACATCTTCCATGCGCTGAGCGCCGATCCCAACGTGCTCGACGCCAGCGCGACCAGTCCCGCACCCGGCGAAGTGCTGGTGACCGTGCTCGCCCGCGAAGGCGATGGCACGGCGTCGCAGGCCCTGGTGAGTGCGGTGGAGCGGGTCTTGACGGATGACCGAATTCGGCCGTTGACGGACTACGTCAAAGTGCAGTCTGCGCACATCGTGCCGTTTGAGGTGCGCGCGACGGTTTACACCTTCGCCGGACCCGATGCGTCGCTGGTTATTGAGGAGTCCATAAAGCGCCTGCATCGCTATGTAGAAGAGTCGCACCGGCTGGGCCGCGACGTGCCGAAGTCGGGCCTATATTCGGTCCTGCATTCCGAAGGCGTGCAGCGCGTGGAACTGCATTCGCCCGCCGCCGATATCGTGATCGATCGGACGCAGGCTTCGCACTGCACCGTGGTTGACGTTCGCGTGGGCGGCATAGATGAATAGTCTGTTGCCGCCGAACGCGTCCGCGCTGCAACGAGCGCTAGAAGCCACCAACGCCACTATCGCGGATGTGCCAATCCCGTTGCGCGAGTTGCAAGATGCAGACCTGTGCCCGCTGCCTCTGCTGCCGTGGTTGGCGTGGGAACTATCAATTGATTCGTGGAAGCCCTATTGGGCCGAACACGTCAAACGTGCTCGCGTGCGTGTCGCCATAGATATTCAGCGGCGCAAGGGCACCGTGCAAAGCGTGCTCGATGTGGTCGCGGCCTTCGGCGGCGCCGTAGCGCTGCGCGAATGGTGGCAGTTGGAGCCGAAGGGTCGGCCGCACACCTTCGACGTGCAACTCACGATTTCCGGTGATGGCGGATCGCCACCGAGCCGCGAACTGATTGCGGACGTGATCGCCGAAATCGAACGCACCAAGCCGGTGCGTTCGCACTTCACCTTCACGCAGGGCGCCTATGCAACCGGCGGCGTCGGCGTCGTAGCGGCTGGCCGCGTCGCGGCGTATCGCCGTATCCAACTCACCGCCATTGAACCCCAGGAGTCCCCCAACCCGTGAGCGGCCTTTTCATCACTGTGACCGATGCCGGGTTTCGCGCCCTGGTCAATTCGACCAACACCGGCAGTCGTGCCGTAAGCATCACCCATATCGGCTTGTCGGCCGCTAGCTTCACGTCAAACCCGGGCATGGTCGCCATGCCGGGCGAGTTCAAGCGCCTGACGACCTTCGGCGGCGCCGCCGTCGCCAAAGATACGCTGCACCTGTCCATTCGCGATGACGGCCCCGAGGCGTACAGCATGCGGGCGTTCGCGCTGTATCTGGACGATGGAACCTTGTTTGCGCTCTACAGCCACGGCGACGTGCTGATGAACAAGGATGCCGCGATTTCCATGATTCTGACCACGGACATTCGGTTCCAACGCATCGACGTGACGACCCTGGTGTTCGGCGATAGCGTCTGGCTGAATCCGCCCGCGACGGAAACCGTGCAAGGCGTTGTGGAACTGGCCGACCGCGCAGAGGCTATCGCCGGTCTCGACCGCACGCGCGCCCTGACGCCGTCCGGTGCTAAAGCGATGATGGATGCACGTTTGGGCGAGAACGCGCCGACCGCGTTCGTCAAAACGCTTCTATCGGCGGCAACAGCGCTGGTGCTGCGTACTTCGTTGGGCCTGGGCTCGGCGTCGGTGCGCAACGAAGGTGCCGGTAACGGCCTGGATGCCGACAAGCTCGACGGTGAACACGGCGCCTTCTATCGGGATTACAACAACATGACCAACGTGCCGGGCACATTCCCGCCGAAGAATCATCGGCACGCATGGGCCGATCTGGACGGCGTGCCGGACACGGCCAGTCGAAATCCGACGTTCGAGGAAGTCACCGGCAAGCCCGAGACGTTCAAGCCCTCGCCGCACTCCCATGCAATCGCCGATGTGAGCGGCCTGCAAACCGCGCTCGACAACCGCGCCAATAAATCGCACCAACACGATGGCGCCGACATTTCCGGACGCCTCGGCGGCGTCGCGAAGACTATCGGCGATTGGAACACGGCGACTGAAAACGGTTGGTATATGGCTGCAAGTGCGGCCAATGGACCGGTGGGGGATTGGCTTATCGGGGAAGTGGTACAGCACAACAACGATTGGCAGACGCAAACCGTTTGGACGTTCTCGACTAACTTCCGCAACATCTGGCGCCGGCAAAAGGTGGGCGGAACGTGGACCGGCTGGGAGCGTTGTCATCTGCATGAAAGCACCCTGGACGGGCGCTATGCAGTTCGCGCCACCGATGCGGGCTTCCGCGATATTTACGCGGATCGTGGCGACGGAACCGGCGTGATCTTCCTCAACAGCGCCCGAAACCGATACCTGTATTGGGATGGGCAGAACTACATTTTGAACGAAGGTCCGGTGAACATGCCCGGCGGCCTGAACACCGGCTCATCGCGCCATCTGAAAACGGACCTGCGCGCCTTGCCCTACGGTTTGGCCGAGGTGGAACGTATCCGGGTGAAGGTGGGTCAGTACAAGACCGAGTTTCAAAGCGACGGGCGCAGGCGTTGCTTCGTCATCGCCGAACAGCTTGCGCCGATCATCCCCGAGGCCGTCCGCGCAAAGTCGGTGCTGTTCAAGGGCAAGCGCTACGCCGCCGTCGAATACATTCAGTTGATCCCGGTGCTGATTCGCGCCGTGCAGCAGTTGTCCGCGTTGGTCCGTCGCCTGACTCGACGGGTGGACGGGATGCACCGCCGCCTGAGCAAACTGGAACGGAGCGCGTAGCCGTGGCGACTCTGATCAAGCACCAAGGAATTCCGTTTGAGGATTTGTTCGACCCGGACATCATCGGTGATGGTCCCATCGCGCATCGCTGCACGCACAACGGGCAGCCATTGCGATTCGCGCATATTCAGTACGGCGCCAAGCGCGCCGACGTGAATTTTCGGGTGAACAATTTGGACGTGTCCAATTTATGGGCGGCGAAGGGCACCGCCTCGTATGTGAGCGATGGCGGCTTTGGTGGCAGGCTCCGAGCATCGGACGTCGGTTATCCGTCCGCGAAGGCGACCGCCACGTTTTCGTTCAATGCGGACGGCTCCACAACGTGGAAGTCGGAAACAGGCGGCGGCCAGGGCGGCGGCACTTGGACACGTTCGCAGCCGGGCGAGTACGACATTCTGTTTACCCAGGTCGCCGCCAACGTCGAAGGCTTTTTGCAGGGAACGCTAAACGCTTGGCTACCGCTGACGGAATCGCGGTGGGTCGCGCTGACCGTGAGTGCTTCGCGCGGTCGCCAAGCCACCGCCACGCGCACCGTGCGTGCGCAGATTCGACGCCGACAGGATGGGCGAATCTGGATGGATAAGACGATGGAGTTCTATTGCACGGTGGCTTCGGACGGCTGATGCCGTCGTCGGCGCGCAGCGTGTAACGCGCTTACACGCTTGCGCTTTCGTGAGCGCACGTCCCGTGCGCCCGATCCTGTCGGTATGCAATCCAACGCCGACATTCTGCGCAAACTCGCGAACATCATCCGACTCGGCACCGTAGCCGAAGTGGATCACGCCACCGCGCGGGCGCGTGTCTCGTCGGGCGACTTGTTGACCGACTTCCTGCCGTGGAGCGCGGGCCGGGCAGGGCACCGCTCGCAGTGGTCGCCGCTGAGCGTGGGCGAGCAAGTCATTCTCGTGTGTCCGCAGGGCGACACGACCGGCGGTTTCATTCTCGGCGCGTTCTATAGCAAAGCCAACGGCGCCCCCGAGGCGTCCGCCCACAAGCACGTCACGCGTTACCGCGATGGGGCGCTGATCGCTTACGACGACGAAGCGCACGCCTTGTCCGCGACGCTTCCCGGTGGCGGTACGGCCACCGTATCGGCCGATGGCGGCCTGACGATCAACGGGCCGGTGACGATCAACGGCGCCGCGACCATCAACGGCAATGTGTCCATCGATGGCAAGGCCGACGCGACGGGCGACGTTACCGGGGCAGGGGTGAGCCTTACGAAGCACCCGCACGGCGGCGTGCAGACCGGCGGCGGCAAGTCGGGGCCGCCGGTATGACGGGCATGGACCGCGCCACCGGTCGCGCGCTCGATGGCGATGCGCATCTGCGCCAATCCGTCGCCGACATTCTCACGACTCCGCTAGGTACGCGCGTGATGCGCCGCGACTACGGGTCGCAGTTGCCGGAGTTGATCGACCAGCCGTTGAACGAAGCCACGCGCACGCGGTTGTTCGGCGCCACGGCGACCGCGTTGCAGCGGTGGGAGCCGCGCTTGCGGTTGCGCCGCGTCCAGTTCACCGCAGGACTGACGCCCGGTTCCTGCGTGCTGCACCTCACCGCCGACCGAATCGACCCCAGCGGCCGACGTGCGCCGGTCGCGCTGAATGTCCCCCTTTCCCTTCGTTTGTCCCGTTAGGAGTTCTCTTGGCTGACTACCACCACGGCGTGCGCGTCGTAGAAACGCAGGGCGGTGCGCGCACCGTTCGTACCATCTCCACGGCCGTCATCGGTGTGGTCTGCACATCGAACGATGCGGATGCCGTCGCATTTCCGATGAATCGGCCGGTGCTGCTGACCGATGTGCGCCGCGCGATCGGCAAGGCCGGCGCCAACGGCACCTTGCGCCCCACGTTGCAGGCCATCGCCGACCAATGCAGCACGCCGACCGTGGTCGTGCGCGTGCCGACCGGCAGCGATGACGCGGCTACGACCAGCGCCGTCATTGGTAGTTCCGACGGCGGCAGCTTCACCGGCCTGTATGCGCTACTGGCCGCACAAGCGCAGCTCGGCGTGCGCCCGCGCATCCTGGGAGCGCCCGGCGTGGATACACAGCCCGTGGCCGTAGCGTTGGGCGTGATCGCAAAGAAGCTACGCGCGATGGCGTATATCAGCGCCGCCGCGAGCGGGACCAAAGAAGACGCGGTGCTGTATCGCAAGAATTTCGCTCAGCGAGAATTGATGGTGATATGGCCCGACTTCGTTGCTTGGGACACCGCCAGCAGCACGACGCAACCGGCGTATGCGACCGCCCGTGCGCTTGGCCTTCGCGCTCGCATCGATCAAGAGCAGGGTTGGCACAAATCACTGTCCAACGTGCCGGTGGCCGGCGTTACGGGCCTGTCGCGCGATGTGTTCTGGGACTTGCAAGACCCGAGCACGGACGCGGGCTATCTCAACGCCAGTGACGTGACCACGTTGGTCAACTTCAAAGGGCATCGCTTCTGGGGCTCGCGCACATGCAGCGACGATCCGCAATTCGCGTTTGAGTCGTATGTGCGCACCGCGCACGTCATCGCGGACACGTTCGCCGATCTGGCAGCGACCTATGTGGACGCGCCAATGTCGCCGACGCGAGTACGCGACATGATCGATGCCATGAACGCGCAGTTCCGCATGTGGAAGACCGGCGGCTATTTGTTGGGCGGCGATTGCTGGTTCGATCCCGACATGAACCTAAAAGAGTCGTTGTCCGCTGGAAAGCTCGCGCTCGCGCACCGCTATACCCCGGTGCCGCCGATGGAAGACATCACGCTCAATCAATCCTTCACCGACGTGTATTTGGCTGATTTCGCCAGCCGTCTTGTCGCCTGAGCCCCGGAGACTTCATGGCCCTTCCCGCAACACTCAAGAATTTTCTTCTGTTTCACAACGGCGTGAGCTTTCTCGGCCAAGTCAACGAAGTCACGTTGCCGCCGCTCGCGCGCAACATGACGCCGTATCAGGGCGGCGGCATGTCCGGCGCGGTCGATATCGATAACGGCCCCGATGGCGTGATGGAGTTCGATTGGAAGTGCGGCGGCATCGTGGTTGATGTGCTGCGCCAGTACGGCGAGACCCGGCACGACGCCGTGCAGCTTCGTTTCGCTGGTGCGTACCAACGCGACGACACCGCCGAAGTGCTCGCCATCGAAATCGTGGCGCGTGGCCGGCATAAGGAAATCACGATGGGCTCGGCCAAGATCGGCGATCAAACCGAGTTCTCCGTAAAGACCACGTGCAGCTATTACAAGCTCACGGTCAACGGCGTGACTCTGATCGAAATCGACCGCATGGCGATGATTGAAATCGTCGGCGGCGTTGACCGGCTCGCGCAGCAGCGCGCCGCGCTCGGCCTGTAATCCACGCCCGGCGCAACGCCGGGCCGCTCTCACCACGCCCTAAGGATCGTTCATGCCCAAGACCACCCCGGCCGAGATTTCGGCCGTCCAGCCCGTGCCGGTTCGCACAGCCGATATCACCTTGGAAACCCCGCTGAAGCGCGGCGATTCCGAGATCACAGTGGTCACCGTGCGCCGACCGGTGTCCGGCGAACTGCGCGGCCTGTCGATGCTCGATCTGATGCGCATGGAAATCGACGCCGTGCAGAAGGTGCTTCCGCGCGTCACCGTGCCCACGCTTACCGCGTTCGACGTGGCGCAGTTGGACCCGGCCGATACGGCGCAATTCGGCATGGCGATCACCGATTTTTTTCTGACGAAGGCGCAGCGGGAAGTCTCCCCGACTGCGTAGAAAACGCGATGGCGGATATCGCCGTCGTGTTCGGTTGGTCCCCGGTCGAGATGGGGGCTCTCTCTCTTAGTGAACTGATGGCGTGGCGCGAACGTGCGCGCGTGCGGAGCGGTGCGGACGAATGAGCGGCGGCGATCTTGCGTTGAAAGTGCGACTGGACCTGCTGGACCGCGCCACGGCGCCCATGCGCAAGATTGCCGCCGCGAGCCAGGGCGCCGCACGCGCGCTTCGCGAAACGCAAGCGCAACTTAAAGAGCTTGAGCGCAAGCAACAGCAGATTGCCGGCTTTCGCCGGCTCAAGAATGACGCCGACGCCAGCGGCCAAGCGCTGAAGGCTGCGCACCAACGCATGGCCGCGTTGCGCGGACAGATGGACGGGAGCGAGGCCGCCAGCGGCAAGCTGGCGCGCGCCTATGCGCGTGCTGAGCGCGAGACGGCCAAGCTGCGGTCCGCGCACCTGGGCGCGTTGCGCGTGCTGAAAGAGGCCAAGGGCGGCCTCGCGTCGGCGGGGATCGAGGTCAAGCGCCTGGGCGATCACGAACGGCATCTGCGGCAAGAGATGGCGCAGACGACGCAACGCATTGCCGCACAGCGCGAACAATTGAATCGCCTTGCCCAGCAAGCGCGACGGACACAAGCCGCGCAGCAGCGCATGGGAAGGATGCAGCAGCAGGCCAGCGCGGCGGCCAGCGCGGGCGCGAGCCTGGGCGTTGCTGGCGCCGCCACCGCCGCGCCGATCTTGTTCGCCGTCCGGGCTTACGCGTCATTTGAAGATGCGATGACGGGCGTTGCGCGACAAGTGGACGGCATGCGCGACAAGGTGGGTCGCCTGACGCCGCTGTATTACTCGATGGGCCGCGAACTGCAAAAGTTGTCCGAGGACTTGCCCGGCACCGCCGAGGAACTGGCGGCGATTGCCGAAGCAGCGGCGCGCATGGGCATCAAGGGCGAGAAAGACATTCTCGCCTTCACCAAAACCGTTTCGGTCATGGCCGACGCGTTCAACCTGCCCACCGACGAAATCGGCGAAAGCATGGGCAAGCTGCGCAGCCTCTACAAAGTGCCGATTGGCAGCATCGAAGAATTGGGCGATGCGATCAATTACCTAGACGATAACGCGCAGTCCCAAGGCCGCGACATCATCGACGTGATGCAGCGCCTGGGCGGTGTTGCCGACAAGCTCAATTACCGGCAGGCGGCGGCGCTGGGCAGCACGTTTCTTTCGTTGGGCAGCGCGCCCGAGGTTGCGGCGAGTGCAGCGAACGCTATGGTGCGCGAATTGGCCGTGGCGACAATGCAGGGCAAGCGCTTCCAAAACGGATTGCGCGCCTTGAGCCTGGACGCGGATGCGTTGCAGCAAGGCATGGTGACCGACGCGCAGGGCACGATTAAGCGCGTGCTTGCGGCAATCAAACAACTGCCGGGCAAAGATCAACTCACGGTCACGACCCAGCTTTTCGGCAAGGAATTCGGCGACGACGCATCCAAGCTCGCGAACAATCTGGACGAGTACGAGCGGCAAATTAAGCTGACCGAAGACGCGCGGGCGCTGGGTTCGTCCCAGCGCGAAGCCGCCGCCCGCGCCAACAACCTGTCCGCGATCTGGGCGAACGCCAAGGACACCGGCCGCAATTTCGCCGCCGATGCCGGCGCGCTTCTGGCGCCGAACCTGCGCGAGATCGGCGACCGCCTCAAGGGCATGACGCAATCCGCCCGGGCCTGGATCGCGGCCAATCCTGCGATGGCCGCCGGCCTGGTCAAAGCGGCCGCGGCTGGCGCCGTCATGCTGACCGTGCTGGGCGGCCTCGCCCTGGTGCTGGCGGGCATCCTGGGGCCGCTCGCCGTGATCCGGTACGGGCTGACCAGCCTGGGCCCGGCACTGACTCAGGCGCAGACCGCATTGAGCGGCCTGGGGGCGCGCGTGCTACCGCTGGTCGCAAACGCCGGCCGCGCCCTGTTGCCGATCCTGGGCGGCCTGTCTGCGCCCGTGCTCGCGCTTATCGCCGTGCTGGCTGCGGTCGCGGTCGTCGTCTGGAAATACTGGCAACCGATCAAGGCGTTTTTGGTTGGTCTGTGGGCGGACTTCACCGACGCGTTGCGCCCGGTGCTGGCGGAACTGGCGCCGCTGGGTGCCGCGCTGGCGGACGCCTTGGCGCCGTTGCGTCCGCTGTGGGAAGCCGTGGGCGGTGCGCTGGCCGTGGTGTGGGGCTGGATGCGGGATCTGTTTACCCCGTTTCAGGCCACAGCCGACCAGCTCGCCGGAGCGACCGAGAACGGCCGTGCGTTCGGCGCGGTGCTTGGCGCCGTCGTTGCCGGGCAGGTCCGCGCTGTCATCGCCGTACTGTCCACGCTCGCCGGTTGGCTCAAGACGGTGATTGCGTATTCGCCGCTGGGATTGATCGCGGCGAACTGGGACGGACTGCGCGGCTACTTCGGCGCGCTGTGGGGCGCGGTGCAAGGCATCGTGCGGGGCGGATGGAATGCCGTCATCGGCGTGTTCACGGGCGACGGGGCACGGCTGCGCGATGGCTTGGCGTCGCTGTGGAACGGCATCAACACGGTATTGATGGGCTGGCCTGCGCGGTTCGCGGCGTTCGGCGGTGATCTGATCCAAGGGCTTATCAATGGCGTGCTCGGCCGCCTCGACGCGCTCAAAGCCGCGATGACCAACGTCGCCGGCAACGTGGCGGGCTGGTTCGCAAAGCGTCTGGACATTCGCAGCCCGTCGCGCGTGTTCGCGCAATTCGGCGATCACACGATGGCCGGCCTTGCTGTGGGTTTGGACCGAAGCCAAACCGCGCCGCTTGCCGTGCTCTCGCGCCTCACGTCCGGGATGCAGCGAGCCGGCGCCGCGTTGGCGGTGGGGGCGGTAACGGCATCGCCCGCCGTGGCGATCGATCAACGCCCACCCGTGACCGCGCGAGCGTGCGCACCGCAGGCGAGTGCGCCGGCCGCGCCGGTCGTGATCCACATCCACGTGAGCGATTCCGCCAAGGGCGAGGAAATCGCGGCCGCCGTGCGCTCCGAACTGGCGCGGATTGAACGCGAACGTTCGGCGCGGCAGCGCTCCACCTACACCGATTACGACGACTGACCGATGATGATGGCCCTGGATACCTTTGTGTTTTCGCTGCCGACGCTGGCGTATGACCAACTGCAACGCAGCACGTCATGGCGGCACCCTGCATCGGAGCGAGTCGGCGCCCGCGCGGCGCGGCAGTACGTCGGCCCCGGCGATGACACCATCCGCCTGTCTGGGCTCATCGCGCCCGAATTGACCGGCACGCCGGCCTCGCTGGACGTGTTGCGGGCGATGGCCGACGACGGGCGGCCGTATGCGTTGGTTGAGGGTACAGGGATTGTTCACGGCGCCTTCGTGATCGGCGATATCAACGAAACGCGCTCGCTGTTCTTTGCAGACGGTGCCGCGCGACGCATCGAGTTCGATATGACGCTGGTCCGCGTGGATGACGATGCACGCGACGCGGATGGCCGGGCATGACCGCGCACGCGATCCCAGATTGGCGCGTCACGCTCGACGGCAAAGACCTGACCGACCGCATGCGCCCGCGCTTGCTCGATCTGTCGCTGACGGAAGCGCGCGGCGGAGAAGCCGACCAGCTCGATATGCGCATTCAAGACCATGACGGCGCGTTGGCATTGCCGCGTCGGGGTGTGGTGCTCACCGTAGCGTTAGGCTGGCGCGGCGCTGGGTTGGTAGACAAGGGCTCTTTCACCGTGGACGAGGTAGAGCACGACGGGCCGCCTTACGTGCTTACGATTCGTGCGCGCAGCGCCGATCTGACCAAGCCGCTGCGCATTCGACGGGAACGTTCATGGCACGGCGTTACGCTGGGCGCAGTGCTGCGCCAAATTGCCGGCGAGCACCGTTTGCAGTCGCGCATTGCGCCAGCCTTGGCCGGCGTTGCCATTGCGCACCTGGACCAAACCGAAAGCGATGTGGCGCTGCTGGCACGCCTGGGCCAGCGCTATGACGCCGTGGCGACGATCAAAGGCGGGTGCCTGCTGTTCGCACCGGTCGGCAGCGGGCGCACCGCCAGCGGTGTTGCGCTTCCCGAGGCCACTTTGACCCGAGAGAGCGGGGACCGGCACCGGTTCGCCTACACTGACCGGGATCAATACAGCGGCGTGCGTGCGTATTGGTCCGACCGCGACGGCGCCAATCGTAAATCCGTGCTGATCGGAGAAAGCGGCAATGCGAAGCGCCTTCGCGACACCTATGCGAACCAAGCCCAGGCCCGCGAACAAGCCGAAGCCGAGTGGGCGCGCGTGCAGCGCGGCGCGGCGGTGTTGTCGCTGACCTTGGCGCTCGGCCGCCCTGAGTTGTATCCAGAACAGCGCATGCGCGTGCGCGGGTTTAAACGCGAGATCGACGGCACATCGTGGCTGATCGCCAAAACCACCCACACCATGAGCGCGGACACAGGACTGACGACGGGGCTTGAACTGGAATCGGCGACGGACTGAACTGTTCAGGACGCCGCCGGACTATTCCTACCCCACGTCGGGCGAAATGCTACCTGTCCAATGCGTCGGCGCCGCGCGATACTACGCGTGGACGCCTTGGCCACTTCGCGTTGCGATGGATCGCGACGAATCGACCGCACGGACCCTAAGCGCCGGCGTCCTCTTTTTTCCCTTCCCGCGACGACCCGCGCTCCAAAGCGCGGGCATTTTTTCGCGCCCGTATACCGTGATCGGAGGCGTAGGAATTTTCCTACACGATGCCGCCGCAAATTCCGACGCGGCAATGCGGCAGTCACGAACGCAGGGGCGTTGCGATGCACCGTTTTTTGCGCGAGTCGGACACCCCGCATCGCCGTGGCGACGTAACAGATTGATCGCGCGTAGAGCGCTGGGCGCCGACGTGTTGAAGTCGGTGCGGCCCTTGATCGCTTTGCATGCGGTCCATTCGGGGCACCCCGTAAGCGCCGCGTGCCCTGCAAAGCCACGCAACGCATTCGGCAAATGCACGCGCATGGTGAGTGACCGGATATGCACATCACCATCAACGTACTGTCCAACCGTGACCGCGTGCGTCAGTCGGTCTTCCCCTTTTTTTTGCGTCCGCCGCCGCCCACGTTGAACGTTTGCGATCCGGTTATTGGGCCGTGGCTGACCTGCCCAATTTTGATGTTTCCGCTGGACGCATTGAACGTCGATCCAGTCGCGGGCGCTTGTGCCGAAATGCCGAGCACCGCCAATGCGGCTTTACGTAGTTCAAGCGAAGAACCGCGATACCGCGCCAACAATTCCGCTTCGTCATCGGCAATCGTGGAAGCGACGCGCTCGCCCGTGATGATGTAGGTGACATCAAAGCCCGCCGCCGCCAATTGCGTCATGTACGCAAGGTTGGGCATCGACTCGCCCATCTCGTAAGCCGCCTGAGTCCGCAGGCTCACGTGGCCCAGCGCGGCAGTCTCTTTTTGACTGGCGCTTTGCCGCTGCCTTTCTTCCGCAATCCTTGCGCCGATTGTGCTTATGTCCTTGTGCATAAAACTGCATCTTCCTGTTGACATGTGCGAAATTTCGCACGATTATAGATTCCGAACTGTACGAACCTATCCGCATCCATCGCAATGTCAAATCAGTCACGCATTCGCACCAAGAAACAGGCCAAAGCCGAACTGCGCCGTCGCGGTGTCAGTGTTGCCCAGTTCGCTAGGGCGCACGGTCTCGCGGTCGGCACGGTCTATCACGTTCTGAGCGGCGTTAGTCCTGCGCTGCGCGGCGAGGCCCATAAGGCGGCGGTGCTGCTGGGCATCAAAAACGGGGTGATCGAGCAGGGGGGCAAGTGAGCCGCATCCTGACCATGCTGTGCGGACACTGCCGCTGTGTCGGCAATGTTCGGTCGAGTAAGGAAATGACGCCGCTGTTTCGCGAGGTCACTTTGCGCTGCACCAACGATATGTGCGGGCATGTATGGGTGGCGGACTTGATTGCGGTTCGTACCGTTTCCCCCTCTGCCTGTCCCGATCCTGAAATCGCTTTGCCGTTTGCGCGAAGCGTGATGATCCGAAACCTAGGGTTGCAATTGGAACTGGCTTTCCGCGACGCCGCCAACGATCCCGGGTAGTTCGCTCCCGGTTCCTCTCCCAATCCCGACTTCTGTTCGCACGGCCCCACGGCCGGGCCTGGTCCCCTATTGCCTGAAGAAATGCAGACAGACACGCTCAACAAGATTTGCGAACGCCTTGAACAAGATTTCGGGTTCAAGAAGCGCAAGCAGTACTACCAAGACGGTAAGTGCCCGGAGTGCGGACAGAAAGAGCTGTTCACGCTGCGCGACAATCCGAACGCACTTAAGTGCGGTCGGGAGAACAATTGCGGTGCCGTGATCTTTGTTCGGGATTTGTATCCGGACCTGTTCAAGAACTATTCGGCCCGCTTTAAGCAGACCGACACCGCGCCGCACGCGGCGGCGGATGCCTATTTGTCAGAGGCGCGTGGGTTCGATCTTTCCCGCTTGCGTGGCCTGTATACGCAAGAGTTGCACCGCGATTCCGAACTCAAGATCACCACGGCCACGGTGCGTTTTCCGTTGGTGAACGGCATTTGGTGGGAGCGCTTCATTGACCACGCCGAGCGCTTCGGCAAGCAAAAGGCCAAGTTCGCGCCCGGCAAGGATCGTGCGGGCGAGTGGTGGCAGATGAAGGACACCGCCGCGTGGCCGTCCGAAATCTGGCTGACCGAGGGCGTGTTCGACGCAATCGCCCTGGAACATCACGGCATCGCGGCCCGTGCGCTCATGTCGTGCAACAGCTATCCCGACAAGGCGTTGGCGCGGCTGCGCGCCGCGTGCGAGGCCGCCGGCAAGCGATTGCCGACCCTGGTTTGGGCACTGCACAACGACAACGCGGGCCGCACGTACACGCTCAAATGGCATCACAAAGCCAAGGCGGATGGATGGAAGTCCAAGGCCGCGCAGATTCCGCAGAGCGGCCGGAACAAGATCGATTGGAACGATGCGCACCTGCGCGGCGCAATGAAGCCCAGCGACCGCGATACCTACCTGCACGAAGGTGCATTGCTGTGCGCGGACTCGCCTTCCAAGAAAGCGCGAATCATCTACAAGCGCGAGGAACGGGCGACGTTCCATTTTGCGCACGGCAATCGGCTGTATTGGGCGAGCTTCAATGCGGAAGCCTACAACAAGGCCAAAGACAAGCTGGAAGGTGAGAGCGCTGGAATGACCGAACAAGAATTGCGCGACAAAGCGTTGAACGATTCGCTGTGTGTCTCCGAAATCTGCAATTGCCACCCGCAGCCGCTTTACTACCAGTCCAATCGCCTGACCGGTGAGAGTTGGTATTACTACCGCATCACGTTTCCGCCGGGGCCGTACCACAAGACCGAAATCAAGGACACGTTCACCGCCAATCAACTGACGTCGGCAACCGAATTCCGAAACCGTCTCTTGCACATGGCGTCGGGCGCGATCTGGGACGGCACCACGCCGCAGGTTATCCGACTGTCGAAAGATACGCTGTTCGGCCTCAAGACCGTTGAGACCATCCCGTTCATTGGCTACGCCCGCGAACACGGCTGCTATGTCTTCGGCGACGTGGCAGTGAAGGACGGCGCCGTCTACAAGCGCAACGACGAAGACTATTTCGATATCGGAAAGCTGTCGCTCAAGAGCTTGAACGAAAGCATCGGCCTGACGATCAACACCAAGCGCGACGAGTACCGCAGCGATTGGCTGAACATGATCTGGGCGTGCTACGGGGTCAAAGGCATTGTGTCGTTGGCGTTCTGGTTCGGGTCGCTGTTTGCCGAGCAAATCCGCGCCAAGCAACAGAGTTTGCCGTTTATCGAAATGTCCGGCGAGCCCGGCACCGGCAAATCGACCCTGATTGAATTTCTGTGGAAGCTGGTAGGCCGCACCGGGCACGAAGGCATGGACCCGGCCAAGTCCACGTTGGCCGGCCGCATGCGTACCTTTACACAGGTCGCCAATCTGCCGGTGGTGCTGATCGAATCCGACCGTGGCAAAGAGGACGATCTAAAGCTCAAGAAGTTCGATTGGGAAGAAATCAAGCCGCTGTTCAACGGACACATTGGCCGCTCGATCGGTGTCAAGAACTCGGGCACCGACACTTACGAACCGCCGTTCCGCGCGTCGATTGTGATTGAGCAGAACGCCCCCGTCTCGGCGAGCAAGCCTGTGCTTGAGCGCATCGTGCATATGACGTTCGACAAGTCATTGCATAGTCGAGAGAACAAGGCGATTGCGGAGCAGTTGACCGACATTGATGTGTCCGAGGTCTCCGCGTTCGCGTTGATGGCGACGCAGCGCGAAGCCGAGGTAATGAAGATCGTCAACGACGCGGCGCGGGACTACAGCAACCAACTGTTGAGCTTGGCGGACATGAAGAACGTCCGTCTAGCGCATAACCACGCGCAGATTATGGCCCTGGTGGACGCGTTGAAGCTGGTGACGCCGTTGACCGATGAGCAGCACAGCGCAACGCACGCGGCCTTGATTCAAATGGCACTGGCGCGGCAAGTCGCGCTCGATGTCGATCACAAGCACGTGCAAACGTTCTGGGAGCTTTACGACTTCGTCGGCGGCGACTCGGGCAGCCCGCCGCTGAACCACGCCAACAGTGAAAGCCTGATCGCGGTAAGCCTCGTTGAATTTGAGGCCCGCGTAATGCGCGCCGGCATTCGCATGCCGTGTGACCAGTCGGAACTGAAAGACCTTTTGCGCACCTCGCGTGCGCGCAAGTTCCTCGACCACAAGAACGTCAAATCCCGCCTTACGGGCGAGGCGAAAAAGTGCTGGGTGTTCCAGCGCGAAATCTAAGCGGTCCCGGCGGGAGAGTTGGCGCTCTCCCCAAGGGCCATCACCACGGAGCAACGGAGAGAAACCATGCGAAGCACCACCGAAACGACGACGGCAGCAAGCGCACGCCACGAAGATCACGGCACCGGGACCGGCAGGAAGGCTATCACGGTCGAAAAAATCAGCAGTGTGCTTGCCGCGCATGCCCGCGCGGCCGTCACCTACTTGGACGCAGCCCAGGAACGGTATTTGGCTGAGGCCCGGCAACGGCGTGCGATGGCCGCCGCCATGCGGCTAAATCCGTTGTTGCCGCGTGACAAGCGCCACCAAGCCGCAGAGTCGGCGGAAGTTCGCGCCGGTTTCGCCGACGACAAGGCGTCGCACTACGCGGCGCGAGCAGCGCAGTTGCGGGCGTTCAACCCGGAACTACAGCCGTCGCCGCAAGTCCGGGTCGTCATCGCCGCGCAGGTCAACCGAATCGACGTGACCGCTTATTGGCCGCAGGGGCAGGGCGCCGCGCTGACGCAAAGCCGCGAACGCCTGGACGCACACTTGTGGCTCGTCACGGGCGCCCATTGGGGCGACCACCTGGAAACACTGGGGCCGGCGCTGTGCGAGTTTTTAGACGGGTTGCCGATGGCCTTGGATGTGGCTGACAGCTTGCGGTGCGGCGCATCCGAGGGTGCCCGCCATGGCTAAGCCCATCGGAATAGTGGCCGTGGTGCGCACGTGGGCTTTGGCCTGGGAGCGCAGGCGCGCCCAGGCGGCCCACCGCCGCGAGGTCCGGCGCGTCCTGGCGGCCTGCGCTGTAACGGCGACTGGCTTGCGCGCTCCGCAGTCGCCCCAGGCCGTGCGCCGCTCTTGGGAGGCGACATGACGCAACGACAGATCGCCCATCAGGTCACCTTGCCCGCCTGCGCTCAGGGGCACGCCGTTCGGCACGTCCACGACCTGCGGCGGCCGGAAGCTGGCGGCGGGCACCTTCTGGAATGCGAGTGCCGGCAAACGGCGAAATACGCCTGTGTCGGCGACGCCCTGCGGCAGTGGCGGCGGATGAACGCCAAGCGCCGCGCCCCGATCCGGCGCAGCGAGCCGGCGGCGCAGGCCGCACAGCCAGCGCCGGCAACGCTGGCCGGCATTCTGCAATTCCCCCTGGCCTTTGTCCGAGGGTCGGGCGCATGAGGAAAACCATGAATCGATTTGGTGGCCGGCATGCGCCACTGGACGGCGGCCCCGTCTCGGGCCAGCGAGAAAGCGGAGCCCGGTCGCCGCTGACCGTGATGGCCCGCCGCTGCCATCGCTGCAATACCGCGCGGGCGGTCGGCGGCGGGCGGGTGCGGATCGTTCAGCAACGCGGATGCCGAGTAAACGTTTTCACCTGCGCGGAGTGCAGCCGATGAGCCGAACCCCGGATATCGACGCCGGGCAAGTGTGGGTGGCCCGTAAGCGGCGCACCCGCACCCCGTCGCGGCGGGTGGTGGCCGCGATCAACGGCCGTATCTGCTACAGCGCGGGCGGGGACGTGACTCGTTGGTGCCGGCTCCGCGCCTTCCTCGTTTGGCTGCGGCGGTACAACGCCGTTCGCACCGATCCCCGGCGGCGCCGAGCGCTGGCGGCTTCCTGGCGGGGGGCATGATGGCGGTTGCACAACGGCGCATGCCGGCAAACGAACGGTTGCTGCGGCGGCAAGAGGTAGAACACCGGGTGGGCCTGAAAAAGTCGGCGATTTACCAGCGCATCGCAAAAGGGGCCTTTCCGGTGCCGGTGCCCGACGAAGACGGCACGAATGTCCGTTGGCTAGAGTCGGAAATTCGGGCCTACATTGCGGCCCGAAAGCGCGCCCGGGATGCTGGGTAAGGTGATGGGTACGGAAGTCTAGAAAAGAAAAAAGCCCCTGAAAAACAGGGGCTTTTTCTTTGATCTGGCGGAGAGGGGGGGATTCGAACCCCCGGTACGCTATAAACGTACGCCTGATTTCGAGTCAGGTACATTCAACCACTCTGCCACCTCTCCGGGTGCAGTGAGCCGCGAATGATACGGGCTGAGGCGGCCGATCACAAGCGGCCCGCGGCGCGTGCGGCGCCGGTATTTCCCGGGCTCCTGCTTCGGCCGGGCCCGCGCGGGCGGAGCGGGGCTACACTAACCGCCCCTTCGCAAACCACGGCTGCGCCCCATGTCCGAAATCCTGGTCCCGGTGTCCTTCGGCGAACTGTTGGACAAGATCTCGATCCTGCAGATCAAGTCCGAACGCATGACCGACGAAGCCAAGCTGAGCAACGTCCGCAACGAGCTGAGCGCTCTGGAGAACACTTGGATGGCCCATCCGGCCGCCGGTCACGACATCGTGCGCCTGCGTGCCGACCTGAAGGCGGTCAACGAGCGTTTGTGGGTGATCGAGGACGACATCCGGATCAAGGAAAAGGCGCAGGAATTCGACGCCGAGTTCATCCGCCTGGCGCGCTCGGTCTACGTCGAGAACGACGTGCGCGCGCGGGTCAAGAAAGAGATCAATCTGGCGCTGGGTTCGACCTACGTGGAAGAGAAGTCCTACCAGGACTACGGTACCGGCGCGTTCTGAGCCGGCGCGCGGCAACCGTCGGGGAGGACGGACGATGGCCGAAGCCAAACCGCGCGCCGCCGGCGCGTGGCTGTACGACGATCTGCTCGCCTGGCTGTGCCCGGGCGGGCTGTTGCTGACCGCGCTGGCCCTGCGCCATCCGGCCGGCCTGCATCTGTTGCGCGAGCAGGCGCCGGAACTGACTCTGCCGACCTGGTTCGCCGGTGCCTATGCGCTGGGCCTGGCGCTGAGTCCGATCGGGCGGCTGATCTATGGCATCGCCCAGGGCATCGTGTGGCCGCGCTTGCGCCAGGCCTGGGCGCCGGCGATCGAGTTTCTGTCGGCCCGCCTCGAACGCAGCGAAGGCCTGGTGTTGCCGAGCGCGGCTCAGATGTCGACCTCGGTCTTCCACGATGTGGACCGGCGCATGCGCGAGTATCTGGAAGCCGCCGATCCGTCTTCGCGCAACACGCTCAACCGGATGAAGGTGCTGTGCAGTCTGGCCTGCAACGCGGCCGCGGCCTGCCTGGTGTTCGTCGCGGTCGACGGCCTTACCGGCGGTTACATCGATTGGACCGCGGGACGTATCGGCGTGGCGGCGTTGGTGATCGCGCTGGCGTTGATCGCGGCGGTCTATCGCGAGCGTCGGCGACAGCGCACGCAGTTGTCGATCTGGCGGCGGTTGCGGATCGAGAACGAACAGGGTTAGTTGCGGTGTAGCCGCTCGCGCAAGTGGCCAACGCCGCCTGAGCCACGCAATCCTCCTGTAGGAGCGGCGCGAGCCGCGACAACCGAAGCGACGAAGTACCACGAAAGCAACCGTGCGATCACCTCCGAGATATTCCTCGGGGACTGCGTTACCTCATTCGAGCGCAGTGCCCGACAGGTACGGGCTTCAGTTACTGCGCTTACGTCCGCAGCTTCGCTTGTCGCGGCTCGCGCCGCTCCTGCAGGGAGCGAACGGCGGCATCGAATCTAGCCGGCGGCAGACGCGCTGAAGCGCTCGAACGCAGCCGCATGCAATCGCGCCGGATCGCTCGACGGCGGCGGATCGGGCAGCAGCTTCCACGACCGCGAGGTGATCTCGACGCCTAACGCTCCCAACGCGGCGGCGTACTCAGCGAACGCGTCGTCATCGTCGAACACCCGATCGCCGATCAGCGTCTCGACCAGTCCGCGTCCTTGCAGCAGCGAGAACTGGCCTTCGTTGTCGTACTTCGCGATCGGCGCGGCGGCCAACGCGAGGTTTTCGGGGCCGTGCCAATAGCCGAACAGGTTGTCGTGATCGTCTTCGAAGAAGAAGCTGATCGACTCGCACACCTGCGCGCAGGCGCGGACGTTGGCCGCGATCTGCGGATCGGCGAGTTCGCTCGGGCTCATGTAGCTCGCGGGATCGAGCAGGCTCGGTGCATCGTCGGGTTCGAGCAGCCTGTAGCCCATCGACGCCAACGCTTCGGCCAGGTCGGCATCGCCGGCGTCGCGCAGGCGCAGCAGGATCGTCAGATCGGCCGGGGCCGGGCCGTAACGGTCTTCAAGCGTGGCCAGAGCCATGGAACGTCCTTGTGTCGGTAGGGAAGAGGGTTCAAGCGGCCGGGTGATCGGCCACGTAGCGTTCGAACGCGGCAATGCCGTCCTCGACCGCGATCAGGTCCATGACCCCGTCGTGTTCGATCTTGGTGCCCCAGGCGATTTCGCTGGCGGACTTGCCCAGGTACTTGCGTGCGGCGTCGTCGTAGCGGTCGGCGCAGTAGCGCCGATCGCTGTAGGGGCCGCTGCGCGCCGGATTGCTGGCCGCGTGCAGGCCCAGCACCTTGGTGCCCATGGCGTTGGCGATGTGCATCGGGCCCGAATCGGGCGTCATCAGCAACTGGCCGCGCTCCAGCAGCGCCGGCAACTGCTTGAGCGTGTCCTTGCCGACCAGATCCAGCGCCGGGTGCTTCATCGCCGCGACGATCGCGTCGCTGGTGTCGCGTTCGAGCTGGCTGCGTCCGCCGCACAGCACCACCCGCCAGCCGCGCTGGGCGGCGTGGTCGGCCACCGCGGCGTAGCGTTCGCTGCGCCAATTGCGCAGGGTGTGGCTGGAGCACGGCGAAATCAGCAGGGTCGGCGCGGCGTCGTCCGGCCATTGCGCCCGCGCCCATTCGCGCGCGTCCTCGGGCACCGGCAGGTCCCAGACCACGTCGGTCTGGCGCAGGCCCAGCGGCTCGCTGAAGCTGCCGATGGCGTCGAGCACGTGGATGCCGGGCCGGTCGGGGATGCGTTCGTTGACGAACAGCCCGTGCAGGTCCTTGGAGCGCGAGCGGTCGTAACCGACCCGGCGCTGGGCCGGCACGAACGCCGACAGCAGGTTCGCGCGCGCGGCCACCTGCATCTGCAGCAGCACGTCGAAGCGTCCGCCGGGCAGCGGCCGCTCGCCCAGGGCGCGGCGCAGCGCGCGCATGCCGGCCAGGCCGGTTTTCTTGTCGTATTCGAGGAAATCCACGCCGTCCAGGCCTTCGAGCAGGCGGCGTTCGCCCTTGCCGATCAGCCAGACGATCGAGGCCTGCGGCCGCGCCTTGCGCAAGGTCCGGACCAGCGGCACGACGTGGGTGACATCGCCCAGCGCCGACAGGCGCAGCAGGCAGATCGAGGGTGAGGCATTGAGAGACGATTGGGTCACGTGACTTGTTAGACTCGGACGGATGACCGGTTATGACGCCGCCGAGGGACTGACGCCGTACCGCGACGATAGCGGTTACGGCGCGATTCTGTTCGACCGGACGCGGGTGCGGCAAGCCGCGCCGGAATGGTTCTCGCCCGCGCACTGGGGCGAGCAGGCGCGGCCGGTCGACAGCGGCGGCCGCGGCGGGGCCTGGTTCGTCGACGCGCCGTTCGGCCAGGCGGTGCTGCGGCGCTACTTGCGCGGCGGCCTGGTCGCGCGCTTCAACCGCGACCGCTACTGGTGGCACGGCGCCAACTACACCCGCAGCTTCGCCGAGTTCCGCCTGACCCGCGAACTGGCGCGCAAGGGCCTGCCGGTGCCGATGCCGATCGCCGCCTGGTACCGGCGCGACGGCCTGCATTACTACGCCGCGATCCTGATCGAGCGCCTGGGCGGCGTGCGTTCGCTGGCCGACCGCGCCGCGGTCGCCGGCGACGGCGCGCCCTGGGAAGAGGCCGGCCGGCTGATCTCGCGCTGCCATCGCGCCGGGTTGGACCATGCCGATCTCAACGCGACCAATCTGCTGTTCGACACCGCCGGGCGCGGCTGGGTGATCGATCTGGACCGCGGCGCGATCCGGATTCCGGCCACCGCCTGGCGCGAGCGCAATCTGGCCCGGTTGCAGCGTTCGCTGCTGAAATTGCGCGGCTCGCGCAGCCCGGCCGAGGTCGAACGCGATTTCGCCCGTTTGCGCACGGCCTATGACCGCGCCTGGGAACGTGGTTACTAAGGAAGGTCTGAATAACTCCGTCCTGGAGTTATTCAGACGTCGCGGGGGCGAGCCAAGCTCGACCCCGCTCCCGCCGGATCAAGCACTTGCGTGCTCGATCCGCGAGCGCGCCATCCATGGCGCGCGGAACCTCTGAATTATTCAGAGGTTCTGAGAGACTAACGAGCGCTCGAAAGGGGACGGGATGACTTGGCGGCTGCGTCTGCACGGTGTCGGCAATGCGTCGGCGGTGGAATTGGGATCGGCGATGGCGACCCTGGAGCGCGACGGCGAACCCTGGCTGACCGTCGACTGCGGCGGCGAGGGCCTGACCGCGTTCCTGGCCCATTACGGGCATATGCCCGAGGCCTTGTTCCTCACCCACGCCCACATGGACCATATCGCCGGTTTCGAACGGCTGTTCGTGGCCCATTACTTCGACGAGGCGCGGCGCGGCAAGCCGCGGCTGTACATCCCCGCGCCGCTGGTGCCGCTGCTGCAGCAACGGGTCGCCGATTACCCCAACGTGCTGGCCGAGGGCGGGGTGAATTTCTGGGACGCGTTCCAATTGGTGCCGGTCAGCGGCCATTTCTGGCACCGCGGCCTGCGACTGGAGGTGTTCGCCACCCGCCATCACTGGCCGGACACCTCCTTCGGCCTGCGCCTGCCCGGCAGCGCGGTATGGACCGGCGACACCCGGCCGATCCCCGAGGCGCTGGCCAAGTATGCCGACCAGGGCGAGCTGATCGCCCACGACTGCGCCCTGCACGGCAATCCCTCGCACAGCGGGATCGAGGACCTGGAGCGCGAATACCCGCCCGAACTGCTGAACCGCTGCCTGCTTTACCACTACGCCAGTCAGGAGGAGGGCGACGCTCTGGCCGCGCGGGGGTATCGTGTGGGCAGGCCCGGGGAGGTCGTCGACCTCGCCGAACCCATCGTCCCGCAGGTGCCGACTGCTTGAGACTCCCCGTTTGAGAGCTGCCGCGTGAACGCCGTACCCGCCCTGTCGCCGCCGTCGCTGCCGCTGGATCGGCAGGGCCGGCCGCTGCGCGATCTGCGTTTGTCGGTGATCGAGGCCTGCAACTTCCGTTGCCCCTACTGCATGCCGGCCGAGCGGGTGCCCGACGACTACGGCCTGGACGCGGCCTCGCGCCTGAGCTTCGACGAGATCGAGACCCTGGTGCGCGGTTTCGTCCGCATCGGCGTGAGCAAGCTGCGCCTGACCGGCGGCGAGCCGCTGCTGCGCAAGCGCTTGCCCGAGCTGATCGCGCGCTTGGCGAAGATCGACGGCCTCGACGATCTGGCCCTGACCACCAACGGCTCGCTGCTCGCGCGCCAGGCCCGGGCGCTGCGCGAGGCCGGTCTGCGCCGGCTGACTGTGAGCCTGGATGCGCTCGATCCCGACCTGTTCCGGCGCCTGTCCGGCGGCCGCGGCGAGGTCGCCGACGTGCTGGCGGGCATCGAGGCCGCGCGCGCGGCGGGTTTCGATTCGCTGAAGATCAACTGCGTGATCCAGCGCGGCGTCAACGAAGACCAGGCGCTGACGCTGGCGCAGCACTTCCGCGGCAGCGGCCATGTGCTGCGTTTCATCGAATACATGGACGTGGGCAACTGCAACGGCTGGAGCGCGCAGGGCGTGGTGACCTCGCAGGAGTTGCGCGACCGCTTGCACGCGCGCTGGCCGCTGCGCGCGCTCGACGCCAACTACCGCGGCGAAGTCGCCTCGCGCTACGCCTATGCCGACGGCTTGGGCGAAATCGGCTTCGTCTCCTCGATCAGCGCGCCGTTCTGCGGCGACTGCCATCGCTCGCGCGTGTCCGCCGACGGCCGCCTCTACACCTGTCTGTTCGCCGCCGACGGCACCGACCTGCGGCCCGCGCTCGTCCACGGCGAGGCGGCCTTCGCCCAACGCCTGAGCGAACTGTGGTCGCGCCGCAACGACCGTTACAGCGAACTGCGCGCGATGGATGCGCCGCGCTCCAAGCGGCACGTGGAAATGTTCCTGATCGGCGGTTGAGCGACGCGCGGCGCCCGACGAACGAGAGCCCCTCTCCCGTTCACGGGAGAGGGGTTGGGGTGAGGGCCGCGGAACCGTTGCGCCCACGCCCGCCACCATCGAAGCTTCAGTCAGTCCCCGACCTTTCCTGTGCATGACGCCCCCCCTCATTGGCATCCGACGGTTTCCTGACGATAAGCGCCGCGCTGACCACGGCGGCGCTGGCGCGGATCGTCGCGCAGCCGGACATCGCCGCGGAAAACGATTCGGATGCGGGCACGCGCAATCTGTTGCCCCAACCCTGGTGCCGTTCTCTGGCTGTCGAGCTGCGCGAACGCTTGCTCCACGCGCAGGTGCTGCACGCCGACAATGCCGCGGTGCAATGCACGCTGTTCCGCAAGAGCAGCGCCACCAATTGGAAGGTCGCCTTGCACCAGGATCTGTCGATCCCGGTCGCGCAGCGCCTCGAACACGCGCAGTTGCAGGCATGGTCGAACAAAGAGGGCGGCCACTTCGTTCAGCCGCCGGCCGCGCTGCTGGAGCGCCTGGTCGCGGTGCGTGTGCACATGGACCCCTGCGGCCCCGGCGACGGCCCGCTGCGCGTGGTTCCCGGCTCGCACCGGCACGGCAAACTGGACGCAGCGCACGCCGCGGCGCTGCGCGAACGGCACGGCGAGGTCGAATGCACCGCGCAGCCCGGCGATCTGCTTATCATGCGACCGTTGCTGCTGCACGCCTCGTCCAAGGCCACGAGCCCGTCGGGACGGCGGCGCGTCCTGCATTTCCTGTTCGGCCCGCACGATCCCGGGTTCGGACTGCGTTGGAGTACCGCGATTTGAAATCCAAGCCTTCCTTGACCCATATCGATCGCGACGGCCGCCCGGCCATGGTCGATGTGGGCGGCAAACCGGTCACCGCGCGCGTAGCGGTGGCGCAATGCCGCGTGCGTTTTCCGGCCGCCGTCGCCGCGCAATTGCGCGCCAGCGGACTGAAGAGCAAGAAGGGCGCGGTCATCGACACCGCGATCATCGCCGGCACCATGGCGGTCAAGCGCACCCACGAACTGATTCCGTTCTGCCATCCGCTGCCGATCGACGGCTGCCGCTTGGCCATCGATTGGGATGGCGAGAACGCCTTGAACATCGAATGCGAGGTCCGCACCACCCATCGCACCGGCGTGGAGATGGAAGCGCTGACCGGCGCGACGGTAGCGGCGTTGACCGTTTACGATATGTGCAAGGCGCTCTCGCACGCGATCGTGCTGGGACCGGCCAAGTTGCTCGGCAAGCGCGGCGGCAAGCGCGATTTCGGTTTGGCTCGGGAGCCGGCGGATGTTGCCGCGCCGCCGAAGCGATCGGCGAAGACGTCGGCCCGGCGCAAGCCCGGGGCGCGCGCATGAGCCGGCTCACCGTGCTGTATTTCGCCAGCCTGCGCGATGCCGCGGGCATGGCCAGCGAATCGGTCGAAGCCGGCGACGCCGATCTGCGCGCGCTGTATGAATCCTTGCGTATGCGCCACGGCTTCGCGCTGCCAGCCGAGCGCCTGCGCGTCGCGGTCGACGGCGCGTTCGCGCATTGGCACGACGCGCCGCGCGCCGACAGCGAAGTCGCCTTCATTCCGCCGGTTTCGGGAGGCTGAGCGATGCGACGATTCGCCTTGTCCGATGCCGCCTTCGCGATCGCGCCGCTGCGCGAAGAACTGCTCAGCGCGCACGCCGGCGCCTACGCCAGTTTCGAAGGCTGGGTGCGCGACCACCACGGCGGCCGCGCCGTCGCCGGCCTGCGCTACGAAAGCTACGCCACCCTGGCCCAGGCCGAGGGCGAGAAGATCGTGGACGAAGCCCTGGAGCGCTTCGCCATCGTCGATGCGCGCTGCGTGCACCGCGTCGGCGATCTGGCGATCGGCGAACTCGCGGTGTGGGTCGGCGTGAGCGCCGCGCATCGCGACGCCGCGTTCGCCGCCTGCCGTTTCATCATCGATGAGACCAAGGGGCGGGTGCCGATCTGGAAGCATGAGCGCTATGCCGAGGGCGATGCGGGGTGGTTGCATCCCGAGCCGCCCGGTTCGAAATAAACGCCCATCCTGGAATTTAAGGTCAAGGATGCCATGACCCGTGCGAAGACCGAATTGCTGGCAATCGTTTGCGCGGCCCTGGTTCCGGCAGTTGGTCTGAGCGTGTTGCAAGTGTTCGGCGATCGCACGGTCGAGCCGAGCCTGGGAGCCATCCTTAGCTGGGCCGCCCTTGTTTTTTTTCGTGTCTTTGCCGGTTGCGGTAATGGTGTGGTGTTCGGCCGTGTTGTTGTTGGATCGCTTGGGTTGGGTCAATGCGGTCACCGCGTCGCTGGCCGGCGGATTGGTGGGTGCGCTCTTGTCGCTGGCGTTCACTTATCCGAACGTCCAGTTGTCGTCGGGATTTTTGCTCTGGAGCGGTATCGGAATGCTGTCGGGGCTGGTGTTCTGGCGGGTAAGGACGCTGCCGGCAAAGTGAAGTATTCATACGATATGAAGGTTGCGCCAACTCTCGATGAGGACCTGCGATGCATAGCCGGCTGATTTGTTTTGTTCTGATGTCCTGCGCGTTTTTCCCTGCGGTTTCGGGCGAGATTCTGGTCGGCAACAAGTCCGCCGACACCGTCTGGCGGCTTTCGCTGGAGGATGGGCGCAAGCTCGGCGAGTTCCCGACTCAGCCCGGCCCGCACGAGATCGTGGTCAGTCACGACGGCGCGACCGCGCTGGTCGCCAATTACGGTACCGGCGACAAACCGGGTCATACGCTCAGCGTGTTGGACCTGCGCGGGAGCGCTGCGCCGCGGATCATCGATCTGGGCCGTCACGGCCGTCCGCACGGTTTGCGCTTCCTGCCCGGCGATCGCGAAGCGCTGGCCACCACCGAGGCCTCGCAACATCTGCTCCGCGTCGATATCGCCAGCGGCAAGATCGTCGCCGAGATCGCGCTGGGTGCGGGCAAGGGTCACATGGTCGCTGTCGCCGCCGACGGCAAGACCGCCTACGTGACCAAGGTCGACCGCGGCACGGTGAGCCGTATCGATCTGAGCACCAACGCCAAGACCGACGAGGTCGATGCCGGTAAGGGCGCCGAAGGCATCGCGGTGCGGCCGGGCAGCGGTGAGGTGTGGGTCAGCAATCGCGAGGCCGACAGCGTGACCGTGCACGATCCGCGCACGTTGGCGATCCGCGACACCTTGCCCAGTCCCGGGTTTCCGATTCGCGTGGTGTTCACCGCCGACGGCCGCCAGGCGTTGGTGAGCAACGCGCGCGCGGCGACGCTGTCGGTGTTCGACGCCAAGCGCAAGAAATCGCTGGCCACGGTCGAGTTGACCCGTGCCGACGCGCAATACCGCGACACCATGCTCGGCCGCGCTGCATTGCCGATCGGGGTGATCGCCGATCCGAAGCGGCCGCGGGTGTACGTGGCGATCAGCGGCGGCGATGAAATCGCGGTGATCGACCGTAAGACCTGGAAGCCGGTGGCGCAGTGGAAGACCGGGCGCGAGCCCGATGCGCTGGCGTTGTCGCTGGGCGGGAAGTAAGCGCCGCGGCTTCGGCTCAGCAGCTGATCGGAAAGGAACCGATGCGTGTGGGTGCGAGTCGGGGCTGAAGCCCCTCCCACAGAGACTTCGCCGCTTTATCGTGATGGTGAGCGCTGCTTTGAGGGGATTGGGCACCGGCCCACGCGCGTGCAACCTCGGGGCACAGATTCCGCCGCAGCATTCAACGGCGCATGCACCACCGCGACGATGCCGCGAAATCTTTTGTGGGAGGGGCTTCAGCCCCGACACGTGCTCACAAGCATCCGCGCAAGCCCCGGCTGCCGATTTCGCCACAACGTCCGCGCGACGAACTGCGGCGGCGTCGCCCGCGATCCAAGCCCCAAAAAGGCGGCGGCCCCGCAAGCGTGACTCCGGCACCCGAATCAGTCGATACCGTTGCTGCCTTCCGGCCCTGGCGGGGTTTTCAACCTATCGTCGCGGAGGCGCCAACGGGGCCACCATAGAGATCGCATGCGCGCCTGAGCGCCGTGCGTAGTCCGGATCGTGCCGGAGGGGCGGCATTCTGCCTGAAAGGCGGCCCGGGGCGCAAACCCCGTGTGCGACGCGGCGCGTAAGGCCCGCGCGGCCGCGTCGGCGGCGCGGCTGCCGGGTCGCGCAGGCGTTCGCCCGGGACCGTTTTGCGCGAAATCCGGATCCCGCGCGGCCGCCCGATCCGAACCGTGGCCACGGCTCGATCGCGCCAGTTCGGGACGAGGCTCGCCGCCCGAAGCGCAACCGCCGCAGCACGACTCGCCGCCCAAGCGGTTTACGATCCGCACATGCGCATCGCCGTTCTCTCCGACATCCACGGCAACCTCGGCGCGCTCGACGCGGTGCGGGCCGACATCGCGCGGCGCGGCGCGGACCTCATCGTCGATCTGGGCGATCTGCTGTCCGGTCCCCTGCAGGTCGAAGCGACCGCCGACCGGCTGATCGCGCTGGGCTGGCCAACCATCGCCGGCAATCACGAACGCCAGGTGCTCAACGATCCGTTCGAACGCATGAGCGAATCCGATCGCCACGCTGTCGCCCACCTGCGCGCCGATCAGCGCGACTGGCTGCGCGGCCTGCCGGCGAGTCTGCGTTTGAACGACGACGTGCTGATGGTGCACGGCACTCCACGCAGCGACCTGGAATGTTTCATCGAAACCATCGACGCTTCCGGCATGCGCGCGGCGACTTCGGCCGAAGCGGCCGAGCGCGCCGGAGATGCCGATGCGCGGGTGATCCTGTGCGGGCACACCCATGTACCGCGCGGCCTGCGCCTGGACGACGGGCGCCTGATCGTCAATCCGGGCAGCGTGGGTTTGCAGGCCTATGCCGACGATCGTCCGCATCCGTACAAGGTCGAAAACGATTCGCCGCAGGCGCGTTACGCCATCGTCGAACGCGGCCGCGACGGCGAGTGGCGCGTGGAATTCGTCGCGGTGGATTACGACTGGAACGCCGCCGCCGAACTGGCCTTGCGCAACGGCCGGCCCGATTGGGCGCGCGCCCTGGCGACCGGGCGGATCTGAGCGCGCCGCGCCATCGCCGGCATGGGGGCGGCGCGACGTTCGTCGCCGCGCCGCCTTCGATCACAACTGCACCAGGAACTTATCCATCGGGTAGTTGAGCGTGTGGCACTGCTCGAACATCAGCCGGTTGCGATTGCTGGTGGCATAGGACTCGTGCTTGCCCATCAACTGGCACGATTGCCACTTCACGAACGGCATGTCGCCGTTGAACGGGCGATAGACCACCGGCACCGAGGGCGGGCCGATATGGCTCTGGAACGAGCGCGCCGCGTCGGTGCAGGCGATGAAGGTGATATTGCCGTTGGCCGCGTCCCAGCCGCAGTTCATCAGCTTGCTCATGACGTGGCGGATCTCGAACCGAACGCCGACCACGATCAGCGTCTTGACCGTGTTGTTGTGCGGGCCCGGCGGCAAGTCGAAGAACACCGACGGCGTGTTCACGTCCTCGTTGCACTGGATCCAAGAACCGCCGTACACGTTGACGTAGCCGCCGCGGGCGAAACGCAGCAGGGTGCCGCTGCGATACTCGAACTTGCAGTCGCGGAACCAGAAATTCAGGAACTGGTCCTGTTGGCTCACGCTCGGGCTCATGCCCGAATGCAGGAACGCATCGCCGAGCACCACGTCGTTGGCCAGATGGCAGCGGTTGAACGACCACTCCGAGTTGAGGTTGGAATCGGTGGGGCCGTCGAGTCCGATCACGCGATTCCACGGGCCTCGCCACTCGACATCGTCGAAGGCGAAATCCTGATTGGTGCCCTGAGCCACCGACGCCCAGCAATAGATCCAGTTCAGGCCCGGGCGGGTTGCGCGGAAGGAAATGTCGCGCACACGGAACTGGCGCAGGCGGCCGTGCGCGGTCAACAGATTGTTGGCGAACGCATCGCCGCCGCCGGCCACGGCGTCGAACACGATTTCCGAGCTGCGCTTGCCTTGGCCTTCGATCACATAGCCGTTGACCTTCCTCTTGATGTCGCCCTTGGGCAGCAGCGCATCGGCCTTGGTCACCCGGTAGATGCCGGCCGGAAAATACAGGTGATGGGTGAGCCAGCCGTTGCCGTTGGCCGAAGCCAGGACCGCGTCGCGCGCGGCGACGATGGCCGCGGTGTCGTCGGCGCTGCCGTTGCCGATCGCGCCGTAGTCCTTGACGTTGATCCGTCCCGGGTCAGTGCCGGCGGCCGCGGTCGGCGCGAACGCCGGATTGCCCCGCGGCGGCGGTGCGCCGCCGATCGAGCGGTCTTGAAACGCCGCGCCGCCGATCGACGCCGAGGTGGTCGCCGCGGCCGCCGCGCCGGCGCCGGCGATCATGCCGGCCGCGCCGATCAGCTTGCGCCGCGCGTGCGAGGAAGGAGCCGAATCGCCGGCGGCGCCGGGATCGGAAAGCTTCTTGCTCATCTGAATTCCTTGAGTGGATGTCGTAAGTGATCGTGCCCGCCGACGGATCGCGGCGACAGGCGCGGCAAGCCGCGCGGCGGCGCAAACCCCCTTGGGCCCCGGCGCGGCGCGCGCAATCTAGAGGCGCGGCTTCGTGCGCGAATGCGAACCGGGGCGCAGTTCGCAGGGTTGGCTTGCGACGCGGCTGTAATGATTCGTGACAGTGCGCGGCGGGTCGCGAATGCACAATTGCGGCGGGCGAGCGACAAGAATTCGAAGCGAACGAAATGTTGCTTCTATGCTTATCTGCGCTTTATTCCGAGCGTCGCGACGAATCGAGATGAGAGCGATGTTTGCCGCGCGCTTTCGAGCGGAACGAGCCCGAAGCCGCGCACCAAAAACAAAAACGCCCCGGCTTTTATCCAGCCGAGGGCGCTTTATCGTTTCGAGTTGAATTGACGGCGATCAGCTCGGCGGCGGCCTGCGCACTTGCTCGGCGACGAACGCCGCCAACGCCGCGCGAAACTCCGCAGAATCCGAAGCGCTCAGGTGATCGCGACCGGGAACGATCAGCAAGCGCTTACGCCCCTCGGGCAGCGGCGCGGCCTCGAACAGCGCTCGCGCGAACCGCGGCGGCGTGGTGGTGTCGTTCTCGCCGACGACCAACAGCACCGGCTCGTCCAGCTTCGCGGCGACCGGGCCATTGCCCTTGCCGGCCAGGGCGCCTTCCGGCGCGACCCGGCGCACCAGCACACGCGCCCACAGTTTCTGCCTGGAGCGAAGATGGGCTGCCCACTCCTCGGAGGTGGTCACCGAGCTTTCCAGAATCAAACCGTCCAGCGTGCGCTCCGAGGCGACGCGCCCAGCCATGAAACTGCCTAGCGAATGCCCGTGCACGATCAACGGCAACCCGCCCAGCGCCGCATCCTTGCGCAGATCGTCGTAGACCGTCACCGCGTCGGCCATCAACGCATCCAGCGACGCGGTCCCGCTGCTGGCGCCATAGCCGCGATGATCGACCAGCACCACGTTCACCGGTGCATCCGCATAGCTCTTGACGGTGCGCCCCGCCCACTTGGTCACCGTGTAGCCGTTGCCGCCGAAGTACAGCACCGTGGCGACCGCGTCGCGGCGCAAGAAACGCAGTGAGTACAGTTGCGCGTCATCGGCCACCGCGATGCGCGTTTCTTCGATCCGGTACTGGGGAAACTGCGCGCGCAATGCGGTCAGATCGGCCGCGGGCGCCGTGCGCGGAATCACGATGTTGTTTTCGCGCACGTGCCAGGTGCAGGCCGACAAACTCGCGACCGCCAGCAACAGCCACAAACAACGAAGGGTCCGCTTCATGCGCATTCCTTTGCCAATCGACGAAGTCGCATCGACCCCGTTTCCGGCCTGCATCTTAACTTGGCGGCGGGCGTCTTTCCCCGGAAGGAATCGACCGAGTCTCAGACGCAAGCTCTTCGGCGGCCTGGGCAATCGGTCGCTCGATCTTCGTTCGCCCGGCCGGCCCCATGGACAGGCCTCAGGCGGCTACACGACGCAGGCCGAACGCCGGATTTCCGTTGCGGAAGAGCGTTTGTTTTTCATGCGGCGTGAGCTGAATCTGAAGACGAAGACCAGGGCGTTCCTGGGCAATTCGCCGACTGGCCGATCGTTCCAGGCTCCGCCGTTGATCCCTGGTAGTGCGGCTTTGTTTCATCAGGGAGAGATAACTATGAACAGCGCGGGCGTCACCAGACGCAGACTGATGCAGGCTGCGGGCGGAACCTTGCTCCTCTATGCCGTTCCGGCGCAGTCCGTCCTCGCCTCCTCCGCCTCATGCAGCACCAGTGACTGGCGCTTTTGCAATAAATGCCGGGCGATGTTCTATCGACCCGACGATGGAGGCGTATGTACGGACGGGCAGCCCCACAGGGCGCAGGGTTACAACTTCATTCTTCCCCAATACGACTCCGGCGCCTGCAGCGACGACAAGCAGCGTCGGGAAACGGCTACTGCACAACCTCGCTGGTGTCGTTGCAAGTATTGCAACGTCTTGTTCTTCAATGGATACCGTAACAAGGGGGCTTGTTCGGCGAACGGACGGAAAGGTCACGAGGCCTTGGGCTCGGGTGGCTACCTTGTGCCCCATGATGTTCCGGGTACTCCGACCGCGCAGACGGAATGGCGTTTCTGCAACAAATGCCACGCCATGTTCTATGACGGATACGGCGAAAGGGGAGCGGAAAAAGGGCAATGTCCAGCCGGCGGAGGACATATCGCGCAGGGATATGGGTTCGTCCTGCCGCATTCACGGCCACCGACGGGTGTATTGCGATAGTCCAGCCCACTGAAGGGATTGATCGGTTCGGCGGCGTTCCTGAGCGCCCTGCGGCGGTTCAAGCCATGTAATTCGCAAGGCCGCCTGCCGGGCGGCCTTTTTGTTGCCGGGCGGTGCGGATTGGCGTCGGTTTCGGGGCGAACACCCACGTGGGGCCGCCGGGCGGAGAGCCGATGCCGTTACGCCGGCCGCATCGTCTTCAAGTTGCGATTGATCTGGTTAGTCCACAAGCGGAACACCGAGGCCAGCGCCCGGCGGCGGGACTGTTCGGGCTTACGGACTGCAGGGGGAGGGCGCCGTAGCGGGGCCGATGGTGTTGGCGATGCCGGCCAACGCATCGTGGAAGGCTTGGAGCTCAAGATAGGGGCGGGCGATGATTTTCGGGGCATACGCGGCACTCCTCTCCATGGACCGGTGGCCCGCGCAGCGCGAAGTCGCAGGCGGGATGTCGGGAGGTTAGAAATCGCATACAGGCGGCGGGCGTATTTCCCTTGCGGGTGTTGTATTAGCCGCCCTCCCGACGCATGGAACTTGCGCCGGCAATGCCTAAACGACAGGCATAAAAAACCCACCGGGATATCGGAGGCGGGTACCGTTGTTTGAGGAGTTTCTACGCTCCGGGGGCATGATTGCTACGATGAAATCTTGGTGTCGACGGGGTGTTGGCACAAAGGCTTCATGTTGCGCCGGGAGTGGTCGCAGACGAACAAACGCTCACAGCCGAGTCGTTGCAAGTAAAGCGCTGCGGCCTGACCTGTATTCTTTCGCGCAAGGCTGCACCGTGTATGACCCGCGTACTCACAAGGAGAGAAGTGAAATGTGGCGAACTCTAGTCTTCATTGGCGTGCTGGTTGGCTCTAGCGCCTATGCCCAAGAAGCGCGAAGCGAAAAAATCGAGCCCTCGCCGGAAAGCCGGCGTGCGGAAGCGCAGGCGCGTGAGCGAGATCGTATTGAAGCCCTTGCCCGGCGGGGACTTCAAGGCAATTACCAGGCGCTGCTGAAGGCGGGAAAAGTGTCCGCCAACGTCAGGGGCGCGAGCATCGCGTTGAATGCGGAGCAAGTTGAGGCGATTTCGCGCGTATCGGCGATCGACCTTGCGGCCTTGGGGTTCACGGCTTCCGATGTGGCGGCGTATCGCCGACGCAATGTGAATTTGTTCGATGTGGTCGATGAGGTGTTCACGGGGCTCACTTCGAGCCCTTTCGAGCAGATGATGCTGACGGATACGGTGGTGATAGCGACCGCCGGTAAAGTCGAAGAAAGCCGGGCCCGTACCGACGGTTATTTGTCCGCGATTCCCTATACCGTCGTGAAATCGCTGAAAGGGTCGCGCGCAGTCGGCGATCTTATCCATCATCCGCGCCAATCCGGCCCGCAGTCGGCCGAAATCTATGTGGATGTTTCTTCCGATTACCCGGTGACGCCGGGGAAGAAGTACTTGTTGACCGCGTCTCGCAATTGGTACGAGCAACGCGTCGCCGAGAACAAGAAACAGGCAGAGAGCGGCTTCAATGCGCTCGCATTTATCGTTTACGAGATTTCCGACGATGGCACCTTGCTCTCAGGCCCTCGGCCCACGCTGTCGGGCGAAGCGCCTAAGGATCTTCCGTCGATTGAAGCGGATCTACGGAATCTCCCGGTGAAGTGAGCTAGGGCAGGCTGGGAGGCTGGGAACTTCAATTCATTGCTGCCGAGCTGGCGGCGGGAGGGTATGAGGTTTGGCTCATCCGATGGCTGCGCTCCTCTCCCGGGGAAGATGGCGAACCCGATGGCGAAAACGAAACAGGCCCCTGAGATCAGGGGCCTGTTCGATGATCTGGCGGAGAGAGGGGGATTCGAACCCCCGAAGCGCGGTTTAGACGCTTACACACTTTCCAGGCGTGCTCCTTCAACCACTCGGACACCTCTCCGGATCCTGTCCGGGCCGCGTGAGCGGGCCGTGCAGGGCCGTGGATTCTAGCTGTCGGCGGCGCCGGGAACAAGCTGGTGCGCGGCAGGGGCGGCCGGAGGCGCGCGGCGTACGGGGGCGAGGGTGGGGCATGGCACAATGCCGGGGTTCGTTCGCGAGCGTCCGGCGGCCCGCTGCCGGTCGCGACCGGCCCAGGCGCGCCGCGCCGGCCCGCGCGGAGGTTCGCGGCGCCGCAGGCGCCGGCTCTCGCCCCGTCCCAACGCCCCCAAGGATCCGATGTCCTATCTCGTCCTCGCCCGCAAATGGCGCCCCAAGCGTTTCGCCGAACTGGTCGGGCAGGAGCACGTGGTCCGCGCGCTGACCAATGCGCTCGGCACCGGGCGCGTGCATCACGCCTTTCTGTTCACCGGTACGCGCGGGGTGGGCAAGACCACGATCGCGCGGATCTTCGCCAAGTCGCTGAACTGCGAGCGCGGCACCTCGGCCGACCCGTGCGGCGAGTGCAACGCCTGTCTGGACATCGACTCGGGCCGTTACATCGACCTGCTCGAAATCGACGCGGCCAGCAACACCGGCGTGGACGATGTGCGCGAGGTGATCGACAACGCTCAGTACATGCCCAGCCGCGGTCGGGTGAAGGTCTATCTGATCGACGAAGTGCACATGCTGTCCAAGTCGGCGTTCAACGCGCTGCTCAAGACCCTGGAGGAACCGCCGGGGCACGTGAAATTCCTGCTCGCCACCACCGACCCGCAGAAATTGCCGGTGACGGTGCTGTCGCGCTGTCTGCAGTTCAATCTCAAGCGTCTGGACGAGCAGCAGATCGCCGGGCAGATGACCAAGATACTCGCCGCCGAGCAGATTCCGGCCGAGGATTCGGCGATCCGCCAGCTCGCCAAGGCCGCCGACGGCAGTCTGCGCGACGGGTTGTCGCTGCTCGATCAGGCCATCGCCTATGGCGGCGCCGGCGCTGACGCACCGCTGGAAGGCGCGGCGGTCGCGGCGATGCTCGGTTCGGTCGACCGCACCCGGGTGGGCGCGGTGCTGTCGGCGCTGGCCGACGGCGAAGGCCAGCGTTTGCTCGACGAAGTCGCGACCCTGGCCGAGTTTTCGCCGGATTGGGGCAGCGTGCTCGAGGCGCTGGGCGATGCGCTGCACCGGATCCAGGTGCGTCAGTTGGTTCCCGAGGCCGCGATCGAGGCCGACGGCGTCGATGTCGATGCGCTGGCCGCGCAGCTGCGGCCGGAAGTGGTCCAGCTTTGGTATCAGATGTGCGTCAACGGACGCCGCGATCTGCCGCTGGCGCCGAGCCCGCGCGCCGGTTTCGAAATGAGCGTGCTGCGCATGCTCGCCTTCCGACCGGGCGCGGCGGCGGGCGAAACCCCGCCGGCCGGCTCGGGCTCCGAGGGCGGCCGCGCCGAAGCGGCGCGCGGCGCCAACGCCGCGGCCCAGGCCGCAGCGGCGATGCGCGAGATGGGCACGCCGGCTCGCGGCGCCGCGCCGCGTCAGGCTGCGGAGCCTCAGGCGGCAGCGCCGGCGCCCGTGCGCGAGCTGATGGCGGCTCAGTCGCCCGCCGCTGCGACGACGCCCGGCCCGGCCGTGCCGCCGGCCAACGATCCGCGCGACGCACCGCCATGGGAATTGCCGCCGCCGGTCGCCAAGCCGGTCGCGGCCGCGCGTTCCAATCCCTTCGCCGACGACCCGCGCGATGCCGCGCCGTCGCCGCCTGCGAACCCGTTCGCGGACGATCCGCGCGAAGTGGCGTTGTCGTCGGCCGCGCCGAAGCCGTCGGCACCAGTCGCGGCGCGTTCGAATCCCTTCGACGACGATCCGCGCGATGCGCCGCCGTGGGAGGTGTCCGAACAGGCGGCGCCCGCGAAGCCGATGGTTGCGCGGCCCGAACGGGTGCAGGAAGCGCCGGCGCCGTATTTGGACCCGCGCGATTCGCAGTCGCAGGTCGCTGCGCCTGACCAAATCGCGCGCCGCGAAGCGCCGCTGTGGCCCGACGACGAGCCCGTGCGCGAACCGTTGCGCGATCCGCAAGCCGCGCAGGCGAAAGAGCACGCAGCGCTTGTCGCCGCGCCGGCCGCTTCGGCGCGGCAAAGTATCAACACAGCACAAAGCCTCGCGGAGCGTGCAGACGCCCACGCGGTCGAAACGCCGGTACGGGCCGAGTCGAACCCGCCGCTGTCCGCACCGTCGCAGTCGCCGCATCGCGAGCCGCCACGCGAAGACATCTTCGCTACGCCCGCCTCCGCCCCGATCACCATGCCCGCGCGCGCCGCCGCGCCGGCGGGCGGGGTGATCATCGCCGACGATCTGGCCTGGCACGCCATCGTCGATGCCAGCGGCTTGCGCGGCCCGTCGCGGATCCTCGCCGAACATGCCGGTTTCGTCGCTTATGCCGACGGTGTGCTGACCTTGTCGCTGGGGCCGAACGACGAACACCTGAAGGCGCCGTCGCTGATCAAGATGGTCGCCGATGCGCTGGCTTCGCGCCTGGGCGCGGCGCCGCAGATCCGCTTCGAGGCGGCCCAGGCCGGCGAATCGCTGCATGCGCGCAATCAGCGCGCGCGCGACGAGCGCCAGGCCAACGCCGAGGACCTGTTCATGAACGATCCGCAGGTGCGCCGGCTGATCGACGACTACGGCGCCAAGGTCGTGCCCGATTCGATCCGGCCCTTCGACGAGGCCTGAGCCCGCCGACCGGTCCGGCCGCGCCCTTGCGCGGAGGCGACGCCGGCCCCAATCCATGACTGACATCGCGCCGTGGCAGACTCGCGGCGCACGATCCAACGAATACTTCACGACAAGGCAGGACCACCATGCGCGGCAACATCGCCCAACTCATGCAACAAGCGCAGAAGATGCAGGAAAACGTGCAGCGCGCTCAGGAAGAACTGGCCAAGATCGAAGTCACCGGCAGCGCCGGCGGCGGCATGGTCAGCGTGACCCTCACCGGCCGGATGGAGTGCCGCAAGGTGCGCATCGATCCCAGCGTGGTGAGCGATCCGGAAATGGCCGAAGACCTGATCGCCGCGGCGTTCAACGATGCGGTCAACAAGATCAACACCGAATCGCAGGCCAAGATGTCGGCCGCCACCGCCGGCATGCCGATGCCGCCGGGCATGAAGCTGCCGTTCTGATCCCCGCCCAGCTCACACCATAATCATCCGGACGCATCGACATGGGATTTCATATCGGCATCACCGCCGCGGTGGTCGCGGCCGCCTTGCTGGGGCTGGACATCTACACGACCTGGGCGATCTGGCGCGAGCCGGATCTGACCGGCGCGCAGAAGGGTATCCAAGCGGTCTTCGTCTGGCTGGTTCCGCTGCTCGGGGCGATCGTTTGCCTCAACGTAGTGCGAGCGATGAACCGCGAGCCTACCGCGCGCAGCAACTTCACTATCTCCGAGTGAGCGCAGCGCCCGCCGCCGCGATGCCGGGCGCGCGCGCATGAGCAGCGCGCTGCTGGAACAGTTGATCGACGCGTTCCGGGTGTTGCCGGGCGTGGGTCAGAAGTCGGCCCAGCGCATGGCCTATCACGTGCTCGAACGCGAGCGCGCGGGCGGACAACGTCTGGCCGACGCGCTGAGCGAGGCGATCGAAAAAATCGGCCATTGCGCGCGCTGCCGCGATTTCAGCGAAACCGAAGTCTGCACGACCTGCGCCAGCGCCTCGCGCGACGCGCATCTGCTGTGCGCGGTGGAATCGCCGGCCGACCGGCTGGCGATCGAGCAGGCTACCGGTTATCGCGGCCTGTATTTCATCCTGCAGGGCCGGCTGAGCCCGCTCGACGGCATCGGCCCGCGCGAACTCGGCCTGGACAAGCTGGCCGACCGGCTAGCCGAGGGCGAGGTGCAGGAATTGATCATCGCCACCAATCCCACGGTCGAGGGCGAGGCCACCGCGCATTATCTGGCGCAGTTGTCGCGCCAGCACGGGGTCAAGCCGAGCCGGCTAGCGCACGGCGTGCCGCTGGGCGGCGAGTTGGAATACGTCGATCGCGGCACCTTGTCGCACGCCTTCGGCAGTCGGACCGAGGTTTAGGGCGGGTCGCGATTGCGGCGCGCGGCCTCATCCGCCCTCCGCCCTCCGCCTTCTCGGGGGCAGGCCGCTTCGGGCACCTTCTCCGGTGAACGGGAGAAGGGGCGGGCTGCGATCGGAATCTTGGAATTCGGGATTGGGTGAAGCAACGCCGCGGCGATTGGCTGTAACGTAATCGCCGACTCCCACTGCGTGATTCCGACATGACCGATTCCACCATCTTCGGCAAGATCATCCGTCGCGAACTGCCGGCCGACATCGTCTATGAAGACGAGGATCTGATCGCGTTCCGCGACATCGCGCCGCAGGCGCCGGTACACGTGCTGTTCGTGCCGAAGACGCCGATCGCCACGCTCAACGATCTCAAGCCCGATCAGGCGGTCATCGTCGGCAAACTCGCGCACGCGGCGGCGGCCTATGCGCAACGCGAAGGCTTCGCCCAGGACGGTTATCGCATCGTCATGAACTGCAACGGCCATGGCGGGCAGACGGTGTTCCAACTGCATCTGCACCTGCTCGCCGGCGCCATCCTCGGCCGCTTCGGTACCCCGCGCTAAAGCCGCTGCGGTTCCCCTTGCCAGCATCCGCTGTTCCCCCTTTGAAAAAGAGGGGTAGGGGGATTCGTTTTTGCTTTTGAACGCCGCGGCAAAGCCAAAGCAAATCCCCCGGCGCAGCCGCATACGTCTGAAACGCATAGACGCAGGCGCCAGCCCCCTTTTTCAAAGGGGGCGAGTTTCCAAGGGGCGGGTTGTCGAATCACGAGCGTCGCCGCGCACCCATTCGCCCTGGCCCAAAACGACCGAAGGCGCTTTCGCGCCTTCGGTTCGCAACACCGCCGTGACGTTTATCGTCGACGGCTTACCACCAACCCCACCACGGCCACGGCGCCGGACGTTCGATCACGTCGACCTGCTGGCGCACCGGCCACAGATACACCACGTCGGCGTCCACGCGCGGGAAGCGGTAGTCGTACTCGCCGATGCGGCGGCTCTCATAACCGGCGATGCGGCCGGTGAAGGTCACCTCGCGGTTCTTCTCGAACAGCGCCGGATCGTAGAAACCGGTGCGGCAAGCCAGGAAGCGGCCGCCGGTGTCGTCGGTGGCCCAGTACGGGCGCGCGGTGTCGCCCAGGCGGGTCGAGATCATTTCGAAGCAGGTGCGGTTGGCCTGCGGTTCGACGTTGACGATACGGCCGCCCCAACGCACCACCGAACCGGTGCTGTCGGTGGCCGCCGCATCGGACGGGGTCAGGGCCGAGAACGCCCCTTGCAACGGTTGGGGCGCCGTGGCGCAGGCGCTGAGCAACGCGGCGCCGGCGGCTAACAAGGCAAGACGGAGCTTCATCGACGTTCTCCAGTGCGGCCGGGGCGGTGCGCGCGTAGCGCCCTGACCAGTTCGTTGCGCAGTTCTCGGGCCTCGCGCCGCCCGGGTTGGCCCTCAGCGTAACGCCAATCGCTGAAATGTTGGCTGAGTTGCAGCAGGCTTATGCCCAAATCGGGTCGCGCCTTTCCGACACGTTCAGCCCAGGCCAGCGCCGGCTCGTGCGGTTCGCGCTCCAGACCCAGCTTGCGGTAACGCCGGCCCAGCGCGTGCCAGGCCCGCAGCGCGGGGTCGCGCTGGCGCTCGCCGCGGCTGCTGAGCCAGACCATCCAGGCGCCGGCGGCGCTGGCGAACAACACGAACAGCATCACCAGCTTGGCGCCGTCGAGGCGGTCCACGCCGAACGGCCGCAGCAGGCGTTCTTGCCGGCTGGCGTCGAATCCGAGCACGAAATCGTTCCAGCCGCGCCGCGCCCAGTCGCTGAGATTGAACAGCGGCGTCGCCCCGCCGATCCCGCCGAACAGGCCGCCGGCGCCAGGGGCGCGATCGGCCAGAGTGTCGTAGATGCGTTCGGGCGCGACCGCCGCGGTCGGATCGACCCGCACCCAGCCGCGTCCTTGCAGCCAGACCTCGGCCCAGGCGTGCGCGTCGGAGCGGCGCACCAGCCAGTAGCGGCCGACCGGGTTGTAGTAGCCGCCGGCATAACCGGTGACCACCCGCGCCGGAATCCCGGCCGCGCGCATCAGCACCACGAAGGACGAGCTGAAGTGCTCGCAGAAGCCGGCTTTGTAATCGAACAGGAACTCGTCGACCGCGTGCCTGCCCAGCAGCGGTGTTGCCAGGGTGTAGACGAAGTCGCGGCGGATCAGCGCCAGGGCGCGCTCGACCACGGCGGCATCGTTGGCGCCCGCTTCGGCCCGCCACTGCCGGCCTAATGCCACGGTGCGCGGGTTGTAGTTCTGCGGCAGATCCAGCGCGGCGCGGCGCAGCACCGCGCGCAACTGCGGCTCGTACGCGGCCGGCGGCGAGGAGCGCAGATGCCAGCGGCTGAGCGCGCTGAGCGCGCGCGGCGCGTAGATGCCGTGATCGAGCGACAACTGCGAACCGTTCGGCGCGGCCAGCGGCAGGTCGAGCGCGACGAACTGGCGATCGTCGGTGGGTTCGACTTCCAGTTCGTAGTCCCACACCGTGGCCGAAGGCGTGAACGGCGCCGGCTCGATGCCTCGGAACCAGCGCGGCTGCGTCCAAGTACGGCCATCGAAATTCCACAGCACCGGTCCGCGCCAGTACATCTGCGAGGTCGGTGGCGCGGCGCCGTTGAAACGCGCGCGCAGGGTCACGGTCTCGTCGTTCATCAGATCGACCATTTCCCCCGGCGTCATCCGGTCCGACAGGCCCGGCCGGGCGATCGCGCGTTCGGGCACGCCCCACAACGGCGCGCTCAATCGCGGAAACAGCCAGAACACCGCCAGCGCCAACGGCAGACCGATGCCGATCAGGCGGCCGATCGCGATCAAGCGCTGCCAATGCGACAACGGTGCCTCGACCGCGCGACCGGGTTCCACCCGCGATTCCAGTTCGGCCAGGCGCTGCAGACTCGCCAGCGCGAACACCGACGCGGCCAGGCCCAGGGTCAGCGACAGCGGGCCCTGATCGAGCAGGAAGGTGGCGAACGGGCCGAACAGGGCGAAACCGATCAGGCTGCGCGCGTCGCGCAGGGTGTAGGTTTCCGACGGCTTGAGCGCGAACATCGCCGCGAGCAGGGCGCAGCCGGTGTCGCGGCCAATCGCGAAGCGGGTCATCAGCAGCACCGCGCCGACCAGCGCGATCACCATCAGCAGACGCAGCAGCGCCGGCAGCGGTTTGCGCCAGGAAAGCAGGCCCACGCCGATGCCGGCCGCGGCGATCGCGGCGGCGATCTGCGGCGGCAGTTGCAGCAACAGCGGCAGCAGGCAGCTCGCGCCGGCCAACAGCGCCCAGCGCCGCGCGCCCGGTTCCAGCGGCGGGGGGGCCTTCGGCTTAGCCATGCGGCATCAGCGCCAGCGCGCGCAGACAGGCGTGACGGTGCGCGGCGCCGTTGCCCGGGCCCAGCGCGGGCTGGTTGGGCAGGCTCAGGCGATAGCGGCAACCGTCGCGTTCGGCTTCGTCGACCCAGCGCGCCAGTCGCGAGATGCGCGCTTCCTGCTTGAGGCCGCTCAAGCGATGCCATTCCAATTCGACGTCCGCGCCCAGCGGTTGTTCGTATTCGCGCACCAGCAGCATGTCGCGCCGTGCCGAATGCTTCCAGGCGATCGCCCGGCGCGGGTCGCCGGGGCGATAGGCGCGCAGGTGATGCACGTCGTCGCCGCTGGGATGCAGCCGGGTCACCGCCTGATCGCCGCCGCCGACCGGCAGCGGCGGGCCTTGCGCTTCCGGCGTGGGATACACCAGCAGCGGCGCTTCCGGCCACACGTGCGACCAGGCCCGCGCCAGGCCCAAGGGGCGGGTGGTGGAAACGCGCAGTTTGGGCAGGTCGAGCCAGCCGCGGCGATGGGTGGCAATGCGCAGTTCGGCTTCGCCGGCGCCCTGGTCCAGATCCAGCCGCGCCGGGTCGGCGCCGAGCGCGCCGGCGTCGTCCACGCGCAGGCCGCGGCGCAGACGGTCGGGCGCGGCGCGCGCGTGCACGCGGACCTGCAGCGGTGTGCCGGCCGGTACCGGTTCGGCGTCGATGGCGACGATGCGCAGTCCGGTCAGTTGCAACTGCGCGGCGATCAGGCTCGCCAGCCCGGCGCCGGCCAGCAGCAGCGCGAGCAGAAACGCCGGGTTGTTGTTGTAGTTCAGCGCGCCCAGGGTCATCGCGGTGAGCAGCGTGCCGTAGAACGCGCCGAACCCGGTGGGCAGCACGTAGATACGGCGCCGGTCGAACTGCGCCGGCAACGGCTCGGGCCGGCGCGGCTTGGTCAGTGTCAGCATGTGCGCGCTCAGCCGCCGCGCATAACGTTCGCGCAGCGAGGCCGGCGCCGCAGCGTCGCCGTCTTCGGGGTCTTGCGGGGCCACCATCGCCGTGCTCAATCCACCGCCACGGCGTAGAGGATGGACTTGGTGATGTCCGGCGCGGCGTCGGCTTCGGCGACCAGGCGATGCGAGGCGACCGCGGCGAACAGCGCCTGCACGTCCTCGGGCACCACGTGCGCGCGGCCGAGCAGCAGCGCGTAAGCGCGCGCGGCGCGCAGCAGCGCCAGACCCGCGCGCGGCGACAGGCCCACGCGCACGCCCGGATGCTTGCGGCTGCGCGCGAGCAGGGCCTGCACATAGTTGATCAGCGCTTCGCCGGCGTAGACCGCGTCGACCGCGCGGCGGATCGCCAGCACGTCTTCGCTGCTCAGCAGCGGCTTGGTCTGTGCGATCAGATGGCGCCGGTCGGCGCCGCCCAGCAGATCGCGTTCGGCGGCTTCGTCGGGGTAGCCCAGTTGCAGGCGCAGCAGGAAGCGGTCGAGCTGCGAGTCGGGCAGCGGATAGGTGCCCGACAGATCGACCGGGTTCTGCGTGGCGATCACGAAGAACGGATCGGGCAGCGGATGAGTGCGTCCGTCGATGGTGACCTGGTGTTCGGCCATCGCCTCCAGCAACGCGCTCTGGGTACGCGGCGGAGCACGGTTGATTTCGTCGGCCAACAGCACCTGGGTGAACACCGGGCCGGGGTGGAACTGGAACTGACGCGAGGTCGGATCGAACACCGACACGCCGACCACGTCGGCCGGCAGCAGGTCGGAGGTGAACTGCACACGCTGGAATTCCAGGCCCAAGGTGGCGGCCAGCGCGTGCGCCAGGGTGGTCTTACCCAGGCCCGGCAGATCCTCGATCAGAAGATGCCCGTCCGACAGCAGCGCCACGAAGGCCAGCCGCACCGCCTGCGCTTTGCCCAGCACCAAGGCATTGACCTGGGCCTGCGCCTGTTCCAAGGCGGTGCGCAGGCCATCGGGTAGGATGCTGGCGTTGCCTGCGGGGGTCTTGCCTGCGCTCATCGGGCCTGCCGTCATCGTGCTTGGATCCTGAGTCTGTAAGGTCGGGCCTGACGGCCGCGGAGTGCTGCCACGCGCACCGCCCGCATGATCGCGTGCGGTCCGTCGCCGGCGCAGCCCGAAACCGGCGTGTCGCCCGGCTTCTGGGATGCGCGTCAACAAACCGCGGCGATGGCTGCGTTCGTGTGCGCGTATCGCCTGCAGCGGCGGAAGCGAACGGTAACGCGGACGTGCCGCGAACCGATGCCGCCGCGGCGGGTCGAAATCCATCCAGAGTGTAGCGAGGTCGGGTGCCGATGCGGGACAAGCAAGAAGCCAGCGCGATGCGCAACCTGTTCTGGGCGCTGTGGACGCTGGTGCTGCTGCTCAAGTTCGCCGTCGCCGCCAAGCTGCCGTTGTTCGTCGATGAGGCGTTCTACTGGCAGGAAGGCCGCCATCCGGCCGCCGCGTATTCGGACCTGCCCGGCCTGACCGCCTGGCTGACGCGTCTGGGCGTGGAACTGGGCGGCAATCACCCGCTGGCCTTACGCGCGCCGTTCTTGCTGGTCGCCGCGCTGGTGCCGTGGTTGCTGGCGCGCATCGCGGCGCGCGAATACGGCGAACGCAGCGGCTGGATCGCCGGTTGCTACGGCTTGCTGCTGCCGCTGTCGGGCACCTTGGGCGTGCTCGCCTTGCCCGACGCGATGATGGCGTTGGCGACTTTGTTGTGCCTGGACGCGGGCGCGCGCCTGCTGCGCGAGGTCGATGCGCGCACTGCGGTGGAACTCGCCGCCGGTCTGGCCCTGGGCGCCTTGAGTCACTACCGCTTCATCGCCGTGATCGGAGTCGGTTTCGCGGCGCTGATGCTGTTGCCGGAAGGGCGGCGCGCCCTGCGCGATGCGCGCGTGCTTACCGCGGTGGCGATCGGCGCTTCGGCGTGGGCGCCGCTGGTGGCCTGGAACATGGACAACGCCGACGCGGGATTGCGCTTCCAACTGGTCGACCGGCATCCGTGGTCGTTCCACATCGAAGGGTTGTGGTTCATCGCGATCCAGGCCCTGCTGGTGACGCCGCTGCTGTTCGTCGCGCTGGCCGTGACCGGTTGGCGCGGCGCGCGCGACGCCTCGCCGGTGACGCGTTATCTGGCGCTGCTCGGCAGCCTGGTGGTGGCCGGTTTCTTCGTGCTCGGCTTCTTCGCCGATACCGAGCGAGTCAGTTTCCATTGGCCGTTGCCGGGCTTTCTGGCCTTGTTGCCGCTGCTGCCGATGGTGCTCTCGCGCTGGCCGGAGTGGCTGCGCGGACTGACCGCGGGTCTGGCCGGCGCGACCTTGTTGGCGATGCTCGGTTATTACGTGGCCGTGTCGATGCCGGAACTGCGCGCGCGCAGCGCCGGCGAGAAGTGGTATCCGTCCAACTTCGCCGGCTGGGACGAATTGGCGCGCGCGGTGCGCGCACGGCAACAGGCGATGCCGCCGGGCACGCGCGTCGTCGCCGACAACTTCAAGGTCGGCGCCGAGCTCGGGTTCGCGCTCGACGATCCGCGCATCGCAGTGCTCGATCACCCGATCAACCACAAGCACGGCCGCGCGCCGCAGTTGCAGCTGTGGGGCCTGCAGCGCGCCGGCCGTGCCGATTGGGGCCAGGCGCCGGTGCTGTTGGTGGTCGGCGTGACCGAAGTGGAATACAAGAATCTGCTGCAGCGCTATCACGACCTGTGCGCGATGGTCGGGCCGTTGCCGCCGGCGCAGATCATCAACATCGATCACGGGCGCCAGCGCTTCGCCTTGTTCGCCTTCGACGGCGCGCCGCGCGAAGGCGCTTGCACGACTCCGGCGATGGCCTGGATCGATGCGCCGGCGGCGGGGCGCAAGGTCGAGCGCGTGTTCGAGGTCAACGGCTGGGCGTTCAAGGACGGCGTGGGTCTGCGGCGCGTGGAGGTCATGCTCGACGGACGCGTGGTCGCTCAGGCCGAGTACGGCGGCGAACGGCCGGGCGTGCGCGATTACTGGGCGCTCGCCGACGGTCGACGCTCCAGCGATCCGCAGCATCCCAAGATCGGTTTCCGCGCGCAGGTCTCGCTCGATGCCGAGGCGCCCGGGCGGCATTGGCTGGGCCTGCGACTGCATGGCCAGGACGGCAGCATCGAGGATTGGGCGGAGCAGCCGATCGAAGTGCGGCGGCGGTGAATGCGTGGTGTTGATCGAGCGAAGCGATCGATGCGCTCGTGAGCTTTTGTGGGAGGGGCTTCAGCCCCGACGCTTTTCGATCCGCTTGCTTCGAACTACCGGCAATCTGAGCGAAAAGCGTCGGGGCTGAAGCCCCTCCCACAAAAGACTTCGGCTTCCTCACATCGCCCTCAAGGCAACGCGTAACCCGCCTCGCGCAACAACCGCGCGGTCGCGATCAACGGCAGCCCGATCAACGCGGTCGGGTCGCGCGATTCGATCGCTTCGAACAACGCGATGCCCAATCCTTCGGATTTGAAACTGCCGGCGCAGTCGTAAGGCTGCTCGGCATCGACATAGCGCGCGATCTCCGCCGGGCTCAACGGGCGAAAGCGCACCACCGTGGTGTCCAGCGCGGTCAGTGGCGGATGGCCGTGGCGTGCGATGCACAGCCCGGTCAGAAAACGCACTTCGCGGCCCGACATCGCCGCCAACTGCGCCAGCGCGCCTTCGCGGCCGCCGGGTTTGCCGATCGGGCGACCGTCGAACTCGGCGACCTGGTCCGAGCCGATCACCCAGGCCTGCGGATGCAGCGCGGCGACCGCCGCGGCCTTGGCCACGGCCAGACGGCTGGCGAGGGCGGCCGGGGCTTCGCCAGGCTGCGGGGTTTCGTCGGTGTCCGGACGCGCGATGTCGAAGGCCAGGCCCAGGCGGGTCAGCAGTTCGCGCCGATAGACCGAGGTGGAGGCGAGCAGGAGCGGGGCGGACATGGCGGCGGCTCGGAAAGGATGGGTTTGGGCGGCCGTGCGCGCAGGGGGCTGGTAAGGCCTGCGCAGGCGGCCGATGGTTCAGGTCCGGTCGCGCGGCCGGCCTGGCCGGGGCAAAGCCGGCCAGGGCGCGGTTCAGGCCAGCGGCGCGCGCGCCTGCTCGATCTTGTTCAGCTGCTGCTCGATCCGGCCGCGCGCATCGTCGATCGAGGCGCGCACTTCGGCCAACTGCGACACGCTGGCCCGGCGGCCGTGATCGCGCAGCCACAGGCGCTGGCGCAGCATCTCGCGCATCGCGTCGCCGACCGGGTCGCGGCCCTCGTCGCCGGCCACCGCTTCGATCTCGGCCCGGGCCGCGCGCAGCCGGGCTTCGAGCGCGTCGGCGGCGTCGAGCACCTCGCGCATCGCGCGCTGGCGCCGCAGCGGGCGGTACAGGACCAGGCCCGCGGCCGAGGCCGCCAGCACGGCCAGAATCATGAACAGGACGTTGATCAAGCCGGACTCGACGCGGGGACAATGCCCGGAAGTCTGCACGTCCGCCCCGGCCGGCGGCAAATCCCTGCGCCGCCCGGGGCTTACGGTTTGACACAGCCCCGGTCGGTCTCTAACATTCCGCGGCTTATGTCAGCCGATGTGCCATCCGGGCGGGTGCCCGATCTTCTGGATGCCTGGCGGCTGGTGGCGGCACGGCGTGGCGTGGAAGGCCGTCTGCCGTTGTCGGCCCTGACCCGGCTGCAAGGCGTACTGCTCGATACGCAGGGCTTCGTCGAGTACTCGCTGGATTTCGACAGCGACGCACTCAAGGTGCCTTACGTCGAGCTGAAGATCGACACCGAATTGCCGTTGCTGTGCCAGCGCACCCTGGAGCGGTTCTTGTTCCCGGTTCAGATCCTCCAGCGTCTGGGGCTGATCCGCGAGGAGGCCGACGAAGCGGCGTTGCCGGAAGGCTACGAGCCCTTGCTGATGCCCGAAGACGGCATGCTGCGGGCCTCGGAGCTGGTCGAGGACGAACTGATCCTCGCCGTGCCGGTGGTGCCGATCTCGCCGGGCAGCGAAGCGGTCGAAGCCGACTGGCCGGCGCCGCAGGCCGAGCAGGACAGCGCCAATCCGTTCGCGGCGCTGTCTTCGCTGAAGAAAAAGAACTGACGCACGTATTGGTTTCAAATCAAATCGTTCCACTCCGACCTGCAGGCGAGTCAGCAAGCTCCTGCTAATCGGGCTTACGCTATCCACCTCAGGTTTCCACCGCTTTTCCGGAGCAAGACCATGGCTGTCCAGAAGTCCCGCGTTTCCCCGTCCCGCCGCGGCCAGCGCCGCGCCCACGACGCGCTGACCAGCAAGCAGCTGGCCACCGACCCGACCACCGGCGAGACCCACATCCGCCACCACGTGACCGCCGACGGTTACTACCGCGGCAAGAAGGTCATCGACACCAAGTCCAGCGTCGCCGACGAAGAGTAAGCCTCTTCCGACACGCCGCGCCGCGCGCCTGGAGTAGGTGCGCGTCGCCGCCGATCTGGGCCGGCGCCGGTGCCGAACGACACCGTGCCGGCACCGATCGGACCGTCCCTGCTGACGATCGAGCATGGAGACGCGTCCGCGTGACAACAGACCTGCGGCCGCCGCGGCTTCGTACTACCGCCAGCTTTTGCTGGCGGTCCTGTTTCCCGGTGGCTTGCGCGGCTCTGCGTCGGATCGATCGATGCTCACTGCGCGAGCCGACACACGGCAACTCCGCGGAGTGGTGATGACAGATCGGATTTACGCCCGTATCGCGGGCACCGGCAGCTATCTGCCGGAAAAGGTGTTGACCAACGCCGACCTCGCGCAATTCGTCGATACCAGCGACGAATGGATCGTCAGCCGTACCGGCATCCGCGAGCGCCACGTCGCCGCCGAAGGCGAGACCACGGTCGATCTGGCCTATCACGCTTCGCTGCGCGCGCTCGAAGCGGCGGGCGTGGACGCCGCCGAGATCGACTTGATCGTGTTCGGCACCACCACCCCGGACCTCATCTTCCCGTCCAGCGCCTGCCTGTTGCAGCACCGCCTGGGCGCCAACGGCTGCCCGGCCTTCGACGTCAATGCCGCCTGTTCGGGCTTCGTCTATGCGCTGACCGTGGCCGACAAGTTCGTGCGCTCCGGCTCGGCCAAGACCGTGCTGGTGGTCGGCTCGGAAACCCTGACCCGGATGCTCGACTGGAACGACCGCGCGACCTGCGTGTTGTTCGGCGACGGCGCCGGCGCGGTGGTGCTCAAGGCCGACAGCGAAACCGGCATCCTCAGCACCCACTTGCACGCCGACGGCGGCAAGAAGGAACTGCTGTGGAATCCGGTCGGCGTGTCGGTCGGCTTCAAACCCGAAGAACACAATGCCGGCGTCAAAGTGCTGATGACCGGCAACGAAGTGTTCAAGCACGCGGTCAAGGCGCTGGATTCGGTGGTCGAAGAGACACTGGAAGCCAACGGCCTGGACCGTCACGAGATCGACTGGCTGATTCCGCACCAAGCCAACCTGCGCATCATCGAAGCCACGGCCAAGCGCCTGGACATGCCGATGGATCGGGTGATCGTCACCGTCGATCGCCACGGCAACACCTCCTCGGGTTCGGTGCCGTTGGCGCTGGACGAAGCGGTGCGCTCGGGCAAGGTCCAGCGCGGCCAGCTTTTGCTGCTTGAGGCTTTTGGCGGCGGTTTCACCTGGGGTTCGGCTCTGCTGCGTTACTGATGCCTCGACAGGGGCGCCCGCTCCTGCGACGGAGCGGCCCCACGGCCAGGACGCCTTTGCGCAGTCCTGGCGCTGCGGCGACCGTCACGCACAGGACTCGCGTCATGGTCACTCGATTGTCGATGCAGGGCCACACGGCCTGGCTTAAATCCTATGGCGGCGGCAGCCGCCGTTTACGTTTGCGCGCGCTGGATCTGACCGTGCGCCGCCTCGGCGTGCCCGCGTTGCGGCCGCCGCCGCACCGGGTCGGCGCGGGCGCGCGCGAAACCGAGCAGCGGCGCTTGCTGGAACTGGCCGCCTGCGACGTGCGCGTGCCGAGCATCCTCGGCGAAGGCGATACCTATCTGCTGCTCAGCGACATCGGCGAAACCTTGTCGGCGCGGCTGCGCCGTTCCAGCGCCGATGAAGCCTATACGCTGGTGCATCGCGCCGCGCGCACGCTGGCGCAGGTGCATGCGCTCGGCGGCTACATCGGCCAGCCGCTGGCGCGCAATCTGACCATCGACGAACACGGCCGCATCGGCTTCATCGATTTCGAGGAAGACCCGGGCGAAATCATGACCGTGCAACAGGCGCAGATCCGCGACTGGCTGATCTTCGCCGCCGGTACTTCGCGTTATTTCCGCGATCGTGATCGCGAACTCAGCGCGATCATCGCCGAATCGTTGCGCGGCGAAGCCGAGGAGGTGCGGATCGGGCTCGGCGATGCCGCCGACCGGCTCGGTTTCGTCCAATCGGTCACCCGCTGGCTCGGGCGCCGCGCGCAGGGTTTGGGCGGCGCGGTGCGCGCGCTGCGCCGCGCGGCCTGGGTGTGGATGCTGTTCGCGGTGTTGATCGGTCTGGGGATCGATTTCGCGCCCGATCGCGAGCTCGATTCGGTCAAGCACATGGCCGAGCTCATCGACTGAACCTCGGTGCCGGCGCGGCGAGCGCGCGCCGCGCTCCATATCCGCAGCGCGATCGCGCCGCGGCGGCCTGCGTCACTTTGCGACGCGGCGTGACGCCGTACCGCCGGGTACAGACGCTGGCCGCTTTTCGCCCGTATCATTCGCCCTCCTTATCGATTCGGCAGCGCGCGTGAGCGATCAGCGACTTTCTTTCGTCTTTCCGGGCCAAGGCTCGCAATCGCTGGGCATGCTGGCCGAGTTGTCGGAACTGCATCCGCAGATCCGCGAGACTTTCCGCGAAGCCAGCGACGGCGCGGGCGCGGACCTGTGGGCGCTGAGCCAGGGCGGCTCGGAAGAAATGCTCAATCGCACCGAATACACCCAGCCGGCATTGCTCGCGGCCGGCGTGGCGGTGTGGCGCCTGTGGCAGGCCCAGGGCGGCGCGCAGCCGGCGCAACTGGCCGGCCACAGCCTGGGCGAATACACCGCGCTGGTCGCCGCCGGCGCGCTGTCGCTGCGCGACGGCGCGCACCTGGTGCGCCTGCGCGGGCAGCTGATGCAGGAAGCCGCGCCGGCCGGCGTCGGCGCGATGGCCGCGGTGCTCGGCGCCGAGGACGCGTTGGTCGAGGAGATCTGCCAGGCCGTGTCGGGCACCGAAGTGGTGGTGCCGGCCAACTACAACTCGCCGGGCCAGATCGTGATCGGCGGCCACGCCGGCGCGGTCGACAAGGCGCTCACGCGTCTGGCCGAAGCCGGCGTGCGCAAGGCGGTCAAACTGGCGGTCAGCGTGCCTTCGCACACGCCGCTGATGCGCGAAGCCGCCAACCGCCTGGCCGAGGCGATGGCGGGCCTGCACTGGAACGCGCCGGCGCTGCCGGTGGTGCAGAACGTCGACGCGGACAGCCACGAGGATGTCGAGGCGATCCGCGACGCGCTGGTGCGGCAGCTCTATCTGCCGGTGCGTTGGAGCGGTTGCGTGCAGGCCCTGGCCGCGCGCGGTACCCAGCGCATCGCCGAATGCGGTCCCGGCAAGGTGCTGGCGGGGTTGGTCAAGCGCATCGACAAGGCCATCGACGGCCGCGCGATCGGCACTCCGGCGGAGTTCGAAACCGCGCTCGCCGACTGGCGCTGAGCCGCGCGGATTATTTCGCCGCCAGGCCGCCGTCCACCGGCAAGGTAACGCCGGTGACGCCATACGCCTCGTCCGAACACAGCCACAAGGTGGCGTTAGCGATTTCCTCCGGCTCGGACATGCGCTGCATCGGCGATTGACCGGCCAGGAAAGATTTCATTTCATCGCTCAGGAAGGCCTTGGTCGCTTCGGTGGCCACCGCCGCCGGAGCCACCACGTTCACCCGGATATGGTCTTTCGCATACTTCACCGCCGCCCATTTGCTCATGTGGATCATGCCGGCCTTGGCAGTGCTGTAGGACAGGCTGGTGAAGTCGACATCGACCACCATGCCGGCGATCGAACCAGTGTTGACGATGGCGCCGCCGCCTTGCTTGAGCATTTGCCGGATCTGGTACTTCATGCCGAGGAACACGCCGCTGAGATTCAAGGCGATATTGCGGTCCCAGCCCTCTTCGAGCGTGTCGTGAACGCCGGTGCCCAACTCGTCGGGCGCCAGGATGCCGCCGGCGTTGTTGACCGCCACGTCCAGGCGGCCGAAACGCTGCGCGATGTCGGCGATCAGGCGTTCGGACTGGACCGGGTCGGTGACGTCGGACTGAATGAAATGCGCCTGGCCGCCGTGTTCGCGCAACTGCGCCTGAAACGCCGGGCCGTGCTCGTCCGACAGATCGGTGAACACCACGGTCGCGCCCTCGTGGGCGAAGGCGGTCGAGGTGATCTTGCCGATGCCGGTCGCTCCGCCGGTGATCAGCACTACTTTATTTTCGTAACGTCTGCGACTGGCGGTCATGGATCGCGCCTCGGAAGGAAGAGTGGGGTCGGGAAGGGCAGCGGCGGCGCGCGCGCCGATGGCGGTGCCGCTTCGATCATGCTGAACGGTGAGTATTGCGTTGGCATGGCGCGGACGAACGCGGCTTGGGTCACGTTGAGCGATGTGTACGACCAGCGCACAGGTCGGCTGCGCGCGCGGTCGTATTCCATCCGTGATCCGGCCCCGTGTCGCGCGCCGGGAGGCCCCGCGTGCGCTACTCAACTCCCGTCCCAGCCTGTACGCTTTGCTGCGGTCGCAACATCGGCCGGCCCGGCGCCCGTGAGGCGACGGTTCCGGCGCGGGTTCCACGGCCGTAACCCGATACGATCGGGGCCAGCCCGGTCTCGCGTCCGCGCGCAGTCCCAGCCCGCAACGCAGTATGTTTTGAACGGAGTGAATGCATGAGCACCCCACCGCTTTCGGGCGAAATCGCACTGGTCACCGGCGCCAGCCGCGGCATCGGCGCGGCCATCGCCGACGAGCTCGCCGCGCAGGGCGCGACCGTGATCGGAACCGCGACCAGCGAATCCGGCGCCCAGGCCATCGCCGCGCGCCTGGCCGCGCAGGGCGGCCACGGCCGGGTGGTGGACGTGGCCGACGCGGCCTCGATCGAGGCGCTGATCGACGGCGTGTCCAAGCAGGTCGGCGCGATCTCGATCCTGGTCAACAACGCCGGCATCACCCGCGACAACCTGCTGATGCGGATGAAGGACGAGGACTGGCAAGCCATTCTCGACACCAATCTGACCAGCGTGTACCGCACCAGCAAGGCGGTGATGCGCTCGATGATGAAGGCGCGCAAGGGCCGGATCATCAATATCGCCTCGGTGGTCGGCGTGACCGGCAACCCCGGCCAAGCCAACTACGCGGCGGCCAAGGCCGGCGTAATCGCCTTCAGCAAGTCGCTGGCGCGCGAGATCGGCAGCCGCGGCGTCACCGTGAACGTGGTCGCCCCCGGCTTCATCGACACCGACATGACCCGCGACTTGCCCGAGGACGCGAAGAAGGCCATGTTCGAACAAATCGCGCTGGGTCGCTTCGGCGAACCGGCCGACATCGCCCGCGCGGTGGCGTTCCTGGCCAGCCCTGGGGCGGCCTACATCACCGGCGAAACGCTGCACGTCAACGGCGGCATGTACATGCCCTAAAGCCTTGGCGTAGGCTAGTAAGCGATTGAACCAAAAGGGATTTTATCAAGGCCGGGAGCCGGCCTCGCGAAACCCCTCGATTCCATTAGACTATTCCATCGAAAAACCCCTCACGGGAGGAGCAGCATCCATGAGCAGCATCGAAGAGCGCGTCAAGAAGATCGTGGTCGAACAGCTGGGCGTCAAGGAAGAAGAAGTCACCAACAACGCTTCGTTCGTCGACGACCTCGGCGCGGATTCGCTCGACACGGTCGAGCTGGTGATGGCCCTCGAAGAAGAATTCGAGTGCGAAATCCCGGACGAAGAAGCCGAGAAGATCACCTCGGTGCAGCAGGCGATCGATTACGTCAAGGCGCACGTCAAGTCGTAAGGCGCCTGACGAATGCCGCGCGTGCCTGAAAACGCGCGTGGCGTTCGCGCAGTTACCGCATATCAGTGACAACTCGGGGCCGCATTGCGGCCCCGTGCTTTTACGGCCGGTCAGTACGCCGGCGTAGCGTACGCAGACGGATTCAACAGAGGTAAGGCTGCATGTCCAACCGTTCCTTCAACCGCCGTGTGGTCGTCACCGGCCTCGGTCTGGTCTCTCCGCTGGGCAACGACGTCGTCAGCAGTTGGGACGGCATCGTCAACGGCCGTTCGGGCATCGGCCCGATCACTCATTTCGATCCCGCGCTGTTCACCACGCGTATCGCCGGTGAAGTGCGCGACTTCGACATCACCCACTACGGGGTGAGTTCGAAAGACGCCAAGAAGATGGAGGAGTTCATCCATTACGGCGTCGCCGCCTCGCTGATGGCGTTAAAGGACGCCGGCATCACCGTCGACGACTCCAACGCCGAGCGCATCGGCGCGCTGATCGGTTCGGGCATCGGCGGCCTGCTCGGCATCGAAGAGCAGACCATCAAGTACCACGAGGGCGGCCCGCGCAAGATCTCGCCGTTCTACGTGCCCAGCACCATCATCAACATGCTGCCCGGTCAGGTCTCGCTGTTGACCGGCATCAAGGGCCCGAATTTCTCCGCCGTCTCGGCCTGCGCCACGTCCAACCATTCCATCGGCATGGCGATGCGCATGATCCAGTACGGCGATGCCGACGTCATGGTCGCCGGCGGCGCCGAGCGCGGCTCCTCGCCGACCTCGGTCGGCGGCTTCTGCTCGATGAAAGCGATGTCCACCCGCAACGACGATCCGATCCACGCCTCGCGGCCGTGGGACAAGGAACGCGACGGCTTCGTGCTCGGCGACGGCGCCGGCATCCTGGTGCTGGAAGAGTACGAACGCGCCAAGGCGCGCGGTGCGCGCATCTACTGCGAGCTGGCCGGTTTCGGCGCCACCTCCGACGCGTTCCATATGACCGCGCCGAGCGAGAACGGCGAAGGCCCGGCGCGTTGCATGGCGGCGGCGTTCGCCGATGCCGGGATCAACCCGGATCAGGTCGGTTATCTCAATGCGCACGGCACCTCCACGCCGCTGGGCGATCTGGCCGAGACCCTGGCGATCAAGCGCGCGCTCGGCGACCACGCCTACAAGACCATGGTCAGCTCGACCAAGTCGATGACCGGGCATCTGCTCGGCGCGGCCGGCGGCGCCGAGGCGATCTTCTCGGTGCTGGCGCTGCATCACAACATCATCCCGCCGACCATCAACCTGGACGAGCCGGGCGAGGGTTGCGATCTGGATTACGTGCCCAACACCGCGCGCGACGCCAAGGTCGACATCACCGTGTCCAACGGCTTCGGCTTCGGCGGCACCAACGGCACCCTGGTGTTCAAGCGCATCTGACCGCGTTGTCGCATGCGAAAGGCCCGCGCAGACTTCGGTCTTCGCGGGCTTTTCGTTTTCTGGCGGCGAAGAATCTTCTTTCGCCCCCTGTAGGAGCGGCGCGAGCCGCGACTGCGAGTTCACAACTACGCCGATACCTGCAATGCGCTTGCGGATTCGCAGTCGCGGCTTGCGCCGCTCCTACAGGGCTGCGGCGGGGTTCGTCGTACGGGTAAGTTCGCATTCGCGGCTTACGCCGCTCCTACAACAGCCGCGCCGGCGCTAGGATGCGATGCATGACGACCGCATCGGCCACGCCATGAACGAAGCCCGCATCTTCCGCGGCGGCGAGCGGGTCGATGCGCTCTCGCCGTACGATCGCGGCCACGCCTATGGCGACGGCCTGTTCGAGACCCTGCTCGCGCATCGCGGCGAACTGCCGTGGTGGGGCGCGCATTGGGCGCGGCTGGCGCGCGGCGCACAGCGTATAGGGCTGCCGTTGCCCGATCCGGCGCAGGTCCGCTGCGAGGCCGCGCAACTGCTCGAAGACCTGGGCGCGGTACTCAAACTGATCCTGACCCGCGGCGAAGGCGGCCGCGGCTACGCGCCGTCGGTGCAGGCCGAACCGGTCTGGACGATCTCGCGGCATCCGGTGCCCCCTGCGCCGCGGGCCGGCGGTCTGAACCTGCGCTGGTGCGATCTGCGCCTGTCCGAACAGCCGGCGCTGGCGGGTCTGAAGCACTGCAACCGGCTCGAACAGGTGCTGGCGCGCGCCGAATGGGACGATCCGGCGATCGACGAGGGCCTGCTGCGCAATGCCGCCGGCGAGGTGGTCTGCGCGACCGCGGCCAATGTGTTCGCGCTGATCGACGGGCAGTGGCGCACACCGCCGCTGGAGCGCTGCGGCGTCGCCGGTATCTGCCGCGAGTTCCTGATCCCGCTCGCCCAGGCCCGGGTCGAGCGTCTGAGTCCCGAGGATCTGCAGCGCGCCGATGCGATTTTCCTGTGCAACGCCGTGCGCGGTATCCTGCCCGTGGCGCGGCTCGGCGAGCGGCATTGGGCGCCGCATCCGGCCTTGGCCGGGCTGCGGCGCCGGCTCGGCGCAGCCCATCCCGCCTTGGTTCCGCTCGAAGACTGAGTCGCCGCACCCGCGGGCGACGGTCGGCGGCGCGGCGGGTCCGGATCGTTCGAGGAGGTTTCGTGGCTGCAAAGGAAAAAGGCCGCAAGCGTGGCTGCGGTTGTCTGATCGTCATCCTGCTGTTGCTGGCCGCCGTGGCCGCGGCGGGCGGGTGGCTGTGGCAACGCTACGAGGGTTTCGCCAACGCGCCGATGAGCGGGTTGGAGAAAGGCGAGACGCTGCTGGTCGAACGCGGCGACTCGCTGCCGGTGGTGGTGCGCAAGCTGCGCGCGCTTGGCGTGAGCGAGGGCCAGGAACTGGAATGGCGCGCGCTGGCCAAGCAACTGGGCGCGGCCGGCCGCCTGCAGGTCGGCGAGTATTCGCTGGAGCCGGGCACCAGCCCGCGCGCGCTGTTGCTGGCGATGCGCGACGGCAAGGTCATCAGCCACCGCTTCACTATCGTGGAAGGCTGGAACATGCGCGACCTGCGCGCCGCGCTGGCGCGGGCGACGCCGCTCAAGCAACGCGCCGGGCAGTTGGACGATTCGGCGCTGATGAAGGAAATCGGACGCGCTGGCCAACATCCGGAAGGCCGCTTCCTGCCCGAGACCTATCAGTACACCGGCGGCGACAGCGACGTGGACGTGCTCAAGCGCGCCGCCGACGAGATGGACAAAGCCGTCGCCGCGGCGTGGAAGGCGCGCGACAAGGACAGCGTGCTCAAGAGTCCGACCGAGCTGCTGATCATGGCCTCGATCGTCGAGAAGGAAACCGGCATCGCGCAGGAGCGCTCGCAGATCGCCGGTTTGTTCGAGCGCCGGCTCAAGCTGGGCATGAAGCTGGAGACCGATCCGACCGTGATCTACGGCATCGGCCCGAGTTACGACGGCAACATCCGCAAGCGCGATTTGCTGACCGACACGCCGTACAACACCTACACCCGAACCGGCCTGCCGCCGACGCCGATCGCGATGCCGGGACGCGCCGCGCTCAAGGCCACCGCCAATCCGGCCCCGGGCGATGCGCTGTTCTTCGTCGCGTCCGGCGACGGCAGCGGCCGCAGCCTGTTCGCCGCGACCTATGCCCAGCATCAGGCCAACGTGCGGCTGTATCTGCAGCGCTACCGGCAGAACCAGACCCGCGGGCAGCCGGAGGAAGGCAAGGCGGTGCTGGAAGAAGCGGCCGAAACGCCGGCCGCGGGCGAAGCGCCGGCCACACCGGTCAAGCCTGGAGCAGGCCGATGACGTTGCCCATCCACGCGCGCTTCGTCACCTTGGAAGGCGGCGAAGGCGCGGGCAAATCGACCGTGCTGGCGGCCTTGCGCGCAGCGTTCGAAGCGCAGGGCATCGCGGCGGTCTACACCCGCGAGCCCGGCGGCACCCCGCTGGCCGAGCAGATCCGCGGACTGATGCTCGACACCCATCACGAGCCGGCGACTGCCGAAACCGAATTGCTGCTGGCTTTCGCCGCGCGCGCCCAGCATGTGCGCACGACGATCCTGCCGGCGCTGGAGCGCGGCGCCTGGGTGGTCAGCGATCGCTTCACCGACGCCAGCTATGCCTACCAGGGCGGCGGCCGCGGCCTGGATGCGGACTTCATCGCCGATCTGGAACGCCGCGTGGTCGGCATCCGGCCCGCGCTGACCTTGCTGCTGGATGTGCCGGTGGAAGTGGGCCTGCAGCGCATGCGCGGCCGCGGCGCCGCCGATCGCATCGAAAGCGAGCGCAACGATTTCTTCGAACGCGTGCGCCAAGGCTATCGCGACCGCGCCGAGGCCGAGGCCGGGCGCTTCGAAGTCATCGACGCCAGCCAGGCGGCCGACGCGGTCGCCGCGCAGGCGGTCGCGCGGCTGCGCGCGTTGATCGCGCAGGCAGGGCGATGAGCGCGGCGTTCGCGCCCTGGCAGCGGCGCATCTACGATCAGGCCAAGGCCTCGATCGACGCCGGCCGCCTCGGCCACGGATTGCTGTTCTGCGGCCCGGCCCAGTTGGGCAAGCGCTCCGTCGCCGAACGTCTGGCCCAGGGCCTGCTGTGCCGCGAGCGCAGCGCGCAGGGCGAGCCTTGCGGCCATTGCCGCAGCTGTCTGCTGCTGGCCGCCGGCACCCATCCGGACTATCAGCTCGTGAGTTTCGTGCCGAACAAGGAAGGCACCCGGCTGCGCACCGAGATCGTGATCGAACAGATCCGCAATCTGTCCGAGCGTCTGTCGCTGACGGCGCAGTACGGCGGCGCGCAGATCGCGATCATCGATCCGGCCGACTCGATCAACACCGCGGCCTGCAACGCGCTGCTCAAGACCTTGGAAGAACCGGTGCCGGGGCGCTATCTGTGGCTGGTCAGCTCGCACCCGGCGCGCCTGCCGGCGACGATCCGCAGCCGTTGCCAGCGGCTGGAGTTCCGTTTGCCGCAGCCGGAGGAAGCGCTGGCCTGGCTCAAGGCTCAGGGCCATGGCGAGGCGGCCACGCGCGAGGCGTTCGAAGCGGCGCGCGGGCATCCGGGTTTGGCACACGAATGGTTAGGCGGCGATGGCCTGAAGCTGCGCCGCGAGGTCGCCGCGGATCTGGGCAAGCTCGCGCGCGGCGAAACTTCGGCGCCGGAGATCGCGCAACGCTGGGTCGGCGACGAGCACGCGGCCCTGCGTCTGCGACACGCGTCCGACATCGCGCTCGCCGAGGCCGCTTCCGGCTTGACCGACCCGGCGCGCCAGCGCAGTCTTGCGGCTTGGTTCGATCGAGCCAACCGGACCCGCGACTTGTTGCGGACCACGGTACGCGCCGATCTGGCGGTGGTGGAACTGTTGATGGTCTGGCGCGCCGACGAAGGGCGCCGCGCCGGGGGAGGAAGCAAGGCATGAACGCACCAGCGGGCGCAGCGCGGCAGGGCATCTTGTCGCTGACGATCAAGGACAAGGCCGCGCTGTACAGCGCGTACATGCCGTTCCTGAAATACGGCGGCATCTTCGTCGCCACGCCCAAGCGCTACTTCCTCGGCGATGAAGTCTTCTTGTTGCTGACCCTGCCCGAATCCACCGAACGCCTGCCGGTCGCCGGGAAGGTGGTCTGGGTGACCCCGACCGGGGCGCAGGGGCATCGCGCCGCCGGCATCGGCGTGCAGTTCGCCGAGACGGCCGAGGGCGATGCGGTCAAGGGCAAGATCGAGGCCTTGCTGGCCGGCACGCTCACCGCCGAGCGGCCTACGCACACGATGTAAAGCCGGCCGCCGTTCTTTTTTCGCGAGAGTCCGTATGTCGTCGGTGTGCGCCCTGTCTCCGCCGGATAAGCGCGTCCAGGCCACGCGCGTGGGCGACGATCTGTTGCGCCATTACGGCAGAAAGCCTTACTACAGCGTCGAGGAAGTCAAAGCCGCGAACCGGCGCAATCGGATCTCGATCGACGTGGAATGTTGGTCGCATGCGATGTTCAACAGCCACGAAGATTTCGACGCCATGCATGCGGCCCTGGGCGAGGTATGCGATTACGCCGGGATGAAGCTGCAGATGCTCGAAGCGGTCAGCGCGGGCGCGGGCGGCTGGTTCGATTTCGATCTGGATCTGTCGTGGCTGGAGTTTCCCGACATCGATTGGTCGGTATTCGATTTTTTCGATTGAGCGCGGCGATGAGCGGATTGTCGCGATGCCCTGTAGGAGCGGCGCGAGCCGCGACCGCGGCATAACGGTAACGGCGAAGCATTCGTCGTAGTTGCGATGTCGCGGTCGCGGCTCGCGCCGCTCCTACAGGTGGATCGCGCGATTTCGCGCATGGCCTGCCGCATCGCCGAAACGAAAAAACCGCGCGATGCGCGGTTTTTTCGTCGTGGCCGATGGCGCGAACGCTTACCGTCGCAACGCCGGTGAATCCCAGCCCGGCCGCGGCGCGAATCGATCGCCGTACCGCGCCTGCAATTGCTTCAGCCGTGCCAGCACATTGTCCACGCCGGTTTCTCGCACGTATTGGATCGGGCCGCCGCGGAACGGTGCGAAGCCGGTACCGAAGATCACGCCGGCATCGAGCAGGTCGCCGTCGGTCACCACGCCGTCGTGCAGACAGGCCACCGCTTCGTTGATCAGCGGCAGGATCAGGCGGTCTTCCAGGTCGTTCGGCGCCTTGTAGTCCTTCGGCAGTTCGGGCTTCTGCGCGCGGCCGTTCTCCCACTTGTACAGGCCCTGGCCGTCCTTCTTGCCGCGCTTGTTCGGCTCGATGTTGGCCAAGGCCGAGGGTACGGTCAGGCCGAGGAACGGCGCCAGTTCCGCGCCGACGCCGGCGGCGACGTCCAGGCCGACAGTGTCGATCAGTTCGATCGGGCCCATCGGCATGCCGAACTTGACTGCGGCCTTGTCCAGCGCCGGGCCTGGAATGCCTTCGGCGAAAGCGGTGCCGGCTTCGAGCAGGTACGGAAACAGCACGCGATTGACCAGGAACCCCGGCGTGCCGGCGACCGGCACCGGCAGTTTGTCGATCGCCTTGCAGAACGCGGCCAGGCGCTGCTCGGTCTCCGGCGCCATCTGGTCGTGGCGGATGATTTCCACCAACGGCATCAGCGCGACCGGATTGAAGTAGTGCAGGCCGCCGAACTGGGCCGGACGGCGGATGTGTTCGCGCAGTTCGTCGAGCGGAATCGACGAGGTGTTGGTGGTCAGCAGCGCATCGGGCTTCATGCGCGGCTCGACCTGCTGGTACAACTCGCGCTTGGCCTCGGGCTTTTCGATGATCGCCTCGATCACCAGATCGGCGATGTCGGCGCCTTCGCCGGCCAGATCGCCCTTCAAGCGCGCGGCCACGGCCGGCCGCTTGGCCTCGTCCTTGACCTTCTTGGCGAACAGCGCCTGCGCGCGCTCCAGGGCGCCATCGATGAAGCGTTGTTCGCGATCGCTCAGGGTGACCTCGAAACCCTTGTAGGCCGACCACGCCGCGATGTCGCCGCCCATCACGCCGGCGCCGACGACGTGCACGTTCTTGATCTTGTGTTCTTTACCGCCCTGGCCCTTGAGGCGTTCTTGCAGGAAGAACACCCGGATCAGATTGCGCGCGGTCGGCGTGCCCGACAGCTTCACCACCGATTTGCGCTCGGCCGCGAGCTGGGCCTGGATGCCGCCGCCGGTGCGTTCCCAGGTCGAGATCAACGCATACGGCGCGGGGTAGTGATCCTTCTTGGCCTTACGCGCGACTTGCTTGACCAGCATCGGCGCGAGGATCTTGCGCGCGAGCCAGGTGTTGCTCGCCCAGCCCCTGAAGCGCTGCTTGAACGGGCGCTCGTCGCCGCGTAGCGCGAGCGCGGCGGCGGTATCGACCAGCACGGCGGGCTCGGCGGTCTTGTCGACCAGGCCGATCGCGCGCGCGGCCGACGCCGACAGGGCGCGGCCGGTCAGCATCATGTCGAACGCGGCCGGCGCGCCGACCAAGCGCGGCAGACGCACGCTGCCGCCCCAGCCGGGGTAGATGCCCAGCTTCACTTCCGGCAAGCCGATGCGGGTCGACGGATCGGTGCTGGCGACGCGGTAGCGGCAGGCCAGCGAGATCTCGGTGCCGCCGCCCATGCAGAAGCCGTGGATCGCCGCGACCGTGGGGCAGGGCAGTTCGGCCAGGCGTTGGAACACCTGTTGGCCGCGACGGATCGCATCGCCGACCGTGCCCTTCTCGTCGAAGGTCTGGAATTCCTTGATGTCGGCGCCGGCGATGAAGCCGCTGGCCTTGGCCGAGCGCAGCACCAGACCCTTGGGCGGATCCAGCGCCAGCCGTTCGAGCAGGCCGTCGAGCTCGATCAGCACTTCCTGGGCGAAGGTGTTGACCGGCGATCCTTCGCGGTCGAAGGACAGCACCAATACGCCGTCCTCGCGCAGTTCGGTGTGCCAGTGCCGGGCGCGTAAGCCGTCAAACGCGGGGAGGCCGTCGAGGGCTGCAGTCATGCCGCACCATCCGTTCAGGTATGGAATAAGACGCTATCATCCCGATCTTGTTTCGCTGCCGTCAAATCGGCGTTGTCCGGGCACGCCGCGCCGGGCGTTTCCGGCGCCCCGTCGCGCCTTGTGTGACACTTGGCGGTTGCGAGCGGTCGCCGGTGGCCCCATTAATCCTGCGATTGAACTTTTCCCCGACAGGGTTGTCCCATTGTTCGGCCATGGCCGAGCTGACAGGAGTGCCGGCGCGGTATGGCCGATAACGAGTTGTTGGACCAGGAGCTGGTCAGGCGTGTCCAGCGCGGCGACAGCGCGGCCTTCGATGCCTTGGTGCGAAAGTACCAGCATCGGATCACCGCGTTGATCGGGCGCTACATTTCCGACTGGAGCGAATGCCAGGACGTGGCCCAGGAAACCTTCATCCGCGCGTACCGCGCGATGGCGAATTTCCGCGGCGACGCCCAGTTCTATACGTGGTTGCATCGGATCGCCGTGAACACCGCCAAAAACTATCTGGTAGCGCAGAACCGCCGCCCGCCGACCGACGATATCGACGCCGGCGACGCCGAGCAGTTCGAGACCGGCATGCGCCTGCGCGACACCGACACCCCCGAGCACGAGTTGCTGCGGCAGGAGATCGAGCGCACGGTCATGCGCGTGGTCGAGTCCCTGCCGGAAGAATTGAGATCGGCGATCACCCTGCGCGAGGTGGACGGTTTGAGCTACGAAGAGATCGCGCAAAAGATGGCCTGCCCGATCGGCACCGTGCGTTCGCGGATTTTCCGCGCCCGCGAGGCCATCGATACGGAACTTCGGCCCCTCTTGGACAACCAAGACCAAGGTACCCCACGCAACCGGGAGCGCGCTCACTGATGGCCTCTACCCCCTTCCAACCCGATGCCCATGGCGACGATCGCGAGAATCTGAGCGCGCTGTTCGACGGCGAGCTCGATGTCGATGCCGCGCGCTTCGCGCTCAAGCGGCTCGGTCACGATGCGCAATGGCGCGAAACCTGCGGCCGCTGGCAGTTGTGCGGCGACGTGCTGCGCGGACACGCGCAGGGCAAGGCCGCGCCGGGTTTCGCCGGCCAAGGTTTCGCCGACCGCGTCAGTGCGGCGATCGCCGCCGACGCGGCGTTGCAGGCCACCCGCGATGCGGTCGTTCACAGCGAGGCCGGCATCAAGCCGCGTCGCGCGGCCGGTTCGCGGCGCGGCTGGATCGGCGGCGCTGCGCTGGCCGCTTCGGTGGCGGTGGCGGCGCTGTTCGTGGCGCGGCCGTTCGCGGACGACTCCGCCAGCGGCGCGGCCGATCCGACCCAGGTGGCCGCGCAATCGGCGACCGTGGCGCCGGCGCAGACCGCGCAGTCCAATCCCGATCCCGCGCCTAACCCCGCGCCTGTCCCGGCGCCGAGCGGTGAAGCCCTGGCCGCCGTGCCGGCCGAGGCCGAGCCGTCGCTGACCTCGGCCGATGCCTCGGGCATCGCCGCCGCTGCGGTCGCGGTCGCGGAAATTCCGCGCCGCATCAACGAACGCCGTTCGCGCGGCCAGAGCCAGCGCGCGGCGATCCGCGCCTCCGACCGGCAGAGCCTGCAGGCGCAGCTGCCACTCGCCGCGGCCGGCGGTGCCGGACCGATCCTGGTCGCAGACGCCGCGCACGCCAATCCGTTCCGTCCGCAGCAGAGCGAAGTGCCGGCCGCCCGTCCGTGGCCGCGCGCGGCGTTGCCGGGCTATCAGGCGGCCGGCAGCGGTTATGTCGCCAACTACGGCAGCTCCGGCCTCGGCTCGCCCTCGTTCTACCCGTTCGAGCCGGCCGCCACGGCCGAGCAAGCCCGGCTTGAGCAAGCCCGGCTCGAGCAGCTTCGATCCCGGCCGCCGGTCCAGGAACGGCCGCAGCCACAGCCCTAAGCTGTCGCTGCGGCGCGGATTCCGGCTCCTGTCTTCAAGCCCGTGCCGTCGAACGCGGCCGGGCTCCCCGAACTCCAGCCGAATGCGCGGTACGTCCGCGCAATGGGCTCTCGTTGTCTCCCGTTTGTCTCCATTCTTCGGATAACCACGTCGTATCGAGGTCGCTGCCCCATGAATCGCCTGACGATGAATCGCTTTCCCATGAGTTCCACCCCGGGCCGCCTGCGCAGCCGCCCTCTGCAGTCGCTGGCCCTGGTCGGCGCGATCATCGCCGCCTTGCCGGTGGCCTGCACCGCGCAGCAATCGGCCACGCCGATCGCGCCGCCGCCCGCGGCCACACCGTCGGCACCGCTGGTCGCCGGTTTGCCCGACTTCACCAATCTGGTCCAGCGGGTGGGGCCGGCCGTGGTCAACATCAGCGCCGAGGTCACGCCCAAGCGCGAGCGCACCGCGCGAAACGCGCCGCAGCTCGATGAGGATCAGATCCCTGAGTTCTTCCGTCGCTTCTTCGGCCCGGACGGGGTTCCCGGCGGTCCGGGCGGTCAGGGTCCGCGCCAGCCGCGCGGCGGCGCCCGCTCGATCGGCAGCGGCTTCCTGATTTCGCAGGACGGCTATGTGCTGACCAATCACCACGTGGTCGACGGCGCCGATACGGTCACGGTCAAGCTCACCGACCGCCGCGAGTTCAAGGCCAAGGTGATCGGCAGCGACGAGCAATCTGACGTGGCCCTGCTCAAGATCGACGCCAAGGCCCTGCCGTTCCTGCGTACCGCCAATGCCAGCCTGACCAAGGCCGGGCAGTGGGTGGTCGCGATCGGCTCGCCGTTCGGCCTCGACCATTCGGTCACCGCCGGCATCGTCAGCGCGGTCGGCCGCAGCAATCCGTATGCGCCGGACCAGCGCTACGTGCCCTTCATCCAGACCGACGTGGCGATCAATCAGGGCAACTCCGGCGGCCCGTTGCTCAACACCAGCGGCGAGGTGGTCGGCATCAACTCGCAGATCTTCTCCAACTCCGGCGGCTACATGGGCGTGAGCTTCGCCATTCCGATCGACGTGGCGATGAATTCGGCCGAGCAGTTGCGCTCCAAGGGCAAGGTCAGCCGTGGGCAGCTCGGGGTGGTGGTGCAGCAGTTGACCTCCGAAGGTGCCCGCAGTCTCGGGTTGCCCGACAGCAACGGTGCGTTGATCAGTCAGGTGTTGGACGGCGGTCCGGCCAGCAAGGCCGGCATCGTGCCAGGCGATGTGATCCGCTCGGTGAACGGTACGGCCGTGCATGAGTCCAGCGACCTGCCGCCGCTGATCGGCAACATGGCGCCGGGTTCGAAGGTCAAGTTGGGTGTGTTCCGCGACGGCAAGACGGTCGAACTCAACGTAGCGATCAACGAACTCAATGCCGACAGCGTGGCGGGTCTGTCCGACGGCGGTGATTCCGATCGCGGTGGCGACTCTGCCGGTCCGACGGCCAAGGGCAACACCCTGGGCATCGTCGCCCAGGACGTCGACCCCGCCGCGCGCCAGCGCCTGGGCCTGAAGCCGGGCGAGGGCGTGGTGGTGCGCGACCCGGGCGCCGCCGCCGGCGATGCCGGGGTGCGGTCGGGCGATGTGATCCTGTCGGTCGGCCGTACCCCGGTCGGCAGCGCTGCGGCGCTGAACCGGGCGTTGGCCGGGGCCCAATCCGGGCAGACGGTAATGCTGCTGGTCCGTCGCGGCGCCCAGACCACCTTCATCGCGGTCCAGGCCGGCGGCGAAGCGAAGTGATTCCGGCCTGCCGGCCTCGGTCCCGTGTTTCCAGCCGGAAGCGCGGGACCGAGGCGGCGGGTCCAGACGGGACGTACCGGGCGCCCGCCGAGCTTCGGCGGGCGTTCTTGCGTCCGCCGCCGGTTCTCCGAGCCCGGTCGTCGTCGCGGTCTGTGAACGCGGCCCGGCGGATTTCCGACCCGTGCCACGTCCGCGCCACCAAGAACCGCCGGCGGCGGGGGGTGTGCGATAATCTCCCGTTAATTTTCCTGTCCGTTCACACTTTGGAGTCGGCGAGTCTTACGTCGCCCTGCATGCACCTGATCCGAAACTTCTCCATCATCGCCCACGTCGACCACGGCAAGTCGACGCTCGCCGATCGCATCATCCAGTTGTGCGGAGGTCTCGAAGCGCGCGAGATGGAAGCGCAGGTGCTCGACTCCAATCCGATCGAGCGCGAGCGCGGCATCACCATCAAGGCCCAGTCCGTCTCGCTGCCGTACAAGGCGAAGGACGGCAACACCTATCAACTCAATTTCATCGACACCCCCGGCCACGTCGACTTCAGCTACGAAGTCAGCCGTTCGCTGGCCGCCTGCGAAGGCGCGCTGTTGGTCGTGGACGCGGCCCAGGGCGTGGAAGCGCAGTCGGTCGCCAACTGCTACACCGCGGTAGAGCAAGGTCTCGAAGTAGTGCCGGTGCTGAACAAGATCGATCTGCCGACCGCCGACATCGAGCGCGCCAAGGCCGAGATCGAGGCGGTGATCGGCATCGACGCCGAGGACGCGGTCGCGATCAGCGCCAAGACCGGCCTCAATGTCGATCTGGTGCTCGAGGCCATCGTCAAGCGCATCCCGCCGCCCAAGCCGCGCGACACCGACAAGCTGCAGGCGCTGATCATCGACTCGTGGTTCGACAACTACCTCGGCGTGGTCTCGCTGGTGCGGGTCATGCAGGGCGAGATCGTGCCGGGCAGCAAGATTCTGGTGATGTCGACCGGCCGCACCCATCTGGTCGACAAGGTCGGCGTGTTCACGCCCAAGCGCAAGGATCTGGCCAAGCTCGGCGCGGGCGAAGTGGGCTGGATCAACGCTTCGATCAAGGACGTGCACGGCGCGCCGGTCGGCGACACCCTGACCTTGGCCAGCGATCCGGCCGCCAAGCCGCTGCCGGGCTTCCAGGAAATGCAGCCGCGCGTGTTCGCCGGCCTGTTCCCGGTCGACGCCGAAGATTATCCGGCGCTGCGCGAAGCCCTGGAAAAACTGCGCCTCAACGACGCCGCGCTGCGTTTCGAACCGGAAAGCTCGGAGGCGATGGGCTTCGGTTTCCGTTGTGGCTTCCTGGGCATGCTGCACATGGAGATCGTGCAGGAGCGTCTGGAGCGCGAGTACGACCTCAACCTGATTTCCACCGCGCCGACGGTGATCTACGAAGTGCTCAAGACCGACGGCACGGTGTTGCCGATGGACAACCCGGCCAAGCTGCCGCAGTTGAACTTGGTCGCGGAAATCCGCGAACCGGTGATCCGCGCCAACATCCTCACGCCGCCGGACTACATCGGCAACGTGATCAAGCTGTGCGAGGAAAAGCGCGGCGTGCAGATCGGCATTACTTATATGGCCAGCCAGGTGCAGATCAGCTACGAGCTGCCGATGGCCGAGGTGGTGCTGGATTTCTTCGACAAGCTCAAGTCGGTCTCGCGCGGCTACGCCTCGCTGGACTATCACTTCCTGCGTTTCCAGGAAGGCCCGTTCGTGCGCGTGGATACGTTGATCAACGGCGACAAGGTCGATGCGCTGTCGATCATCGTCCATCGCAGCCACGCCGACCGGCGCGGCCGCGATCTGTGCGAGAAGATGAAGGACCTGATTCCGCGGCAGATGTTCGACGTCGCCATCCAGGCCGCGATCGGCTCGCAGGTCATCGCCCGCAGCACGGTCAAGGCGATGCGCAAGAACGTTTTGGCCAAATGTTATGGTGGCGATATCAGCCGCAAGAAGAAGCTGTTGGAAAAGCAGAAGGAAGGCAAGAAGCGGATGAAGCAGGTCGGCCGGGTCGAGATTCCGCAGGAAGCCTTCCTCGCGGTGCTTTCCACCGACAGCAAGTAAGAGCGGGAATAGGGAGTGGGGAATCGGCAATGGTGAGCGTCGTCGGACCGATGGATTCCGATCCCTCCCAGCAAGGGTTTCCCGAAGTTTTCGTTGCTATCAATTACTGCGAGGACTGGGGTTGAGAGATTGAGGTTTCGCGCCGCGCCGTATACGCGCCGCGTCGCCGACTGAGCGCTCCCGATTCCCATTCCCGCCCAAAGGAACAAGCATGCGTTGGTTCGAAATCGCCCTGGTGTCGTTGACCCTGTTCACCGGCCTGGTCTGGTTGCTCGACAAAGCGGTATTGGCCAAGCGCCGCGCCGCGCGCGAGGGCCTGCTCGACGACGGCAAGGAGCCGGTGGTCGTCGACTACTCCAAGGCCTTCTTCCCGGTCTTGTTCGTGGTGCTGATCCTGCGCAGCTTCATCGCCGAGCCGTTCCGGATTCCGTCGAACTCGATGATGCCGACCCTGCTGACCGGCGACTTCATCCTGGTCAACAAGTTCACCTACGGCCTGCGCCTGCCGATCACCAACCAGAAGATCCTGGCGATGGGCGAGCCCGAGCGCGGCGACGTGGTGGTGTTTCGGCCGCCGCATCATCCCGAGCAGGACTGGATCAAGCGCATCATCGGCCTGCCCGGCGATAAGGTGAGCTACCGCGACGGCCGCCTGACCGTGAACGGCGAGCCCATCATTTATGCGCCTATCGGCACCTATCAGGGCCGCGGCAACGGTACCGAAATGACCGGTGCGCAAGAATTGCGCGAACAGATCGGCAAGCATGTGCATCGGATCCTGCTGCGCAGCGAATCGCCGCTGCTGGATCAGGGCGAAGGCGACTGGGTAGTGCCGCAGGGCGAATATTTTGTGATGGGCGACAACCGCGACAACAGCGAGGACAGCCGATACTGGGGCTTCCTGCCGGAGCAGAACCTGCGCGGCCGGGCCTTCCTGATCTGGATGAATTTCGACGGGGGCGTGGATTTTTCCCGGATCGGTAATAGCATTCCCTGACGGCGCACGCCGTGGGGCGGGGGCTTGGAGCGGTAGGGCCTGGATCGGTCGGCGCAATCGGCAACTGGGATCACATGGGGATTGAAGGTATGAAACGTAATCAGAGCGGCATAACGCTGATCGGCTTCATCGTTGTGCTGGGTGTGGTCGGCGTCTTCGTCTATATGGGCATGAAGCTGGTTCCGATGTACACGGAGTTCTATTCGGTCAAGCGCTCGCTCGCCGATCTGGCCAAAGAGCCGGGCGCTGGGCGTATGGACAGCGCCAAGGCGCGCGACCTGTTCTTCCGTCGCATGGAAATGAGCTATGTCGACAGCGTCAAGCAAGGGAACTTCAAGATCAAGCGCAACGAACGCGGTCTGGAAATCACCGTGGAGTACGAAGTGCGTCGTCAGCTGATCGCCAATCTGGACGTGGTGGGTCACTTCAACGCCGTGCAGCAATTGACTACGAAAGAAGGTGATTGATCCGATCACTCATCGCTTCGCCAATCCGGCGTTGCTGCAACAGGCTCTGACCCATCGCAGCGCCGGTGCGCCGCATAACGAGCGCCTGGAGTTCCTGGGCGATGCGTTGGTGAATCTGATGGTGGCCGAAGCGCTGTACCAGCGCTGGCCGCAGGCCGACGAGGGCGCATTGACCCGCGCCCGGGCCGAGTTGGTGCGCGAATCGGCGCTGGCGCCGATCGCGCGTTCGCTGGAGCTGGGCGCGCGGCTCACGCTCGGTCCCGGCGAGATGAAATCCGGCGGTCACCGTCGCGATTCGATCCTGGCCGACGCGCTGGAGGCCGTGGTCGCGGCGATCTACCTCGACTCGGGCTTCGAAACCTGCCGCGAACAGGTGCTGCCGTGGTTCCAGTCGGCGATGGACGCGCTGCCGCCGCCGCACAAGGTCGGCAAGGACGCCAAGACCCGCCTGCAGGAGTGGCTGCAGGGCCGGCAGAAACCGCTGCCGGTGTATGCCCTGCTGTCGGAGAGCGGCGAGGATCACGCCAAGACCTTCCGCGTCAGCTGCACGCTGGGACAGCCCGCCATGAGCGCCGAGGGCGAGGCCGGCTCGCGCCGGGCCGCCGAGCAACTCGCGGCCGAAGAGGTCTTGCGGCTGCTCAAGGCCGACGACTGAGCCTCGCGGCCACCCGCGGGGCCGCCCTTCGCGGCTGATCGACACGCCGCGCCAAGTCGTCTGGAACCCTCCCCGGCAAGCGCCGCCGCGCCCCCAAGCCGTCCTTCATTCCTTCGACGAGCCCGTTCGACAGGCCCGTTTCCTTCCTTACCGCCGCCGTTCGTGAACGCGGCCCGCATCCGAGTTTGCCCTGGCCGCGCCACGCGCGGACAATTCGCCAATGAATCCCTCCTCGCATCGCGCCGGCCACGTCGCCGTCATCGGCCGTCCCAACGTCGGCAAATCCACTCTGGTCAACGCTCTGGTCGGGGCCAAGATCAGCATCGTCTCGCCGCGTCCGCAGACCACGCGCCACCGCCTGCTCGGCATCGCCACGTTTCCCGAGGGGCAGTTGCTGCTGGTCGACACGCCCGGCCTGCACCGCGAACAGAAGCGCGCGATGAACCGGATGATGAACCGCGCCGCGCGCGGTTCGCTCGAAGGCGTCGATGCGGCGTTGCTGGTCGTGCGCGCCGGCAAGTGGGAAGACGAGGACACTTTGGCGTTCGATGCCTTGCGCGGTGCCGGCCTTCCGGTGGTGCTGGTGGTCAACCAGGTCGATCTTATCCCCGACAAAACCGCGCTGCTGCCGTATCTGGCCCGGATCAGCGAAGGCCGCGAATTCGCCGGCGTGCATCCGATCTCCGCGCTCAAGCGCAGCGGCCTGGAAGCGCTGGTCAAGACCGTGCTGGCGCTGCTGCCCGAACAGGCAGCGCTGTACGGCGAGGACGAAATCACCGACAAGAGCCAGCGCTTCCTCGCCGGCGAAATGGTGCGCGAACAAGTCATGCGCCAACTCGGCGACGAACTGCCGTATGCGACCACGGTGGAGATCGAGCGCTTCGAGGTCGACGGCGCGCTGCTGCGCATCGGCGCAGTGATCTGGGTCGAACGCGACGGTCAGAAGGCGATCGTGATCGGCAAGGGCGGCACGCGCCTGCGCGAGATCGGCGCCAAGGCGCGCGTGCAGATGGAACACCTGTTCGGCGCGAAAGTGTTCCTGGAAACCTGGGTGCGCGTGCGCGAGGGCTGGTCGGACGACGAGGCCGCTCTGCGTCAGCTCGGATATGAGTGATTGAGGCCGGGAGTGGAGATTCGGGATTCGGGATTCGCACAAGCCGATTCCGTCGCTGACTGGCGGTGACGCGTTGTTCGCAACTCTGAAGTACGCACTGCGCTTGGATCGATCCGGCCGCGCGTTTTTCCCAATCCCTAATCCCTAATCCCTAATCCCTAATCCCTAATCCCTAATCCCCGGCCCTATGCGCCTGTCCGCCGAACCCGCCTACGTGCTGCACACGCGCCCTTGGCGCGAGACCAGCTTGCTGGTCGAGGCGTTGAGCGAGCAGTACGGCCGCATCGGCCTGATCGCGCGCGGCGTGCAGGGACCCAAGCGGCAGGTGCTGCGTGCGGCCCTGCAGCCGTTTCAGTACATCCGCGTGGATGCGCTGCTGCGCGGCGAACTGGCGCGGTTGATCGCGGCCGAAGCGGTGGACGCGGCGCCGCGCTTGCACGGCGAGGCCGCGCTCGCTGGTTTCTACGTCAACGAGCTGTTGCTGCGCCTGGTGCCGCGCGGCGATCCGTTCCCCGAATTGTTCGATCTGTACGGGCGAACCCGCTCGGAATTGGGCGGCGAGCAGTTGGCCTGGACCCTGCGTCGCTTCGAACGCGATCTGCTCGAAGCCTTGGGCTCGGGCTTCGATTGGCGGGTCGACGCCGAGGGCGCGCCGATCGATCCGGCCGCGCGTTATCGGCTCGATGCCGAACAAGGCCCGCGCCGTTTGCTCAGCGATCGCGGCCACGGCGAACGCAGCGCCGCGGCGACCGGCCGCGCCCTGCTCGCGTTGGCCGACGACATCGCGCCAGAGGCTTCGGATCTGCCGGGCTTGCGCCACGCGATGCGCAGCGTGCTGGTGCATCACCTGGGGCCGCGCGGATTGAAGTCCTGGGAGATGCTGGCCGAGTTGTCGCGCGTGTCGGCCAAGCGCGAGCCGGGTGCGGAAGACGGCTGATCGGGCGCCAAGCGGCTTGAAAGTGGGAGGGCTTCAGCCCCGATGCTTTGGCTTCAAGCCGCCGCGATGGGGCGGAAGTCGCAGCCCACGCTCACGAATATTCGGGCCACTCGACGGCGGCGATTGATCGCATGCGCCGCCGCGTGACCGCGGCTCAGCCGGCTTGGTCGATCGTATCCTGCGCGGCCTGATCGAACTGGGTCAGCAGCGCCGGGGAGTCGGGTTGCGCCTGCAGCACTTGCACCGCTTGCGCCAGCCGCGCGGCGCCGACGAAACCGCAACTGGCGCGCAGTTTGTGCAGTTCGCCGCGCATGGCTTCGATGTTGCCCAACTGCGAGGCCGCCAGAATCGAGCGCCGCGCGTTCGGCAGTTCTTGGGCGAACAATCCGCGCAGGGTCGCGATATGGGCGCGATTGCCGTTGAGCGCGCGCGCGGCGCCGTCGTCGTCCCAGACCGGAGTCTGGCCGGCGCCGTTGAGCGCGGGCACAGCGGGCAGATCATGCTCGGGTAAGCCGAGCAGGCGGCGGATCGCGCAGCGCACCGCCGCCGCCGGCAGCGGTTTGACCAGCACTTCGGAGAAACCCGAGGCGATCAACCGATCACGCACTTCGCTTTCGCCCGTTGCGGTGTGGGCCAGCGCCGGGGTGCGCGGATGTTGCCGGCGCAGACGTTCGAGCAGATCGATGCCGCTGCCGTCGGGCAGATGGGCGTCGAACAGCCACAACTGATAATCCTGACCGGCGCTCAACGCCATCGCCGAGGCGAGGCTGTCGGCACCGTCGACCAAAGCAGGAATCGCCTCGACGGCCGCGGTGAGGAAGGCTCGGCTGGTCGGATCGTCCTCGACCAGCAATACGCGTGGGACCTGGGAATTCTTCATTGCCGGTTCGCTTCCGCCCGCTATCCTGCATCCATGCTGCGGACCATGTTACGCCTCCTGATGGGTTTGTCGCTGCCCCTGCTGTGGGCGGCGTCTGGGCATGCTGAAGCGCGCACGCTGAATGCCAGGATGGCGAGAGTTGCGACGGCTGTTGCAATTTTGGAACAGGTGCAACTGCGTCTGACCTGGCCCGACGGCGCCGACCGCGGCGAACTGGAGCTGCGGGCCGCGCGGATCCAGGCGCCGGACCTGGGTTATCGCTATCGCGACGTGGTCTGGCGCTGCCCGCTGCAACGCGACGGCCACGGCGGTTGGCGCTGCGACGGCGAACTGCGCGGCGCCGGCGGCCGGCCGCTGCGGTTGGCCTTGGACCTGGGCGTGGCCAGTACCGACGCGCGGCTCAGTCAGGGTGCCAGTGCGTTGTCGTTGCATCGCGCCGCGGCCACGCCGGATCTGACCCGGATCGAGTTGGCGCGGGTGCCGCTGGCCTGGGCGCAGGCGCTGGTCGCGCAGGCATGGCCGGAAGGACGGATCAAGGCCGGCCGTCTCGACGGCCATCTCGACATCGCCGCGCCCGAGCGCGAACCGCTGCGCATCGCCGGCCCGTTGCGGCTCAGCGACGGCGCGCTGGACACGCCCGATGGCCTGATCGCCGCGGAGAAACTCGGCGCGCAGTTGCGGATTCAGGCCGAGCTCGACCGCGGCAGCCGGGTCGCGATCGACGGCCGCCTGCTCGGCGGCGAGATGCTGTTCGGCAATGCCTACATCTCCATGCAGCAGCGTGCGATCGAGCTGAAATTGCAGGCTGCGCAGAGCCCGGGCGAGGGTTGGCGGCTGCCGCTGCTGTCGTGGCGCGACGGCGACATCCTCGTCGCCGAGGGCAGCGCCGCGCTGACCGCTCAGGCCGGGTTGGCCGCGTTGGATCTGGACCTGCGCAGCGCCGATCTGGCGCCGTTGCGCGACGGTTATTTGTCCGGTTTCCTGGGCTTGGCCGGCCTGGCCAAGCTGGAGATGTCCGGGGCGCTGCAGGCGCGCGTGCGCTTGCGCGGCGGCGAGTTGGAACAGGCCGAGGCGACATTGCGCGAAGTCGGATTGAAGGACGAGCAGGGCCGGTTCCGTTTCTCCGGCCTGGACGGCAGCGTGGTCTATTCGGCCGATGCGCCGCGCAGCAGCGAGCTGGGCTGGCGCGAGGGCGCCCTGTACGGCCTGGAATTCGGCGCGGCGCGGTTGCCGTTCTCCAGCGGCGACGGCGAGCTGCGCCTGCAACGCGCGGTCGATTTCGCCATGCTCGGCGGCCGCGCCGGTTTCGACGGTCTGCGCCTGCGCCCGCCCGCGGGCGGCAAGGGGCTGGATCTGCGCTTCGGCCTGAATCTGGACCGGCTCGACGTGGGCCAACTGGCCAAGGCGCTGGACGGACCGGCGTTCACCGGCGAGCTCAGCGGCCGCCTGCCGGAGGCGCACTACGCCGACGACCGGCTCGAACTCAACGGCGGCCTGACCATGCAGTTGTTCGGCGGCACCGTGGCGGTGTCGTCGCTGGCGATGGAGCGTCCGTTCGGGGTCGCGCCGACGCTGAGCTCGGACCTGGCCTTGAACGATATCGACCTGGAATCGCTGACCGGCGTGTTCGGCTTCGGCAGCATCACCGGGCGCTTGTTCGGGCGCGTGGACCAGTTGCGTCTGGTCGATTGGCAGCCGACCGCCTTCGACGCCGAACTGCACACCCGCAAGACCCGCGGCGTGCGCCAGCGGATCAGCCAGCGCGCGGTACAGGATCTGTCCAGCGTCGGCGATTCGTCCTTCGTCGGCAGCCTGCAGGACCGGCTGATCGGCTTCTTCGACGATTTCGGCTACGCCCGCCTGGGCATCGCCTGCCGCCTGGCCGACGAGGTCTGCCATATGGACGGGCTGGGGCCGGCCAAGGCCGGACCCGACGGCAGCCGCGGCTTCACCATCGTCCAAGGCGCGGGCGTGCCGCATCTGGACGTGGTGGGCTATAACCGCCGGGTCGATTGGCCGACCCTGCTCGAGCGCCTGGAGGCGGTCAGCAAGGGCGAACTCAAGCCGGTGGTTCAGTGAACCGGGCCGTCCGGGCCGAACCCGGCCGGGTAGCCTTGCCGTTCAACGGTGCCGTGGTTCAATAGCGTCGTTCGTTCAACCCGCGCTGCGATGCGCACAACCAGAAGGATTCGCTCATGCGCCGTTGGATGGGAGTACCGGTCGCCGCCGTGATGTTGACGGCCTGCGTGACCATCAACGTCTATTTTCCGGCCGCCGAAGCCAAGGAAGCGGCGAAGGAATTCGTCGAGAAGGTGATCGGCGATCAAGCCGGCGCGGTCGCGCCCGAAGCCAAGCCCAGCGAAGGCGGCAAGCCCGGCGGCAGCGCTTCGTTGAATCGCCCGGGGTTGGAATGGGGCCGACTGGCCAGCCGCATCGATTGGCTGTCGTTGGTCGGCATCGGCAGCGCGTACGCGCAATCGCCGGACATTTCGATCAAGACCCCGGCGATCCAGGCCATCCAGTCGCGCATGGCCCAGCGCTTCGACGGCCAATTGCGCGCGCACTTCGATTCGGGCGCGCTGGGCTTCACCAACAGCGGCACGGTCAGCGTGCGCGATGCGGCCAAGATTCCGTTGTCCGATCGCGTCGCGGTCAACCAGGCGGTGGCCGACCAGGGCCGCGATTCGGCCGCGGTCTACCGCGAAATCGCGGTCGCCAACGGCCACCCCGAATGGGAAGGGCAGATCCGCCAAGTGTTCGCGCGGCAGTGGATCGACAGCGCCAAGGGCGGCTGGTGGTACCAGGACGCGGGCGGCGGTTGGAAGCAGAAGTAAGCAAGGCCGGGATTGGAGATTGGCGATTCGGAATCGGTAAGAGCAAGGGCCCGCGCAAGCGGGCTTTTGCTTTCGCGTTCCAGCCACCCCCTGATCTCGAATCCCCGATCCCGGCTCCATGCGACAATGCGCGCCCTTTGATTCCTGCCAGCAGCTGTGGCCCGCATCGATCAAACCCCCTTCGAGGTCGCCATTACCGGCCTCACCCACGACGGCCGCGGCGTGGCCCGTCGGACCGATCCCAAGGCGCCCCACGACGCCGGCAAAGCCATCTTCGTCGCCGGCGCATTGCCCGGTGAGCGGGTCATGGCCAAGCAGACCGCGCGTTCGCGCAGCTTCGACGAGGCGGTGACGCTCGAGGTGCTGCAGGCCTCGGCCGACCGGGTCGAGCCGCGCTGCGCGCATTTCGGCACCTGTGGCGGCTGCGCCCTGCAGCACATGGCCGAGGATCAGCAGATTCTCGCCAAGCAGCGCGTGCTGATGGAAAACTTCGAGCGCATCGGCCATGTCACGCCCGAGCGCGTGCTGCCGGCGCTGACCGATTCGGCCTGGGGCTATCGCCGCAAGGGCCGGTTCTCGGTGCGCCGGGTCGAGAAGAAGGACAAGACCCTGGTCGGTTTCCGCGAAACCGATCCGCGCTTCGTCGCCGATATCGCGCGTTGCGAAACCGTGATTCCGGCGGTCGGCGACAAGATCGGCGCGCTCGCGCAACTGATCGACAACCTGCAGGCGCGCCGCGAAATTCCGCAGGTGGAGTTCATCGGCGGCGACCGCATGGACGACGGCGACAACGCCCACAGCGGCATCGCGCTGACCTTCCGGCATCTGGCGCCGCTGTCGCAGGCCGATCTGGATGCGCTAGCCGCATTCGGCCGCGAGCACGAGTTCGCGATCTTCCTGCAACCCGGCGGCGTGGAGAGCGTGCATCCGCTGTGGCCGGCCGATCCGCGGCTGGTGTTCTCGCTGCCGCAGTGGGATTTGCAGCTGAAGTTTCGGCCGCTGGATTTCATCCAGGTCAATGCCGGGCTCAACGGACACATGATCCAGCACGCGCTGGATCTGCTGGCGCCGCAACCGCAAGACCGGGTGCTCGATCTGTTCGCGGGCCTGGGAAATTTCACCCTGCCGCTGGCGCGCACGGTGCGCGAGGTGGTCGGCGTGGAGGGCGAGGCCGGATTGGTCAAGCGCGCGCGGGAGAACGCCGAGCATAACGGACTGACCAATGCGCAGTTCTATGCCGCCGATCTGAGCAAGGATCTCAGCGGTGAGGCGTGGATGCGCGAGGGCTTCGACCGTCTGTTGCTCGACCCGCCGCGTTCGGGCGCCGATTTCGTGTTGACCCAATTGCCGCTGAAGCAGTTCAAGCGGATCGTTTACGTCAGCTGCCATCCCGCTTCGCTGGCGCGCGACGCGGGATACTTGGTGCGCGAGAAGGGGTGGAAACTGCGTGCGGCGGGGGTGATGGACATGTTCCCGCACACCGCGCATGTCGAATCGATCGCGATGTTCGAGCGCTGAGCCGGGCCGATCGTTCACGCGGACAGGCGACTGCGGTTCATCGCGACTTGATCGGAAAGCGTCGGGCCTGAAGGCCCTCCCACAACAACGGCCGGTGCGGCGATCGGTACTGGGAAGGGGCGATCCCGACGGCTTTCGGCTCGATTCGTTGCGAACCGGGCGCCGGGCCCTGCAGCACGAGCGATTGCCGCGGCGGCGCTCAGCCCGGCAGCAGCGTCCACCGTCCGTCGTTGAGCGCGAAGCGCAGCGCAGGGGCGGAATTCCGGTCGCATTCCGCGCGTCGCCGCGGCTGAGTCATAATGGCGCATGGGCATCGAAATCGAACGCAAATTTTTAGTCGCCGGCGAGACTTGGCGCGAGGCCGCGCACAAGATCGTGCCGATGGCGCAGGGTTATCTCAACGATCTGGCGGCGATGGACAACGGCGCGATGAAGGCTTCGGTGCGCGTGCGTATCGCAGGCGAGGAGGCCTTCCTCAATCTGAAATCGCGCGAACTCGGCCATACCCGCCAGGAGTTCGACTATCCGATTCCGGTCGAAGATGCGCGCGACCTGCTGGCGCTGTGCGTCGGCGGGTTGGTCGACAAGCGCCGGCACTACGTCGAGCACGAAGGCCATCTGTGGGAGGTCGACGAATTTCTCGGCGACAACGCCGGGCTGGTCGTCGCCGAGATCGAGCTGGAAAGCGCCGATGCGGCCTTCGCCAAGCCCGCATGGGCCGGCGCGGAGGTCACCGAGTCGGTGCGTTACTACAATCTGGCGCTGTCCACTCGGCCGTTTTCGCAGTGGAGTCAGGCCGAGCGCGACGGCGAGGTCTGAGCGGCGCATCGGCGCGTTGATGAATTGCGAGGTCTGTTGTGGGAGGGGCTTCAGCCCCGACGCTCTCCTAGCAGGCGACCGGCATTCACCACATCTGAGCCAAGAGCGTCGGGGCTGAAGCCCCTCCCACAAAAGACCTCGTGACCCCGTCGGCCGTCCTGGCGAGCGCATGCAGCCACGGCGCCGCCTGTTTCCCGGCCCCGACCCCAGCCCCGCGAACCGGACAGGATGCCCCGCCGCCGCATCTGCGCGACAATATGCGTCGCGCAGACCGCGCTGTTTCTCCTTCAGGAGTTCCGCATGCTCGTGATCGGCGTCGCCGGTACCGAACTCACCGCGCAGGAGCGCGACTGGCTGCAGCACGATGCCTGCGCCGGCGTGATCCTGTTCAGCCGCAACTTCGCTTCCAAGGCCCAGGTCGCCGAGCTGTCGGCCGCGATCCGCGCCGCCGCGCCGCGGCCGCAGCTGATCTGCGTGGACCAGGAAGGCGGGCGGGTTCAGCGTTTCCGCGAGGGCTACAGCGCGTTGCCGCCGCTGGAGGTGTTCGGCAAGTTGTTTGCGAACGAGCCCCGCGCCGCGCTCGAGCTCGCCGAGGAACACGCTCAGCTGATGGCCCGCGAGGTGCAGGCCAGCGGCGTGGACCTGAGCTTCGCGCCGGTGGTCGACTTGGGCCGCGGCAATCTGGCCATCGGCAACCGCGCCTTCGACGCCGATCCGCGGGTCGTGGCCGAGTTCACCCGCGCCTACATCCGCGGCATGCACGCGCGCGGCATGGCCGCCACGCTCAAGCATTTCCCCGGCCACGGTTCGGTGCTGGCCGACACCCACTTCAACGACGCGGTCGACCCGCGCACGCTGGAGGAACTGCGTGCGACCGATCTGATTCCGTTCCTGGCCGGCATCGAGGCCAAGGCCGACGCGGTGATGATGGCGCACGTGTCCTATCCGGCGGTGGCGCCGGAGCCGGCGGGTTACTCGCGGCGCTGGATCGAGGAAATCCTGCGCGGCGACATGGGCTTCCGCGGCGTGGTATTCAGCGACGACATCGGCATGGCCGCCGCGTTCTCGGCCGGCGGGGTCCGCGCGCGCATCGACGCGCACCTGGATGCCGGTTGCGACGTGGTGTTGGTCTGTCATCCGCAGTTGGTAGAAGAGTCCTTGGCCGCGGTCGAAGGCCGCCGCCTCAACACCGCCGCATTGATCGGCCTGATCGGGCGCGGCGCGATGGGCTGGGACGGCCTGATCGCCGACACCGGCTACGCCGACACCCGCACCCGTTTGGAAGGATTGGCTTGATGAGCAACAACGACCTGGCTTCGGCCCTGGAAAACGCCGACCTGATCTTCGATCGGCGCACGCTGGAGCGCGAGATCGCGCGCATGGCGGTGGCGATCCGCAACGACTACGCCGGCAGTCGTCCCGTCTATCTCACGATCATGCACGGCGGCCTGCCGTTCGCCGCGCAGCTGGCGATGGAATTGGGCGAGCGCGGGCTGGACCTGGAGTTCGACTACCTGCACGCCACCCGCTACCGCGGCGCCACCACTGGCGCGGACCTGGTCTGGAAGCACCGCCCGGCCACGCCCTTGCGCGGCCGCCGGGTGCTGCTCGCCGACGACATCCTCGATGAAGGCCATACCTTGCACGGCATTCGCGAATGGTGTCGCGAGCAGGGCGCGGTCGAAGTGCGCATCGCCGCGCTCGCGGTCAAGGCTCACGACCGCTGCGTCGACGGCCTGCGCGCCGATTACATCGGCGTGGAAGTGCCCGACCGGTACGTATTTGGCTACGGCATGGATTTCCACGAGCAGGGGCGCAACCTGCCTGCGATCTACGCATTGAAGGACTGAGATGAGCGAGCGAGGTATCGATCTGGCGGTCATCGGCGGCACCGGCCTGTACCGCATCGCCGAACTGCAGGACGTGCAGACCCATCAGCCGGCGACGCGCTACGGCGCGCCGTCGGGGCCGGTGCGCGTGGGCACCTTGGGCGGGCGCCGCGTCGCGTTCCTGGCTCGCCATGGCGAAGGCCATTCGCTGCCGCCGCATCAGATCAACTACCGCGCCAATCTGGCCGCGTTGCAGGCGATGGGCGCGCAGCGCGTGCTCGCGCTCAATACGGTCGGGGGGATTAGCGAACGGTTCGGGCCGCGCGTACTGGGCTGTCCGGATCAGCTGATCGATTACACCTGGGGCCGCATCTCCACGATCTGGGAAGTTCATTCCGATGAAAGCGGGGGCAGCGAAGTGCTGCATGTGGATTTCGGCGAGCCTTACACGCGCTCGTTGCGCGCCGCGGTGCTGACGGCCGCGGCCCGCGCCGGCGTGGCGCTGGTCGATGGTGGCTGTTACGGCGCCACCCAGGGCCCGCGTCTGGAAACCCGCGCCGAGATCGCGCGCATGCGTCGCGACGGCTGCGATCTGGTCGGCATGACCGGCATGCCCGAAGCCGGCCTGGCGCGCGAAATGGGTCTGGATTACGCGTGCCTGGCGATCGTCGCCAACTGGGCCGCGGGCGCCGGCCCGGATCCGGACGAGATCATCACTTTGCAAGATGTGCTCGATAACGTGGCCGTGGCCTCGGCCGGTTTGCCGGCGCTGCTGACCGCGTTGCTCGAAGCGGCGTAGGTGACCACGGTCGCATAAACGCGATTGCGCGTAAAAAACGTGGCCGGATCTTGCTTCAAACAACGTGTGCGATGCCGTCACGCTGAACCGTTGTCATCCAACGGCACAGTTTGCATACTCGCAATGCGTCTAACGCCAACGCGGCGTCGACGCACGTCAACGCATCCAGCATGAGGTCAATAAGGATATGCAGTACGGCACCGTGAAGTGGTTCAACGACGCCAAGGGCTTCGGTTTCATTTCTCCCGAAGATGGCAGCGCGGATGTATTCGTGCACTTCTCCGCGATCAACGCAAAAGGTTTCCGCAGCTTGCAGGAAGGCCAGCGCGTCAGCTATCAGCTGACTCAAGGGCCGAAGGGCGCGCAGGCGTCCGAAGTGGCTCCGGTGGTTTGATCGCATTGCCCGCGGGGCCGAGTTTGGCCTGACGGCATCGGACAGTTTCCAAGGCCCCGCTTCGGCGGGGCCTTTCTTTTTTTGTGGGACCCCAGCGGTGGGGTGTGAGAGAGTTTCGCGCCGATGCATGAGGCTGCGCGTTTTCGATACTTGCCCGCTTCTTGCCGCGCACTTCCAGTTCGTTGTTCCCGCGAAGGCGGGCGCCGTTTTACTTCGGCGGAGCCGAACCTCCCGAGCCTTCAGAGCCATCTTCCAGTCCGTCATTCCCGCCAAAGCGGGAATCCAGTGCCTTTCGTGCGAGAACGTTTGAAGTCAATGGATTCCCGCTTTCGCGGGAATGACGACCTGGAAAGATAGCGCTGAAGTCTCTGGATTCCCGCCTTCGCGGGAATGACGGACTGGAAGATGGCTCTGAAGTCTCTGAACGTTTGGCTCTGCCGAAGTAAAACTAAGCCCGTCTTCTTCGGAATGCCGAGCTGAAAGAGAGCGCGCACCCACCACACACCCACCTCATCGATTCCCATTAGAATCCAGCCATCCCAGCACGGAGAGCTGATGATGCTCACGCTGCCCCCGTTCGCTACCCATCGGGTCGAGAATCAGCCGCCGGCGTTCGCACCGCGCGATCTGTGGCGCGACGACGCCACGCTGCGCGGCGCGGTGAGCCGTGAAGGCGGCGAGGGCTTCGCCGCGCAGCTGGCCGGTTACGGCGCGCTCGCCGGCGGCGAGCTCTACGCGCTGAGTTTCGACGCACACCGCGACAAGCCGCGACTGCGCAACTACGACGCCTATGGCCATCGCGTCGATCTGGTCGAATTCCATCCGAACTACCACGCGATCATGAGTGCGGCCGTCGAGCACGGCGTCGCCGGCCTGTCCTGGCACGACCCGCGCCCTGGTTCGCACGTCGCGCGCGCGGCGCTGAGCTATCTGCACCATCAGGTCGAGCCGGGCACCAGTTGTCCGCTGACCATGACCCACGCCTCGGTGCCGGTGCTGCGTCACGCGCCGGCGCTGGGTGAATGGATGCGCAAGGCCGCCGCGCCGCATTACGACGGCCGCGATGTCGCCGGCGGCGACAAGGCCGGGCTCACCCTCGGCATGGGTATGACCGAGAAACAGGGCGGCTCGGACGTGCGCGCCAACCAGACGGTCGCCACGCCGATTGGTAACGACGAATACGAACTGGTCGGCCACAAGTGGTTTTTTTCGGCACCGATGTCCGACGGATTCCTGGTGCTGGCGCAGGCGCCCGACGGTTTGACCTGCTTCCTGATGCCGCGCTGGCATCCGCACGGCGGCAAGAACGCGCTGCGGCTGATGCGGCTCAAGGACAAGCTGGGCGACTGGTCCAATGCCTCTTCGGAAGTCGAATTCCAGGGCGCGTGGGCGCAGCGCGTCGGCGAAGAAGGACGCGGGGTGGCGACCATCATCGAGATGGTGATGCTGACCCGCCTGGACTGCATGCTCGGCTCGGCCGGCGAGATGCGCATGGCGCTGGCGCAGGCGTTGCATCACGCCCGCCATCGCCGCAGCTTCGGCAAGCCGCTGGCCGATCACGCGCTGATGCGCAATGTGCTGGCCGATCTGGCGATCGAATCCGAAGCCGCGACCGCGTTGGCGATCCGCGTCGCCGGCGCGATCGACCGCGCGCCGCGCGACCCGGGCGAAGCCGCGTTCGCGCGCATCGCCACCGCGATCGGCAAGTTCTGGATCTGCAAGCGCGCGCCCGCCTTCGTCAACGAGGCGCAGGAATGCCTGGGCGGCGCGGGTTACGTCGAAGAATCGATCCTGCCGCGGCTGTATCGCCAGGCGCCGTTGAATTCGATCTGGGAAGGCAGCGGCAACATCCAATGCCTGGACGTGCTGCGCGCGCTCACGCGCGAACCCGAGGCCGGGCAGGCCGTGCTGACCGAATTGGAACGCGCGCGCGGACGTCATCCGGTCCTGGATGTGCGCATCGGCGAGATCGGCGAGGCCTTGTCCGGCCGCGCGCCGCCGCAGGAAAGCCAGATGCGCTTGTGGGTCGAGCGGTTGGCGCTGGTTTTACAGGCGGCGCTGTTGTTCGCCGCCGACAGCCCCAATGCGGTCGCGTTCTGCCGCAGCCGGCTCGACGGCGCGCACGGACTGGGCTTGGGCACCTTGCCGGGCGACCTGGATTTCGAAGCGATCGCGCAAGGAGCGCTGCCGGCATGAACAAAGTCTTGGCGTTTTCGCTTTGGGCCCTCGTGTCGGCGTGCGCGCCAGCCTGGGCGCGCACGCCGCCGGCGATGGCGCCGGCCGCGGCGCGCGCCGACCGCATCGTGGTCGACAAGTCCGAACGGCGCATGCAGCTGCTGCGCAACAACATGGTCATCCGCACCTATCCGATCCTGCTCGGCGACGCGCCGACCGGACCCAAACGCCAGCAGGGCGACGAACGCACGCCCGAAGGCAATTACCGGATCAGCGGCCGCAATCCCAACAGCCGCTTTCATCTGTCGCTGCGGGTGTCGTATCCCGACCCGGCCGATCGCAAGCGCGCAAGCACGCTCGGGGTCGATCCGGGCGGCGACATCATGATCCACGGCGGTACGCCGGCGGGGTATCGGCGCGATTGGACCGACGGATGCATCGCGGTGACCAACGAGCAGATCGAGGAGATATGGAGCCTGGTGCCGAACGGCGTGCCGATCAGGATCGATCCGTAACGCCAAGATCCGGCGCGTGTAGGAGCGGCGCGAGCCGCGACCGCGCCGATTCAGTGCCATCGAAACCTGCGCAGTCTGTGCGATGTCGCGGTCGCAGCTCGCGCAGCTCCTACAGCCAGTGGCCGTGGCATCGCGGTCCGGCGAAGCCCCTGTAGGAGCGGCGCAAGCCGCGACCGCGCCGATTCAACGCCATCGAAACCTGCGCAATCTGTGCGATGTCGCGGTCGCAGCTCGCGCAGCTCCTACAGCCAGTGGCTGTGGCATCGCCTTCCGGCGAAGCTCTTGTAGGAGCGGCGCAAGCCGCGACCGCGCCGATTCAACGCCATCGAAACTTGCGCAATCTGTGCGTTGTCGCGGTCGCAGCTTGCGCAGCTCCTACAGCCATGGGCCGTGGCATCGCCTTCCGGCGAAGCCCTTGTAGGAGCGGCGCGGGCCGCGACCGCGCCGGTTCAACGCCATCGAAACCTGCGCAATCTGTGCGATGTCGCGGTCGCAGCTTGCGCAGCTCCTACAGCCAGTGGCCGTGGCATCGCCGTCCGGCGAAGCCCTTGTAGGAGCGGCGCGAGCCGCGACCGCGTGGATTCAACGCCATCGGAGCTTGCGCAATCTGTGCGATGTCGCGGTCGCAGCTTGCGCAGCTCCTACAGCCAGTGGCCGTGGCATCGCCGTCCGGCGAAGCCCTTGTAGGAGCGGCGCGGGCCGCGATCGCGCGGATTCAACGCCATCGAAACTTGCGCAATCTGTGCGATGTCGCGATCGAGTCGATACCGGCGCTGTCGGCGGTATACAGATAGACCGTGCCGTCGAGGAACTCGACCGCGATCGCATCCGGCCCGGGCAGATAGGCGCGTACACCGGAGTCGCCGCTGAGGTTGAGATATCGCTTCATCATCGGTCGAAACCCTGAATCCGTGCGGCCGGGCGATTCTCGCCGAGTCGCGATACCGGCCGTCGCCTGTTCCGGAAGGGGTCATCCCAAGCTAGCGTGGATGGGTGTAAGGTCGGATGAGACGGCCATCCGGGCCGTCGCGGGAGGTGCGCCATGCGTGGTTCACGTAAATCCCAGGCGCTGGCGCTGATCGCGCTGGCCGCGATACCGCCGCCGGCGCACGGGTCGGATTTCTCCTTGGCCCTGTTCTGGTTGAGCCGCGGCGCGGGTGCGTTCGCCCTGTGCCTGCTGAGCGTCTGGCTGCTGAGCGAGTTCAAACGCGCAGATTGAATCCGCGCGCATTGAATCGCTGCCGATCTTGCGGCGGTCGGTTCGGCACTGCGAAGCGATGGCCGACGATCCTAGCGACGGTTCCGCGCGCTAAAACTCAGGTGATTGCAACGGCAACGCGTTTGCGCTGAAGTGCCGCGTCCGCGGACAAGGGGCGGCGGCCACAGGAACCCACACGCATGCCTTCGCTTCACCACACCACGGCCTGTCTGCGGATATGGGGCGAGGATCTGATCCCCGATGAAGTCAGCGCCTTGCTCGGCACGCAGCCGTCGCAGTCGCAGATCAAGGGCGAAACCATCTGGGTATGCAAGAGAACCGGGCGAGAGCGCATCGCTCAGACCGGATCGTGGCGCTTGAAGGCGGAGGATCGGGAACCCGGCGATCTGGAGGCGCAGATCGAAGCCTTGTTCGCCCAGCTCAGCGACGATCCCGCGGTGTGGGCGCAGTTGCAGTCGCGCTTCGAACTGGATCTGTTCTGCGGCTTGTTCATGGGCAGCAGCAACGACGGCGAAGGCATCGGCTCGCGCAATCTGCGTCTGCTGGGCGAACGCGGAATCGAGCTGATCCTCGATATCTACGACCCGAGCGAACAAGCGCCCGCGCCGTAAGCGCATTCGACCGTGGCCGGCACCGCATCGCGCAGTAACGCGAACGATTCCGCTGCATCGCAACATCCGAATAAATCGCCACATACCGCGACGCATTCGCGCCCGGTTTGGTTCATCGGGTTATTCCAATAAGTGTTCTTGTGACGCGCCTCGGACTCTGCGTGTGACTTGGCCTTGCGTGCGCATCTTGCACAAAGAAGACACATCTTTTTAGCTGGGACGGCCTCACAGGCGGCGCGTGCACGCGACCAGCCGATTCAGGCCGCCGTTAACGCAACGGCGTCGAGAAGCCGTCCGGCTTCATTCCATCGATCCCCATGTCAGACCCTTTCAGGAGTTCTTCGCATGTCCGTATCGAAATCCCGTTCGCGCCGCTCGTTCGTGCGCGCTTCCGTTTTCTGCGTCGCGGCCGCGGTCGCCGCGTTGTCTTCCGGCGCCGCGTTGGCCGCCGATCAAGTCGGCCCCGAACTGAAATTCGCCATGCAGCGCGACCTGGGCATATTCCCGGGTCAGATCGCGCAGTACCTGCAAACCGAAAGACTCGCCCAGACCCAGGGCGCAGCGATCGAACGCGAACTCGGCGGCCAGTTCGCCGGCAGCTGGATCGAGCGCAAGGCCGACGGCAGCTTCGGTTTCGTCGCCGCCAGCGCGGGCGCGCGCGCATCGACCACGCTGGCCGGGGTCGAGTTGCGCACGGTGCGCCACAGCCTCAAGCAGTTGCAGCATTCGATGGACTTGCTCGACAGCGGCGCGAGCGCGCGGGTGAAAGGCATCAGCAAGCCGTTGTCCGGGGTGCAGTCGTGGTACGTCGATCCGCGCAGCAACGCGGTGGTGGTCAAGGTCGATGAAGGCGCCACCGACGCCGGCGTGGACTTCGTCGCGCTCAGCGGCGCCGACAGCGCGACGGTGCGCATCGAAACCTCGCCGGGCCAGTTGCAGACCACCGCCAACATCATCGGCGGCATCGAATACTCGATCAACAACGCGAGCCTGTGTTCGGTCGGCTTCTCGGTCACGCGCGGCGCCACCAAGGGCTTCGTCACCGCCGGCCATTGCGGCACGGTCAACGCGGTCGCGCGCATCGGCGGCGCCCAGGTCGGCACCTTCGCCGCGCGGGTGTTCCCGGGCAACGATCGCGCCTGGGTCAGCCTGACCAGTGCGCAGACGCTGTTGCCGCGCGTGGCCAACGGCAGCGGTTACGTCACCGTGCGCGGCAGCGCCGAAGCCGCGGTCGGCGCGGCGGTGTGCCGCTCGGGCCGCACCACCGGTTATCGCTGCGGCAACATCACCGCCAAGAACGTCACCGCCAACTACGCCGAAGGCGCGGTGCGCGGCCTGACCAACGCCAACGCCTGCATGGGCCGCGGCGATTCGGGCGGTTCGTGGATCACCAGCGCCGGCCAGGGGCAGGGCGTGATGTCGGGCGGCAACGTGCAGTCCAACGGCAACAACTGCGGTATTCCGGCGGCGCAGCGCACCAGTCTGTTCGAGCGTCTCGGACCGATCCTGAGCCAGTACGGTTTGAGTCTGGTGACCGGCTGATCGATATCTGCGCTTCGGATCGAAACCGCAACGCCCCGCCTTGTGCGGGGCGTTGTGTTTATACGAGTGCGCGGCGCGTTTCGCCCTGACGAGCGTGCAGGAATGCTTGTGGATTTTGCACGCAAGTTTCTTTTCGATATCGTTTCTTGTGATCGCGCACATTGTTTTAGCCGAATCGCTGCTTCGATCGAGGTTGTCATTACGCGATGCAGGCGGTTATCTGAAATCGGTTCGCACGATCGCTGTTTGCGCGGCGTGGTGGATCGAGATCGCAACGACGCCGTGTGATTCGCCCATGGCGTTCATCTGCAAAGCCCTCGTCAACCTAAGGAGTTCTCAATGTCGGTATCCAAGCTGCCACGCTCGTTGTCCCTCGCCGGCGCGGTCTGCGCCGTGCTCGCTTCCGGCGCCGCCAGTGCGGGCGATGAAGTCGCACCAGTGCTCAAGGCCGCCATGCAACGCGATCTGGGCCTGTCCTCGGCTCAATTGCAGCAGTACTTGAAGATCGAACAACTGAGCCAGACGTTGGATGCCCAGGGCAAACGCCAGCTCGCTTCAAGCTTCGCCGGCAGTTGGATCGAGCGCGACGAGGCCGGCTCGTTCAAGGTCGTGGTCGCCACCTCGGGCACAGGCAAGAAGGCGAATCTGCCTGGTGCTGAACTGCGTCATGTCCGCCACAGCCTCAAGCAACTCCAGTCGATCCAGAGCGCGCTCGATACGCAGGCACGCGGTCGCGTGGCCGGTATCAGCAAGATGCTCACGGGCGTTAACTCCTGGTACGTCGATCCGACCAGCAACAGCGTCGTGGTCGCGGTGGCGCCGGGCGCCGACGAACAGGCCGTCGACCTGATCGCCTTCAGCGGCGCCGACGCCAGTGCGGTGCGCTTTGTGACCGACACCGGCGTGCCGCAAACGACCGCGACCGTGCGCGGCGGCATCGAGTACCGCATTCCCAAGCCCGACGGCACTTACGTTTGTTCGGTGGGCTTCTCCGTTACCAAGGGCACGGTCAAGGGCTTCGTCACCGCCGGTCATTGCGGCGCAGCCGGCCAGGCGGTGAACATCGGCACCGCCGCGCTCGGCACGTTCACCGCGTCGAAGTTCCCGGGCAACGATCGCGCGTGGGTCACGGTCAACGCCACGCACACCCTGGCCGGCAACGTCAGCAACTATTCTGGTGGCACCGTCGCGGTGAAGGGCAGCACCGAGGCCGCGGTCGGCGCGGCGCTGTGTCGGTCGGGACGCACTACAGGTTACAAGTGCGGCACCATCCGCTCCAAGAACGTATCGGTGAATTACGGGGTAGGCATCGTCAGCGGTTTGACCGAAACCAACGTGTGCACCGGCAGGGGCGATTCGGGCGGTTCCTGGATCACCGCCGCCGGCCAGGCGCAGGGCGTGACCTCCGGCGGTTCGCTGCCCAACGGGTCCAACGACAACTGCGCGGTTGCGGCGGCGCAGCGCAAGACCTGGTTCGAACGTTTGAATCCTATCCTGACTCAGTACGGCCTGACCCTGGTCAAGAGTTGAGTCGGCAGGGAACCGAGTCGGATCCGCAGTAGACGACGCCCCGCATCTGCGGGGCGTCTTGCGTCCGATTGCGCGACAGCGATCGGTCGCGCCGTATCCGGTCGCGCCGGATCAACTCAGCCGGATCAACTCAGCGCGGCCGCCATCAACACGACGCCGACGAGCACCACGGCGGTACTGACCGCGCTGATGATCAGGCCCTTGACGAAGGTGGTCTGCAGCAGCAACTGATAGACCAGCGCCGAGCCGAGAAATCCCAGGATCGTGGCCAAGGGTTCGGACACAGCGAAGCTTTCGAAGGCTTTGGTGAGCGCCGACTGCACCACCAGGCACAGCACGACCCAGCCCACGCTGGCGCGTTCGGCGCCGACCGCGCGCGCGGTGTAGAGCACCGGCAGAATCGCCAGCGCGATGATGACGGCCAGAAGCAGCAGAATCTTCAGCATGGGTGACCTGTTCGTAGTTGTGGATGCATTTTGCCTTGTCGCCAGATTGCCGACCACTGAGACCGAACTGCGTGGCGCCACCGACAGGCTCGAACCGAACACGCTGCGCGACAACCCGGCGTCGACGGTCAGCCGCGACACCTGCTCGCTGCTGCGTTGCGGTCGCGAAAACCGGAATCGAGCCCGATGCGGATCGTTCGGTGTGCTTGCCAAGCACCTGCATCACGCGGTTTTTCTCCGAGCTGCTCGCATCGTCGTCGTTTCACGCTATGAATCGGGATTAGTACTCGTCTGATTCGCGAAGGTTCTGTGACCCGGCGCATGGCTTCGAGCCGATTCTCGGCGGCGGTTCGATTGTATGGAATCTGTCTATCCCGTTACCTGGGAATGCCCGGCGAGAACGTCGTGGCGCTCTCGGCAAGTATCGAGAGCGGCGATGCGGCCCGCGGCACCATACGCGCCAGCACGGCTGGCTCTTCCTTCGAGTACACAGGAGTTCTTTCATGACTGCTACCTACACTGCACGCCGCCTGCTGGTCCGTTCATCGTTGCTCGGATTGGCGTCGGCGGGCGCGCTGGCGTGTGGCGCGGCCTCTGCCACCGATGCGATCGATGTACGGCTACGGCAGGCGATGCAGCGCGATCTGGGCATCTCCGCCAAGCAACTTCCGCAATACCTGCAGACCGAACGGCTCTCGCTGCAGCGAGGCGGCGCGGCCAAGCGCGCGCTGGGTTCGACTTACGCCGGCAGTTGGATCGAACGCAAGGCCAATGGCCGCTATCAGTTCGTGGTCGCAAGCTCGGGCACCGGCAAGGCCGCGCGCGACCTGGGCGGCGTGGAAGTGCGCAATGTGCGCCACAGCCTGCGCCAGTTGGAGAATGCGTTCTCCGCGCTGGAAGCGCATGCGGGCTCGCGTGTGGCTGGTGTCAGTAAGCCGCTGAGCGGCGTGCATTCCTGGCGCGTGGATCCGCTCACCAACTCGGTGGTGGTCAGTGTGGCTCCGGGCGCCGACACGGACGCCATCGACTTCGTCGCTTTCAGCGGCGCGGACGCTTCGGCTGTTCGCTTCGAAACCGAGCACAATACTCCGCAACTGTTGGCCGAAGTCGTGGGCGGCATCGAATACAGCTGGCCGGTGATGGTCGAGGGCCAGAAAAGGTATGGCGTGTGTTCCGTGGGTTTCCCCGTTACCAAGGGCACTGCCAGGGGATTCGCGACCGCGGGCCATTGCGGCGCGGCCGGCGTTGCCGTGAACGTCGGCCCCAGGGCCGACGAAATTCCGCTGGGCACCTTCACCGCCTCGAACTTCCCGGGCAACGACATGGCCTGGGTGACCATCAACGCCGACCACACCTTGGCCGGTAAGGTCACCGACTACAACAGCGGCTCGGTGGCGGTGAAGGGCAGCACCGAGGCCGCGATCGGCGCGGCGGTGTGCCGCTCCGGCCGCACCACTTTCTACAAGTGCGGCACCGTGCGCGCCAAGAACGTGAGCGTGAACTATGGTCTCTTCAGCCGCGTTACCGGACTGACCGAGAGCACCGCCTGCGCCGGCGGCGGCGATTCGGGCGGTTCGTGGATCACGCCGCAGGGCCAGGCTCAGGGCGTGACCTCGGGCGGCAACGTCAAGTCGGACACCAAGGAAAACTGTACGTTGGCCGAGGCGCAGCGCCGGACCTGGTTCCAGCCGCTCAATCCGCTGCTGACCAAATACGGCCTGACCCTGGTCACCAACTGATCGCGGTTCGCACTTTCGCGATATCGACGCCCCGCATCGCGGGGCGTCTTTTCTTTGAATATGCACACCGGTAACGCCACTGCCGCCGGAAGCGGCCAGTCCAAAAACCAGTCAGTCCAGAAACTGCAGTTTGGCCAGCTCAGCGTACAGACCGCCCTGCGCGAGCAATTGCTCGTGCGTGCCTTCGGCGACGATGCGGCCGCGGTCCATGACCACGATCCGGTCGGCCTTGAGCACGGTGGCCAGGCGATGGGCGATGACCAGGGTGGTGCGGCCTTCCATCAAGGCTTCCAGCGCCTGCTGCACCGCGCGTTCGCTCTGCGCGTCGAGCGCGCTGGTGGCCTCGTCGAGCAACAGGATCGGCGCGTCCTTGAGCAGGGCGCGGGCGATCGCGATGCGTTGCTGCTGGCCGCCGGACAGGCGCGCGCCGCGTTCGCCGAGCTGGGTCGACAAGCCTTCGGGCAAAGCCTGGATGAAGTCGGTCGCGTACGCGGCGCGCACGGCTTGTTCGACTTCCTCGTCGCTGGCATCCAGGCGGCCGTAGCGGATGTTGTCGCGCGCGGTGGTGGCGAAGATCGCCGGCTGTTGCGGCACCAGGGCGATGCGGCTGCGCAGCGCGCCCGGATCGGCCGACCGCACGTCCACCTCGTCCACCCGTACCGCGCCTTGTTGCGGATCATGGAAGCGCAGCAGGATCGAGAACACCGTGCTTTTGCCCGCGCCCGACGGCCCGACCAGGGCGACGGTCTCGCCGGGCCGCACGCGCAGACTGAAATCCTGCAACGCGGGCAGGTCCGGGCGCTGCGGGTAGTGGAAGCCGACGTGGTCGAACACGATGTCGCCGCGCAGCGGTTCGGGCAGGGTTTGCGGATGTTCCGGCGCCTGCACCGCGCTTTCTTCGTTGAGCAGTTCGCTGATCCGGCCCATGCCGCCGGCGGCGCGTTGCAGATCGTTCCAGACCTCGGCCAGCGCGCCGATCGAGCCGCCGCCGATCAGGGCGTACAGCACGAACTGGGCCAGCGTGCCGGCGGTGAGCCGACCGGCCATGACGTCGTGCGCGCCCGACCACAGCACCAGGATGATCGCGCCGAACACCAGGGTGATGGCGATCGCGGTGACCCAGGCCTGGGCGGTGATGCGTTGCCGCGCGGCCTTGATCGCGACCCGCAACGAATCGCCGAAACGGCCGCGCTCGTAGGGTTCGCGCGCATGCGCCTGGACCGTGCGCACGGCGCCGAGCGATTCGGCGGCCAGCGTGTTGGCGTCGGCGATGCGGTCCTGGCTGGCGCGCGAGATGCGCTGCAGCTTGCGTCCGCCGGCGACGATCGGCAGCACCGCCAGCGGAATGCCGAGCAGGGAATACGCGGCCAGACGCGGATTGGTCACGAACATCATCGCCAGGCTGCCGATCACCGTGACCGAACTGCGCAAGGCCACCGACATGCTCGAACCGACCACGCTGCGCAGCAGCTCGGCGTCGGCGGTCAGGCGCGAGACCAGCTCGCCGCTGCGGTTACGGTCGTGAAAACCCGAATCGAGCCCGATCAGATGAGCGTAGAGCCGTTCGCGCAGGTCGGCGACGACTTTCTCGCCCAGCACCGACACGAAGTAGAACCGCGCCGCGGTGGCCAGGGCCAGGCCCAGGGCGACCAGGAACAGCAGCAGGAAGGCGCTGTCGATCGCCCCGGTTCCGCCGCCGGCCGCGCTTTGCGCGAAGCCTTGGTCGATCATGGTCTTGAACGCCGCCGGAAAGCTCAGGGTCGCGGCGCTGGAAGCGGCCAGTGACAGCAGCCAGGCCACGAACAAGGCGCGGTGCTCGTTTACGAACGGCCACAAGGTGCGCAGGCTGCCGATCGGGGCCTTGTCGCGGCGGGGGGCGGCCTTCGGGCCAGCGCTGGCATCGGTCATCGGATCGCAGTCATCAGGAGAAGGGCGGTTCGCCGGGCTGATCGCCGCCGGGCGAAGCTTCGCCGGGAGATTTCAGTCGTACGCGGTTACGAGTGGCGTCGCGCAACTGCGCTTTCAAGGCGGCCGACTGCGACGCCGGCAGGCGAATCCGCACTTGCGCGCCGTCGGCGTCGAAGCGTTCGGCGCCCTTTTGCGCGTCGAATGCGTTCAGCGCCGCGTGCACGGCGCCGAGATCTTCGAACCGATAGGCCAGGTCCAGCTCAGCGTAGACGACCAGTTCCCGCCGCGGCGCCAGGCGCAGGCATTCGGCGGCCGCGCCGCCGTAGGCGCGGACCAGCCCGCCGGCGCCGAGCTTGATGCCGCCGTACCAGCGCGTGACCACGGCCACCACCTCATCGCAGCCCTGGCCGTCGATCGCGGCCAGAATGGGTCGACCGGCGGTGCCGGAGGGCTCGCCGTCGTCGTTGAAGCGGTACTGGGCGCCGATCCGGTAGGCCCAGCAGTTGTGGGTGGCGGCCGGATCGGAGACTTCCTGGACGAAGGCCAGCGCAGCCTCGGGCGAGGCCACCGGCGCGGCCAGGGCCAGGAAACGGCTGTGCTTGACCTCGATCGCGTGGCGGGCGCGTTCGGCCAGGGTGGTGGCGCTCATCGCCGTCTCAGGCGGCCGGGTGCGGGCGCCACGCGACGGATGGGCCGCCGCTGGCCGAGCTCATTTGAGCAACGGCCGCAGATCCTTCGGGATCCGGCTGCGCGGATGGGCGACGCGGAATTGGCGCAGGCTTTCGCGAGCGCGCTCGGTCTGGCCGTTGTCGCGGTACTCGCGGATGCGCTCCAGCCATTGCTCGGCCGGCAGGCGCCGCTCGTCTTCGCCGCTGCCCAGGCGCGAACCGGTGATCTCGACGCGATCGAGCGTGGTGGCTTCTTTTTCGGTGGCCGGCGGGGCTTGGGCCTTGAACGCGTTGGTTTCGCCGCGCGGCGAAGCTTCGGCGGCGGTGTTGGAGGACGCCGATTGGGATTGCGCGGCGGGTGTCGAGTCAGGCGGCGCATACGCCGGCGCGGGGTGGGTCGCGGCGTTGCGCGACTTGGCCGAGGCGGCGTCAGGTTTGGCGCTGTCGCGCGCCAGCGGTGCCGCTGTCGATACCGGTGCGGGGGCGCTCTGCGCGGCCGCCGCACCGGCGGGTGCTGAATCGGCAGGTGCGGAGAGGCCGGCGATGGACGCAGGCGCCGCCGGCGTAATGGCCGGAGCGGGAAAGGTCTTCGCATCGCGGCGTTCGACGCTGCGCGAGTACGCCGGCTCGGGCGGAGCCTGATGCGTTTTCGCTTCCGTCGCGGTTTCGGCTTTGAGGCGGCTGCGTTGGGCTCGTGCGTTCTCCAGCGGAGGCGGCGGCGGTGCGATCGCGCGCGGCGCCTCTTTCGGCGCGGCGGCAGGCAACGGCGCCTCGGCGATCGCCGGCGCTGCGGCGCTGGCCGCCGCATCCGCGGAATCGGCCATGTCCGGCGCTACCGGCAGCGCCGGTGCGGCGACCGTCGAATCCTCCGCGATCATCGCATCGGCCGGGTCCGCGGCGGCCGCCTGAGCCGCGGCGGGCGCGTCGATCGCGACCTGTTCCTCGCTCATCGCCTCCGCTGCCTTGTCCATCGGCCGCAATTGCCAGGCGATACCCACCGCCAGCGACAGCGACGCCGCCACGCCGATCCAGGCCGGCCAGCGTTGTTTTTTCGCGCGCGCGCGCGGGGCCTGCGCCACCGCGGCATGCGCGGCGGCGAGGATCCTGGCGTCGAGCGCGGGCGAGGGGCCTTCGTGCGGACCCAGCCGCAGCAGGCGCTCGGCCAGATCGCGTTCTTCCGGCGACAGCGGATCGGGAGCGTCGGGACGGCGGTTCATTCGGTCAACCTCGCGCGAAGTTTGTCCATCGCGTACCGCAGCCTGGACTTCACCGTTTCCCGGCCGGCCCCCGTGATCTCGCCGATCTCCTCCAAGCTCAGTTCCTGTTCCAGGCGCAGCAGCACCACCTCGCGCTGTTCCTCGGGCAATTCCTCGATCGCGCGCTGCAGGCGGCGGCGCTGTTCGAATTCGGACAGTTCGCGCTCCGGCGTGGTCGGATCGGGCACGCGCGCGGCGCGCTCATCGCCGTCTTCGGGCGCCGGCGGGCGGTGCTTGAGGCCGCGCCAGTAGTCGTTGAGGCGGTTGTGCGCGATCCGGAACAGCCAGGTGCTGAACTGCGCATCGGGTTTCCAGCCGTCGCGCGCGCCGATCACGCGCTGCCAGACGTCCTGGAAGAACTCGTCGGCCAGCGCCGAGTCGCGGATATGACGCAGCAAAAAGCGGTACAAAGGCCCGCGGTGGCGCGCGTAGAGCAGCTCGAACGCGGCTGCGTCGCCGGCCGTCCAGGCCAGCATCAGCACGTCGTCGCTCGCGTCGGCACCGGAATTCATTCGCGGCAGGGTACGGCCAGAAGGCGCCGACGGGAAGCGCTTGCGCGCCGGTGGGGCGTCGTATAGCGATGAGCGCAGGGCCAGTAGCATGTTCGGAATAACGGTTCGGGACCGCCAGCGGGGTTGCGGTCTGCCGAACATGTAAAGCTCGCGTTATCCTGCGCCCTGCGTAAGAGGCGGCGATCCGGTGCGTAATGATGCAATGCAAGCGGCAGCGGTGAGCGAAACGTCCGCGGGCGAGGTCCTGGCCTGCGCCCTGCAGGAGGCCCTGCCGGCGGGGTCGCAGGTGGTGGTGTGCTGGCGCGCGACGGCCGGGCGGGTGTGGGAATCGTTCACCCAGGGCACCGAGGCCGGTCTGCGCGATACCGCGCGGTGCTTGCTCGAGCGCGATCCGCCGGCGATCGGCGCCTCCGACGACCGCTATGCCGACCGGATCGAAGCGGCCTGGTGGCTGGAAGACCGCAGCCGCGCCAGCATCGTCGCGCAGATGCCGCAGGCGCTGACCGCGCCGCTGCGCGCGGCCTGGCTGGCGATGGCGCGGCGGATCGTCAGCGCCGACCTGGCCGCCGGCCGGGCCCACGCCCGCGCCGAGGCGCTGGAAAAATCCGAACGCCTGCAGCAGGCGCTGTACGGGATCGCCGATCTGGCCGGTTCGGGGCTGGAGATGACCGACCTGCTCAGCCGCATCCACGGCGTGGTGTGCGGGCTGATGTACGCGGAAAACTTCTACATCGTGCTCTACGACGATGTCGCCGACACCATGCGGTTCCTGTATTTCGCCGATCTCTACGACCCGTACGTGGCCAATCCGCTGCAGTCCATCCGCGGCGAAGACATGCCGACCAGCCTGACTTTGGCGTTGTTGCGCCACGGCGAGGCGCTGCAGGGCAGTTCGGCCGACCTGCGCCAACAGTTGAACGTGCCCCACGACGAACGTCACGGCCCCGACAGCGCCGACTGGCTGGGCGTGCCGATGCGCCGCGACGAGCGCGTGTGCGGCGCGATCGTGGTGCAGAACTACGACACCGCCGGCAGCTACGGCGACGAAGACCGCGCCCTGCTGTCGTTCGTCGCCCAACACATCCTGACCGCGCTGGACCGCTTCCGCGCGCGCGAGGAACTCGAACGCCGCGTCGCCGAGCGCACCTACGCGCTGCAGCTGAGCAACCGCGACCTGCAGGCCGAAATCATCGAGCGCCAGCGCTCCGAGCGCCTGCAGCGCGCGCTGTTCCGCATCGCCGAGCTGACCATCACCTCCGACACCCTGGAGCGCTTCTATTCCCAGGTCCACGACGTGGTCAGCGAGCTGCTGTACGCGCGCAACTTCTATATCTCGCTGCTGTCGGACGACGGCGAGCGCCTGCAGTTTCCATATTCGATCGACGAGCGCGACGTGATCCGCGAGACTCGCCGGCTCGCCGACGGCCTGACCGAATACGTGATCCGCCAGGGCAAGCCGCTGCTGGCCGACCGCCACCGCATCGCCGAGCTCAACAGCCGCGGTGAAGTGCGCAGCCACGGTTCGGCCGCGCATTGCTGGTTGGGCGTGCCGCTGTACCGCAACGACGCGGTGGTCGGGGTGATCGCGATCCAGAGCTATTCGCGCGCGATCAGCTTCAACGCGCGCGACCAGGAACTGCTGACTTTCGTCGCCCACCACATCAGCATCGGTCTGGCGCGCAAGCAGGCGCAGGACCGGCTGGTCACCGCGCACGGCGAACTCGAACAGCGCGTGGCCACCCGCACCCGCGAGCTGGCCCACACCAATGCCGAATTGGTCGCGCAGATCGGCGAACGCGTGCGCGCCGAGCTCAAGCTCACCCATCAGGCGCTGCACGATGCGCTGACCGGGCTGCCCAACCGCGGGCAGCTGCTGGAACGGCTCGACGAGGCGATCGCCCGGGCCAAGCGCGAAAACCGCGCGTTCGCCGTGCTGTTTCTGGATCTGGACCGGTTCAAGCTGGTCAACGACAGCGTCGGCCATTCGGCCGGCGACGAGCTGTTGATCGAAAGCAGCCGCCGCATCGTCAACACCGTGCGCAGCAACGACACGGTCGCGCGCCTGGGCGGCGACGAGTTCGCGATTCTGATCGAGAGCATCGACGGGCTGATGGTCGCCGAAGACCTGGCCCAGCGCGTACTGCGTTCGCTCGGCGAGCCGTGCTGGGTGGCCGGGCGCGAGGTGTTTCCCTCGGCCAGCATCGGCATCGCGCTGTGGCATCCGCGCTACGGCAACGGCACCGAACTGCTGCGCGACGCCGACGCGGCGATGTACCGCGCCAAGGGCGCCGGCCGCGGCCGGCTGGCGGTGTTCGACGAGGAAATGCGCGAGCAGGCCATGCGCATCCTCGATCTGGAAGCGGACCTGCGCCGGGCGATCAACGGCGATGCGTTCATCGCTTACTACCAGCCGATCGTGCGTCTGGACGATCAATCGCTGATCGGCCACGAAGCGCTGTTGCGCTGGCGCCACGAGAAGCGCGGCCTGTTGTTGCCGCGCGACTTCATCGGCCTGGGCGAGGACAGCGGCCTGATCGAGGAGGCCGACTGGATTCTCTACGGCCGGGTGGTGACGGAGCTTGCGCGTGGCGGGCAGGGCTACATCTCGGTCAACGTCTCGCCGCGGCATTTCCGTTCCGGCGATTTCGCCGACCGTTTGCTGCGCATGATCGACGAAGCCGGCGCCGATCCGCGCCGTCTGCGCATCGAGATCACCGAGGTCGCGCTGCTCGACGACGTGCCGAGGGCGCTGCGGATGCTGCGCAATCTGCGCAACCACGGGGTATTGGCGCAGTTGGACGATTTCGGTACGGGGTTTTCGGCGTTGTCCTATTTGCATCGATTCCCGATCGAGTGTCTGAAGATCGATCAGAGTTTCGTCGCAGGGTTGGTCGGCGAATCGCGCCCGGAAAGCGTCGCGGTGGTGCGCGCGATCCAGGCGCTGGCCGGCACCTTGGGCATCCATACCATCGGCGAAGGCGTGGAAACCCAGGCCCAACGCGCGATCCTGAGCGAACTGGGCTGCACCTACGGCCAGGGCTATCTGTTCGGGCATCCGGCCGAACGGGTCAGCGGCGAGTCGCGCCTGGTTGCGGCGGAGACGGACGGTGCCGTGTCGGCGATCGATCCGGTGACCGCGCAAAAGGGCGTCGCCGGCACCGGAGTCGACGAGCCTGACTTCGTCGAACACACGGGCACCGGCGACGCTTGAGCGCAGGATTTCAGTTTGGGTCTTGGTGTTGCGTGGCGGGCTTGCGCCACCTTGGTCGCGGCTCGCGCCGCTCCTACACGATGCAGGAGCGGCCGCGTTTGCGAGTGTAGGAGCGGCGCAAGCCGCGACCGCGGCTAAATAATGGTGAAATTGCGGACCGGCGCGAAAGACCAATCACTCCGACCCACCCGCACCGCTGCGATCGGAATCGGGCCGTCCCTGGCCCATCGCACCGCTCCCGCTCGCCCGCCGAGTTACTCGCTCACCGCCACGCCGTTGGCCGGCTTTAGCTCGCCGATCTGCGCCTTGGCGCGTTCGACCAGGCGCACGAACTCGGCGCGCTGGCCCCAGCGATCGTCCAGGCGCACGCCGCGCGCATTGGCGAGGATCTGATCCCAGCCCCAGCCGTCGTACTGACTGCCGCCGCGCAAGGCGTCGGCGAAGGCGGCCACCGAGGCGGCCATGCGCATGGGATCGCTGGCGACGGCGCGCTGGGCCGAGCGCAGCACCGGCGTTTCGATCAGTTGGCTGCGGTCTTCGCCCGGACGCTTGTAGCGCAGCTTGAGATTGGCGATCTCGCCGTCCTTACCGGCGGCGGTCGCGGTCTTTTCGCCGTAGCGCAAGGCCGGCAGCCGCGTGGCCTGTGAGCCGGCCGGAGTGATCTCGTACAACGCGGTGACCTCGTGCCCGGCGCCGATGTCGCCGGCGTCGACCTTGTCGTTGGTGAAATCCTCGCGCTTGAGCAGACGGTTTTCGTAACCGATCAGACGGTACTCGGCGACCTGCGCCGGATTGAACTCGATCTGGATCTTGACGTCGCGGGCGATGGTCATCAGGGTGGAACCCATCTCCTCGACCAGCACCTTGCGCGCTTCCTGCAAGGTGTCGATGTAAGCGTGATTGCCGTCGCCGACGTCGGCCAGTTTCTCGGAGAGCTGGTCGTTGTAGTTGCCGGTGCCGAACCCCAGCGTGGTCAGGGCGATGCCGCTCTTGCGCTGATCGGAGACCAAGGTTTCCAGCGCGTTGTTGTCGACCGTGCCGACGTTGAAATCGCCGTCGGTGGCCAGGATCACGCGATTGACGCCGCTCTTGACGAAGGCCTGCTTGGCCGTGGCATACGCCAGGCGGATGCCGTCGCCGCCGTTGGTGCTGCCGCCGGCTTCCAGGCGGCTGAGCGCATCGAGAATCTCCTGCTGACGATCGCCCGGCGTCGGCGGCAGCACCAGGCCGGCCGAACCGGCGTAGACCACGATCGAAATGCGGTCCTGCGCGCGCAGTTGTTTGGCCAGCATCGCGAACGCGCTCTTGAGCAACGGCAACTTGTCTGGGGAGTTCATCGAACCGGAGGTGTCGATCAGAAACACCAGATTGGCCGGAGGCAAGGTCTGCTTGGGCACGTCATAGCCCTTGATGCCGATCATCAGCAGTTGGCGCTGCGCGTTCCACGGCGCCGGCGCCAGTTCGGTGGAGACCTTGAACGGCGTGGCCGGCGAAGCCGGCGCGGCGTGGCCGTAGTCGAAGTAGTTGATGAACTCCTCCGCGCGCACCGCGTCGGCGGGTGGGCGCTGGCCGTCGTTGAGCATGCGCCGCACGTTGGCGTAGCTGCCGGTGTCCACGTCGATGGAGAAGGTCGACAGCGGCTGCTCGCTGGCGCGCACTACCGGGTTGTCTTCGCGTTCGGCGTACTTCTCGGTGTTGGCCGGCTGCGAGTAATAGGGCGGCGCGGGCGGCGGCGGGGCGATCCCGGCCGACAGGGCCGAAGGCATTGGTTGCAGCGCCATTCGCTTCACCTCGCGACGCTCTTGCTTGGCGCGCGCGTCGACCGGCGCGCCGGTGGCGACGACGCTATCGAGGGTGAGCGATTCGTGTCCCGCCGGCGCGGTCTGGCCGGACGCGCCGGCCTTGTAGGCGCCGACCGATTTCGCCGGTTCGCTGGGGGCGCTCAGAAACTGATTGGCCGTCGCCACCGTGGCGCTCGCTGCCGCTTCGCTGGCCGGTGCATTGACCGGGGCCGGTGGTGCGTGATGGGCTTGGGCGTCGGCCCGGTTCTTGGCGGAGGAAGAAGAACTGATGTCGCCCGAGGACTGACAGGCGCTCAAGGCCAGCGCGGCCAGCAGCGCGGCGCTCAGAGCATGGGCGGAACAACGGACGGACGACGAGCGGCGCGAGGCTTGCATGACGGCTTCCCTGGTGTGTGGACCTGGGAAGTCGAACGGGCCGGTATGGCGGGTGGGGTTGATGGGGCGAGAATTTTTTTGCGTGGGTCGGGGCACCTTCTCCCGCTTGCGGGAGAAGGTGCCCGATAGGGCGGATGAGGGCAGCGCGGTGGGCCGGCCCTCACCCCAACCCGTGCCCGGCCCGAACGCGTGGCGTTCGGGCGTTCGGTGCCGCGCGAGCCGGTGGCTCGCAAGCGCGGCCCCTCACCCCGCAAAGCAGGAGAGGGGCCTGGTTTCAGCCGACGCGATCGCGGATCACCAGCAAACGCTGCTCGCTCATATCCTCGATCGCATACCGCACGCCCTCGCGGCCCTGGCCGGAATCCTTGACTCCGCCGTAAGGCATGTTGTCGACCCGGAAGCTCGGCACGTCGCCGACGATAACGCCGCCGACGTCGAGACGGTCCCAGGCGCGCATCGCGTGATCCAGGCGGCCGGTGAACACGCCGGCCTGCAGGCCGAAGTCGCTGTCGTTGACTTCGGTGAGCACGCTGTCGAAATCGTCGAAGGGCTCGATCAGGGCGACTGGGCCGAAGGCTTCCTTGCGGTACAGGTCGGAATCGTGCGGCACCTTTTCCAGCAAGGTCGCGGGAATCATGTTGCCCGTGCGCGGCCCGGCGTTGATGCGCTTGGCGCCTGCCTTTACCGCCGCGTCGATCCACGACTGGATGCGCTTGGCGGCGTCTTCGTCCACCACCGGCCCGATGAAAGTTTTCTCATCGCGCGGATCGCCCATGCGCAACCCGCCGATCGCGGCCTTGAGTTTCTTGCGCAGCTTGTCGTAGATGTCGGCATGCGCGTAGATGCGCTGCACGCTGATGCAGCTCTGGCCGCTCTGGTAGTAGGCGCCGAACACCAGGCGCTCGACCACGTGATCCAGGCTCGCGCCGGGATCGGCGTCGACGATGCAGGCGGCATTGCCGCCGAGTTCCAGGGTGACCTTCTTCTTGCCCGCGCGCGATTTGAGATCCCAGCCGATCAGGCCGCCGGTGAAGCTCAGCAATTTGATCCGCTCGTCCTCGACCAGTAACGAGGCGTCCTCGTTGGAGCAGCACAGTACCGAGAACGCGCCTTCGGGCATATCGGTTTCGGCCAACACCTCGCCGATGATCAGCGCGCCGACCGGCGTCTTGATCGCCGGCTTGAGCACGAACGGGCAACCGGCGGCGATCGCCGGAGCGACCTTGTGCGCGACCAGGTTCAGCGGGAAATTGAACGGCGTGATGAAGCTGCACGGACCGATCGGCACGCGCTTGACCATGCCGCGGTAGCCGCGGGTGCGTTCGGAAATCTGCAGTTCGATGATCTCGCCGTCGATGCGGGTGGCCTCGCCGGCGGCGATGCGGAAGGTGTCGATCAGGCGGGTGACTTCGCCGCGCGCGTCCTTGATCGGCTTGCCGGCTTCGATGCACAGGGCCAGGGCGAGTTCTTCGAAACGTTCGGTGAAGCGGCGCACGCAATGTTCGAGCACATCGCGGCGGCGGTCGGGAGTGAACCGCTCCATCGCCTCGCGGGCCTTGTGCGCGGCGACGATGGCTTTGCGCACCGCGGCCGCGTCGGCCATCGCCACGCGGGTGGCGCGCTTGCCGCTGTATTTGTCCAACACCTCCAGATCGGTGTTGGCCGCGACCGGGCGATTGGCGAGGTAATAGGGATAGCTGGACTTGAGTCCCTTGGCGGGCTTGGTCTTCTTGGGCTTGGCCATTGGCGGCTCCTTGAGGGATGGCAAGGTCGGGGGTTGTCGTCGCTTCGGGTGTCGGGGCTGAAGCCCCTCCCACAAAATATTTCGCGGCTTCGAGGTCTTTTGTGGGAGGGGCTTTCAGCCCCGACCGAGGTCGGGTCGTATCGGGAGTAAAGCCCCCTCACAAAAGATGTCGTCGCTTCGAAGTCTTTTGTGGGAGGGGCCTTCAGCCCCGACCGAGGTCGGGTCGTATCGGGAGTAAAGCCCTCTCACAAAAGATGTCGTCGTTTCGAAGTCTTTTGTGGGAGGGGCCTTCAGCCCCGACCGAGGTCGGGTCGTATCGGGAGTGAAGCCCTCTCGCAAAAGATGTCGTCGCTTCGAAGTCTTTTGTGGGAGGGGCCTTCAGCCCCGACCGAGGTCGGGTCGGAATCCGACCCGGCATCGCACTACATGAGTTCGCTCACTGCACCGCGGCGGCCAGCCGCGGAATGTCTTCGTTGAGTATCCGGTCGTCGTCGCTGTAATCGATCGGCACCTCGATCAGATCCACGCCCGGGGTATCCAAGGCCTTGCGCAGCAGCGGCAAGAACCCATCGCTGGACTCGGGCCGGTGCCCGCGCGCGCCGTAGCTGCGCGCGTAGGCGACGAAATCCGGATTGCCCAGGTCCATGCCGAAGCTGGGGTAGCGCTCATGCGCCTGCTTCCACTTGATCATGCCGTAGGCGTCGTCGCGCAACACCAGCACCACCAGATCCAGTTTCAATCGCACCGCGGTTTCCAGTTCCTGCGAATTCATCATGAAACCGCCATCGCCGCAGACCGCGACCACTTTGCGATCCGGACAGACGATGCGTGCGGCGATCGCCGAGGGCAGGCCGGCGCCCATCGTCGCCAGCGCGTTGTCGAGCAGCAGGGTGTTGGGCTCGCGGCAACGGTAGCTGCGCGCGAACCACAGCTTGTACAGGCCGTTGTCCAGGCAGACCACATCGCGCGGCGACAGCGCCGCACGCACGTCGGCGACCAAGCGCTGCGGCACGAGCGGAAAGCGGTCGTCCGCGGTGCGGTCTTGCAACTGTTCCAGCAGCGCCTTGCGCACGCGATCGAAGTAGCTGAAATCCCAGTGCGGTTGCGGCTGCACGGCTTCGGATAGTCGCCAGACCGAATGGGCGATATCGCCGACCACTTCGATCTGCGGGAAATACACCGCGTCGACTTCGGCGCTGGCGTAGTTGACGTGGATCACCGTGCGCCGGCCTTCGCGCATGAAGAACGGCGGCTTTTCGATCACGTCGTGGCCGATGTTGACGATGCAGTCGGCCGCGTCGATGGCACGGTGGACGAAGTCGTGGTCCGACAACGCCGCGTTGCCCAGCCACAGCGGGCCTTCCTCGTCGAGCACGCCCTTGCCCATCTGAGTGGTGAAGTAGGGGATGCCGAGTTTGGCGACGAAGGCGTCGAGGGTTTTCGAGGTGGTCTTGCGGTTGGCGCCGGCGCCGATCATCAGGATCGGGTGGCGCGCGCCCGCGATCGCTTCGGCGGCGCGTTCGATGGCCTTGTCCTCGGCGACCGGACGGCGCGAGAACGAGGCCGGAATCAACCGCGCCTGGGTCGGATCGGCGGCGATGTCCTGCGGCAGTTCCAGATGCGCCGCGCCCGGGCGTTCTTCCTCGGCGCGGCGGAAGGCTTCGCGCACTCGCGCCGGGATGCTGTCGGCGGCGACGATCTGGCGGGTGTACTTGGTCAGCGGCCGCATCGTGTCGACCACATCGACGATCTGGAAATGGCCCTGCTTGCTGGTCTTGATCGGCTTCTGCCCGGTGATCATCAGCATCGGCATGGCGCCGAGCTGGGCGTAGGCCGCGGCGGTGACCAGGTTGGTTGCGCCAGGTCCCAGGGTGGACAGGCAGACTCCGGCCTTGCCGGTGAGGCGTCCGTAAGTCGCGGCCATGAATCCGGCGGCCTGTTCGTGGCGAGTCAGCACCAGTTTGATCGAGGAGGTGCGCAGCGATTCGAGCAAGTCGAGGTTTTCCTCGCCGGGGATGCCGAAGACGTACTCCACGCCCTCGGCCTCGAGCGCGGCGACGAACAGATCGGACGCCTTGGTCATGCGGAACTCCGTGTGCGGGCCGGGCCCGAATCAGCGAATCCTCGCGCAAACGGTGTTAGCGGTGGGCGATGGCGGTGGAACGGTGCGGGCTATGCGCGATCGGATCGCCAGATTCGGAAAGATCGGAAGCCGGCGCTGGCTTCGAGGTCTTTTGCGGTGGGGCTTCAGCCCCGACGCTTTCCGCTCCGGTCGCTTCGACAAGTCGGTTCCGAGATTCAAGCGATCCGATCGAAGAGCGTCGGGGCTGAAGCCCCTCCCACAAAAGACTTCGGAGTTACGAATCGCTGCCTTCGACGCGTACCTTCAACTGTCCGTCATGCACCCGCGCGGTCAAGCGATCGCCCGGCGCGGCGTCCAGCACGCTGCGCACCACGCGCCCGTCCTCGCGCTGGACGATGGCGTAGCCGCGCGCGACCGTCGCCAGCGGGCTGACCGCTTCCAGCGAACGTGCCAGGCCGCGCAGGCGCAAGGCATCGGCGCGCAGGCGGCGCGCGATGGCGGCCTGCGGGCGCTGGGCGAGCGCGGCCAGGCGTTCGCGAAGTTGCGCGATGCGTCGCCGCGGATGGCGCGCGCGCAGGACCGCGTCGGCGTGGCGCAGGCGCGCGGTGTCGCGTTCCAGGCGCAGGCGCCAGGCTTGTTCGAGCCGGCGCAACGCTTCTTGCTGGCGAGTGCGCAGCGAGGCCAGCCGGGCTTGCGGGCGCTGCGCGTTCAGACGCAGGCCGGCGCGGTCGGCGCGTTGCATCGCCTGACGCAGACGCTGGCCGTGCAGGTTGTGCAGACGCGCTTCGAGCACGCGCAGGCGATGCAGCAGATCGGTTTGCTGCGGGACCAGCAACTCGGCGGCGACCGACGGCGTCGGCGCGCGCACGTCGGCGGCGAAGTCGGCCAAGGTGAAGTCGGTTTCGTGGCCGATCGCCGACACCACCGGCACCGCCGAAGCGGCGATCGCGCGGGCCAGGCGTTCGTCGTTGAACGCCCACAGATCTTCCAGCGAACCGCCGCCGCGCGCGAGCACGATCACGTCATAGCGATCGGAGGCTTGGGCGCGTTGCAGCATCGCGGTAATGCGTTCGGCCGCGCCGTCGCCTTGTACCGGAACCGGCAACACCTCGGCCTCGGTCAGCGGGAAACGTCGCGCCAGCACGCTGAGCACGTCGCGCACCGCCGCGCCGCTGGGCGAGGTGATCACTGCGATCCGTGCCGGAAAACGCGGCAGTTCGCGCTTGCGCTCGCTGTCGAACAGGCCTTCGGCGCCGAGCCGCGCCTTGAGCTCCTCGAAGGCACGGCGCAGCGCGCCTTCGCCGGCCTCTTCCATGTGGTCGAGCACCAACTGGTAGTCGCCGCGCGCCTCGTACAGGGTCAGCCGGCCGCGCGCGAGCACCCGCAGGCCTTCGCGCGGGACGAACTTCAGCCAACTGCTCTTGGGCTTGAACATCGCGCAGCGGACCTGAGCGCGCGCGTCCTTGAGGGTCATGTACAGATGGCCCGAGGACGGCCGCGACAGATTGCCCAGTTCGCCTTCGACCCAGATCAGCGGGAAGGTGTCCTCCAGCAGGTTCCGCGCCAGGGCGTTGAGCTGGCTGGGGGTGAGGACTTCGTCGGGCTGGCTGGGGGGCATCGGTTCGGTACTGAGGCTAGGGGGAGGCTAAATTTTCCGCTCGTCATCCCCGCGAAGGCGGGGATCCAGAGACTTCAGAGCTTATGTCGCGATGAGGCCCTGGATCCCCGCCTTCGCGGGGATGACGTCCGAAAGAAGACGGCCATTGGCGTCATCGTCTGCGCCGATGGTAGCGCGGCGCCCCCTCGGACGTTCCAGGCGGGTCGAAAGTTCAGTTAAAGCCGCGTCGGGGCGGTCCCGCCGCACCACAGCGTTCCCGCAGCTTCACCCCCGCCCCACGTAAGCCCCGCGCCCCGGCGTTACAATAGGCCATGAATTCAGAAGCCTTGCCCTGCGCCCATTCCGGTTTCGGCCCCCTGCCGCGACGCCTGACCCGCTCGGTCACGGTCGGCGGCGTTCAGGTCGGCGGCGGCGCGCCGGTGGTGGTCCAGTCGATGACCAACACCGACACTGCAGACGTCGCTTCCACCGCCAAGCAGATCGGCGAGTTGTGGCGCGCGGGTTCCGAACTGGTGCGGATCACGGTCAACACCGTCGAGGCCGCCGCGGCGGTGCCGCGGATCGTCGACAAGCTGGCGATGAAGGGCATCGAGGTGCCGATCATCGGCGACTTCCACTACAACGGCCATCAGCTGCTCACTGCTGAGCCCGCCTGCGCCGAAGTGCTGGGCAAGTACCGGATCAACCCGGGCAATGTCGGTTTCGGCAAGAAGAAAGACAGCCAGTTCGCCACCCTGATCGAGTTCGCGATCAAGTACGGCAAGCCGGTGCGCATCGGCGCCAACTGGGGTTCGCTGGACCAGGCCCTGGCGACCCGGCTGATGGACGAAAACGCCGCCCGCGCCGAGCCCTGGGACGCCGGCCGGGTGCTGCGCGAGGCGCTGATCCGCTCGGCGCTGGACTCGGCCGCGCGCGCGGTCGAACTGGGCCTGCCGGCCGACCGCATCGTGCTCAGCGCCAAGGTCAGCGGCGTGCAGGAGCTGATCGCGGTGTATCGCGAGCTGGCCACGCGCGGCGATTACGCGCTGCATCTGGGCCTGACCGAGGCCGGCATCGGCAGCAAGGGCATCGTCGCCTCCAGCGCCGCGCTCGGCGTGCTGCTGCAGGAAGGCATCGGCGACACCATCCGCATTTCGCTGACGCCCGAGCCGGGCCAGTCGCGCAACAACGAAGTCATCGTCGCCCAGGAACTGCTGCAGACCATGGGCCTGCGCGCGTTCACACCGATGGTGACCGCCTGCCCGGGCTGCGGCCGGACTACCAGCACCTTCTTCCAGGAACTGGCGCAGACCGTGCAGGAACACGTGCGCAACAAGATGCCGGAGTGGAAGATCACCCATCCGGGCGCGGAGAACCTCACCCTCGCGGTGATGGGCTGCATCGTCAACGGCCCGGGCGAGTCGCGTCACGCCAACATCGGCATTTCCCTGCCGGGCACCGGCGAGACGCCGTCGGCGCCGGTGTTCGAGGACGGCGAGAAGACCGTGACCCTGCGCGGCGAGAACATCGCGCGTGAGTTCGTCGCGCTGATCGACACCTACGTCGAGCGCCATTACGGCGCGCGCGTCGTCGGCGCCTGACCCGCGGTGACGGAACCGCGCGTGAGCGAGTCGTCTCCGCAGAACCTCGCCGCGGGCCGCGATGCCGGCGACGGCGCGTTGAGGCAAGAGGCGCGTTTCGGTCTGGCGCTGTTGCGCCGTCACGGCTGGATGCTGCTGCTGGTGTTCATCGGTCTGTTGCTGCCGCTGTGGGCTTTCGCCGAACTGGCCGATGAGATCCACGAGCAGGAAGCCATCGTCTTCGACGTGCCGATGCTCGAGTACGCGCACGGTCTGGCGCGCGAGGGCTTCGACCGCGTCTTCGTGTTGTTCTCGCAACTGGGCTATCTGTACGGCGTGGTGCCGTTCGATATCGGCCTGGTGATCGTGCTGAGCGTGCGCCGCCGATTCCGCGAAGCCAGCTTCGCCGCGATCGCGTTGGGCGGCTCGGCGCTGTTGAACATCGCCGCCAAGCAATTCTTCGCGCGCGAGCGGCCCTCGTTGTGGGAGTCGATCGCGCCCGAGCACAACTTCAGTTTCCCCAGTGGGCACGCGATGGGATCGATGACCCTGGCGGTCACCCTGATCCTGCTGAGCTGGCCCACGCGCTGGCGTTGGCCGGTGATCGCGCTGATGGCGGCGTTCGTGCCCTTGGTCGGCTTCTCGCGCCTGTACCTGGGCGTGCATTACCCCTCCGACATCCTCGCCGGTTGGTCGGTGGCGACCGCCTGGGTGGTGGCGGTGTATCTGCTGGTGTATCGCGGCGGATTACGGCGGCCCTGGCATGCGGCCGACTGAACGGGCTGCCACCTCGCTTCCGGCTCGTGGCACTTGTCAGGAATCAAAGCGTGCTTTCTGGCGCGGAGTATCGACTCTCTTCGAACCTGCGCCCTGATTACGTCTTCGGCCAGCGCATCGGGCTTGCGTGCGCAGAATCGCGTCGCGGTCGGTGCCGGCTTCCAAGGCGGCGAGCAGGCGCTGTCGATCGGTTACCAGCGCGCGATCAGCGACCGCGCGACGGTGACTGTGGGCGGTGCGTTCAGCGATTCGGAAAGTTCGGTCGGTATCGGCGCGGGCTTCGGCTGGTAAAGAGCCGCTCACCTGCGTAAGCCGGTTACAGGGAGCGCTTCGGCGCTCCCTTTTATTGCCTGCCTGCGCGACAGAGCCTATGCGGTCGGCCCTCGGATCGGCACGGTGAGGCGCTGCCCGCGGGAGAGACTTGATGCACGCAGCCTGTTTATGAAGGTGACGTTTCACTGTTGAAACATGCTTGTTTGGCATGTGTGAGGCATCGGAAATGTGCGTATTGTCACGCCGTAACTTCGCCGGCTCGCGCAGTGTTCCGCGTGGGTGGGAAGTTCGGCCCGGCGCATACGAATGCGCGCGGGCGTTGCGGGAGGGACGGTCGGTCGAGCCACGTTCGTGGTTCGGCACACGGACGACGTCGACTGCGCCGATCTCTCTCCCCAACTAGGACCGCGACGTGCCTGGCAAGGGGGCGGGCGTGTGGCGGTGTCTTCGCGAAATGAACGTGGAGGACCACTCGATGCCCAACGTAGTCAATCGATTGACGATCGCCATCAGCCTGGTCGGGCTGGCGGCGCTCGCCGGAGCCGCGGTACGCGGTCTCAACAGCGACAGTCCGGCCGATGCCGGGGTCATCGGCGGCGCGCCGTCGCCGCAAAGCAACGACAGCGGGCTGGAAACCCGGACCAGTCGTTACATCGTGCTCTACAAGGAAGCGCCGGTGAGCGCGTATCACGGCGAAGTCGCCGGCCTGCCGGCGCCGCAGCGCCTGGAAGGCGCGCAGAACGCCAACGTGGCGCTGGCCAAGGGCGTCGGCGGCGGCAGCCGCGTCGATGTGCGCGGCGCGCAGGCGCGCGGCTACGTGCAATACCTCGACCGCGCTCAACGCGATCACGAAAGCGGCATCCGTTCTTTGATCGGCCGTCCGCTCAGCATCGAACGGCGCATGCATCACGCGGTCAACGGCGTGGTCACGCGCATGACCCAGAACGAAGCCGCGCGCGTGGCCAAGCTGCCCGGCGTCGAACTGGTCGAGGAATACCGCGAGTACGCGCTCGACACCGACGTCGGCCCGCAACTGATCGGCGCGCCGTCGCTGTGGAACGCCAATCCCACCAACTTCCGCGGCGAAGGCGTGGTGGTCGGCATTCTCGATACCGGCATCAATTTCGGCAGCCCGGCATTCGCCGCGGTCGACGATACCGGTTATCACCACGTCAATCCGAACGGCAGCGGCAACTACATCGGCACCTGCGCACCCGGCGGCGCCGACGAAGGCCGATGCAACGACAAGTTGATCGGCGGCTGGGACTTCGTCTGCGGCGCTCCGGGCAACACCTGCGGCGTGCCGGGCCTGCGCGAAGAGCCCGGTTTCGGCGACACCAACAGCCACGGCAGCCACACCGCCTCGACCACCGCCGGCAATGCCTGGACCGCGAACTTCAAGGGACGCGACGTCCGCATCTCCGGCGTCGCGCCGCACGCCAACATCATCGCTTACGACATCTGCTACACCAACATCGCCACCAATCAGGGCTCATGCCCGAACGTGTCGGCGGTCGCCGCGATCGATCAGGCCATCGCCGACGGTGTGGACGTGATCAATTACTCGATCGGCGGCGGCGGCTCGCCGTGGGGCGAAGCGGTGTCGCTGGCCTTCCTCAATGCTTCCGACTCGGGCATCTTCATCGCCACCTCGGCCGGCAACAGCGGCCCAGGCCCGAACACCACCGGCCATCGCCAGCCCTGGACCTCGACCACCGCCGCTTCCAACCACGGCCGCGGCACGTTTGCTTATCTGTTGCAGATCACCGGCCCCGGCGCGGTGCCGCCGGCCTTGCAGGCGGTGCAGTTGACCGAAGGCGTGTCGGGTACCGCATTCACCGCCACACTGCCGCCGACCACGCCGGTGCGCGTGAGCGCGGGCATCGATTCGGCCAACGACGGTTGCGCCGCGTTCGCGGCCAACACCTTCCAGAACGCGGTCGCGGTGATCCGCCGCGGCACCTGCAATTTCACCGATAAGGTCAACAACGCCAGGAACGCCGGCGCGGTCGCGGTGGTGATCGCCAACAACCAGCCGGCGATGACCTCGCCGAGCGTACCGGGCACGACCATTCCCGCGTTCCTGGCCGCGCAGACCGACAGCGATGCGATCCGCGATTTCGCCACGGGCAACGGCAACAGCGCCACCGGCGGCATCAACTTCCCGCCGACGCCGATTCCGAACACGCCCGACGTGCTCGCCGGTTTCAGTTCGCGCGGCCCCGCGGTCGGTCTGGACGTGATCAAGCCCGACGTGACCGCGCCCGGCGTGAACGTGCTCGCGGTGATTTCCGGCACCACCCTGACCGGCAGCGAGAACCTGGTCGGCTTGCTCAGCGGCACTTCGATGTCCTCGCCGCATCAGGCCGGCGCCGCCGCGCTGTTGCGTCAGGCGCAACCGAACTGGACCTCGGCCGAGATCAAGTCGGCCTTGATGCTGACCGCCACGACCAAGGTCTTCAAGGAAGACGAGGTCACGCCGGCCGATGCGTTCGCGACCGGTTCGGGCCGCATCCAGCTCGATCAGGCGGTGCGTTCGGGTCTGGTGCTCAACGAGACCACGGCCAACTTCCTCGCGGCCGATCCGGCCCAGGGCGGCGACGTGTCGGCGTTGAATCTGGCCAGCTTCACCTCGAGCAGTTGCTACAGCTCGTGCAGCTTCGAGCGTAAGTTCCGTCATGCGCAGGGCAAGCTCGAGTTGTATATCGCGCAGGTCAAGGGAGTGCAGGGCATCGCGTTCCCGCCGCTGGTGCTGTCGGCGCCGGGCCAGACCAGCAAGATCAAGGTGTTCGTGCTGACCCCGTCGTATCCTCAGGACGGTTCGTGGCACTTCGGCCAGTTGGAGCTCAAGCCGCTGATCGGCCGCGATACGCCGGATCTGCACTTGCCCATCGCCGTCGCCGTGCCGCCGCCGCAGATCGCGCTCGCTCCGGAGCAGGTCGCTCTGAGCTTGCCGGCCGGCAGCCGCGGTTTCGCCGACTTCCGCATCGCCAGCCGCAGCGCATCGCCGTTGGAGTTCGAAGTCGACAATACCGGTTCGGCCGCGATCACCATCAACCACGCAACGGCCGAAGGCGTCAACAGCGGCTTCCGCAGCACGGTCTACACCGATCCGGCTTCGGCCGGCGGCTTGCAGGCGCAGTTCTCGGCGGACGATTTCGTCCTCACCGGAAACACGCAATTGTCGAAGCTGTTCTCGGAAGGCTTCGTGTCCAGCGGTGCGGCCTTGGCGAGCGTCGCGGCCAATCTGACCTGGAGCGTGTACAGCGATAACGCGGGCAATCCCGGCAGCCATCCGCTGGCGGGGTCCGCGGTGTGGAGCTACACCGCCGCGCCGACCGCGGCGGGCGTGACCGTCAACGGCGCCAACGTCACCCTGGATATGGCCGCGGCCGGACAGAACGTGCAGTTGCCGGCGGGCCGTTACTGGCTGGTGGTCAACGCGCGTACCAGCTTCGCCAACCGTTGGGTCTGGTTCGCCTCCAACACCGGCGACAACCAGTTCCGCACCATCGCCATCGAGCCCGGCGGCGCGGGCAACTGGGGCGCGGGCGCTGGCTTCGCCGGTCTGGCCTTCGACATCCAGGGCCAGAGCGCTTGCGGTGCGCCGTGGATCGGCGCTCCGCAGCGCGCGTTCGGCCGGGTTCAAGGCAACCGCGAGCTGGCCAATCGGGTGCGTATCAACACCGCCGGACTGGCGCCGGGTTCGCATGTGGGTTACGTCTGCGTAGCCAGCAACGATCCGGTGCGGCCGAAGGTGGCTTTGCGCGTGGCCCTCACGGTCACCGCGCGCTGATCGCTTAGCGAGTCGCAGGCCGGGCCCGTTCGCGGGCCCGGCTTTTTTGTGCCCGCGCTTGTCGGCGTTGTCGGATCGACGGGGCGGAGATACGGTTGTTACGTAGCCTGCACATCGCGCGTGCAGGACGGATCGAACGGATCGAACGGACCGGCGGGATGGATGCCGCCGGTTTCACCACTCGCGCCAGGTCTCGGTGATGTCTTCCTCGCCCGCGATCGCGCCGGCATCCGCGGCGGCGCTCAGGATCAGTTCGCACAGGCCCTCGCGCTGATCGGTTTCGATCAGGTTGTAGCCGCAGCGCGCATTGAGCGCGTTGAGCGCCAGCACGATGCGCCGCACCGAAGCGTGTGCGGCGGTGCGATCGCCGCTCTCGGCCGCCGCGCGCGCGGCGTCGAGGAAACGGTCGATGATGCGCTCGCACTCGTCGATATCGCCGACGTTGTAACCCGCATCGGCGCCGTCCTGGGCGAGGTCTTCCATGTAGCTGCGCATGCCGTCGAGGATTTCGCTCTTGAGCTCGACGTAATCGTTGGTTTTCACCTGCATCGGGTTCCTCGGTCGGGGCGGCGGCGCGCGTGCGGCGGCCTGCATGCGTGGGCGTGCAGGCGCGGGCGTGGATGCGCGGGAGCAGGCGCGGGCCGCGATGCGATCGCTTCGGAGTGTATCGAGCCGACATTGCAGACGTGGGAAGGCGCACAGGCAGCCCGTCGCGGTCGCGCCGTGACCGGCATCGACGCTTGGCAACGCGCGGCGTCGGGCGCATTGACGGGGATGCGCGCGCATGCTGCGGGCTTGGGCGGGACGGGCGAGGTGTAACGGGGCGTGGCCGGACCAGACGCCAGGGGCGTCGGCGCATCGGCCGTGGCATGGGACTACGGGTGAGGTTCGCGATCGGCACGCGGCCCGTGCCCGAAGCAGACGCTGAGTCGATCGCCGGTGTGCGCGCGGCGATCGACACCTGCCCAGCGCTTGCGGCGACCGGCGCCGCAAGCGCGCCGATCAGCGATACGCCCGTTCGCGTTCGGCCTGCAGGCGTTGGCGCAGATACTCGTCGCGGGTCACGCCGCCGGGGATCTGCGTCATCGCCATCACTTCCTCGACGACGATGCGTTCGCGTTGCTTGTAGTTCTGGAAGCGAGGGTCGTTTTGTTGCTGCTCGGCCCAGCGTTGTTCGCGCTGCCGCGCATCGGCGCGGTAGCGTTGGGCGAGCTGTTGCACCAAGGCTTTTTGCCGGGCTTCGTCGGGCACGGTGGCCTGGATCAGGCCAATGCGCAGCATCAGGCTTTCCCCGGCCGACAGCTCGCGTGCTTGTTCGTAGCCGTCGATCCGGCTTTGCAGCGTCTGCGCGCGGCGTTCGCGTTCCACCGGTCCCAGCGAGGCGGCGACGCGGAAGAAGTCCCGCGCGTCGCTGTGGAACTTCTGGCGTTGTTGGTAGCTGCGCGCCTGCGGTGTCGACAGCAGGTTCTGCAGCGGCGTGCCCTGGCTGGCGTTGGCCACCGCGGCGACGGCCGCCGGAGTGGACGCGGCGTCGGCGCGGGCCGGATACATCGGCAGCCAGCCCAGGCTGACCGCCGCGGCGAACGCCGCGACGGTCAGGGCCAGGCCGAGCATGGCGGTATGGCGTTTCATGCCGGCACCGTCGGTCAGATCAATTGATCGACGAGCCAGTACAGCAGGTTGAACGGCTTGGCCTTGTCGGCCGCGTCGCTGGTTTCGCTGGCGTCGAGCACCTTGCCGTTGCCGTCCAGCACGCTGTCGATGAAGTGCTTCAGCTCCAGGTTCTGCGCTTGCACGTCGCCGTTCTTGAAATCGACGATGGTCGTGCAGTGGCTTTCGTTCAAGGCGCGGTACTGCGGGAAGTAACCGCCGAAATTGTCCAGCGTGTTCAAGCGCGCCGCCAGGCGGGTGGTATCGGTGCCCCATTTGGCGTGAATCAACGCTTCCTTGGCCGCCTGATTGGGCGCTTGCGCGATGTCGTCGTGGAAGCGCTCGTAGGAGTACGAGGAGTAGTTCAGATCCTGCCAGAAGTGGGTCTGGCCGAGGCGGTCGCTACGGTGCTTGTTGGCCAGGGCCGGGTAGATCGAGCCCAGTTCGTTGAGATCGATTTGCGGCAGGCCCGAGGCCAGGAACGCCAGTGGACCGTTCGGCGCGTCCAGGCCCCACACGTCGCGGATCTTGTTCATCAGCGGCTGCGAGGGATATTCGGACGGACTGGCGTTGCGCGGGGTCGGGAAGATCGGGCCGGAATCGTCGATCAGGAAGGCGCTGGTCGGGGCCAGATCGCTGCGGACCGAATCGTAGGCGATCAGGCTGCCGGCGCCGCCGGCGCTGCAGCCGGTGCTGAGCATCTGGCCCGGACGCGGCAGATTGTCCTTGAGCCAGGCGGTGAGCGCGCGAGTGTTGCGCAGACCGTTGTGGTGCCACACCAGCGGCGGCTTCTGCCCGGTGGGATCGTCGTACACCGCGACCTTGTCGCCGCTGTAGATATCGCCCGTGCAGTAGGGCACGTAGACCATGTTCCAGCCCTGGGTCTTGACCGCGTCGAACGGGCTCACGCGGGTCACGAACGGGCTGACCAGGCTGGCGCCCGGGTTGAGCAGCTTCATGTAATCGTCGGGCACGCCGTTGGGATTGCGCGCGCCGCGCACGCCGGTGGCGCCGGTGCAGCTGGGGTAGTCCCAGCACGCGCCGCCGCCTTCCATGTAGATGATGGTGTTGGTGGTGTCGGGGACGCGGTTGACGAAGATCTTGTACGGCGATCCGTTGCCGCAGATCGCGCCGGTTTCCACCGGCAGTTGCACGGTCTGCCATTGGTAGTAAGCGGCCGGATCGAAACCGTCGGCGCGCGTGGCGTCGCGGCTGAGCAGGGGGTAGTGGCCGGTGCGTTGCGCGGGTTGGACCTTGTTGTCGGCCTTGGGCGGCGAGAACAGGTTGCGGATCGTTTCGAAGAAACCGTAATCGCCTTGTTCGGCCTGCGAAGGCAGGCTGGATAGGGCGACGGCGCCGCCCACGAGGACGGCGGCCAAATGACGGCTCAGTGCCATGATGTCTCTCTCCTTGGATCGTCATGAAGGGAGGAGGCAAACGCGCTCCGGCGCGAGCTAGGGCGTGCGCGCGGCCGGGTTCCCCTCCGTACTGCAGCGTCCGGGATAGCCCTGCGTAAGTGACGGGTCAATCGCGATTCGGCGTGTTTGGCCGCGTGAAGCCAGATTGACCGCGAATGCGCTCGCGAGTGACCGCTATTGCCCCGCCGCGCGTCACGGAAACCGGTATCGCGCGAAACCACGTCGTGCGCTGCAGCATGTGACTGACATCGACGAATGCGCATACGTGTCGAGGATCATGCGCGTTGCGTGATCGCACGCGTAAACGCCGATAGCGAACGCTCGCGTCGCCACCGTTACTGTCGCTATTGCTGTTCCCCCTTGGAAAAGGGGCAGGGAATTCGCTCTTGCCGTGCGGCCATCGCAACCTGCGTCCAATCCCCCACGCCAGTCCTCCGACCGGACTACCAGCGACCCAGCGCGCAGCCCCTTTTGCGAGCAGGCGAACTTCTTACTCGCCCGGCGCCGCCGAAGCGCGCCGCCGCGCCAGCACCGCTTCGCGATGGGCGATGTAGGCGTTGGAGCCGAGGATGATGGCCGCGCCGATCACCGTATAACGGTCCAGCGATTCGCCGAACCACAACCAGCCCGCGGCGGCGACCAGCGGCAACTGGGTGAAACTGATCGGCGTCAACGCCGAAACTTCGCCGAGCTTGAGCGCATGCGTCCACAACACCTGGCCGCCGGTGCCGAAGATGCCGGCCGCGACGATCCACACCCAGGTGATGCCGTGCGGCCATTGCCAGACGAACAACGCCGGGATCAGCGACATCGGCACCCAGAACGAATAGGTGTAGAGCACGATGGTGTTGGCCGAATCGATCTTCGACAGCTGCTTTATCTGGATCGAAATCACCCCGCCCAGCACCGCCGCCGACAGCGCGGCCAGCGAGTCGATGGTGAACTCCGCCGAACCCGGGCGCACGATCACCAGCACGCCGACGAACCCCGCCGCGACCGCCATCCAGCGCCGCGCCCGCACTTGTTCGCCCAGAAACAGCACCGCGGCGATGGTGACGAAGATCGGCGTGGAATAGGTCAGCGAGATCGCCTGCGCCAACGGCAGATGGCCCAGCGCCCAGAAACCGGCGGTCATCGAGCAGATGCCGATCAGGCAGCGCACGAAATACTTCGGCAACTGTTTGGTTCGCAGCTCGCCGCGCTGCGAGCCCAGCAGCAGCGGCAACACCGCGAGCAGGCCGAACAGATTGCGGAAGAACGCGATCTCGAAGGTGTGCAGGGTCTGCGAGGCGAGCCGGATCGATATCGCCATCACTCCGAAGCACAAAGTGCTGGCCAGCATCAGCCCGGCGGCGCGCATCGGATTCGAAGGCGCGTCGACGTTCACCAGCGCGCGCCGACGATCCGCGGCTCGGGTTCGATCGGCACCGCGAAGCGCGCCTGCACCGATTCGGCGATGCGCCGGGCCAGGCCCAGCAATTGCGCGCCGCTGGCGCCGCCGTGGTTGACCAGCACCAGCGCGTGCGCCGGCGACACGCCGGCGTCGCCGTCGCGATGCCCCTTCCAGCCGCAAGCATCGATCAGCCACGCGGCGGAGAGTTTGCGCGAATCCGCATCGGTGCCGCGGAACACCGGCATCGCCGGATGCGCGGCCAGCAGCGCGTCGGCTTGGGCCGCGGGCACGATCGGGTTCTTGAAGAAGCTGCCGGCATTGCCGAGCACGGCCGGGTCGGGGAGCTTGCGCTGACGGATCGCGATGACCGCGTCGGCGACGTCTCGCGGCGTCGGCGCGTCCACGCCCATCGCCGCCAGCTCCTCGCCGATGCCGGCGTAGTCGAGCTTGAGCGCGGCGCGGCGCGGCAGGGCGAACTCGACCGCGGTGATCAGATAACGGTCGGGCGCTTGCTTGAAGCGGCTGTCGCGGTAGCCGAACCGGCAGGCGGCGTTATCGAAGCGGTGCCATTGGCCGTTGCCCGGTTCGAATGCTTCAACCGCGTGGATGAAGTCGCGCACTTCCACGCCGTAGGCGCCGATGTTCTGGATCGGGCAAGCGCCGACCGTGCCCGGAATCAGCGCCAGGTTTTCCAGTCCCGCATAGCCCAGCGCCAGCGATTGCAGAACCAGGCCGTGCCATTGCACCCCGGCGTCGGCGCGCACGATCGCGCGCTCGCCGTCTTCGCTCAGTACACGCACCTGGCGGCCGCTGAGTTCGAGCACCGCGCCTTCGGGATCGCCGGCGAACAGCAGATTGCTGCCGCCGCCGAGCGCCAGCGCCAGGCCGTCGCGCAGCGGCGCGGCCTGCAGCGCGTCCGGCAGCGCGGCGGCATCGTCGACCGATACCAGCCACGGCGCGCGCGCGTCGACGCCGAAGGTGTTGCGTTGTCGCAGGCTGGCATCGCGCACGATGCGGACGTTCGGGCTCATGCGCGGGATTCTGGGCGGGCGAAGAATCGTGGGATGGCGGCGCGCTCAGATCGTCGGCGGCACGTGGCCGCGGCTGGGCGCTTCCTTGCGGCGGCGGATCGCTTCGACGCATTCGTGGACCAAGCCCGGTCCGCGATACACCAGACCGGAATAGCACTGCACCAGACTCGCGCCGGCGGCCATCTTGGTGACCGCGTCGGCGCCGGTGAGGATGCCGCCGACGCCGATCATCGGGATGCTTTCGGGCAGCCGCGTGCGCATCTTGCGCAGGACGGTGGTCGACTGGCTCATCAGCGGAGCGCCGGACAAGCCGCCGGTTTCGTTCGCGAACGGACTGGCTTCCACGCCTTCGCGCGCGATGGTGGTGTTGGTCGCGATCACGCCGTCGACCTGCAACTCGCCCAGAACCCGGCCGGCGGCCTCGATATCGTCGTCGGACAGGTCCGGCGCGATCTTGACCAGCATCGGCACGCGCTTGCCCTGGCGCGCGGCGAATTTTTCCTGCGCCTCGCGCAGAATGCCGATCAGGCGCCGCAGCGATTGCTCTTCCTGCAACTCGCGCAGGCCCGCGGTATTGGGCGAGGAGATGTTGACGGTGATGTAGTCGGCCAGCGGATACACCCGTTCAAGGCAGTAGAGATAATCGTTCTCCGCGCTCTCGTTGGGCGTGTCCTTGTTCTTGCCGATGTTGATGCCGAGCAGGCCGCCGCGGCGCCGCGCCTTGGACACGTTGCGCACCAGCGCGTCGACGCCTTCGTTGTTGAAGCCCAGGCGATTGATCACCGCCTGCTGCTCGGGCAGGCGGAACATGCGCGGCTTGGGGTTGCCGGCCTGCGGCTTGGGCGTGACCGTGCCGATCTCGATGAAGCCGAAGCCCAGGGCGAGCAGGGCGTCGATATGGGCGCCGTTCTTGTCCAGACCGGCGGCCAGGCCGACCGGGTTGGGGAAGCTCAGGCCCAGGACCTTGGTCGGCAGCGGCTTGGGCTGGCGCGACATCAGCGGGTTCAGGCCGCTGCGATAAGCCGTTTCCAGCGCGGTCAGGCCGAGGCCGTGGGCTCGTTCGGCATCCAGGCCGAAGAGAAAGGGTCGGGCGAGGCTGTACACGTGGTCGATGGTGGCCCAAGCGGTCGTTGGGCCCGATTATCGCCCAAGCCGTGTGCCGCAGGCGAGCATCGCGGGCGATTGGAGGGACCGCGCAAACGACACCGCCGGCCCGAAGGCCGGCGGCGGGAGCGCTGAGCGGTACGGCGCGACTCAGCGCCAATGGATCAGATCGGCTCGAGCTGGCAGCCGTAGGCGCGCAGGCACTGACGGTATTTGACGAAACACTTGTCGTCCGGCGTATTGGCCAGGCAAGGTTCCAGGACGTCGGTGCGGCAGCGTTCGCAAAGCGCCGGATCGCCGGCGGCGAACGCGGTCAACGAGGCGGCGAAGCCGAACACCGCGAAAGCGACAGCGGCGGTACGGTTGCGGAGGGTGGATTTGTTCACGGCGCAATTCCCTGTGTGTTAGCCAGTCCTTCTGGCCGGTGCACGTTAGGCAGATGCGGGCGTTCCCACAAGTTGCGCCGCAACACGGCCTGGCGGCCGCTTCAGTGGTTGCCGGCGAAAGCCAGGATCGCGGCCAGGCCGCCGAAGAACGCGATCACCACCACCACCGTCAGGATGCCCATGATCACCGAAGCCCAGCCCAGGACCAGACCGCCGATGGCCAGGCCGTCGCCCTCAAAGCGCTCGGGTTCGCGGCGGATCTGACCGCGGGCCATATGGCCGGTGACGATCGCCGCGATGCTGCCTATGAACGGCAGCAGGCTCCAGCCGAGAATGCCGAAGATCAAGCTGAGGATGGCCAGGACGTTGGTCTGGCGGGCGGGGTTGTGCATAGCGACCTTCCATGAACAGTACCGGCCGCAGGATACGCCGCTGCGCCGCAGGCTGTGAATGCGCTGACGCGACGAAGCCCACGGCCTCGCGGCCGTGGGCTTCGGGCTTCGTGGCGATGGCGGCCGCGTCGCGGCCGCGAGGCTCAGAAATCCGGCGGCAGGCTGATGGCGCAGCCGTTGGCCATCTCGCACGACCAGAACGCATTGACGCAACTGTCGTAATCGCCACCGGCCGAGCGGCAGGCGTAATACTCGCCCAGGCAGTGATCGCAACCCTCGCCGGCGCTGGCGGTGAGCGTGGCGGCGAAGCCGAACGCGGCGATGGCCAATGCGCCCAGGCGCAGGCGGATGCTACGGTTCCGTGTGTTCACAAGACTTCCCTCATGTGTCGCCAGTCCATCTGGCGAAATCACGCTAGGCATGCCGGCCGAGCCGGTCAAGCGGCGGCGTCGCAGTCTGGGACCGCCGGCTCATGCTCGGCGCGCAGGCGCATCGGGCCCGCGTATTCAGCTGTTTGCGGTCCTCGCGAACGGCCCGAACCGGACGCTACTCAGCGTCTCACGGTAGCCTTGCCGTCGGCGATCGCCTGGCGGTAGTCGTGCACGTTGCGGCTGCGGTCGGGGGATTCGCGGGTGAGTTCGGGGATTGCTTCCGGCTTCATCCGTCCCGAGCGCAAGGCGTTCTTGTTCGCGGCGATGAACCGCAAATGCTTGTCTGTTTCCAGCTGCCGGATCCGATAGCGGTTCAGATCGACCCGGTGCGGATCGGTAAAACCGAGCAAGCCGAGAATCCGGCTGTTGGCGTCGGGTGGCTTGCTCATTCTGTAACGGGCCGACAAGGCCATGCCGCCGAAAACGACCGCGTTGCCGATCAGGAACCACGCCTGGACTTCCAGCGGATCCCGTTGCCTCGCTACTGCCGGCCAAGACGCCCACTGGATTATCGCGGCCATGCCCACCGAACACAGGCAGAACAGCCATAAGGCCAGTTTCCGCTCCGCTTTCGCATCCGCGGCGCTGCCCCGCGCATGGTGCATCCACAACCAGCCTTGTTGCGGATCCAAAATCGCATGTGCGTACAGCACGCCGCCGCTGCGCGAAACCGCGGCTTTCACCCGATGACCCGGCTTGAGCTTCTCGGCGCCGGCGAATTCCCCGCATACCACCTGACCGTCGATCAGGCAAGCGAAGTACTGCATGTCTTCGGCGAAATACAGCGCGCGTTCGATGTCGTCCGCGGCGCGCGCGATCGGGTCGTCGGGTAGGGCATCGGTATCGGTGTGTTTGCGCGCGATCTCATCGCGATCCTGCTGCGCGATGCGGGATACGAGCCGCTCGGACTCGTCTTCGACGTACAGCCGATCCAACACGCCTTCGATCAGAAGCAGCGCGTCCTCGCGCTTCGGCACGGGCGGGAGGCTTTCACGGATGCCGATGGTCATGCTCCCTCACCGATGGCTGGGGCCGCCGTGTCGAAATCCGTCGACCGGGCAGTGCGCAGCGCGGGCGGCCGAAACTGCTTTCGATCAATGGTCCGTGGCTTTACCGGCTGGGACGGATTCGCTGTCGAGCGTTACTTCGGTTGGCATCAGGCAGAACCACGGATCGTGATCGCCGAACCACAGATAGCCGAAACCGTCGATTTCCAGCACCGGCAGCACGCGGCCTTCGACCGCGCGCAGACGGGCGACGTCTTCGGCGGGCAGATCGTGGATCAGCCATTGCGGCATGACCCCGATCCGCACCCGGCTGCCTTCGACGATCGCTTGTCCCGACGAATCCGTCGCCGCCAGGGGAAACCCCGGCGGCAGCGGATCTTGCGGCGGATCGAAGAAGCTCATCGTCCGCCGCGTCGCGCTTACAGATCGAACTTGATGCCCTGCGCCAGCGGCAGCGCATCGGAGTAGTTGATCGTATTGGTCTGACGGCGCATGTAGGCGCGCCAGGCGTCGGAACCCGACTCGCGGCCGCCGCCGGTTTCCTTCTCGCCGCCGAACGCGCCGCCGATTTCGGCGCCGGAGGTGCCGATGTTGACGTTGGCGATGCCGCAATCCGAGCCCGCGGCCGACAGGAACGCTTCGGCGGCCTTGAGGTTGGCGGTGAAGATCGACGAGGACAGGCCCTGCGGCACGTCGTTCTGCAGCGCGATGGCTTCATCGAGCGTCTTGAACTTCATCACGTACAGGATCGGCGCGAAGGTTTCGGTCTGCACCACTTCGGCGTCGTTGGTCAGGCCGGTGATGATGGTCGGCAGGACGAAGTTGCCCTTGCGCTCGATCGCCGCGCCGCCGGTGGCGACGGTGCCGCCGCTGGCCTTGGCCTTCTCGACCGCGTCCAGATACGCCTGCACGGCATCGCGGCTGTTGAGCGGGCCCATCAGATTGGTCGGGTCGGTCGGGTCGCCGATTTTCTTCTCGACCTGCTTGAATGCGGCGACCAGCTTGGCCAGCACGTCGTCATGGATCGACTCGTGCACGAACAAACGGCGCGTGGTGGTGCAGCGCTGGCCGGCGGTACCGACTGCGCCGAACGCGATCGCCGGGATCGCCAGCTTCAGATCGGCCGAAGCGTCGACGATGATCGCGTTGTTGCCGCCCAGTTCCAGCAGCGAGCGGCCCATGCGGCGCGCGACGCGCTCGCCGACGATGCGGCCGACCTTGGTCGAACCGGTGAAGCTGACCAGGCCGATGCGCTTGTCGTCGACGAAGTTCGAGGCCAGCTCGGTGCCGGCATCGTTGAACAGGAAGAAGATGTCCGGGAAGCCGCCGGCGCGCAGGGCTTCGTTGCAGACCTTCATCGAGGCGATCGCCGACAGCGGGGTCTTGGGCGAGGGCTTCCAGATGGTGATGTCGCCGCAGATCGCCGCGATGAACGAGTTCCACGCCCACACCGCCACCGGGAAGTTGAACGCGGAAATGACGCCGACGATGCCGAGCGGATGCCACTGCTCGTACATGCGGTGGCCCGGGCGCTCGGAATGCATGGTCAGGCCGTACAGCTGGCGCGACAGACCGACGGCGAAATCGCCGATGTCGATCATTTCCTGCACTTCGCCGTCGCCTTCGGGCTTGGACTTGCCCATCTCCAGCGCGACCAGCGAACCCAGCGCGTCCTTGTGCTTGCGCAGCGCGTCGGCGCACAGGCGAATGGCTTCGCCGCGGCGCGGGGCCGGGGTCGTGCGCCACACCGCGAACGCGGCCTGGGCGCGCTCGACGATGGTGTCGTAGTCGCTCTGCGAGGACGCCTGCACGCGCGCGAGCACTTCGCCGTCGGTGGGATTGACGGGTTCCAGCACGCCGGCGTCGGCGGTCTTGGACCATTCGCCGTGGCCGAGGTAGGTGCCGGACTCGTTGTCTTTGAGTCCCAGGGCGGCGAGAACGGGGTGGGTCATACCGAAAGCTCCAATGTGGTGGCACGCCGGGGGGCGTGGCGGGGCGGGCGTAGCAAAAACGGGAAGACGGCCACGGCGGGCGCGGCGGCAAGGCGCGGGGCGCGCCTTGCCCGGGTGTGGCGACCCCGACACGATTCGAACGTGTGACCTTCCCCTTAGGAGGGGGATGCTCTATCCAGCTGAGCTACGGGGCCGTTGTTTAAAATCAATGGCTTAGGTCAGCCACTCCAAATGGTTGTGCTATGCGTGTGCTAGAACCTGAGCTTATCCACAGCACCCTTCGCCCCTTCGGGCGCCAAATGAGCGTAGATCTCAGTGGTCTTGTAGTCGGCATGGCCGGCCAGCAATTGTACCCGTCGCAGCGGTACGCCGGCCATGACCAGGTGCGCGCAGAAGGTATGCCGGAGGCGGTGGAGGCTGCCGCCGATCTTGGGGACCCTGGTGACCGATAGGCGCACATCACGATGGGCGCCTATATGTGTCGCACGGCTCGTAGGATTGGGACAGGGCGCCTCGTCAAAGCTGCGGTCGCATCGCGTGCGTCTGCTTTTCGTTCTGGTGTTGCTGCTCCAACTGCTGCGCTTGCGATTGCAACTGTGCCTGATGCTCGTTGAACGCTTCTGCTTCGCGCAATGTGTCCTGCAAAGGTGGAGCAGGTGCGTTGACGGGTACGCCGGTGTGGTGACCTGGAACGTCGCGGTCTAGCCACAAATTGCCGTCGACAACACCCACCGGTCCGATGCTTTCAGCTTGAAGAATCCCGTTGCGCTTACCCGCGAGCATTGCGGCGGCAATGTGTTCTTTCGAGATCCCATCCGGCACGTTCGCCTGAATCTTCGCCATCATCGCCAGATCGTTACGCGAGAAGTCGGAAAGTCTGATCTCCGCTTCGGGTTCGATTGAACTCGCGTTCCCAGGTTGCAGGGCATGATCAGGTGCTGCCGTGGCATTGGCCGCACGCGCGCCCAGAGACGATGGCTGCTGTGCTGCCTTTGGTGCAAGAGGCGGGGATTCGGCATCGAGCAGCGAGCCTACGGGCTCAGCCGCTTGAACGACGCCAATCGGTCGAACATCCGCGGTCTCGCGCTCGGATCGCGTTGAGTTGTGCGTCAGCGGCGCGTCGGGGATCCCTTTCGGCTCGCGCGATAACTCTACTGCCTGGTCAACTTCGGCCGCCGATCGGTTGTCGCCCCACGGACCCGCAGGCGCAGACGCAATGAGGGGTGGCGCCACATTGTATGGCTGTTCCCGCTCGGAACTATCGGGCGTTGTTGGCGAGCGTCGAACCGGCTCGCGCGCGACGACCGTCTGTGTTGTGTGCGGTGCGTCTGGAGCCTCGTCGGCGCGTGCGGGCTCCGCTGCGGGGCCTTCCGACTTCGTTCGTGCAATGCGTGCATGGTGCGCGTGCGAGATCTCGACTTGCATGTCGGGGGCGGCGACACCGTTCTCGGGACGACCCCGATCGCGCTGAAACTGGCGCACCGCGTGATCGGTTGCGGCGTCAAACTGGCCGTGCTGGGCCAGAGGTTGATCGTCGGGTCCGCGGTACCCGATGCGATGCAGTCGGTACTGCAGCAACTCGACCGCGGGGCTCTGGTCGCCTTGGCGCAGCGTGTCGTCGTTGACGGTGGTGGCCGTGTCCTGAGGAGCGGAGGACGAGATGGTGTTCGCTTGTTCCGCCGGGCGCTGCGGCGCTGGGGCAGGCGACTCGATCGAGGGTGCCGATGCGAAGCTCGCAAGCGGCGTTTGCGCTCGTGAGGCCGCTGTGTCTGTCTGCGAGGTGCTTGCGGGTGGCTGTGATGCCGTCGTGCCCCCCAGAGCCTGCGCTGCAAGCGTTGGCCCAACCGTGTGATCCATTCGCGGGTCGACCGTGCCCGATTCGACCTTCGAGTTCGGCTGTTGTGACCGTGGCGATGCGTCAGGCGCGATCAGCGCCGGCGGCTCAGCCTCTGGCTTAGGTGGGGGTGTCGCAGGCAAGGGCTCGCGCAGCAATGGGGTGTCGATCTTCGCCGCAGGTTCGGTAAGTGCCGCGGCTGCCGCGAGTGTGGTCGGTGTCGCCGGGGACGTGCTGCCTGTTACCACCGCTGCCTGGTGCGCAACTTGTTGCACATTGCTGTTTGAAAGCCCTTGACGTTGTGCCTCGCGCACAGCCTGCTCTTGCGCGTCGCGCTGCTGCGCCGAGAGCGCCGCGATTCGCAGTTCGGGTGTGTCCGGGATCGGGGCAGGGTGGCTCTGCCGAGCTGCGAGTGTAAGGGCGATATCTTCTGGGCTTGTCTGCGCTGCGAGTCGCACCACGCCGTCAGCGTCTTCGCGCATATGTTGAATCGGACTATTAAGACTGAAATTCCTGCTCTCATCGGGCCCCAGCCTGAGCGAAGTGGTCGACGGCCCAATCCCATGTTCGACTCGCGTGTTCTGGACCGCCGCGTATGCGGCCTCGAACTGCTCTGGCTTGAGCTTCCAGCCGTGATCGGAGTACGCCTGCCGGAGCATTTGGCGGTCGAGGGCCTCAGGTGTCGGAGCCTGCCAAGGCGGCACCTCGGCCAACTGTTCTTGGTGTAGCCGCAAGGCCGGCCGCAAGCGCTCGCGGGTCGTTTCAAGCTCCAGGGCGAGATTGCCTTGGGCGAACTCACCTTCGTGCGACCAGCGCCCTTGCACATCGCGCCCATACTGTTTGCCGTTGGACCCTTCCAGGGTATCCGGATTCAATGCCGTCTTGACCACGGGCGGCTCCGGCCCCACAAAGTCGAAGCCTCTGCGCTTGTGTCCGATCTGATAGTGCGCGGCCATGGCCGCTGGACCCTGTGCGATGTTTTGGTCGATGACTTGCAAGGCCTGCCGGTCCAACGCGGCCGCGCGCTCAGGCGTCGCGTACTCTGGCTCCGAACTCCAGCGCGGGGCGTCGTTTCGACCCACCTCGTCGGCGTACATCCGCGACCATTGCCCGGACTCTGGATTGCGCGTCCAATCGCGCGTTGCTAAATGCGAAGCGTCCTGATCGTTGGGCGGCTGGACAAACGGGTTCCGCGGGTCCGCTTTGCCGATGGCTTGGCCCACGGCTTCCACGCTGGCGAAGTAGCTCAACTCGCGCGCTTTGTCGGGCAGCGCGGAAAACTTCTGGTCCTCCGTTACGTCCCGGCCATCGTCAATCAGGTCGGCGCGAAGATCCTCGCGTATCCACTGGCGGCCGTTGAACTCCCAGTCCACGCCGTCACGGGTCTGCTTGACGATCTGCTGTCTGTCAAGCAACTTCGCTCCACGCTCGAAGGCTTCAGACAAGAGATAGGCGTCCGCCATTACCAGCGCCACAGCCGGGGCGCTGCTGGCGCCAATCGCATAAGCCGTCAGGCCGGCCGCCGCACCGCCGCCACCGCGGCCGAGAAGATGCGTCGCCTCGGATCGCGCTGCGGCCGGATTGTCTTGGGCGAATGCCGTGCTGATTCGCTCGCCTGTTTCTCTTGCATCGACGGCGGCCGCGGCCAGCCCTACACCGGCCAAGCCAGCGACAGTGCCGGCGCGGTTGAGGCGAGGAAGCAAAGGCTCGACAGCCTGCGCAGGTGCCTCGATGGCGTGGAGAGTCTCGGCTCGCACCGTGGCGCGTTCGAGCTTCCCGCGCTCGGCGTGGCCATCGATCAGCGCCTGCACGGCGGTCGGAGGAAGGTCGGCCCGCGCGCGGGCCGCATCAGGCATCGCTTCGTGCCAGGACTGTTGCTGGGTCCAACCGTTCTGCAAGCGTTGTCGTACTTCCGGATCTTCGACGCGCCCACTACGCAGCTCGCGCAGCACTGCATTCGCTGGCTCAAGGTCTCGACGGCTGTCGTAGAGTCCGTTGAGCTCGCGATCGTAGATTCGGACGGGCACGCCGGTCGCTTGAGCGACCTTATTGAGATTGTCGGGAAGGGCGTTGTAGACGCGGTTGTGGAATTCCATGTCGACATCGCGGGCGACACCACTTTTGCTGATATCTCGGGTGAAACGTTGGTCGATGCCCAGCTCGCTCTCGAGCCAGTGTGCAGCTATCGCGCGGACTTCGACCTGACAGCCCTTTTTTTGCAAGTCACGGATCGTGCGAATGCTGTTATCCGCGTCGCTCATCGAGCCGTCAATCACGATGTTGGCGCCATGCCGAATGCCGGCGTCGCGCAGGCCGTTGGCCATGCGGAACGCGTCCTTGTTTGTTTCCTGAGGCCAGCCGAACGGATTGTCGAGTTGGAGCTGTTTGGCGTTAGGGAGGTTGTCTCGTAGGCGGTCAGGATCAATTACGAGGATGTCGTCATTGAATTCCAGCACGGCGGCTCGTACCAGCGTGCTCTTGCCAGAGCCTGGCTGGCCAGCGAGGACTATTGCCGTGGGACGTTCGCGCGATTCAAGTTCAGTCAAGCCTGACTCAGGAATAACGATTTCGCGCAGTAGACGATCCAACTCTTCCCTGGTGTTGGTGCGCGTCTCATTGCTGGGGTTCACTCGATGATGTCCTTGTGTTCTTCGAGATAGTTCCAAAGTTCATGCGGCCCCTTCAATCCTCCATTTGGGCTTCCTGCTATTCGCATTAGGCTAGCCTTCGCCTCAGCCTTGGAAATCGTCTCAGGATCGCCACTGGCCTGGGCTGCCTCCAACTCGTCCTGGGCTTGGCGAATAAACGCGCTTGTGCAGCCTTCAAGAGCCCACATCATCTGCTCGAAGATCGGAGTGACCAGATACGGCTTTTCAACAACTTCATTCAACTCATCCTGCAGGCGCTCAAGGTGTTTGGGATAATCCTTGAGCATCTCCCGCAAGCGCGTAGGAATCGGCGGAGGCGGAAGGCCATTGCTGAGTGTTTGTTCTGGATGGTCTGCTGGTGTCGTCATATCGGTCGTCTAATGCCGGTTGCGGTGTTCGAATGGGCCACGGGCGGCGCGGCGAGGCCAACTGGACACAGAAACGCTCACTGCCCCCAGTACAGGGCTGCGCGCGCTGGTGTCTGTGTATGGCAGATTTGCTGCATAAACTGTCCGTGTTAGGCCGGCGTGAAAGCGTTCGCAACGCATCCCGCGCGGTTCGGTCTCGAATGCGCCGGAGGCCGGCGCGAGCCCTATGAATACCACCCGATTCGGAACGCCGCGATCGGGCCAGTCCGAACCAATGAACAGAACTCAAGGGGAGCTTGTACCGTGCGCCAAGTGGGCGTCAAGGCCGAGCGATGGCCTGTGTGCCACGAGCGTGAGCAGATGACTATTTTGGATTCAACGGCCAATCGGGCAGTTGGAGGCGCAGGTGAGCTGAGTCGGGATTTGATGCCAAAAGGAGCGCGAGTCTCCTCACAGCCGCTTTACGCCTGGAAGGTTGTCGCGGTGTCGGCCGGGATCAATGACAAGGACGTCGCCGTTGAGTTTCCAGCACGGCCGCTCGCACAAGCGTGCCCTTGCCAGATCCGGGTTGGCCTGCAAGTGCAATTCTTTGGGGCGTTCGTGCGATGTCAACTGACTCAAGCCAGACGCTGGAACAACTTTCTCGCGCAAGGTGCGGTCTAGTTCTTCTTTGTCGAGCCTGTCACTTGCGTTGTTCATTCCATCACATCCTTGTATTTCTGAAGGTAGCTCCGGAGATCCTCCAGATTGCCGAGTCCGCCGTTGGCACTCCTAGCCTTGAACATCAATCGTTCTTTCGCCTCAGCTGAGGCGATGGCCACGGCATCGCCACTGGCCTGGGCTGCCTCCAACTCGTCCTGGGCTTGGCGAATAAACGCGCTTGTGCAGCCTTCAAGAGCCCACATCATCTGCTCGAAGATCGGAGTGACCAGATACGGCTTTTCAACCACTTCATTCAACTCATCCTGCAGACGCTCAAGGTGTTTGGGATAGTCCTTGAGCATCTCCCGCAACCGCGGAGGAATCGGCGGCGGCGGAAGGCCATTGCTGAGGGTTTGTTCTGGATGGTCTGCTGGTGTCGTCATATCGGTCGTCTAATGCCGGTTGCGGTATTCGAATGGGCCACGGGCGGCGCGGCGCGGCCAACTGGACACAGAAACGCGCACTGCCTCCCAGTACAGGGCTGCACGCGCTGGTGTCTGTGTATGGCAGATTTGCTGCATAAACTGTCCGTGTTAGGTGGGCGTGAAGGCCTTCGCAACGCATCCCGCGCGGTTAGGTCTCGAATGCGCCGTAGGCCGGCGCGAGCCCTATGAATACCACCCGATTCGGAACGCCGCGATCGGGCGAGTCCGAACTAATGAACAGAACTCAAGGGGAGCTTGTACCGTGCGCCAAATGGGCGTCAAGGCCGAGCGATGCCTGTGTGCCACGAGCGTGAGCAGATACTATTTTTGGATTCAACGGCCAATCGGGCAGTTGGAGGCCGGCCATCCATCTATTGTACCCACGGCCGAGCTCCCGACGTCAGGGGCTGGTTGGCCGCGGCGACCGGATCGGATTCGAATGCGTATGTGCCCTTATCCGTAACGATTCGCTCACAAGAATCCGTCAGCCGGTGGCTATGCTGGCCGCGACGCAATCGGCCGGCACCGCGTCGCGCTCGAATTCGATCGCGATCGGCCGCTGCCAGGGACCCGATCCGCCGTTGCGTCGGACGCCGCATCTAACTAAGGAGCAGTGCATGCAATCCGATCGTATTCACCAGATGTCCGCCTCTTCGCGTTGGTTCAAGACCGCCGCCGCCGTCGCCCTCGCGTTCGCCGCCCAGTCGGCTTATGCGCAAAGCGACGCGCAAGTTTACGAATCGGCGATCGCCGAGGCCGCGCGCCTGTGTCCCGGCCATTCCAAGGAACGCACCACGCCGGGCATCCGCGCGGTTCCGGTCGGCGCGCTGCGCGTGCTGGCGCAACGCAGCTACACGATGTGCCCGGACCGCCGGCTCGACGCCGCGACGCCCGCGGTGTGGTACGGCGCCGCCGGCGTATTCGCGTGGAATCCCGAAGTGCCGGCCGCGGTCAAGCTGATCGCCGGCAAGGTCGATGCGATGACCCGCAAAGAAGATTTCCCGGCCGAGACATTGGTGTGGAAGACCGACGGCAGCGAGGTCAAGGGCGCGGTGGTGCCGATGTTCGAGCGGCGTCCCCGTCCGGCCGGGGCGTCGTACTGAAGCGCCGGCAACAGATCCCTCGTTAGGCGGCGAGCGCCCCGGAATACGCTTCCGGGCGCTCGACTTCCGCCCGTACTGGATGTACGAGTACCGGCAATCGCTCGATGACCGCAGCGACGTGAATCTGAATTACGTGATCATGCCGGTGGCCAACGATTACCTGCCGGCATGCACAGCTACGGCGACAATGCCTTGACCTGTGGCGCGGGCATCGACATGGAGCCGGCCGCGCGAGAGTGCGAACGCTCAGCCCGCGTCGTTGGCGCGCGCCGTCGCCAGTTTGTCGACGATGGCGTTGTACAGCGTAGCGACGAACTCGGCATCGTTGCCGGTGTCGTCGGTCATGGCGTACTGGCCGCTGGCCAGCATTCCCGCAGCCAGATGCGCTGCGACTTGTTCGGCTTGTTCGCGATTCATATCCATCTCCGTTGATGTCGTGCGCGATCCGCGCGGCGCCCCGAGGGCGTGAGCGAAGGCTACTCCGGCGTGCGCTTGCCCTGGTTGGCGCAAATGGAACTGATCGGTTCAACGGCATCGTTCGGGCAGAGTCGGCAAGCCGAAGCGGGTGGAATGGGTGAGATAAGTGAAATTAGCCAGACGCCGCTTCATCGGTTCTGGCCGCGAAGCGGTGGACGATCTTCGTATTCGCGACACGCCCGGCCTGTGTTTGCAGGTCGGATTCGATCGCCAGACGCGGCCGATTCGCGCGATCTGAGACGGGGCTTCGGCAAAATAATTGGGCCGGAATCGACAAGCGAACGTGTCACGCCGATGTTGCTCAGGCCAGTGGCGAGCCAGCGATATGCCGTGAAAGCAGGTTTACCGCGAAGTACGCGCCGCCCATGTTCGAGGCCGGGCCAAGCACCGCAATTCATCGCGACACCAGGAATTGAACCCACTAAGGAAAGCCCATGAAACTTGTTCACGTCGCAGCATTGGTCATCGCCGGCATCGCATGCGTTTCTCTGAATGCGGTGGCCGGCCAGAAAATTTCCAGCGAAGTTTCGGTCAACAACTCCGGCTTCGGCCCGTACAAAGGCCGGGGATCGTTGCCTGGCGCGCGCAACAGCGCCGACGATCGCCAGAGAATCGGCTGTCAACTCGCGACCACGGAGGGCTCTACGATCATCTACGGCAGATGCGAGGCCGCCGACGCGCAGGGGACGTATGTGCAGTGCGGGACCACGGCGCCGCACTTGCTCGGAGTGATCAAGGCGATCGATTCCAATTCGTTGATTTCCTTCCAGTTCGATCCGGGCACGACATTGCCGGGGAGCGCACTGCCGGTGTGCACCTCCATCACGCTGGACAAGAATTCGCTGTATGAGCCGAAGAATCCCTGATTGAGATAGGAAAGGCCGATGCGGCTCGGAGCGATGCGTCGCCGACGCCTCGCTTCGAGCTGTGTTTTTTTGTATCCGCGTCGCAAGGTGTCTGGTCGGGCATCGGCTCGATGGCCGTGAAGCTTGCGGGCCGTCCGTCCCGATCGCCGAGTCGAGCGCGCACCCATGCGAATCGGACTTGAGCCCCGCGCGGTGCGATGGCAGGATCGCGCGGATGAATAACCGTCCCGCCGTGGATACGCATCTGCGCGACCTCGCGCGGCTGCGCCGTGTCCGCGACCGGATCGATCGCGAATACGCGCAGCCGCTCGACGTCGAGGCGCTGGCGCGCGGCGCGAACATGTCGGCCGGGCATCTGAGCCGGCAGTTCCGCCTGGCGTTCGGCGAGTCGCCGTACTCGTACCTGATGACGCGGCGCATCGAGCGCGCGATGGCCTTGCTGCGTCGCGGCGAACTCAGCGTGACCGAGGTCTGTTTCGAGGTCGGCTGCGCCTCGCTGGGCACCTTCAGCACCCGTTTCAGCGAACTGGTCGGAATGCCGCCCAGCGTCTATCAGCGCGAGGCGGGCCAGGCGACGGCCGGGATGCCGCCGTGCGTGGCCAAGCGGGTGACGCGACCGATCAGGAATCGAGAAGCGCCCGCCGGCGATACCGTCCTAGACTGAGCGCCCGCAACCGGAGTGACCGCCATGGACCTCGCTATTCACGCCACATTTCTCCCGCAAGACAACCCGGACGCCGCGCTGGCCTTCTACCGCGACACCCTCGGCTTTCAGGTGCGTAACGACGTGGGCTACCAGGGGATGCGCTGGATCACCGTCGGCCCGGCCGCGCAGCCGGAGATCAACATCGTCCTGTACCCGCCGGGCGCCGATCCGGGCGTCACCGACGATGAGCGCCGCACCATCTCGGAGATGATGGCCAAGGGCACCTATGCCAGCGTCGTGTTGGCCGTCGCCGATGTGGATGCCTGTTTCGAGCGCCTGCAGGCCCGCGACGCCGAAGTCGCACAGGAACCCACCGACCAACCCTACGGCGTGCGCGACTGCGCGTTCCGCGATCCGGCCGGCAACATGGTCCGCATCCAGCAGAAAAGCCGCGTGTGATGGCGAGCAAGAAGCCGAGCAAGAGCCCGAGCAAGAGCCCGAACAAGAAGGGCGCGCCTCCCGGGCACAACATCGCCGACGCCCACGACCTGATCCGCGTGCAGGGCGCGCGGGTCAACAACCTCAAGGACGTCAGCGTCGAGTTGCCCAAGCGGCGGCTCACCGTGTTCACCGGCGTATCCGGCTCGGGCAAGAGCTCGCTGGTGTTCGGCACCATCGCCGCCGAATCGCAGCGCTTGATCAACGAGACCTATAGCGCCTTCGTGCAGGGTTTCATGCCGACGATGGCGCGGCCGGAGGTCGACGTACTCGACGGGCTGACCACCGCGATCATCGTCGATCAGGAACGGCTGGGCGGCGACCCGCGCTCCACGGTCGGCACCGCCACCGATGCCAACGCGATGCTGCGGATCGTGTTCAGCCGGCTCGGCAAGCCGCATATCGGCTCGCCCAGCGCATTCGCCTTCAACGTCGCCACGGTCAAGGCAGCCGGTGCGATCACGGTCGAACGCGGCGCCAAGACCAAGACCGTGCGCGAGACCTTCACCCGCACCGGCGGCATGTGCCAGCGCTGCGAAGGCCGCGGCTCGGTGTCCGACTTCGACCTGAGCGCGTTCTACGACGACAGCAAATCGCTCAACGAAGGCGCGCTGACCATTCCCGGCTTCAGCATGGAAGGCTGGTACGGACGCATCTACAACGGCTGCGGCTTCTTCGATCCGGACAAGCCTATCGCCAAGTTCAACAAGAAAGAACTGCACGATCTGCTCTACAAAGAGCCGACCAAGATCAAGGTCGACGGCATCAACCTCACCTATGCCGGCCTGATTCCGCAAGTGCACAAGTCGTTCCTGTCCAAGGACGTGGACGCGATGCAGCCGCATATCCGCGCCTTCGTGGAGCGCGCGGTGACCTTCACGGTCTGCCCGGAATGCGACGGCACCCGGCTCAGCGCGGCGGCGCGGTCGTCGAAGATCAAGGGCGTCAACATCGCCGACGCCTGCGCGATGCAGATCAGCGATCTGGCCCAGTGGGTGCGCGGCCTGAAGGAACCGTCGGTGGCGCCGTTGCTGGGCAAGCTGGCGCATACGCTCGATTCGTTCGTGGAAATCGGGCTGGGCTATCTCTCGCTCGATCGGCCTTCGGCCACGCTGTCCGGCGGCGAGGCGCAGCGGACCAAGATGATCCGTCAGCTCGGCTCCTCGCTCACCGATGTGACCTACGTTTTCGACGAGCCGACCATCGGTCTGCACCCGCACGACATCCAGCGCATGAACGAGCTGCTGCTGCGGCTGCGCGACAAGGGCAATACGGTGCTGGTGGTGGAGCACAAGCCCGAAGCGATCGCGATCGCCGATCATGTGGTCGATCTGGGGCCCGGCGCCGGCAGCGGCGGCGGCACAGTGTGTTTCGAAGGCAGCGTCGAGGGCTTGCGCGCCAGCGGCACGCTCACCGGCCGTCATCTGGACGACCGCGCCAAGCTCAAGAAGAAAGTGCGCGCCGCGTCCGGCGCGCTGAAGATCCGCGGCGCGGCCACCCACAACCTGCGCAAGGTCGATGTCGATATTCCGCTCGGCGTGTTGGTGGTGGTCACCGGCGTCGCCGGCTCGGGCAAGAGTTCGCTGGTGCACGGCTCGATTCCGGCCGGCGCGGGCGTGGTGTCGGTCGATCAGGGCGCGATCCGCGGCTCGCGGCGCAGCAATCCGGCGACCTACACCGATCTGCTCGAACCGATCCGCAAGGCCTTCGCCAAGGCCAACGGGGTCAAGCCGGCGTTGTTCAGCGCGAACTCCGAAGGCGCCTGTCCGAGTTGCAACGGCGCCGGCGTCATCTACACCGACCTGGGCATGATGGCCGGCGTCAGCAGCGTATGCGAGGAGTGCGAGGGCAAGCGCTTCCAGGCCGAGGTGCTGAAGTACAAGTTCGGCGGCAAGGACATCAGCGAAGTGCTGGCGATGTCGGTCGCGCAGGCGCGCGAATTCTTCGGCGGCGGCAAGGCGCATACGCCGGCCGCGCACGCGATCCTCGAACGCTTGGCCGAGGTCGGGCTGGGCTACCTCAGTCTGGGCCAGCCGCTGACCACGCTGTCGGGCGGCGAACGGCAGCGGCTCAAACTCGCCACCCATATGGCGGACAAGGGCGGCATCTACGTTCTCGACGAACCGACCGCCGGCTTGCATCTGGCCGATGTCGAGCAACTGCTGGGTCTGCTGGATCGTCTGGTCGAAGCCGGCAAGTCGGTCATCGTCGTCGAGCATCACCAGGCGGTGATGGCGCATGCGGACTGGATCATCGATCTAGGGCCGGGTGCGGGGCACGAGGGCGGGCGGGTCGTGTTCGAGGGCACGCCGGCCGACTTGGTCAAAGCGCGCGCCACGCTGACCGGTAAGCACCTGGCGGCGTACGTCGGCGGCTGAACTGCTACGTCTGCGAGGAGCCGCGACCACCGGCTCCAGCACGCGGGCGGCATTGCCGCTTGTGCGGTCGCGCTTGCGCACCGGCCGGCTTCGACGCCGGATACGGCAAAAGAGAGTGAAAAAAATGTGAAACGCGTCTAGGATGTTCGCCGCGATCCACGGGTCGTGGCCGCTCCGCGGCCGGCACAGCCGTCGCCATGCCAATCCTCTGAACTTGTAGATGGAGATTCGCATGCGCGTCACCCGCCTGGCCGCCGCCTTGTGCGCGGCCCTGTTGCCCGCCTCGTTCGCATTCGCTCAAGCGCCCGCCCCGGACGCCGCCCGGCCCAACCCGGCCACGCTCGATGCGATCGTGGTCAAGGGCGAGAAATCCGTCCGCAGCCTGCAGGACACCACCGCCAGTGTCGCCGTCACCACGACGCAGCGGATCGAGCAGGAAAATCTGGTCAGCCTTTATCAGGTGTTCGACCGCACCGCCAACGTCAGCAAGACCTACGGCGATGCCGGTTTCACCCTGCGCGGGATCAACAACAACGACGGCGAAGGTTCGCCGCTGTCCACGATTTATCTGGACGGCGCGGCTTTGTCGCACGTCATGGTCGCCACCGGGCCGAGCACGCTGTGGGATCTGTCGCAGGTGGAGATCTTCCGCGGCCCGCAATCGACCATTCAGGGCGAGAACGCACTGGCCGGCGCGGTGGTGTTGCGCACCCAGGATCCGGACCTCAACGCATGGGGCGGGCGCGGCCGGCTGCTATGGTCGGATCCGTCCGATCGCAGGTTCGCCGTAGCCGTCGGCGGCCCCCTGGTCGAAGACGAACTCGGCCTGCGGGTGGCGGTGGAGCGGCGCGATTTCGGCGGCTTCGTCGACAACCCCACCCGTGGTACCGGCGAGGATGCGCTGGACTCGGTCATGGCCCGGGCCAAGTTGCTGTGGACACCGTCGGCCATTCCCGGGCTGACCGCGCGCCTGAGCTTCAACCACTTCGATCGCACCGGGCCGTACTCGTTCACCTATAGCAGCCTGGACGTGCCGGATTACTACGATCATCGGGTGAACTATTCCGACGCGCCGAACATCGACGATACCCGCACCGACAGCGCCACGCTCGAAGTCGAGTACGACCTGACCGACCGCTGGTCGCTGCATGCGGTCAGCGCCTGGAGCGATGCCGATAGTCATCGCCGCTACGACAACGACTACACCGCCAAGCCGGGGTCGGACGGCGGCTCCGACCTCGACTCCAAGGCCTTCTCGCAGGAGTTCCGCATGGCTTTCCAGGGCGAACGCCTGCGCGGACTGGCCGGGCTCTACTACTCCCAGCGCAAGACCCACAACGTGACCGCGAGCCGGACCAATGTCGATACGCCGAGCGCGACCATCGCCGGCTTGCTGCAGTCGATCGGGTTGGCTCCGGCTACCGCCGGTTCGATCGCCCGGCAATACGTCGCCGCGCTACCGGTGATTCCCGTCGACTATCGCGGCGTGTCACCCTCGCGTTCGGAAAACAAGGCGTTCTTCACCGATTTCGGGTTCGCCTTCAACGATCGCTACACCCTGTTGGGCGGCTTCCGCTACGACCGCCAGAGCTACGGCTTCGGCAGCCAGACCTCGGCCGTGTTCACCGGCACGCTGCCCGCGCCGGCGCGCTTCGGCCCGCAACTCGCGCCGGTGATCGCGGGCATCAACCAGGCGGTGCTGGGCTTCGTCGGCGCGGCCAACGGCGTCTCGCCGTACTCCACGCGCAACTTCGACACCTTCCTGCCCAAGCTGGGGCTGCGCTACCAGGCGACAGACGACGTGTCGCTCGCCTTCGTCGCACAGCGCGGCTACCGCTCCGGCGGCTCCAGCTTCAACCGCGCACGCAGTCTGGTCGTGGCCTACGACCCCGAGTACACCGACAACTACGAACTCTCGCTGCGTTCGCAATGGCTCGATGGCCGGGTCACGCTCAACGCCAATGCGTACTACATCGATTGGAAGGATAAGCAGGTAGGGGTCAACTTCGGCCAGGGCACGTTCGATTCACATACGGTCAACGCCGGTCGCGCGCATCTGTACGGTTTCGAGGTCGAGGCCACGCACAAGGTGTCGGCCGCTTTCGATTGGTACGCTTCGCTCGGCCACACGCGCACCCGGTTCGACGAGTTCGAACCGGTGCTGGGTGGCAATATCGCCGACTATTCCGGTACCGAATTCGCCTATGCGCCGCACTGGACCGTGGCCGTGGGCGGCAACTGGCGTCTGGGCGATCACTGGGTCGCCAATCTCAATGCCAACTATCGCGCCTCGGTCTACAGCGATACCGGGATCGTGCAGGACCGGCTCGGCGGACGCACCGTGGTCAATGCCCGCTTCGGCTACGAAACCAGCGCATGGAGCGCCTGGTTGTTCGCCGACAATCTGCTGGAGGCGCAGTACATCCAGTATCGCTATACCGACCAGAACCTGGGCCTGAGCCACGGCGTGCTCGGCGCGCCGCGTGTGCTTGGCCTGGGGCTCGAGGCTCGCTGGTAGGTTACGTCGCAAGATGAGGCAAACCCGATGACCGCTCTGTATCTGTTGTTCTCGCTGCTTTCCGCGGCGGCCTTCTACCTGGGGACCGGGCACCAGCGCCTGTGGACGCGCATGCTCGGGCACCGCGCCCGCATGCGCGCGTTGGGTTGGCTGTGCGCGGGATTGGCGATCGCCATGGCCGTGTTCGCGCTGGGCGTGTGGGCGGGCGCGTTCTGCGCGTTGACGGGGTGGATGTTCGGCGCCGTGCTGCTGCCTTACTTCGATGCGTGGCTACAGTCGCGCAAGGGAGCTTCTCATGTGGAGTAAGTCGCTGGCCGCGGCGCTGCTCGGACTGCCCTTGACGGTCGGCTTCATCGGCCTGATGGCGCTGCTGTGGCCAGGGGAACTGCAGCGCATCACCTTGCCGTGGCTGCTGTTGTCGTTCCCGCTCTGGGTCGCAGTGATGTCGCTGGCATTGATGGCCAAGAGCGGCTGGCGCGCATGGGCGTGGATGGGCGGCACGACGGCGTTGTGCTTCGGCCTGATTCATCTGGCCAAGCTGCTGGGCTGGGCCGCGGAGCTGCCGGCATGAAGGCTGCGACGCTTCGGATTTTCCTATCGGTCCATACCTGGGTGGGGCTGGCGTCGGGGATGCTGCTGTTCATCGCGTTCTACGCCGGCGCGATCACCGTGTTCGTGCACGAGTTGCAGGGATGGGAACGTCCGGCGCAGGCGACGCTGTCGGGGCCTGAGGCGATGGCGGCCTCGCAGGCCTTGGTCGATCGCGTGCTGCGCGAGCAGCCGCAGGCGGCGCACGGCCTGACGTTGTCGCTGCCCGGAGATCACGGTCCAAGACCGTCCGCTTACTGGTACGACGGGGCGACCGGCGTCCAGCACAAGTTCGTGCTCGAGGAGGGCGGCGATCTGCACCGATCGCCCGGTCGCGGCGGCTTCGTCGAGTTTATCTACGACCTGCATTTCACCGCCGGCCTGCCGCGAACCGTCGGCAGCTATTTGTTCGGTGTGGTCTGCATCCTGTACGGATTGGCCCTGGTCAGCGGCGTGGTGATCTATGCGCCGGTGTTCCTCAAGGATCTGTTCGCGTTGCGGATGGGGCGCAACATCAAGCGTTTCTGGCAGGACGCGCACAACGTCGTGGGAATGCTGTCGCTGCCGTTCCACATCATCTTCGCGTGGAGCGGCGCGGTGCTGACGATCGGCTTCCTTATGTTGGCGCCGTTCCAGTTCCTGGTGTTCGAGAACAAGCTGATGACCGTGCTGGAGCGGGATTTCGAGATCGCCCCGCATGTCGAGCCGGCCGGCATCGTCAGACCGACGCTTCCGGTCGCTGAGCTGGTCCGTCGGGCCGAACGCGCATTGCCGGGCATGCACGCCGAAAGCCTGTTCTACCACGACGTCGGCGACGCGAACGGCCGGGTGACCGCCTATGGCGCGATCGCGCAGCGTCGGCTCAACGGCTTCGGCGGCGTCGTCCTGAACGCGGCCACCGGCGAGGTGGTCAACGCGCTCGGGCCGAAGGATTTCCAGCCCGGCATGGCGATGCTGCGCGGCCTGCAGACACTGCACTACGGCAACTTCGGCGGGTTCGCGATGAAGTGGCTGTACTTCCTGCTCGGGCTGGCCGGCGCGTTCTTGTTCTACAGCGGCAACCTGCTGTGGATCGAAGCGCGGCGCAAGCGACGACAGGTAGCGCAGCCCCGGCGCACGCGCCTGGTCGCGGCATTGAGCATCGGGGTGTGCCTGGGCTGCGTCGCCGGCGTCTCGGCCGTGTTTCTGGCTGCCGCGCTGCTGCCGCAAGCCTGGATCGCACGCAGCTATTTCCTGGTGTTCTTCGCCGCCATCGCCTGGGCGTTCGTGCGCTCGCCGGCACGCGCCGCGCACGAACTGCTGTGGCTGTGCGCGCTGCTGACGGCGGCGATCCCGCTCGCCGGCTGGATCGGGTCGGGCGAACACGTGTTCGGCGCACTGCTGCACGGGCGCTGGAACCGCGTGCTGGTCGATACGACCGCGCTGGCCATGGCGATCGCGTTCTGGCGCATGGCCGTGACGACCTTAAGTCGTGGCCGCACCGGCGACCCGAACAGCGTTTGGGCTTTGCGCTGAATGAACAAACGCCCCGCAATGCGGGGCGTTGTTTCGAGAAACGGCCAATGGTGCGTGGAAGCTTATTCCACAGCCAACCCTCGACTTTCCGCCACCCACGCGGCGGCAATCTGGCCGATGTCGAACAGCTGCTGGGCCCGCTGGATCGTCTGGTCGAAGCCGGCAAGTCAGTGATCGTCGTCGAGCATCACCAGGCGGTGATGGTGCATGCGGATCGGATCATCGATCTGGGGCCGGATGCGGGTCACGACGGCGGGCGGGTCGTGTTCGAGGGTACGCCGGCCGATCTCGTCAAGGCGCGTTCCACGCTTACCGGCAAGCATCTGGCGGCTTACGTAAAAGCGTGAGCCTGCGCGCTGCGAGGCGATCTTTCTGTGGGGCTTCAGCACCGACTCGCTCAAGTTGCGCCGCAGGGTCGTGCGGCTTCGCCGCTTCGGTTGGGCTGAAGCCATCCCACAAAAGACTTCGGGGCGTTCAAATGGCTTGGATATCGACGAGGATGCTCAGGCTTTACGCGGCAGCAGGAACCACAGTACCGCCAGAAAATAGAAGGTCAGCCAGAACCCGCTGGCTCTGCGCAATTGCGAGAGCTGTGCGACTCGGTATTGTTCGGGCGTGAGCTCCCAGAGCACCCTGCCGTTCTTGATCAACACGTACCCGCCTTGCCTGATCTCGGGAGATCCGCCGCCCAGGGCGAAGGAATTGATCAGGGCGTAGGCGACCAGCAGCCCGCCGGCGAGCTTCGCCCAACGAGGAATCCGCTCGGAAAAACCGAGCCGATAGCTCTGAGATGCCGGAGTGAGCATGGTGTAGTACACAAACGGCGCGGAAATCACGAAGATGGCGATCGGCATGATGCGCGAATCGAGCATCGGTACGGACAGATCGACGCCGAGACAGGTCGCGACGTGCACGACCAGCGATACGACAAGCCCGATCAGTGCGGCGATGCCGAACACCTTGAACAAAACACGTTCCATCGTGCGTTCCTGTTTGGCAAAACGTGTCCAAACGATCGGACGCGTTATGACTGTCTATCGGCGGATCCCGGCGACGGGCGCTGCGTCGATTACCGGTCCACTTCTATTTGCGCAGGCTTGATGAAGTAATGCGAAGGCAGCGCGGCCCAGGCCGGGTCACCGGTATGTTCGGACTTTCGAGCGGTGTAGTGCTCCAGTGTTCCTCGCGCAACGATTGCCGTGCCATAGGGGATGCGCGAGTCGTCGGATCCGGCCACAAACAGGTACACGGTTTCGTCGTCTACGACGATGAAGTCGGCCAGTTTTCCTGGGCCTGACCAGGTTCCCCGCAGAGTGACTTGAGAGCCGGTCTGGCTCGCCAATCGGTCGTGTTTGTGCGGGAGCAGCGAGCAAGCAGCCAGCACAGTCGCGCCAAGGAGATAGCTGGTCAAGCGAAAACCAGTCGTCATGACCGGTTTTCCGAAACGGCGTTGGACGCGTGTCGAAGCTTGACCGTTCGATCCGCGTCCGTCGCAGGTGTTCATTCCACCGCTAAGCCTTCAACCTTCTGCCACCCACGCGGCAACAAACCGCCGCGCGTGGCGCGAGCGCCCAGATACGGCTCCAGCTCCTTGAACGACAAGCTCATCGTCCGCGAACCCGACTTGATGCTGAGCGTGGTGCCCGGTGCGACCACCGCCACCGCGACCACGCGCTCGGTGCCGAGCTTGGCCTTGGGGATGTCGATGATCTTGTTGCCTTTGCCCTTGTCGAGCTCGGGCAGTTCCGACACCGGGAACGCGAGCAGGTGGCCGACGTTGGTGACCGCGACCACGCGATCCTGTTCGACGTCGCCGACCTGCGCCGGTTGCAGCACCTTGGCGTTGGGCGTCAGCGACAGCATCGCCTTGCCGGCCTTGTTGCGGCCAGTGAGGTTTTCGAAGCGGGTGACGAAACCGTAGCCGTGACTGGTGGCGAGCACGAAGCGGTTGTCGTTGTCGCCGGCCGCCAAGGCCTGGAACGACGCGCCCGCGGCGGGCGAGAAGCGCCCGGTCAGCGGTTCGCCATTGCCGCGCGCCGAAGGCAGGCTATGGATCAGCGTGGAATAGGAGCGGCCGGTCGAATCAAGGAACGCGACCTGTTGGGTGCTGCGGCCGCGCGTGGCGCTAAGCACGCCGTCGCCATCGCGATAGCTCAGCGTCGCCGCATCGATCTCGTGGCCCTTGGCCGCGCGCACCCAGCCCTTTTCGCTGATGACCACGGTCATCGGCTCGCTGGCGACCAGTTCGGTTTCCGACAAGGCCTGCGCGGCGGTGCGCGAGACCAGCGGCGAACGGCGCGCGTCGCCGAACTTCTTGGCGTCGGCGATCAGCTCGTCCTTGATCAGCTTCTTGAGCTTGGCCTTGCTGCCGAGGATGGCGATCAGGCTGTCGCGCTCGACGGCCAGCTCGTCCTGCTCGCCGCGGATCTTCATTTCCTCCAGGCGCGCGAGCTGGCGCAGCCGGGTTTCCATGATGTAGTCGGTCTGCTCCTCGCTCAGGCCGAAGCGCTTCATCAGCACCGCGCGCGGCTCGTCCTCGGTGCGGATGATGCGGATGACTTCATCGAGGTTGAGGAACGCGACCAGCAAGCCTTCCAACAGGTGCAGGCGGCGCTCGACTTTTTCCAGACGGTGGGTCAGGCGGCGGGTGACCGTGTCGGTGCGGAAGCTCAGCCACTCGCTGAGCAGCGTCTTCAGGCCCTTGACCTGCGGACGGCCGTCCAGACCGATGATGTTGATGTTGACCCGGAAGCTCTTTTCCATGTCCGTGGTGGCGAACAGATGGCCCATGAGCTGATCGACGTCGACGCGGTTGGAACGCGGCACCAGCACGATCCGGGTCGGGTTGGCGTGATCGGATTCGTCGCGGATGTCTTCCAGCCACGGCAGTTTCTTGGCCCGCATCTGGGTGGCGATCTGTTCGATCACCTTGCCCGGCGACGCCTGGTAGGGCAGCGCGGTGATGACGATGTTGGCGCCGTCCTTCTCATAGATGGCGCGCGCACGCACGCTGCCCAGGCCGGTTTCGTACATCTGCAGCAGGTCGCTGCGCGAGGTGATGATCTCGGCCGGAGTCGGGTAGTCCGGGCCCAGCACGTGCTCGCACAGATCGCGCGTGGTCGCGTCCGGGTCGTCGAGCAGGCGCACGCAGGCGCTGACGATCTCGTTGAGGTTGTGCGGCGGCACGTCGGTGGCCATGCCGACCGCGATGCCGGTGGTGCCGTTGAGCAGCAGGTGCGGCAGGCGCGCCGGCATCCAGGTCGGCTCTTCCAGGGTGCCGTCGAAATTCGGCGTCCAGTCGACCGTGCCGTGGCCGAGTTCGCCCAGCAGCACTTCGGCGATCGGGGTCAGCTTGGATTCGGTATAGCGCATCGCCGCGAACGATTTGGGATCGTCGCTGGAGCCGAAGTTGCCCTGGCCCTCGACCAGCGGATAGCGGTACGAGAACGGCTGGGCCATGAGCACCATCGCCTCGTAACAGGCGCTGTCGCCGTGCGGGTGGAACTTGCCGATCACGTCGCCGACGGTGCGCGCGGATTTTTTCGGCTTGGCCGCGGCGTTGAGGCCGAGCTCGCTCATCGCATAGATGATGCGGCGCTGCACCGGCTTGAGGCCGTCGCCGATAAAGGGCAGGGCGCGATCCAGGACCACGTACATCGAATAATCGAGGTAGGCGCGCTCGGCGTATTCGCGAAGGGGGATCTGTTCGAAGCCGTGGAACACCGGACGTACGGGATCAGTCATGGAACCTTGGGGCTGGGTGGGGCTGAGCCCGGGATTCTAACCGGGGACGGGTTTCACAGGGTGCGACGGGCCGTGGACGCAGGCCGGACAAGGCTTTGGCGTATCCTCTTGGGTCGGTAAACGGGAGGTTTCATGGCGATCGGTCCCTTCTGGATGCGTCCGGCCGCGGTCGCGGCGTTGAGCCTGGCGCTGGCCGCGGCGTGTTCGCAGCAACCCGCGGCGGCGCGTGGGCACCTGCCGGTGTATTCGTACCGGGTGGTGGCGGCCTTTGCGCACGACCCGCAGGCCTTCACCCAGGGTCTGATCTATAAGGATGGCTTTTTGTACGAGAGCACCGGCCTGAACGGTCGCTCCTCGGTGCGCAAGGTCGAGCTCAAGACCGGCCGGGTGCTGCACAAGATCGATCTGCCGGCCGAAGTGTTCGGCGAGGGCCTGACCGATCGCGGCCAGCAACTGCTGGTGCTGACCTGGACCAACGGTTCGGGCTTTGTGCTGAATCTGCCCGGTTTCGACCTGGCCGACACCTTCCGCTACCAGGGCGAGGGCTGGGGCCTGACCCGTTCGGCCGACACCGTCTATATGAGCGACGGCAGCGCGCAGATCCGCCTGCTCGATCCGCAGACGATGAAAGAACGCTCGCGCCTGCCGATCAGCGATCAGGGTCGGCCGGTGGATCAGCTCAACGAACTGGAATGGGTCAAGGGCGAGCTGTACGCCAATATCTGGCAGACCGACCGCATCGCCCGCATCGATCCCAAGACCGGGCACGTGCTGGGCTGGATCGATCTGAGCGGCCTGCTCGAACAGCACGGCCGTTCCAGCCGCGATGCCGACGTGCTCAACGGGATCGCCTACGACGCCAAGAGCGATCGTTTGTTCGTGACCGGCAAGCTGTGGCCGGACTTGTTCGAGATCGAATTGGTGGCGCCGGCCAAGGCCAAGCGCTGAGTCCGCGTTCGCCGGGCCGGATCGGCTCGACTCAGCGGTTCGCGGCGCCCGCTCTCGGCGGACACGGCTGGGCGCCCCCTTGAAGCGCGGGTTGGCGCCTCGACCCGCTGCAACGCGGCGTCCTCGGCCGCGAAAAAACGCAACATCGAACGTCAGGGCCGGGTCAACAATTCGATCCGTCCGTCCTTGAGAAAGCACAGGTCGTCCGAGCGTAAATCCGGATCGCCCGAATGCCGGCGGTTGAATCCGGTTTGCCCGAGCAGATAAGCGGTGTAGGCGGAAAACTCGCAGGCGCACTGATCGTAGTGCTGGCCGCCGATCTCGATTTCGGGCATGGATTCGAAGGTTCCGCGCGGAACAGCGCTCGAATGCGCGCCAGCAGGTCGGCGGTATCGGGACGGGCCCGATTCGATCCCATGGAATCGGAACCAGAGATGGGGTTGGTATCGTGCGGATCGGACTGTGAGGCGCGGCAGCGCGCGATCCTGGCAGGTCACACGCCGATCGATGGAATCGCCCCGCGGCGGCGCCGATGCGCGTGCCCTGCCGGAAGTCATCCCCGCGCAGATGACATCAGCTTACGAATTTGTCAGCCAAGCGACAGCGTGGCGTAGGCGGGGCGAGCCTAGAGTCTCCCGCATGGTTCGCGTCCTCCCCTCGCGGACCATCGGCGGCGTTTTTCTCCAAGGGCGCCGCCACCTCTTTCCTCTGCCACGGATGCCGGATATGCCGCCTGAACCCGCACTCGCTGTGTCGCCGCGCGCCCGCAAGAGCGCTTATGCCGCGCTCGCGCTGCTTGCCATCGTCGGCGCCGGATTCGCGCTGGGCGCATTCCGCAGCCGCGGCGCCGCGCCGCCGAAGGCGCCGCCTCCGGTGCCTGTGAACCTGACCGTGGTCGAGCGCCGCGACGTGCCGCATTGGCAGGAAACCATCGGCACGGTGACCTCGCTGCAAAGCGCGGTGTTGCGCACGCAGGTCGACGGCGTGCTGACCGATGTGCTGTTCCGCGAAGGCCAGACGGTCAAGCGCGGTCAGTTGCTGGCGCGGATCGACGACCGCGCCATCGCCGCCAGCCTCAACGGTGTGCAGGCGCAACTGGCCCGCGACGACGCGCAACTGCGTTCGGCGCAGTCCGATCTCAACCGCTTCCGGCAATTGTCGGGCGGACAACTGATCGCGCGGCAGATGCTCGACCAACAGGCCGCCTCGGTGCAGCAACTGCAGGCCACTACCCGGGCCAACCAGGCGGCGATCGACGGCACGCGCGTGCAGTTGTCCTATACCCGCATCGTCTCGCCGATCGACGGACGCATCGGTCTGCGCCGGGTCGATCCGGGCAATGTGGTGCGCACCACCGATCCGGATGGATTGGTAACCGTGCAGCAGGTCGATCCGATCTCGGTGGTGTTCACCTTGCCGCAGGACCAACTGCCGCGTCTGCGCGACGCGCAGGCCAGCGGTAAGGTCGAGGTGCAGGCGCTCGATCGCGATGCCGGCACGGTGCTCGGCGACGGCGAGTTGCGGGTGATCGACAACCAGATCGACGACGCTACCGGCACGGTGCGGATCCGCGCAGTGTTCGCCAATGCGCAGGACAAGCTGTGGCCGGGCCAGTTGGTCAGCGTGCGCGTGCGCACCGGTTTGAGCCCGGATGCGATCGTGGTCGCCTCCGAAGCGGTGCAGCGCGGACTGGATCAGAATTTCGTCTACCGGCTGGATGCGGGCGACAAGGTCGCGCTGGTGCCGGTGAAAGTGCAGTACCAGAACGACAAGATCGCGGTGGTGCAGGGGCTGCAGGCCGGTGATCGGGTGGTGCGCGACGGCCAGTCGCGGCTCAAGCCGGGCATGACCGTGGCGCCCGTCGCCGCGGGCGGCGCGGCCGAAGCCACGGCCGCGGCGGCCACCGCCGGCGCCCGCGTGGTGGCGGCGCCATGAGCGCTTCCGACGGTCGCGTTTCGATTTCGGGCTGGTTCGTCCGCCATCCGGTGGCGACCACGCTGCTGACCGCGGCGGTGCTGTTGCTGGGCATGTTCGCGCTGCCGCAATTGCCGGTGGCGCCGTTGCCTCAGGCCGAATTCCCGACCATCCGCATCAACGCCAGCCTGCCCGGCGCGAGCCCGGAAACCATGGCCTCGGCGGTGGCCACGCCGTTGGAAACCCAGCTGACCTCGGTGCCGGGGATCAGCGAGATGACCTCCACCAGCGCGCTGGGCACCACCTCGATCACCCTGCAGTTCGTGCTCGACAAGAGCATCGACACCGCCGCGCAGGAAGTGCAGGCGGCGATCAACAACGTCTCCGGCCGGCTGCCGAGCGATATGCCGAGCCTGCCGAGCTGGACCAAGGTCAATCCCGCCGACAGCCCGATCATGGTGCTGAGCATGCAGTCCGATCTGATGCCGCTGACCGAACTCAGCGATCTGGCCGAGACCGTGCTCGCGCGCAACATCAGTCAGATCGACGGCGTGTCGGAAGTCTTCATCGCAGGCCAGCAGCGCCCGGCGATCCGCATCCAGGCCGAACCCGAACGGCTCGCCGCGGTCGGCCTGACCCTGGCCGACGTGCGCACCGCCGCGCAAGGCACCAGCGTCAACCAGGCCAAGGGCGCGGTGGTCGGTCCGCAGCGCATGTCTTCGTTGGAAACCAACGATCAGTTGTTCAAGCCCGAGGACTACCAGCGCCTGGTGGTGACCTATCGCAACGGCGCGCCGGTGCGCCTGGGCGAGGTCGCGCACATCCGCTTCGGCGCCGAGAACGACTACGTCCGCGCCTATCCCAACGGCAAGGACGGCTTGATGCTGATCGTGTTCCGCCAGCCCGGCGCCAACATCATCAAGACCACCGACGCGGTACTGGACGCGCTGCCCAAGCTGCGCGCCAATCTGCCGGCCAGCGTCAACGTCGACGTGTTCAACGACCGCACCCGCACCATCCGCGCCTCGCTGCACGAGGTCGAACTGACCCTGGTGCTGACCGTGTTGCTGGTGGTCGCGGTGATGGGGCTGTTCCTGCGTCAGCTGTCGGCCACGCTGATCGTCGGCGCGGTGCTGGTGGTGGCGCTGGTGGCGACGTTCGCGGCGATGTACGTGCTCGGATTCAGTCTCAACAATCTGACCTTGGTGGCGCTGGTGATCGCGGTAGGCTTCGTGGTCGACGATGCCATCGTGGTGGTCGAGAACATCCACCGCCATCGCGAAGCCGGTATGCCGATGCTGCAGGCGGCACTGCAAGGCTCCAGCGAGATCGGTTTTACCGTACTGACCATCGGCCTGTCGCTGATCGCCGCCTTCATCCCGCTGTTGTTCATGGGCGGCGTGGTCGGGCGTTTGTTCGCCGAGTTCGCGCTGACGGTGACCGTGGCGATCCTGATCTCGATCGTCGCCTCGCTGACCCTGGCGCCGATGCTGGCCTCGCGCTTCATGCGCAGCGCGCCCAGCCATGGCGGAAGCGGGCCGGGACGGCTGCTGCGCGGCTACGATCGCAGCCTGCGCTGGGCCTTGTCGCACCAGCGCATGATGCTCGCCGGTTTCGGCGTGACCCTGGCGATCGCGATCGGCGCCTACGTCTACATTCCCAAGGGATTCTTCCCGCTGCAGGACACCGCTTTCGTGTTCGGCACCACCGAGGCCGCGCAGGACGTGTCCTTCGACCAGATGATGGCTAAGCACAAGCAACTGGCGCAGATCGCCTCGACCGATCCGGCGATCCAGGCCTACGGCCATTCGGTCGGCGCCACCGCCGGCAGTTCGACCATGTCCAACGGCCGCTTCTGGTTCGTGCTCAAGGATCGCGGCGATCGCGACGTATCGGCCGAGCAGTTCATCGACCGCATGCGCGGCAAGCTGTCGAAGGTGCCGGGCATCTCGATCTATCTGCGCTCGGCCCAGGACATCAACATCGGCGCCGGCCCCTCGCGCACGCAGTACCTGTACGCGCTGCGCGATGCCGACAGCGCCGAGTTGTCGCTGTGGGCCGACAAGCTGACCCAGAAACTGGCGCAGTTGCCGCAACTGCGCGATGTCTCCAACGATCAGCAGATCGGCGCCAGCGTGGTGCGCCTGGCGATCGACCGCACCGCCGCGGCGCGCTTCGGCTTCACCGCGCAGGACATCGACCAGGTGCTCTACGATGCTTACGGCCAGCGCCAGATCAATGAATTCCAGACTCAGACCAACCAGTACAAGGTGATTCTGGAGATCAGCCCGCGCATGCGCGGCAGCATCGACAGCCTGGCGTATTTCCACCTGCGCTCGCCGCTGACCGGGCAGATGGTGCCGCTGTCGGCGCTGGCGCGGGTCGAACCGCCGGCCAACGGCCCGCTGTCGATCAGCCATAACGGACTGTCGCCGGCGGTCAACATCTCCTTCAATCTGGCGCCCGGCGTGGCCTTGGGCGATGCGGTCGACGCGGTCAACCGCGCCCAGACCGAGATCGGCATGCCGGCCGGCGTCACCGGCAATTTCCAAGGCTCGGCGCAGGCCTTCCAGGATTCGCTGGCGACCCAGCCGCTGTTGATCTTCGCCGCGTTGCTGGCGGTCTACATCATCCTGGGCGTGCTGTACGAGAGCTTCGTGCATCCGCTGACGATCCTGTCGACCTTGCCCTCGGCGGGCATCGGCGCGGTGCTGATGCTGATGCTGTGGAAACTGGATTTCTCGATCATGGCCCTGATCGGTCTGGTGCTGCTGATCGGCATCGTCAAGAAGAACGGCATCTTGCTGGTCGACTTCGCCCTCGACGCGCAGCGCAACCGCGGACTGGGGCCGCTGGAGGCCATCCACGAGGCCTGCCTGACCCGGTTCCGGCCGATCATGATGACCACCATCGCCGCCTTGCTCGGCGCGATCCCGCTGATGCTGGGATTGGGCACCGGCTCGGAGCTGCGCCAGCCGCTGGGCGTGGCGGTGGTCGGCGGACTGCTGATCAGCCAGCTGCTCACGCTGTACAGCACGCCGGTGATCTATCTTGCCCTGGACCGCTGGTTCCTCAAGCGCCGCCGCGAAGCCAAGGCCGGCGAGGCCGTTCCGGTCCTGGCCGGCCCGGTCGGCGCCGCCCCCGGCGGGGCATAGAGGTAGGATGCCGTCAGGCCCGCCACCGCGATGAACTCTACGCCGCAATGAAACTGTTGATCGTCGAGGACGAAGTCAAGACCGCCGACTACCTGCGCGACGGCCTGGCCGAGCAGGGCTGGGCGGTCGATGTCGCGCGCGAAGGGCTGACCGGCCTGCATCTGGCGCGCGAATTCGATTACGACGTGATCGTGCTCGACGTGATGCTGCCCGGCATGGACGGCTTCAGCGTGCTGCGCGAATTGCGCGCGCGCAAGCAGACGCCGGTGATCATGCTCACCGCGCGCGACCGCGTCGACGACCGCGTGCATGGTTTGAGCGCCGGCGCCGACGACTATCTGGTGAAACCCTTCTCCTTCATCGAGCTGCTCGCGCGCCTGCAGGCCTTGGTGCGGCGCGGCCGCCAGCAGGAGTCCACCGAACTGCAGATCGGCGATCTGCTGATCAATCTGATCGCGCGCCGCGCCTTCCGCGACGGCACTCGCCTGGATCTGACCGGCAAGGAATTCGCGTTGCTGGCGCTGTTGGCGCAGCGGCGCGGCCAGATCCTGTCCAAGACGGTGATCGCCGCGCAGGTGTGGGACATCAATTTCGACAGCCATACCAATGTGGTGGAGGTCGCGATCAAGCGCCTGCGCGCCAAGATCGACGGCCCGTTCCAGAACAAGCTGCTGCATACCGTGCGCGGCATGGGCTATGTGCTGGAAGCGCGCGACGACGACGATTTCGAGCCCGACGGCAAGGGGTCGGCATGAACCGCTTGCGCGAATTGTCGATCGCCCAACGCCTGGCGGCGATGTTCGCGCTCGCCGCGCTGCTGGTGTTCGCCCTGGTCGGCACCACCTTGTACAAAGTGCTGGAGACGCAGATCGTCCGCTACCAGCACGCCGAACTGGAAACCAAGCTGCGATACGTGGCCGGCAGCGTGGCGGTGTGCGATCTGCGCGAGCGCTGGTACAAGGTGCAGGACAAGGTCGAGAACCTCACCTCCAGCGACCGCAGCACCAAGATCTGGGCGTGGAGCGACGATGCCGGCTTCCGCATCGGCGCGCAGACGCCCAAGATCGAGGCGCCGACCAAGCGCGATCGCGGCATGGGCCGGTTGTGGCTGAGCGACAGCGATGCGCCGTATCGCACCTTGGAAGAATGGATTCCCGCCCGCGGCGAGCGGCCGCCGGTGCGGCTGTGGATCGGTATCGATTCGCAGCCTTATGTCGCCGCGCTGCGGTCCTTCGCCTTGGCCCTGGTTGCGTTGGGCGTGGTCGGCACCGCGCTGGTGGCGCTGCTCGGGCATTGGATCGCCCGGGTCGGTTTGCGGCCTTTGCAGCGCCTGTCCGGCCAGGCGCAGACCCTGAGCCCGAGCAATCTGTCGCAGCGCCTGCAGCCTACCGATCTGCCGCCGGAGCTGTGCCGGCTGACCGATGCCTTCAACGGCGCGCTGGACCGATTGGAAGCGGCCTATGTGCGCCTGGACGCGTTCAACGCCGATGTCGCCCACGAACTGCGCACGCCGCTGACCAATCTGATGGGCCAGACCCAGGTCGCGCTGTCGCGGCCGCGCGAGGCGGCGCAGTTGGAGGACGTGCTGCAGTCGAATCTGGAAGAACTCGAACGCATGCGCGGCATCGTCAACGACATGCTGTTCCTGTCGCGCGCCGACCAGGGCGACATCGCCCTGGACCGGGTCTGCGTGCCGCTGGCCGAAGAAGTGGCCAAGACCGGCGAGTTCCTGGAGTACCTGTTGGAAGAGGCGGGCATGCGTCTGCGCATCGAAGGCGTCGCCGATGCCTGGATCGACACCTCGCTGTTCCGCCGCGCGATGACCAACCTGCTGCACAACGCGGTGCAATACGCCACGCCGGGCTCGGAGATCGTGGTGGAACTGCGCGAAGCCGGCGAGGCGCCCAGCGATTGCGGCAGCGGCGTCCGCGTTGCGGTACGCAACCAGGGCAGCAGCGTCGACGCCGAACATCTGGTGCGGATTTTCGATCGGTTCTACCGAGTGGACGCCGCGCGCGAACACCGCGGCGAGCGCCATCATGGCCTGGGCCTTTCGATCGTCAAGGCGATCGCGGCGCTGCACGGCGGCAAGGTATTCGCCAGCAGCGACGACGGCGCGACCACGGTCGGATTCAACCTGGCCCCGCCGCGCAACGCCGCGGCCTGAGAGTGCCGCGGCTAGGGCGTATGGTGGCTTGAGCGCGCTATGCCCCCAGAACGGCGCCGGCCCGAAGTATTTTGTGGGAGGGGCTTCAGCCCCGACGCTTTGGCCACAACCGTGTTGGATACTCACGGCTTCCGGTGCAAAGGGGGCGGGCCTGAAGGCCCTCCCACAACAGGCCTCGAAACCGCGTCCTTTCACAAGCGTCGCGGGTTGCGGAAGCTTTTGTGGGAGGGGCTTCAGCCCCGACGCCTTTCGATCCGATGAGACGAAGGGACCGCGAAGCCGCTGGCCATTCACCTGTTCGCCGCCGCATCGCATAGCGCTCCGCTGTCGCGCATCCGCCGCCGTCCGGCCCGCGTATCTGTACGCGTAGGCCGGACCGCGGCCGCGATGCGAAACCGCGATGCACTTCGTTGCGCATTTTCCAAGTCGTGCCGAGCCACCGTCGCGCGTGGCGGCCACCGGCGCCCGTCCAGGGCCGCAACCGCGCCATGGCTCACGCTTCGCGGGGGCGATTCGCGCAAATTTGCCGAATCTGCCCGAAGCATGGCTAGAATCCCGGGCAAGCCGCGCCGGCTCGGCGCACAGGAGCGAAACGCACATGACCGAATCGGCGGCAACGCAGTCTGGATTTTCAGACCCTTCCGATCCGACCGGCGAGCTCCTGCGGGCGGTCGGTCGCGGCGATACCGCCGCCTTCGAGCGGTTGTACCGCGACACCTCCGCGCGTCTGTTCGGCGTGTGCCTGCGCCTGTTGCCCGAGCGCGCCGAAGCCGAAGACGTGCTGCAGGAGGTCTACGCCATCGTCTGGCGCAAGGCCGGCCAGTTCGATGCCAGCCGCGCCAGCGCCATCACCTGGTTGGCGATGATCGCCCGCAACAAGGCGATCGACCGCCTGCGCTCGCTGCCCACGCTCAAGCGCGCGCCGCTGGAATCGATCGACGAGATCGCCGACCTGGCGCCCACGCCGTCGGCGCAGGTGGAAAGCGACGATGAACACGCGCGCCTGCGCCAATGCCTGGACGAACTCGATGCGCGCCGGCGCACGCTGATCCGCACCGCGTTTTTCGACGGTTCCACCTACGAAGAACTGGCCCAGCGCAGCGGCTCGCCGCTGGGCAGCATCAAGAGCTGGATCCGACGCGGCCTGATTCAGCTGCGCACGTGCCTGGAACGGTGAGCCCGACGCCATGACTATTCGCGAACACGAGATCGATGGCGAACCGCCGAGCGCGGATGTGCACGCGGGCGAGTACGTGCTGGGCGTGCTGGACCAACGCGAACGCCGGCTGGCGGAATTGCGTGAGCAAACCGAGCCCGCATTCGCGCGGCTGGTCGCCGAGTGGGAGCGGCGGTTAGGGGCCCTGATCGCCGAGATCGATCCGGTCGCCGTGCCCTCGCACCTGTGGCCGCGTCTGCGCAGCCGTCTGGGCTGGGCGCCGGTGGAAGGCGCGCCGTCGCGCGGACTGTGGAACAGCGTCGGCTTCTGGCGCGGAGCCGCGGCCCTGGCCGCCGGACTGGCCGTGGTGGCGTTCTTGTTCGGCCGCGCGCCGGAATCGCTCGCGCCGCCGGTGGTGCAGCAGCCGCCGGCTCAGCCGCCGGTGCAGGTACCGGTCGACCACCAGCCGACCTATCCGGTCACCCAATTGGCGCGCGACGACGGCTCCACCGGCTGGCTGGCTTCGATCGACCAGCGCCACGCCAAGGTCATGATGCTGCCGGTGCCGGCGCCCCAGGATACCCAGGGCCGCGTCGCCGAGTTGTGGCTGATTCCCAAGGGCGAGGCGCCGCGTTCGCTGGGCCTGATTTCCACCGAATGGGCCGATTCGGTGCCGATCCCGACCGATGCGCTCGCCAAGCTCGCCGCCGGCGCGACCCTGGCCATCACCCTGGAACCGCCGGGAGGCGCACCGCACGGCGCTCCGACCGGGCCGATCATCGCCAAGGGCGGTATTTCGCTGTGATTCCCGGCCACGGCGGCCCGCGCCGCCACCGGTGCCGGTACCGCGCCCGATCGGCCGGTGCCGGCGCGTGAAAAATAGTTGTCACGCAACCGTTGACAGCGGCGCCGCCGCAACGCAACATACGCGTCCTCGCAGCGGCGACGGTTCATCGAAACCGCTGCGATTGGCCCAGGTGGCGGAATTGGTAGACGCACTAGTTTCAGGTACTAGCGGGTAAAACCGTGGAGGTTCGAGTCCTCTCCTGGGCACCACTACATCGGTCATCGCCAACGCGGTGATCTTTAAATAACCCCGCCGACGCGGGGTTTTTTATTGCCTGAATTTCGTCCGCCGGCATCGCCGCAAACTTAACGGCAACCGCACGGTCTCCGACTTCCAGCTGAAGCGCGCGGCGCACGGAAGCCTTATTTTCGGTGCCGCCGGTCAATACTTGACCGCTCCCCACGCCCGGCACGGCCCTGGCCCAGGTACATCGCGCTCACCCGTCGAGCCCGCGATGTCCGCCCGCGTCCGCGTTTCGTCCTCGCCTCGCCCTTGCCTCGCCCATGACCGACATCCTGCTCATCGAAGACGACGAACGCCTGGGCACGCTGGTCGCCAACTATCTGGGCAAGCACGGCTACTCGGTGGCGGTGGAGGGCGACGGCGCGCAGGCGGTCGGCGCGATTCTCGAACACGCGCCGGCGGTGGTCCTGCTGGATCTGTCGCTGCCGGGACAGGACGGCTTCGAAATCTGCCGCAGCGTGCGTTCGCGCTACAGCGGAGTGATCTGCATGCTGACCGCGCGCACCGACGATATCGATCAGGTGCTGGGCCTGGAGCTGGGCGCGGACGACTACATCGGCAAGCCGATCGAGCCGCGCGTGCTGTTGGCGAAGTTGCGCGCGCATCTGCGCCGCGACAGCGTCGTGCGCCAATGCGGCAACGCGCTGCGCTTCGGTCAGTTGCGCATCGATCGCGACACGCGCGAGACGACCTTGCGCGAACGGCGCATCGATCTGACCACCGCCGAATTCGATCTGCTGGTGCTGCTGGCCGATCGCGCCGGCCAGATCCTCAGCCGCGACGATCTGCTGCAGAGCCTGCGTGGCATCAATTTCGACGGGCTGGACCGTTCGATCGACGCGCGCATCTCAAGGCTGCGGCGCAAGCTGGGCGATCTGGCCGAGGAGCCGGAACGGATCAAGACCGTGCGCGGCAAAGGCTATCTGTTCAATCGGGCGGCCTGGGAGTGAACGGCTCCGAGCCGCGCACGACCGCCGCGCCGCGCGGCAAGCCCAACTGGCTGCCCGCCTGGCTGCCGTGGCCGCGTTCCGCCGCTCAGCCGCGGCACGGCCATTTCGGCCTGTTCGTGCGTTATTACCTGATCGTGGTGCTGATCTACGCGGCGGTGATCGTCGGCGGCATCTCTGCGTGGTTCTTCGTCACCTCCGAGAACGCCCGCAAGTATTACGAAGCGCAGATGCACGGTACCCACGCGCTGATCGAACAGCGCTATCTGAGCGCGCCGCGCGAGGATTGGCCGGCGCTGACCCGCGAGCTGCGCGGGCATTTCGCCTATCCGCTGGAACTGCTGCCGATCGATTCGCTGCGCGACGGGCTGACCGATGCGGAGTGGCGACGCCTGCAGCGCGGTGAACTGGTCATGGAAAGCGAGGACGAGGCGCATACCTATCAGCGCCTGCCGGGCACCGACCAGGCGGTGGCGCTGGGCGATTTCGACGATGTCACCGTGCAGGGCGTGCCTTGGCGCGATCTGGATTTCATCGACACGGTGGTGATCATCGCGATGTACTTCATCGCCATCGCGCTGCCGCTGTACTTCCTGGTCTACCGGTTCTGGCGCGATCTGCGCAAGCTGCGCGCCACCGCCGAGGCGCTCACTGCGGGCGAGCTGGACGCGCGTGCGCCCGTGGTCACCACCCAGTTGGTCAATCCGCTCGGCCACGCGCTCAATCAGATGGCCGGACAGGTGCAGCAGGTGCTGGAAAGCCAGCGCATCCTGGCCCAGGCGGTCGCGCACGAGATCCGCACGCCGCTGGCGCGCATGCGCTTCGGCCTGGAGATGCTGGAGACGGTGGAAGAAGGCGAACGCGCGCATCTGCGCGAGGGCCTGGAATGCGACATCCAGCGGCTGGAGCATCTGGCCGCGCACAGCGTGGCGTATGCGCGGATCGGCCGGATGGTCGGAATCGAGCGCGCGCCGATTCCGGTCCGCGCGCTGTTCGCCGATCTGGCCGATGTGTTCGAACCCCAGGCGTCGGTATCGCTTTGCTTCGGCTGCGGCGCGGTCGACATGGTGATGGCCAATCGCGAAGCCCTGGATCTGGCGCTGCGCAATCTGATCGCCAATGCGCTGCGCCACGCGCGCAGCCAGGTGATGGTGAGCATCGTCGAGGAAGGCGAGCGCCACGTGCTGCGCGTGGACGACGACGGCGACGGCGTACCCGAGGCCGAGCGCGAACGCGTGTTCCAGCCGTTCACCCAGTTGCAGAAACATCCCGAAGGCTTCGGTCTGGGATTGGCGCTGGTGCGCGTGGTCGCGGAGAAACACGGCGGCAGCGCCGGCGTGACCGACTCGGCCCTGGGCGGGGCCAGCTTCCGCATCGAGCTTCCGCTGCGCTGAGGCGACGGCCACGACCGGCCGTCAACCTTTCTGATTCGCGTGCGTTATCGGCACAGTGCGGCGAACCGCACCGACTGCCGATGCGCGTGTCCGTCGCTCGCATCTTTCGCTCGACAGGCTGGAAACAAGCCCGATGCGAGCCGAGCGCAGCCACCAAGCGAACGAACCGCCGCGGCTGCATCCGCTTCGCGCCGTTACACGCGGTTACGCATCGTCCAACACGGTTACGCGAGGGACTAGAGACTGCAACTGAAGTCTCGTTTCCGCTGCCTCAGCATGGTGCCGTCCCCCAACGACGGAGTTCCCCCATGCAACATCCGCTGTTCGCGATCGGCGCTGCCGTGCTCGCGCTCTCCCTGTCCACCGCCGCCTGCGCGCAGAGCGCGGGCGATCGCGAAGGCGCCTACGTATTCGGCGGCGTCGGCGCGGCCACCACCCAGTGGGAGGCCAAGCGCTCGGCCGTCCCGGTCGGACAGAAGCGCAGCGAAGACAAGTCCAGCACCAGCTACGTGCTCGGCGGCGGCTATCGCTTCAATCGCTACTTCGCCCTGGAAGGCTCGTACCACGATCTGTTCGGCGACGTCAGCCGTCGCGGCATCGGCAACTTCGACACCAAGTCGCTGCAACTCAGCGCGCTGGGCATCCTGCCGATCGGCGATCGCTTCGAACTGTTCGGCAAGGTTTCGGTGGGCCGTTCGCGCAACGAATTCACGCCGGCCAAGGGCGCGCCCGGTCTGAGCAAGGCCAGCGAGAACGTCAACATCGCCTCGCTCGGCGTGGGCGCGAACTATCACTTCAACGATCACTTCGCGCTGCGCCTGGACATCGACGGCCTGACCAAGGCTAGCAACAGCTTCCGCCGCAAGGCCGGCGCCGACGACATCAAGACCGGTGAAGCGACGTTGAGCCTGGCCTACCGTTTCTAAGCGCCACCGCACGCGCGCGCCGCGACCCGGCGGCGCGCGCGTCGCGGTCATTCACTCGCGGCGCTGCGGCGCTGCGCATCGCATCGCATCGCAGGAGCGTCGAGCGTGAATACCCATTCCATCCAGACCCGGTGCCGGGCCCATGCGGGAAAGCGGCCGTGAGCGGTCTGGCCGGTTTGTGGTGTCCACGCGAAAACGGCGACGCCGAACAATTGCGTTACCGCGCCCGTTCGATGATTCACTCGTTGCGGCATCGCGGCGAACACGATCACGCGGTCTGGACCGACGCCGCGGCCGGCGTCAGCCTGAGCCACTGCCGTGCGCTCGAAAGCGACATCGCGCAGCCGGCGCAATCGGCCGATGGCCGCTATCTGCTGAGCTTCGACGGCACGCTCTACAACCGCGAATCCCTGCACCGCGAACTCGCCGCGCTGGACCCCTCGACCGACGGCGCCAGCGACGCGGCGGTGCTGCTCGCCGCGATCGGCCGCTGGGGCCTGCAACGTTCTCTCAGCCGCTGCAACGGCGCGTTCGCGCTGAGCCTGTGGGACCGCCGCGACCGGCAACTGTGGCTGGCCCGCGACCGGGTCGGCAAGCGCCCGCTGTATTACGGCTGGGCCGGCGAAGACTTCGTCTACGCCTCCGAACTCAAGGCCTTGCACCGGCATCCGTGCTTCGACATGACGGTCGATCGCCATGCCTTGAGCCTGTTGTTGCGTTACGACTACATCCCCGCGCCGCATTCGATTCATCCGGGCGTGTTCAAACTCGCGCCCGGCACTGTGCTGCGGATGAATCCGGCGGCGATGCGCGCCGGCGCCGGCGCGCACGATCCGGCCCGCGACACTCAGGCCTATTGGTGCGCGCGTCAGCGCATGACCGAGGCGGTGGTCTTGCGCGGCGAGATCGCGCTGGAAGAGGCGGTGGACCAACTGGAAATCCTGTTGCAGCAGGCGGTGAGCACGCGTATGGGCGGAACGCGTCCGGTCGGTGCGTTCCTGTCGGGCGGCACCGATTCCTCGCTGGTGACGGCGATGATGCAGGCGCAGACCTCGGTGCCGGTCGATACCTATGCGATCGGCTTCGACGACGACCGTCACGACGAGAGCGACTGGGCCCGCGGGGTCGCGCGCGCGCTGGGCACGCGCCACACCGAACACCGGGTTCGCGGCTGCGATGCGCTGGCGGCGATCGAGCGTCTGCCCGAGGTGTGGTGCGAACCTTTCGCCGATTCCTCGCAAGTGCCGACCCTGATCGCCAGCGGCATCGTCGCCCGGCGCTCGCCGGTCGCGATGACCGGCGACGGCGGCGACGAATTGTTCTTCGGGCATTCGGCGTATTGCCGCGCGCTGCGCAACGCGCGTTGGAACAGCCGGTTGCCCGGCCCGTTGCGGCGGCTGGCCCAGCGCCGCGGCAGCATCAATGCCGAACGCTCGCGACTGGGCGGAATGCGCGCGTTGTGGGCCGAACTCGGCGCGCGCGAGGTCGAGGACCACTATCTGCAGCGGGTCTCGCGTTGGCGCGATCCCTCCGCCGTGGTGCTCGGCGCGAACGAGCCGCTCACCGTGTTCGGCGACCCGCAGCGCCGGCTGCGGATCGGCGACGCCGCAGACCGCATCCAGTTCCTGGATTTCCAGATGGATCTGCCCAACGGCATCCTGACCAAGATCGATCGCGCCGGCATGGCCTGCGGCCTGGAGACGCGTTCGCCCTTGCTCGATCGGGCGGTGATCGAATTTGCCTGGTCGCTGCCGACCTCGCTCAAACATCATCGCGGCGAGCAGAAGTACATCCTCAAGAAACTGCTCGAGCGTTACCTGCCTTCGTCGCTGATCTATCGGCCCAAGAACGGTTTCGGCGCCCCGGTCGCGGCCTGGTTGCGCGGGCCGCTGCGCGATTGGGCCGAGACCCTGCTCAACCCGTCGCGGCTGCGCGCGGAAGGGCATTTCGATGCGGCGATGGTCCGCGGCGTGTGGGACGAGTTTCTTGCGGGCCAGCGCAAATGGCATACGCATTTATGGAACGTGTTGATGTTCCAGGCGTGGCTGGAAAAGCATCGTGTCGCGCCCGCGGCCGTCCAAGTGACGTTGCCAGGACCCGAGCCGGTGTCGATCGAATCAGTCGCAACCTTGCGAGCCATGGCCTGAATGAAGCGCGCGGTCGGACCCCGGCCACGTATTTCGATGGAAAACGCCGGCGCCAATGCGCGTCGATGCATCGGTAGCGCCGCTTCCCATCGGCGGGTGTCGAATCGTCGAGTTGATCGCGCTCGATGAGCTGTCCCGCGACCGGGTCTATGAGTTCGCCTTCATCGGCGGGCCGCTGAAGATCCGCGGCGGCGATGCCGCGATGCCGCGATGCCGCGGCCGGTGGCGATTGCGTTGCGCTGACCGCATCGACGATCCGCACTGCGCACAGGCCGGGCGATGTCCCGGCCTGTGCGCGTTTGCGAGCGGCCAGCCCGCGAGTCAGAAAGGCCGTCGCGCCGCCTTGCGCGCGTTCGCCGCGATTGCAATCGCAACGCGTCGTCTTGCCTGGTTCGTCTCCAGTCCCAGCGCATCGCACACCCGCGCAGTGATCGCGGTCGCGATACCGCACATCGATCCGGCCCGAACCGCGCATCGACAGGTGCGCGACAGGCCTGCGCCGTAAAACACGCTACACGGGCGATGTCCGTCGCGAACGAAGCGGCTGCCGATCCATCGTCGGCCGCTTCGCTCGACGCCACCGGATCAGTGCACACAATCCGCCAACCTGGGGCAGTGGAATGAACAGCAGTACCGATTACACGAATTACGGTTCCAACCGCAACCGCGCCGCGGCGGCGAGCGTGTCTTTGCTCGCCTGCGCGCTGGCGATGGGCGGCGCTTTCGCCGGTCAGACCTTGGCGGTGGCCGACAAGAGCGGTCCGGCGCCGAAGATCGCCGTGCGCGGCACCGCGACGCAAGCCGCGATCGACATCCGCGTCCGCGACATCGTCACAGGCCAAGCCTTGCAAGCCGAGCTCAGCGTGGCTGCGGTGGGGCGTTCGGATACGCGGCAGACGCTGGCGTTGGCTGCGCCGGGCGGCCGTGTCGCCGGCCTGGCCAAGGGCGAATACCAGATCACGGTCAGCGTTCCAGGGTACGAGTCGCTGATGACCCGAGTCCATTCCGACGGCGCCATCGGCCTGCCGACGACGGTGTGGCTGTCGCCGCGGCGCGAATCGGAGCGGTTGGATCTGCTCGCGCTCAAGGCTGCCGAGTGCAGCGACTGCGCGATCTTCAGCGGCAACGTCTACGACCAGCGCGACGGCAAGCCGCTGGCCGGCGTTTCGGTGCGGAGCGGGCAGGGCGAGCGCGCGGTCACCGACGGTGCGGGTTACTTCGAGCTGCGCAGCAAGTTCGTCGCCACCACGCTGAAGGACGATGCGCCGCCGCCGACCACCACCATCGAGATCGAGGGCAAGGGATATCGTGCGCATCGTCTGTCCGGGGTGTCGATGGTCAACGACAGCGCGCATTTCATCGTCGATCTGCGTGCCGGCAGCGGCCGCGACGAAGAAAACCTCACCCATGTGCAGACGCTGGCCAAAGAGCGGCCGCTGATCGACCGCGAGGCGGCGATGCAGCGGTTGGACGCGGCCAATGCAAGCCAGGCGATGAAGGCCGGCGAGCGCGCCGCTGCGGCGGACGTCTCGGCCGCGGTGGTCACGGTGCCTTCCAGCATCCGCGTCGGCACCAGTTGCTCGGGCCGTTCCTGCTCGGGCGTGTCGGTGTACAGCTTGGAGGACTACGTCGGCAAGGGCTTGGACAACGAATGGGTTTCGGGTTGGCACGCCAATTCGCTGGCGGCCGGCGCGGTGGCCTATCGCACCTACGGCGCCTACTTCGTCGCCCATCCGATCAGCAGCCGCTACGACATCTGCAACACCACCTCGTGTCAGGTGTTCAAGTCCGACTCGTTCTCCGCCACCGTCGCCGCGGCCAAGGCCACCAAGGGCGTGATTCTCAGCCGCGACGGCAAGAGCGCGGCGTTCAGCGAGTACTCCTCGGAGAACAACGCCTGGGACAACACCAGCGACAATCTGTCGTGCAGCAACAACGATCTGAGCTGCGGCAACGGCAACAACGGTTCGCCGCGCAACAACTGGCCGTGCCTGAGCGATTCGGTTGGCAAGGGCAAAGCCTGCTTCGGTCACGGCCGCGGCATGAGCCAGTGGGGCACCCAGCGCTGGGCGGCCAACGAAGGCCGCGATTGGAAGTGGATCACCGATCACTACTTCAACGGCAACAACAAGCCCGGCGGCATGCGCAACGCCTATCGCTCCAATTCCAGCGGCAATCCCAATCCGGGCGCGATCACCGGCACGGTGAACACCAACGGCACACCGCTCAACGTGCGTTCGGGTCCGGGCACCAGCTACTCGGTGGTCGACACTCTGGCCGACAACGCCAGCGTGACCATTCAATGCCAGACCAACGGTAGTTCGGTCACCGGCACCTACGGCACCAGCAAGATCTGGAACCGCATCGGCAGCGGCCGCTTCATCCCCGATGCCTACACCTACACCGGCTCGGACACGTCGGTGGCGCCCTCGTGCTGAGTGCGCAGTCGCGGACTTAGATCCAACCGGACATTGCTGCCCAATGCCCGCGGTGGCCGGAGCGACCGGCCACCGCGGGTGCGAACTCCGACGACCTTTCATCACAAGGACACCCGTGAACCGATACCTCACCACCGTGCTTTGCGCCGCACTGACCGCCGCGTTCGCGCCGGCGGCGATGGCCGGGAAACCCGCCGCCGCCGTCGACGTGCTGGCCGACCCCGCGCTCAGCCAAAGCCTGAACTCCGCGCAGAACGTATTGCGCGTCGAGCGCGCCCACTATCCGGCGTATTTCCGCCAAGCCTATGCGCGTTATCCCTCGATTCCGGCCGGTACCCTGGAGTCGCTGGCCTATGTCGCCAGCCGTTGGCAGCACCTGCGTCCGGCGGCGTCGGATGCGGCCGGCAATCGCGAGATGCCGCGCGCTTACGGCGTGATGGGCCTGTACCACGGTGAAGGTTTCGCCGATCAGGTCGGCGAAGCCGCGCGTGCGCTCGGCGTGCCCGAGTCGCGCGTCTTGAACGAGGCCTCGACCAACATCCTCGCCGCGGCGGCCTTGCTCGATCGCGAGATCGCCCGCGAAGGCGTCCGGCCGAGCGACGCCGAGGCCTTGCGTCCGGCTTTGCAACGCTACGCCGGTTTCGTCCACGCCCAGGCCAAGAGCGCGATGCAGGATTACGCGCGGCTGAGCTTTGCCTTCGATGTATTGCTGACCCTGGACCGCGGCGTGAACGAACACGGCATCGCCGTGCCCGCGCGCGCGGTCGCTTGGGAGCGCGCATTCGATGCGCCGGATCTGGTGCGCCTGCGCGCGCCGCTGCTGCGATTGAACGCCGATGAAGACCGAATCGAGACCGAGCGCTACTTCGTCGATCCCGACACCCAGACGCTGCGCGACAAAGACCCCTCGGCCGCCGCGACAGCGGCAGCGGCGGTGGACTACGTGCCGGCGCGTTGGGTCGCTTCGCCGTATCACTCCGAACGTACGTCCTACGATTCGGTGACGATCCACACCGTGCAAGGCTCATACGCCGGCAGCATCTCGTGGTTCCAGAACAATCCCAACCGCGTCAGCATCCATTACCTGGTGCGCAGCAGCGACGGCCAGATCACCCAGATGGTGCGCGAGAACCGCGCGGCGCATCACGTGCTCTCGCATAACAAGACCACGTTGGGCATCGAGCACGAGGGCTATGTCGACAATGCCTCGTGGTACACCACCGCGATGTACAACGCTTCGGCCGGCATCACCCGCCACTTGTGCGCCAAGTACTCGGCGATCAAGTGCAATACCGCGTTCCAGGGGCCGGCGACGCGCACGGTGAGGGTGCTGCCGGCCAGCGTCAAGGTCAAAGGCCATCAGCACTACAGCGGCAACGACCACACCGATCCGGGCGTCAACTGGGATTGGTCGCGTTACTACAAGCTGCTCAATCCAGGCGGCGGCACCGGCGTGACCGGCACGGTCGCCACCAACGGCACGCCGTTGAACGTACGCTCGGGCCCGGGCACTAGTTTCGCAGTGGCCGGCACGCTCGCCGACGGCGCCAGCGTCACCATCCAATGTCAGACCAACGGCAGTTCGGTGACCGGCACCTACGGCACCAGCACATTGTGGAACCGCATCGGCAGCGGCCGCTTCATTCCCGACGTCTACACCTATACCGGCTCGGACGGGCGCGTCGCCCCGGACTGCTGACCGGTTCATTTTTCAAGCGGCCAATCACCCGGTCGAGGTGGACGGGCGCGGCGACGAGCGGTTGGCGTCGTCGCGCCCGTTTCTTTTCGCCGCAGTCGGATCGCCTGATTCAGATCGCCAGAACCCGATCGGCGCAAGCCAATAGCGAGAACCCGATCGCGGGAATCCGACAACGAGCGCCGGACCGCCAGAACCGGACAGACCGACGCCGCGGCATGCGCGTGCGGCTGATCTACCATGCAATCAATCCGATCTTAAGAGCCCCCATCCGATGGATCGTTTCTTCAATCGCCCGGCCGATGTGGTCACCCAGATACTGAACAGCACCGCGGCCGGCGCCGCGGTGGACATGGCCGATCCGCGTTCGGGATTGCGCATCCTGGTGCGCACCGAACTCGATCGCAGCCGCGTCGCGGTACTCTCCGGCGGCGGCGCCGGGCATGAGCCCGCGCACGCCGGTTTCGTCGGCCGCGGCATGCTCAGCGCGGCGATCTCCGGCGAGATCTTCGCCTCGCCCAGCGTCGCGGCGGTACTGGCCGGCATTCGCCATTGCACCGGCAGCGGCGGTGCGTTGTTGATCGTCAAGAACTACACCGGCGATCGGCTCAACTTCGGTCTGGCCGCCGAACAGGCGCGGCGCGAAGGCCTGCAGGTGCGCATGTGCATCGTCGCCGACGACATCGCCCTGGCCGACGCGCCGCGGCCGCGCGGTATCGCCGGTACCGTGCTGGTGCACAAATACGCTGGTTATCTGGCCGGGCAGGGCGTCGAGCTGGACGAGTTGGCCGAACGCAGCCAGGTCTTCGCCGATCGCTTGTCCTCGCTCGGCTTGTCCTTGTCGAGCTGCACGCTGCCGGGCCACGTGCCCGAGCCGCGCGGCGCCGAACTCGGCCTGGGCATCCACAACGAGCCCGGCGCGCGCCGGATCGATCCGCAAAGCGCCGCCGATGCCGTGCAGCAGGTGCTCACGCCGCTGCTGGAGCGCGGCATGCAGCGCTACGGCAGCAGCCAGCGCTGGATCGTGATGCTCAACGATCTGGGCGGGTGTTCGACCCAGGAACTGGCGGTGCTCACCGATGAAGTGCTGTGCCGGATCGGCCGCGAGCGCATCGCGCTGATGGTGCGGCCGGCCGCGCTGATGACCTCGCTGGACATGCACGGCTTCTCGCTGACCTTGTTGCCGGCCGAATCGGGTTATGTGCGGGCGCTGTCGATGCCGGTCGAGCCTCTGGCCTGGCCCGGCGTCTACGTGCCGCGCGCGCCCGGCATTCTGGCATTGAACGCGCGCGCGGCCGATCGGCCGGTGGGCGCGCAGGATGCGGCGAATGCGGCGGCGATCGAGCGCCTGATGCACGCTTTTCTGGAGTCCGAGCAGACGCTCGACGAACTCGACGCGCGCATCGGCGATGGCGATGCCGGCAGCACCTTCGCCGCCGGCGCGCGCGCGGTGCTGGAGAAACTGCAACGGCAATCTCTGAGCACCGGCGAACCGGCGCGGCTGTGCGACGAACTAGGCGCGCTGCTGGCGCATGCGATGGGGGGCTCCAGCGGCGTGCTGCTTTCGATTCTGTTCACCGCCACCGGCACCGCGCTCACCGCCGGCCGCGATTGGAAACAGGCCTTGAACGAGGGCATCGTGCGCATGCAGCACTACGGCGGCGCGGTATCGGGCGACCGGACCATGCTCGATGCCTTGATTCCCGCGGTCGAAGCCCTCGATGAAGGACTCGCCGCCGCCGCGCGCGCCGCGCGCGCGGGCGCCGATCGCACCGCGACGATGACGCGCGCCGGCGCGGGGCGCGCATCGTACGTGCCCGAGCATGCGTTGGCCGGAGCGATCGATCCGGGCGCGGAGGCGGTGGCGCGGGCGTTCGCGAGTCTTGCCGGGACTTGATCGCGCGGCGGCGATCGATGCCGCTGTCGCGGACGTTGGTTGCCAGGTAGCTGTCGGTGCGCGGTCGCGGCTTGCGCCGCTCCTACAGGAGGCAGCGCGGTAGACGTCAGCGCGGGAAGTTCGGGATCAACGGACCGAACGGGCCGAACGGGAGCAGGCCGGGCACTTCGACCTCTTGCGGTTGCAGGCTGCGATCGGCCTGCGTGATCGGCCCCTTGTCCGGCGACGGGCCGGTCGGCCCGCTGGTTTCGCCGATGCCCACTTCGCTGGCGCTGCCGCGTTCGCCCCACAGCACATGGCCGCCGTACCAGGCTTGCTCGGTGACGTCGGTCAAAGGCTGCTCGGACAGATCGAAACGGCGTCCGCCCGCGCGCGCCTGGTCGTCGACCCCGGGGAAATTGGTGGCCCAGCGCCCGGTCTCGGGGTAGTTGGCGTGCGAGCCCTGGCCGACGTAGGAGACCGGGCGTCCGTCTTCTTTCGGCGCATCGGCCCACGAGCGCGCGACTTGCAGACCGTTATGCGCGCTGTAGCGGACTTCGGTCGGCTGCATCTGGCTGTCGAGTTGGACGGTGATCTTTTCCCAGTCGCCTTCGTGATTCTGCACATCGCCGAGCCCGGGCGGACCGTCGTTGTAGGCATAGAACAGGTGATAGGTGATGGTGTTGGTTTCGGCGTCGTACTGATACAGGTTCTTGCTGTTGCCCAGATCGCCGTTGCGCACGCCGTCGCCGAGGTCTTCGTTGCCATGATCGAGGAAGATCTGGCTGTCGGCGTCCTTGTTGCCTTTGCCGATGCCCGCCAACTCTTCCGGCGGCACTTCGCCGCGTCCGTGCAGTTCGCGATCCGGACGCCAGTCCAGTTCCTGGCGCAGGCTCGACTGCTGGATGTAGGTATTGGGATCCTGCAGAAAATGCTGTTCGTCCGGATGGAAGTACAGGATCGGCGCATAGCGCTGCGCCAGCGCCTGCTGTTGCGGCGGGGTCAGCGTCGCAGGCGCGAGATCGACGGACGGCAGGGTCGATGGCAAACGCGAAGGACCGATCGCATCGGAAGGCAACATGGCGGCTGCTCCGGCAGGGCGTAAAGTGCGGTCAGGGTAGTCCGGCCAAGGCGAGCGTGACCACCGGGGCCGACCCTAGGCCGCCGACCGTGGGCAACAAGACCGCGGGCAACAAGACCGCGGGCAACAAGACCGCGGGCAACAAGACCGCGGGCAACAAGACCGCGGGCAACAAAAAAGCCGACGATCGCTCGTCGGCTTTCTGCAAAAGTGGTGGAGCCAGGGAGGATCGAACTCCCGACCTCGTCATTGCGAACGACGCGCTCTCCCAGCTGAGCTATGGCCCCACTTCAATGCGGGACCAAGTTTAGCGGGCCGCAAACGGCTGCGCTAGTCCTGGGGTGAATTTCCCGGGACGTGTCGCAAAACCGGCCGCGCGGCGCGCGGGGGTCAGTGTCCGCCGGCCAGCAGCGGTGCCAGTGCCGGTTCGAGCGCCTCGCGGCGCCAGCCGGACAGGGCGTCGGGCCATTCGCCGTGATCGAGGAGGGCCTCCAGCCAGCGGCGCGAGGCGAGCACGCCGTCGGGCAGGCCGAGCGCGGCGCTGCGGTCGGCGACGGCTTCTTGCAACTGGCGCAGCCTCTGCTTGTCGCGGGTTTCGGCGACGCCGGCGTCGGGCGCCTGGTCTTCGTCGTCCAGCGGCGTGCTCAGCGCGGCCCACAGCGGTTCGGAGAGTTTGCGCGGCGCCTTGGGATGGGCGTCGAGTTGGCGTTGCAACGCATCGCGATCGGCTGGGGCCTGGCGGGCCAGGGCCACGGCCAGTTCGTTGTCGAGAATCCAACTGCGCGGCTTGTCGCTGTCGCGCGCGTAGATGTCGCGCCAGCGCAGCAGACGCACCAGTCGGCGCTGTGCGGGCAGATCCAGGAACTGGGCGCTGCGCATGGACAGGTGCGGCCAGCGCTCGGGGGCTTCGTTCTCGGCGTTGACCACGGTGCGGGTGGCGTCTTCGCTGAGCCACGCGCCGCGGCCGAGTTGGTCGAGCAGGCCGGCCAGCGCGTCTTGCATCGCGAACAGATGGCGCACGTCGTCGGCTGCGTACTCCAACTGCGCGGGCGAGAGCGGGCGGCGCATCCAGTCCGAGCGGGTTTCGCCCTTGGCCAGGGCGACGCCGGTGAGTTGTTCGACCAGTTTCTGATACCCCAAGCCGCTGCCGATGCCGGCCAGAGCGGCCGCCTGCTGGGTATCGAACAGCGGCTTGGGCACCACGCCGCAGGCGTGCTTGAAGGCGACCAGATCCTCGCTGGGGCTGTGCACCACCTTGAGGATCGCGGTGTCGGCCAGGATCGGCGCGAGCGCGGCGGCGATGCCGGGGCGCAGCGGGTCGACCAGCAGGATCGTCGGCTCGTCCTCGCCTTCGCGCTCGATGGCGATCTGCACCAGGGCCAGTTGCGGCCAGTAGGTGCGCTCGCGGATGAACTCGGTGTCCAGCCCGATGCGCGCGGGTTTGACCTCGAAGTGCGCCAGCAGCGCGGCAGGGGTGTTGATCCAGACGGACATGTTCGGTAGCGGGCGGAAGGAGAACCGGGCGGGCGACAATAGCGTACTAGGGGCCGGGAATGGGGAATGGGGGAGAAGCGGGAAAGCCTGAGGCGGCGCTTCGCTCCCATTCCCCAATTCCCCATTCCCGGCTTTTCCGGCATTAACGCGCGAAGCGATATGCTGCGCCGATCGCCCGCACCATTCAGGAGAGGTCGCCGTTTGCGCGCACTGATGTGGACCAGCATCGTGGCTCTGGGGCTGTTGGCCGGTTGCACCGACCGGGCCGGCAAGGGCGCCCAGCAGGACGCGGCCGCGCGCAAGCCGATCGTGACCGTCAGCGCCGATCAGGCGGTCTCGCCGGTGCCGCCCTGGCTCGCGCCAGCGGTCGCAGTGACCGAGCAGAACGCGGCGGCCCTGCGCAAGCGCGCCAGCGAGGCGCTCAAGGCCGGCGATCTGCACGCCAACGCCGATTCGGCGATCCCGATCTACCTGGCGCTGCGCGCTTTCGAACCCAACGATCGCGCCGTCGCCGCCGGCCTGGATCGCGCCATCGCCCTGCTGTTGGCCGAGGGCGACGCGGCGCTCAAGCAGATCGACGCCGACCCGCTGTCGCTGCGCGCCGCGCACGAAGCCGCGGCGGTCGCGCGCGCGATCGCGCCGGAGCATCGCAAGGTCGAGGCCTATCTGGAACGGGTGGATCGCGCCGATCAGGCGCAGGAAGCAGACCGCCTGGGCGAGGAGGATTTGAACGCCGGCCGCATCGGCGAGGACGGCGAGGGCGGGGCGTTGGCGCAGTTCCGCCAGGCGCTGGAACTGCGCCCCGTCGACGTGCGCGCCAAACAGGGCATCGCTGCGGCCGAGAGCGCGTTGATCCGTCGCGCCGAAATCGCTGCCGATCGCGACGACTACGCCGGGGCCGAGCGCTGGCTGGCCAAGGCCGCCCTGGTGCGGCCGAAGATGGAGACCGCGTCCGATGCGCAGGGGCGGATCGCCGCGCAGCGCGGGGCGCGGATCGGCGGCCTGCGCGATCTGGGCATCGCCGCGCTGCCCAAGTTCCGCGGCATCGACGAGGCGCGCGGGCATCTGGCGACCTTGCTGCGGATCGCGCCGGCGGGCGACCCGGCCGCGGCAGAGCTGCGCGAACGCATCGAACTGGCCACCCACTACGGCCTGTTCCGTCCGGGCCAGGTGTTCACCGACGCGATGGGCCTAGGCGGCCGCGGGCCGCAGATGGTGGTGATTCCGCACGGCGCGTTCCGCATGGGCGCCGACCTCGGCGAGGCTGGCTCCAGCGATGCCGAACGGCCGCTGCGCAATATCCGTTTCGAACGCGGACTGGCGATGTCGCGCTACGAGATCACCGTCGGCGAGTTCGGCCGTTTCATGAACTCCACCAAGCACCGCGCGCGCGCCACGCGTCGCGGTTATTCCACCGCCTACGACCAGCGCAGCGGCAATCTGGTGCGGCGCGGCGGGGTCGACTGGCGCTCGGACTATGCCGGCCAGCCGGCGGCCGACAATCTGCCGGTGGTGCACGTCAGCGCCAAGGACGCGGCGGCATACGTGGAGTGGTTGTCGGCGATCACCGGTCAGCGCTATCGCGTGCCTAGCGAGGCCGAGTACGAATATGCGCTGCGCGCCGGCAGCCAGGGCCGCTATCCCTGGGGCGACGGCGCGCCGCCGGCCAAGGTCGGCAATCTGACCGGCAGCCTGGACGTTTCGCCCAGCGGCCGCCGCTGGCGCAACGCGTTCGAGGGCTACGGCGACGGCGCCTGGGGGCCGATGCCGGTCGGCAGTTACACGCCCAATGCATTCGGTCTTCACGACATGGGCGGCAATGTCAGCGAGTGGGTGGCCGATTGCTGGCACGACAACTACCGCCGCGCGCCGCGCGATGGCGCGGCCTGGTTCAATCCGGGCTGCCGCACGCGCGTGTTCCGTGGCGGTTCGTGGTCGAGTTCGCCCGCGCAGACGCGCGCGGCGTGGCGTCAGGGCACCAGTGCGGACACCACCAACGGACGTCTGGGTTTCCGGGTCGTGCGGGATATTTGAGTTCGGCCCCGAGCGGTTCATGATGGAGCGTCGGGGCCGGTGGGCAGCAGCAGGGCGGGGTCGTCGCGGCGTTCGCGCGAGCGGACGCGGCACGGGCGCGAAACAGGGCGGTCGACGCCCGCAGGCAGGATTTGGGAGTGTGCAGATGAGGATCGATCCCCTCGGCAACCAGGCGCAGGGCGGACGGCGCGGATTCGGCGGCTTCCGCTGGTGGATATTGTTGCTGTTCGGCCTGTACGCGGCGTGGTCGTGGTTCGGCAACGCCGAGACCGATCCTTACACCGGCGAGAAGGCGCATTACGGCGCTTCCGCCGACGAAGAGGTGCAACTGGGCGAACAGGCCTTTGTGGAAGTACTCAACGACGCCAAGTCGCAGAGCGCGCTGCTGGCGTCGAATTCGCCGCAGAGCCAGGACGTCAGCGAGATCGCCCAGCGCCTGATCGACAAAGTGCCGCAGGTGACCCAGGCGCTGGCGCAGCAGAACAACCAGGAAGCGCCGACCGACTACCGCAACTTCAAATGGAGCGTGGCGGTCATCAATTCGCAAGAGGCCAACGCCTTCTGCCTGCCCGGCGGCAAGATGGCGGTCTACACCGGCCTGTTGCCGGTGACCCAGAACGACGATGCGCTGGCGGTGGTGATGGGCCACGAGATCGCCCACGCGCTGCTGCGCCACGGCTCGCAGCGGATGGCTCAGCAGAAACTGGTGCAGATGGGTCAACTCGCCGCCGGCATGGCGGTGGGCGGAATGGATCCGCAACAGCAGCAGATGGTCATGGGCGCGCTCGGCGCCGGCGCGCAGTACGGACTGGTGCTGCCTTACGGCCGCAATCACGAGACCCAGGCCGACAAGGTTGGACTGATGCTGGCCGCGGCGGCCTGCTACGACCCGCGCCAGGCGGTGCCGCTGTGGGAGCGCATGTCCCAACTCGGCGGCGGACAGCGTCCGCCGGAATTCGCCTCGACCCATCCGGACCCGGCCAACCGCATCCAGACCTTGCAGGCCTTGATGCCGACGGCGATGAAGTTCTACGAAGCCAACTGCGCCAACAAACCGTTGGCACGATAAGCGTATTGTCGCGTTTCAAACTGTAGGAGCGGCGCAAGCCGCGACCGCGAATTCACGCTTACGACGCAACTGCGGATTCGCGGTCGCAGCTTGCGCCGCTCCTACAGTCGCAAACGCGGCTGGCGAGGCGAACACGAAAAACCCGCCGTGAGGCGGGTTTTTCGTTTCTGCCGATTCAGTCAACCGCATCTAGACCTCGCAGGCCTTGATGCCGACGGCGATGAAGTTCTACGAAGCCAACTGCGCCAACAAGCCGTTGGCACGATAAGCGCGTTGTCGCGTTTCAAATTGTAGGAACGGCGCAAGCCGCGACCGCGAATTCACGCTTACCACGCAACTGCGGATTCGCGGTCGCGGCTTGCGCCGCTCCTACAGTCGCAAACGCGGCTGGCGAGGCGAACACGAAAAACCCGCCGGAAGGCGGGTTTCTTCGCTTCGGTCGTTCGCCAATCAGAAGCTCATGAACAACCCGCCATTGACCGGAATATTCGCCCCGGTAATGAACCCCGCGTCCTCGGCGGTCAGAAACTCCACCGTGCGCGCGATCTCGCTGGGCTTGCCGAGGCGGCCGACCGGGACGCTGTCGATGATCTTGCCGCGGATATCTTCGGGCACCGCCATCACCATCGCGGTTTCGCAGTAACCCGGCGATACCGAATTCACTGTCACGCCCTTGCGCGCGACTTCGCGCGCCAAGGCCATGGTGAAACCGTGCATGCCGGCCTTGGCCGCGCAGTAATTGGTCTGGCCGAACTGGCCGGTCTGGCCGTTGACCGAGCTGATGTTGACGATGCGGCCGAAGCCGCGCTCGGCCATGCCGTCCACCGCGTGCCGGCACAGGTTGAACACGCCGTCGAGATTGACGTCGAGCACTTCGTCCCAGGCGCGCTTGTCCATCTTGCGCAGGCTGCCGTCGCGGGTGATGCCGGCGGCGTTGACCAGGATGTCGATGCCGCCATCGCGGCCGACGATGCGTTCGATCGCCGCGCCGCAATCGTCGTAGTCGGCGACGTTGGCCGCTTCGAAACGAATGTCGGAACCGTCGGTGAGCGCGGCGAATTGCGCGATGCGCTCGGCGCGCGCGCCCAGGTCCAGCGCCACGACGCGACGGCCGGCGCGCGCCAGCGACAGGCAGATCTCGGTGCCCAGCCCGCCGATGCCGCCGCTGACCACGGCGATACGTTTGTTCATGCGTCTTCCCCAATGCATTCGGCGCGCCATCGCGCGGCGTGCCCAGGATTCATGGATGGCGGCCGCGGACTTGCGCGCGGACACGGAGGATTCACGCGTCCCAGCACCGTCCCCACGGCCCGCGAGCGGATGCGCGCCGGCGCGCGGCGCGCAAGAAAAAAGCGCGGCTCAACTCTCGCGCTTGGTATCGGTCTTGGGCTTGGGCGTGACCGGCTGGCCGACGCTGCCGGAAAGGTTCTGCTGGAACTCTTTCCAAAGGGTGAGGTTGCGCTCGGTGAGCTGATTCATCATCGCCCATGGGGTTTGCCCGAGCATGCCGCCCATCTGATTGCGGAACTGCTGCTGCTGATCGAGGAACACCTGCATCGACCGCTCCAGGTAGTTGCCCATGAAGCCCTGCAGCGAGTCGCCGTAGAAACGGATGATCTGACTCAGCAATTGCGTGGAGAGCACTGGTTCGCCGTCTTGTTCGTGCTCGGCGATGATCTGCAGCAGCACCTGGCGGGTGAGGTCGTCGCCGGAGCGCGCATCGCGCACTTCGAACTCTTCGCCGTCGACGATGAGCTGACGCACGTCCTCGATGGTGATGTAGCTGGAGATCTCGGTGTCGTAAAGGCGACGGTTCGGATACTTCTTGATGATGCGGGTCGAGGCCATTGAGCTTTGGCTCTAAAAACGTGGTGCCTTGCAGCATGGCGCAGGGCGCAGGGGCTTGCAACAGGGGCGTGCCGGGGGGCTCGGACGGTGGCCGCAAGCGCATGCGCGAAAGGCGCGCGACGGCCGTTCCGCGCGTGCCGCAGGGCACCCGCGGAAGCATAAAACCCCTGCGAATCAGCGCGCAACCGATCCGCTCGCGGCGACGTCCGAACGGTCGTGAACGAGTCGGGTTAGTGAACCGGGCGGTTCGCGATCCTCGCGTCCAGGATGGCCGCGCAAGGCCGGTTGCGCGGAGCCGGAGACCTGAACAGGCCTCCGGCGCGCGGCGATGCGAGGCTTTACCAGCCCATGTACTGGCCGCCGTTGGCGGACAGGTTGGCGCCGGTGATCCAGCTGGCCTCGTCGGGGATGAAGAACCCGACCGCGTAGGCGATTTCGTCCGGCGTGCCCAGGCGCCCGGTCGGGATCTGCGCGACGATCTTGTTGCGCACGTCCTCGGGCACGGCCATGACCATGTCGGTGCCGATATAGCCCGGCGAGACCGTATTGACGGTGATGCCGAACTTCGCGTTTTCCTGCGCCAGCGAAATCGTGAATCCGTGCATGCCGGCCTTGGCGGCGGCGTAATTGGCCTGGCCGTACTGGCCCTTCTGGCCGTTGATCGAGCTGATCTGCACGATCCGTCCCCACTTGCGCTCGCGCATGCCCTCGATCACCGGGCGGGTGACGTTGAAGCAGGAGTTGAGGTTGGTGGAGATGACGTCGCTCCACTGCTGCGAGGTCATGCGGTGGAAGGTCGAATCGCGGGTGATGCCGGCGTTGTTGACCAGAATGTCGACCGGACCGAGTTGGCGCTCCACGTCGCGGATCAACGCTTCGGCGTGTTCGGGCGAGGCCACGTCGCCATGGGCGATGGCCACATCGATGCCCTGTTCCTTCAACTGCGCCTGCCAGGCGTGCCCTTTGGCTTCGTCTCGGTAGTTGGTAGCGACCTTGTGCCCCATCTTGGCGAGGCGTTGGACGATCGAGGTGCCGATGCCACCGGTACCGCCGGTGACGAGTGCAACACGGGACTGCATGCTGAGCTCTCCTTGACCGCGAAGGGCGGTCTCGTCCCGATTCTAGACAGCATTCGCGCAAGGGTCGTTGTGCATCGCGGCGAGACCGGCGGCGGCTTGCGGAATCTGTGCCGGACTGAACGAAACCCGTGCCGCATCGAGCAGTTGAGTGACAGTTTCCACCGCAATCAACGCCTGTTCGTCCTGGCCCAGCGCCCGCCAGGCGGCGCGCAGCGCGGGCAGCGGATCGGCGGGGTCGAGCGGGTGGGCGGCGTCGGACTTGGACAGCTTGCGGCCCTGCGCGTCGACCAGCAGCGGCAAGTGCGCGTAACGCGGGGTGGGCAGACCGAGCGCGCGCTGCAGCGCAATCTGGCGAGCGGTGGAATCGAGCAGATCGGCGCCGCGGACCACGTCGGTGATGCCCTGGTCGGCATCGTCGACCACGACCGCCAATTGGTAGGCCCAATAGCCGTCGGCGCGGCGCAGGACGAAATCGCCGACCGCGCGCGCCACGTCCTGGGACTGCGCGCCGACGATGGCGTCGTCGAAGCCGATCGCGGTGTCGTCGTGCACGCGCAGACGGATCGCCGGTTGCGGCGCGCGTCCTTCGCGCTGCGCGGTCCGCGGCACGCAGAAGCGATGGATGCCGCCGCTGGCGGCGAGATCGCTGCGGCTGCAGTGGCAGGCGAAGGCCAGGTCGCGATCGAGCAGGTCTTGCAGCGCCGCCTGATACAGCGCGTGGCGCCGGCTCTGCCGCACCACCGTTTCGTCGCCGACCAGGCCGAAGCCGGCCAGTGCGCGCAGCTGCCGATCGGCGGCGCCGGGAACTTCGCGCGGCGGGTCCAGGTCTTCTATGCGTACCAGCCAGGCGCCGCCGGCCTGTCGCGCGAGCAGCCAACTGGCGAACGCGGCCAGCAAGGAGCCTGCGTGCAGCTCGCCGGTGGGCGAGGGCGCGAAGCGGCCTCGGTAGCCTGGGTTCGCGGCGGCGGAAGCATGTCCGGACAATGAACGGGAACTCATGCGGCGGCGGGATCGTGGTGGATTCTCGTTGAATTAACGGCGACTTCGCCACATTTCAGTGCAGACGGCGGCGTTCCAGAACGAACCCGCCGGGCCCGACAGGGATCGTCGAAGCAAGGCCGCGCAGGGCGCGCGGCCCAACGACCAAGACGATTCGACTACGACCATGTTCAAACGCATAGCGCTTTTCCTCGCCACCAACCTGGCCGTCCTGGCCCTGCTCAGCATCGTCATGGCGGTGTTGCAAGGCGTGTTCGGAATCCGTCTGAACAACACCGGCGGTTTGCTGGTGATGGCCACGGTATTCGGCTTTGGCGGCTCCTTCATCTCCCTGGCCATGTCCAAGTGGCTGGCCAAGCGCAGCACCGGCGCTTACGTGATCGAACAGCCGCGCAACGAAACCGAGCGCTGGTTGGTCGACACCGTGCGCCGTCAGGCGCAGGCGGCCGGTATCGGCATGCCCGAGGTCGCGATCTACGACGCGCCGGAAATCAACGCATTCGCCACCGGCGCCAGCCGCAACAACGCGCTGGTCGCGGTCTCGACCGGGCTGATGCGGTCGATGGACCGGGACGAAGCCGAAGCGGTGCTGGCGCACGAGGTCAGCCACGTCGCCAACGGCGACATGGTGACCATGGCGCTGGTGCAGGGCGTGCTCAATACCTTCGTGATCGTGCTGGCGCGTCTGGTCGGCCGGGTCATCGACGGTTACCTCGGCGGCAGCCGCGACGGCGCGCCGGGATTGGGCTATTACGTAATCGTGTTCGCGCTCGACATGGTGTTCGGCTTGTTCGCGAGCATGATCGCGATGTCGTTCTCGCGTTACCGCGAGTTCCACGCCGACGCCGGTGGCGCGCGTCTGGCCGGCCGGCAGAAGATGATCGCCGCGTTGCAGCGCCTGTCGCAGACCTACGGCGAAAGCACGCTGCCCAAGCAGGTGCAGGCCTTCGGCATCAGCGGCGCGGTCGGCCACGGTCTGTCCAAGCTGATGCGCAGCCATCCGCCGCTGGAGGAGCGCATCGCCGCGCTGAAGAACGCCCCGCAGGAGTATTCCGGCGGACGAGTGGTGACGCGCTGAGCTGGGCGCGTAACTGCGATTCGCAATGTAGGAGCGGCGCGAGCCGCGACCGCGAATCCGCAGTTGCATCGTAAGCGTCGATTCGCGGTCGCGGCTTACGCCGCCCCTACAAAAAGCCCGCCGATCGGCGGGCTTTTTGTTTACGGGGACTTCAGCGGATCTTTCCATTTCCCATTCCCAACTCCCCGCTTTATTGGAAGTCGTAATCCATCTCCGACCCCGCCGCGGCCAGGAAGTGGCCCTGGGCGTAGTCGATGCCGGCGGCGAACAGCAAGCTCATGCTGGCCGCGTCCTGGACGAATTCGGCGATGGTCTGCCGGCCCAGTTCACGCGCCTTCTCGGCGATTGCGCGTACGCGCTGCTGGTGGTCGGGGTTGGAGGTCAAGTCTTCCATGTAGCTGCGATCGATCTTGAGGAAGGCCGCATCGAAGTGGTTGAGCAACTGGAACGAGTTCAGGCCGGCGCCGAACTGCTCCAGGCCCACCCGCACGCCGTAGTGGTAGATGCGCGACTGGAATTCCTGCGCCGCGCGCAGATTGGTGAACACCTTCGATTCGGGCAGTTGCAGCACCAGCAGCTTGCCGTCGGCGCCGTGCTTGGCCAGTTGTTCGACGATGTGCTGCTGCAGGCTTTCGTCCTGCAGCGAGGCCTGGGTGATCTTGACCAGCAAGGTGGTGTGGCGGCCTTGGCGCATGCGTTCGCCGATCACCTGGATCGCGCGGCCGACCACCCAGCGGTCGATTTCCCACAGCAGGCCGTGTTCTTCGGCGACCTGCAGGAACGACAGCGGCTGTATCAGTTCGCCGCCGCTTTCGTCGGCGCCCAGGCCCAGGTTCTGCATGCGCAGGTAGGCCTCGTACATCTCGATCGGCTCGCCGTGCAGATTGATCAGCGGCTGGTAGTTCATGACGAAGCGGTCGGCGTCGAGCGCATCGCGGATGCGCGCGACCCACGCCGCGACCCGCTCTTCTTCGGCGCGGTCGGCCGCACCCGGGTCGAACAGCTCGATCCGGTTGCCGCCGATGTCGCCGGCCGATTGCAGGCATTGCGCGGCCTTGCCCAGCACCGCGGTGACGCTGGCGATCTTCTCGCCGATCTGCACGCCGCCGACGCTGGCGGTGGCGCTGAGCGAGAGGTGGTCGGTTTCCAGCACGCGCGCCGAGAAGGCCGTGCGCAGTTTTTCGGCCAGGCCGGAAGTGTGCGAGTGGTCGCTGTGCAGGGTCAGCACCGCGAACTGGTGCTCGCCGAAACGCGCGGCCACGTCGTCCGGGCCGATCGCTTCGCGCAGGCGTTCGCCGCAGGACTTGATCAGTTGGTCAGCCTGGTCCAGGCCGATTTCCTGCAGCAGTTGGTTGTAGTGATCCGGCTCGATCAGCAGCAGGCCGTGATGGGCGGAGTTCTGCGCCGCGTCGGCCACCGCGTCCTCGAGCGAGCGCAGGAAGGTGGCGCGGTTGAGCAGGCCGGTGACCTGATCGCGCTGGCGCAGCGCTTCGACCTCGCGCGCCAGTTCCGGATCGATCTCCTGCCGGCGCAGCACCACCTGCAGGCATTGCTCGCCTTCGTAGGTGGCCGCGGTGAACTCCATGACCGCCGGGAAGGCGTTGCCGTCGAGCGCGCGGGCCTGGGTCTCGTAGTTCGGGGGCGGCGTATCGCCCTTGCTGAGTTGCTTGAGCAACTGCTTGAAGCCGTCGACCTGGCTGGGCGCGACCAGATCCAGCAGGGACATGCCTTCGATGTCCTCGAACGACTCGAAGCCGAAGATTTCCAGGTACGCGGCATTGGCACGGATGTGCATGCCTTCGTGGATGTAGGCGATGGGTTCGCGCGAGGAATCGATCAGCGCGTCGCAGCGGCGCTCGGTCTCGCGCACCTGGGCTTCCAGGCGGCGCAGCGAGCGGCGCGCTTCCAGGTCGGCCCATTCGGCGCGGACCGAATTCTGCAGGTGGGTGATGTTGGAGCGCAGGACCACGCCGCGCGCGCCGATTTCCATCACCCCGAGCAGGGCGGCTTCGTCGACGGCTTCCATCAGCACCAGCACCGGCAGGTCCTTGCCGCTGGCGTCCACGCTCTGCATCAGCTTGAGCAGGGAGACGTTGCGCGAGTTGCGCGCGGCCAGCACCAGATCCGGCGGGTGTTGCAGGATCAGCGCGGCCAGTTCCTGCTCGTTCTCCGGGCGGGTGGGCCGCACCGCGATGCCGCTGTTGCGCAGTGCGCTGACGATGGCTTCGGCCGCCTCGACGCTGTCGTCGACGATCAGCAAGCGCAACACCATGTCTTTGCCGAATTGCATTGACCACCTCCGTGGGCCGGTTTTATGACACGAAGCGCCGGCCTCGTCCACGCAAGGACGAGAATCTGTGACCCTGTGTTGGGTTCGATGACACAGCAGATGCGTAGTCGACGCGCTTGTGCTTACGCCGACATGCTCCCGCCGCGATCCCCGATCAAACCCGAGTCAGATTACAACACTTACAACGGACGCTTGCCCGAGTCGCCTGTCACTTCTCGCACCAGCTTGGGCACCAGGTAGCCGGAAATGCGCGCGGCCAGGGCGCGGTGCAGGGCGCGCGCGGCCTCGTCCGCGATCTCGAAGTGGGCCGAACCCTGGACCCGGTCGAGCTGGTGCAGGTAGTAGGGCAACACGCCGGCGGCGTAGCTGCGCTCGCTCAGGGCGGCCAAGGCCTCAACGCTGTCGTTGACTCCACGCAACAGCACCGCCTGATTGAGCAAAGTGGCACCGGTGGCGCGCAGGCGTTGCATCGCCGCGTCGACGTCGGCGTCGAATTCGTTGGCGTGATTGGCATGCAGCACGATCGCGACCGGCCAGGGCAGGTTCTGCAACCAGTGGCTCAGTGCGGCGTCGACGCGCTCGGGCAGCACGACCGGCAGGCGGGTGTGGATGCGCAGCCGCTTGAGGTGGGCGATCGGTGCCAGCGCATCGGTGAGCTCGGCCAGTTTGGGCGTGGCCAGCGACCACGGGTCGCCGCCGGACAGGATGACCTCGTCGACGTCGGGATCGGCGGCGATCGCCGCGACCGCCTCGCGCCAGCCGGCCGCGGCGGCGGTTTCCTCGGCGTAGGGGAAATGCCGACGGAAGCAGTAACGGCAATGGACGGCGCAGCTGCCGGTGGCGATCAGCAGGGCCCGGCCGCGGTACTTGCGGATCACCCCGTGGCCGGCCTTGGCCGCGCCGTCGCCGACCGCGTCCAGGCTGAAACCGGGCATCGGCCGCATTTCCTCGTCCAGCGGCAGCACCTGGCGCAGCAATGGGTCGGTAGGATCGCCGTGGCGCATGCGCGCCACGAAGCCGCGCGGCACCCGCAGCGGGAACTGCTCGGCGGCCCGGTCCGGCACGTCCAGCCCCGCCCGGGACAGGCCGAGCAGGGCCAGCAGCTCGCGCGGGTCGCGCACCGCGTCGCGCCACAGGGCTTGCCAGCGCGGCGGCGCTGCGGTGCCCTGGGGAGAGGCCGGATGCGGGACGGGTTGCGCAGCAGGTATCATGTGAGGCTAGCCTTCAGGGTTCCGATTACGGCGCCCGGGCTCCGACCACGCGGAAAACCGCTGCGGAAGGGGCCGGCGCAGCCCGACATTCTAGCCTTGCCTCGCCGCCATGGCGGTCCGTACGCGCTTTGCGCGCCGCGCGGACCCGGCCGCGACCGGGCCGGCCCGGTCGGCGCCGCAGCGACGGCAGCGGACGGCCCCGGCCAGCGGCGGGGGCGGCCGGACCCCAATCACCGCCACATTATTTATTTGCAGGAGTTTCAGCATGGCCACCCTAGGCATGAACGACGTCAAGACCGGACAGAAGATCCTGGTCAATAACGACCCGTGCATCATCACCGAGACTGAGTACGTCAAGCCGGGCAAGGGCCAGGCCTTCACCCGCATCAAGTACCGCAGCATCAAGTCCGGCCGCGTGGTCGAAATGACCATGAAGGCCACCGACAACGTCGAGCAGGCCGACGTGGTCGACACCGACATGCAGTATCTGTACTCCGACGGCGAGTACTGGCATTTCATGAACCAGGAATCGTTCGAGCAGGTCCAGTCCGACAAGGCCGGCATGGGCGGCGCGGAGAAGTGGCTCAAGGGCGAGGAAGAGTGCGTGGTGACGCTGTGGAACGGCGTGCCGATCGCGGTCCAGCCGCCGAACTTCGTCGAGCTCAAGATCACCGAGACCGATCCGGGCGTGCGCGGCGATACCTCCGGCGGCGGCGGCAAGCCGGCGACCCTGGAAACCGGCGCGGTGGTCCGCGTGCCGCTGTTCGTCGGCCAAGAAGAAATCGTCAAGGTCGACACCCGCTCGGGCGAGTACGTCAGCCGAGTGAAGTGACCCGCTGTTGACGGCGTTTCGGCCTGTGGCCGCTTTGCGGCCACGGTTTTGCCGATGCGTCATTCCCGCGAAAGCGGGGGTGAGTGAAAGCGCTTGCGAGCCACCGGCTCGCGCTTTCACGAACGCCCGGTCGACCAGCCCGGGCCGGGCGAGCGAAGAGTCTCAGCCCCGTCGCAAATATCGATCGCTTCAAAAAAAACCGCTTCACCACCAGCCGCCGCCGCGAACCTTTCCACTCCCGGCGTCGCTTCGCAGTAACCGGCGCATGCCAGCTTGATGCCGGTTCGCCCGCGCCACGCGCCGGGCTTCTTTCCCCCGCATCGAGACGCGCAAGATGACCCAGACCGCACCGACCCCCTGCGACCTGTTGATCGAAGCAGCCTGGGTAGTCCCGGTCGAACCCCACGCCGTCGTCCTCGAAGACCACGCCGTCGCGGTCAAAGCCGGCGTCATCATCGACATCCTGCCGATCCACGAGGCGCGCGCGCGCTACGCCGCGGCCGAAACCGTCAGCCGCCCCGAATCGGCGCTGATCCCGGGCCTGGTCAACGCCCACACCCACAATCCGATGACCCTGCTGCGCGGTATCGCCGACGACCTGCCGCTGATGGAGTGGCTGCAGGGCCACGTCTGGCCGGTCGAAAACGCGGTGATCGGCCCGCAGTTCGTCGAAGACGGCACCACCCTGGCGATCGCCGAGATGCTGCGCGGCGGCACCACCTGCGCCAACGAGAACTATTTCTTCCCCGACGTGCAGGCCGCGGTCTACAAGCGCCACGGCTTCCGCGCCCGGGTCGGCCTGCCGGTGATCGATTTTCCGACCGCCTGGGCCAAGACCTCCGACGAATACTTCGACCGCGCCGGCGAAGTCCACGACCTGTGGCGCGACGACGCGCTGGTCGCGACCGCATTCGCGCCGCATGCGCCGTACACGGTCAGCGACGCCAACTTCGAGCGCGTGCGCATGCTGGCCGACCAGCTCGACCTGCCGATCCATCTGCATACCCACGAAACCGCGCAGGAAGTCGCCGATTCGATCAAGCAGTACGGCCAGCGCCCGTTGGCGCGGCTGGATCGCCTGGGATTGGTCACCGACCGCCTGATCGCGGTGCACATGACCCAGCTCACCGACGCCGAGATCGCCCTGTGCGCCGAGCGCGGCGTGAGCGTGGTGCATTGCGCCGAATCCAACCTCAAGCTGGCCTCGGGCTTCTGCCCGGTGTGCAAATTGCAGCACGCCGGGGTCAATCTGGCGATCGGCACCGACGGCTGCGCCAGCAACAACGACCTGGACATGTTCGGCGAAACCCGCACCGCGGCGCTGCTGGCCAAGGCCGTGGCCTCCGATGCCAAGGCGCTCGATGCGTTCAGCGCGCTGCGCGCGGCCACGCTGGGCGGCGCCAAGGCGATGGGATTCGAGGACAAGATCGGCTCGATCCAGATCGGCAAGCAGGCCGATCTGGTCTGCGTGGATCTGGGTCAGTTGGAAACCCAGCCGGTGCATCACTTGGTTTCGCAACTGATCTACGCCACCGGCCGCCACCAGGTCGGCGATGTGTGGATCGCCGGCCGCGCCAAGCTGCGCGAACGTGTACTGGTCGACATGGACACTGCGGCGCTGGTCGCGAATGCGCGGCAGTGGCGTCAGCGCATCGCGGCGATCCAACGTTGATGCGGCGGCCCGTAGGGCGGACTTGGGCGCGTCGTCGCGGCGCGTTCACACCCGCCGCCTCGGGCTTGATTCAAACTAGGTCCGCGCGCATCGCTGGCGATCGCGCGCGGTATCGATCGACGGCAGTAACGGGCAGGCAGGTATGAGCGCAGCAAGCAACGCATCGGATTCTCACGATCACGGTTCCGACAGCGGCGCTCCGCGCGGCGCCGGCGAGCACGACAACTTCAGCCAGGCCGAGCTCGACAAGTTCGGCGCGCTGGCCAACCGCTGGTGGGATCCGCAGGGGCCGCAGAAGCCGCTGCACGCGCTCAATCCGGTGCGTCTGGACTACGTCGCCCAGCGCGCGCCGTTGCGCGAGGCGCAGGCGCTCGATGTCGGCTGCGGCGGCGGATTGCTCAGCGAGGCCTTGGCCGCGGCGGGCGCGCAGGTCACCGCGATCGATCTGGCGCCGGAACTGATCAAGGTCGCCAAGCTGCATCGTCTGGAAACCGGGGTCGCGGTGGATTACCGCCTGCAACCGGTCGAGGCGCTGGCCGAGGAACGGCCGGGCTCGTTCGATGTGGTCACCTGCATGGAAATGCTCGAACACGTGCCCGACCCGGGCGCGATCGTGCGCGCCTGCGCCCGTCTGCTCAAGCCGGGCGGGCGCTTGTTCCTGTCCACGCTCAACCGCACGCCGGCCGCGTTCGCGCTGGCCATCCTTGGCGCCGAGTATCTGGCGCGGCTGCTGCCCAAGGGCACGCACCAGTACCGCGATTTCATCAAGCCCTCCGAACTGGCGCGCTGGCTGCGCGAAGCCGGCCTGGAACTGGAGGACGTCAGCGGCCTGATGTACGAGCCCTGGCGCAACGGCGCGCGCATCACCTCGCGCACCGACATCAACTACCTGGCCTGCGCTTACAAGCCCGGCGCCGCGCAGGCTTCGGCCACATGAGCGCTCCGGCGGCGGCACCGAGCGGCGCGGCAGCTCTCGAGACGGCGTTTTCCAAGGCGGCGTTTCCCAAGGCGGTGCTGTTCGATCTGGACGGCACCTTGCTCGACAGCGCGCCGGACATGCTGGCGGTGGCCAATGCCATGCGCGCCGATCGCGGCTTGCCGCCGATGCGGATGGAGCCGTTGCGAGCGCACGTGTCCAAGGGCTCGCGCGCCATGCTCGGCGCGGCGTTCCCGGATCTGGATGCGGCCCAGCGCGACGCTTGGGTGCCCGAATTCCTGGATCGTTATGAGCGCGAGCTCGGCCTGCACGGCGCGCCGTTCGAGGGCGTGGAAGCGATGCTCGCCGCGCTGGAAGGCGCCGGTACGCTGTGGGGCATCGTCACCAACAAACCCGAATACCTCGCGCGCAAGCTGATGCCGCTGCTCGGCTGGCAGACGCGTTGCGCGGTGCTGATCGGCGGCGACACGCTGAGCGCGCGCAAACCCGATCCCTTGCCGCTGACCGTCGCCGCGGAGCGGATCGGTATCGTGCCTTCGCAGTGCATCTACGTCGGCGACGACGAGCGCGACATCATCGCCGCCCGCGCCGCCGGCATGCCCTCGGTAGTGGCGCTGTGGGGTTACCGCCTGGATCACGACGATCCGCTCGCCTGGCAGGGCGATGCGATGATCGAATCGCCCGCGCAGCTGATCGGGGCGGGCGCATGGCCGGCGACGCGATGAAGCCGCAGGTCGCCGCCGAAGTCGACGCCGCCTCGCAGGAGCACTCCTCCCAGGAGCAGGCGCTGCAGGATTTCTCCGGCAAATGGCGCGCGCGCTGGCCGGAGTGGTCGGTGGCCGAAGTATTCGTGCCGCGCACCCAGCGCGGCGTGGCGGTGGCCTGGGCGGCGCTGCAGCAGGAACTCACCGATGCGGCCTGGGGCGGCACCGATGCCTTGCCCGGCGAAGCCAAGCTCGGCTGGTGGATGGAAGAACTGCAGGGCTGGCGCATGAACCGCCGGCGCCATCCCCTGGGCCTGGCGTTGCAGCGGCTCAATGCGCCCTGGGGCGATCTGGCCCTGGCCCTGCCGTCCTTGCGCGACAGCCGCGAACGCCCGGGCGACCGCGGCGAAGCCTTCGACAGCCTGTGGCCGCTGGCGACCGCGATCGGCGCGATCGACGTGGCCTTGTTTGAACCGGTCCCCGGCCAACTGCCCGAGGCGGCGGTGCCGGCGATCCAGTCCAGCCTGCTGGAATCGCGGCTGGTGCTGCAGGGCGACGCGGCGGTGCCGCTGAGCGTGGTGGCGCGGGCGATGGCCCGTCCGGGCGAGGGCGCGACGGTGGAGTGGAGCCGCGAACTGTTGGCGCAATGGCCGGCACGCTTCGGTGCGACCGTGCCGCGGCGGCTGTGGACGGCCCTGGCCCAGACCCGGCTGCTGCGCGGCGATGCGGCCCGGCCGCTGTCGCCCTGGACCGCCCTGCTGGCGGCCTGGCGCGGCGCCCGCAACTGAGCGTTGCAGGGCCGGGCGGGGGCGATCCGGCCGGTCCCGGTAGAATAGCGGCGTTGCGTTCCCCCCACGCGTCCCCATTAGTTGCGTTGTGAATACTCCCCCAAACCCCTCGCGTTCCGCCTTGCCCGATGTCGCTTTCGACGCCGCCGCCGCGGCGCGCGAGTTGGACTGGGTCGGCATGTCCAACATCGCCCTGCCGCTGCGCATCGCCGGCGGCGACGGCACTGCGATCCAGGTCGCCGCATCGGTCGACGTCTCGGTCAATCTGCGCGACGCCAACGCGCGCGGCATCCATATGTCGCGCATGTACCTGCATCTGCAGAACGCCTTCGCCAGCGAAACCCTGACGCCCGCCGGCCTGCGCCGCGCGCTGCAGAGCCTGATCGACGGGCAGGGCGGCATTTCCAGCGCCGCGCGGCTGGTGCTGCGCTACGAACAATTGCTGCTGCGTCCGGCGCTGGCCAGTCAGAACGCGGGTTGGAAACGCTATCCGGTCGAGATCGACGCGCGCCTGGTCGACGGCCATCTGCACCTGGGCCTGCGGTTCGCGGTCGAATACTCCAGCACCTGTCCGGCCTCGGCGGCGTTGTCGCGCCAGCTCAACGCCGAGCGTTTCGCCGCCGATTTCGCCGCCGCTCATCCCTTGTCGACCGCGGTGGTCAGCGATTGGCTGGCCTCCGAACGCGGCCTGGCCGCGACCCCGCACGCGCAGCGCAGCCGCGCCGATGTGCGCGTGCAACTGCGTCCGGCCTTCGACGAGCTGCCGCTGGTGGGCCTGATCGATGCGCTCGAACGCGCGCTCGCCACGCCCGTGCAGACCGCGGTCAAGCGCGAGGACGAGCAAGCCTTCGCCAAGCTCAACGCCGAGAACCTGATGTTCTGCGAAGACGCTGCGCGGCGGGTCGCCGGGGCGCTTTCGGCCGATCCGCGGATCGAGCGTTTCGATGCCGAGGTCGCGCACTTCGAGAGCCTGCACGCGCACGACGCGGTCGCGCGGGTGACCGGGCAGGGCGCGCGCGAGTAAGCGGCGCGTTCGCACAGCGGCGCTCGCTCGTCTTCGTCTGCCCGACTGGAGCCATGGCGCGTTGTTGCGACGAGGCGACGCGTCGGCAGGCCCGCATCGTTCCCACCCGATCCGTTTACGCTCGCTCTTGCCGGCGATCTGCCCGTCCGGCGTTCGACTGCGGTCCGTCTTCAGCGTGGCTTTCGGTGCCGCGGCGGGTCGTGGTGAACCGAGATAAAACCACCGCGATCGGCCTGATCCGGCGGCAGTTGCGTGCACCGGCGGCGGTGTAGGATCACGCACTGATCCGGGCGAGCGGTGCGGCAATGCATGGAGGCGTGTGCGCGGACACACTGCAAGGTGGAAAACCGTGATGGTCCCCACCCCCGGGGTGCCGGGGCCTTGGGCTATGCTCCGATCACCAGACTAGTGACCGGAAGGGGCATGGGGAAACCCTGGCGTCGTGGCTGGCAGGCCCTGTTGGTTCTGCTGGGGATGTTTGTGGTGGCGGCGATCGCGTCGGCGCAAGACGTAAGCATGCCTCCCTCAGGCACATCGGCGGCGGCTCCAACGGCGATTGCGTTGCAAGCCGGACATCCGGCGATCCAGCCGCGTTCGGAGCGCGAACCCTACGACCCCAGCACTTACCGCGCGCCTTCGTTGAGCCTGTCGCGGCTGGGGCAAGATCCGGTGCCCGCGCGGGTCCTCGCCGGCGAGTTCGATCATCGTTTCGAGGCGGTCTCGGGCAACGAAATCTGGGCGCCCAAGCGCCAGCCGGTGTGGTGGCGGGTCACGCTCAATCAGGACGTGGGGCCGTCCGACTCGCCGCAGCTGACCATCTCGCGCCCGTACCGGCGCGAAATCGAACTGTGGCGGCCCGGCGACGAACTGCCGCTGCGGCGTTCGATCTACGGCCCCGACACCGATCTCAATCACTCCACGCGCAAGATCGTATTCCCGCTGACCCAAGGGCTGCGCAAGGGCGATGCGCTGTACCTGCGGGTGCTGGCGACCGATCTGTCGCCGTCCAGAGTGATGATCCAGCCTTTGGCCCAGGTCCAGCGCGACGACATGCGCCATGTCGCGCTGCGCAGCGTGGTGCTGACCGCGATGGGCGTGGTCGCGGTGCTCGCGTTCGGCTTCTGGGCCGGCTTGCGCGAACGCGGTTACGCCTATCTGGGTTTGACCCTGGTGCTGCAGATCCTGACCTTGACCTCCGACGGCGGCGAGATGCGGGTGGTGCCGTGGCTCAACGAGATCGCGCCCGACGTGCGCGCCAACATCGTGCTCAATACCGCGGCGGTCCTGGCCAGCATCCGTTTTCTGATCTTCTTCCTCGGCCTGCGCACCACCCAGCCGCGAGTCGCGCAGATCCTGGACTGGTGCAGCATCTCGCTGGGCGCATTGCTGGCGGTCAGCTTGTTCCGCACGTTCAAGTACAGCGCGTTGTACGGCAACCTCAATCTGCTGGTGGTGATCGTGCTGATCTTGTACTGCGGGTCCGTCGCCACCTGGCGGCGGCAGCGTGAAGCGTATTTCCTGCTGTTGGCCTGGCTGCCGTTGATGGTGCTGCTGGTGGCGATAGTCGGTTCGCGCCATCAGTGGTGGCCGGAATACGGCTGGCTCGAATACACCTTCCCGATCGGTATGGCCTTCGGCGGCCTGGGCCTGCTGCTGGGCCTGACCACCAAGCTGCAGCAGCTGCGCCGCGACCGCGACACCGCCAACCGGCTGGCCACCTACGACAGCCTGACCGGGGCGATGACCCGCGCGGCGATTTCGCAAAGCCTGCGCACCGCGGTGGAAAGCGCGCAGCGTTCGCGCCGGCCGTTGTCGGTGGTGTTCTTCGACATCGACCACTTCAAACGCATCAACGACGAACACGGCCATCGCGTTGGCGACGAAACCCTGCGCATCGTCTCGCTGCGCACCCGCAACCGGCTGCGCGCCTACGACCTGTTTGGCCGTTACGGCGGCGACGAGGTGCTGGTGGTGCTGGCCGATACCCATCTGCGCGATGCGGTGCGCGTGGCTGAGCATTTGCGCGAATCGGTCAGTGGCAGTCCGTTGTCGATCGATGGCCGCTTGCTGCCGGTCAGCCTGAGCCTGGGCGTGGCCGAACTGGTGCCGGGCGAAACTCCGGAACAACTGCTCGAACGCGCCGACGCGGCGCTGTACGCGAGCAAGTCCGCCGGCCGCGACCGGGTCACCGGGCACAGCCTGGAACCCGAACGCGAGGTGGTGTCGTGACGCCCGACGGCGGGCTCGCCGCCGCATCGGTGCAGGCCGCGCAGCTGCGCACCGGCGATTTGCTGTTGATGCGCGCGCGCGGCTCGCTGGCCGCGCTGACCGCATGGTTCGGTGAGAGTGCCTACAGCCACGTCGCCGTGCTCGGACGCGCCGGATACCTGATCGAAGTCGCAGTCGGCGGCGTGGTCGAACGCGCGCTGAGCCAGCGCCTGGACGATCCGAGCCTGACCGCGGTCGACGCGCGCCGGGCCCTCAATGGAACGGCCGGCTTGCAGGACAACGACCGCATCGCCGTGCTCGCGCATGCGCTGTCGCTGCGCCGGCCGGTGTTCGCCGGCGACGCGCTGGCCGCGCTCGGCCGCGCGGCGGCCTTGCGCGATCGTAGCCTGCCGGCGTCACCGCAATTGCGCGCGGTGCTGAGCGAAGCGCTGGTCCACGCCGCGGCGCAGCCGCTCGGGGCGATGAGCGCGAGCGAGTTCGTGTACCGCTGCTTCGCGGAAAATCCGGCGCAACCGCGCGGGCGGCTGGCGCCGAGCCTGCCGATCGCCGCGCCTTCGTCGCAGCCGTTTCCGTCGTTGGATTGGGAGGAACTGTGGCGCGAGATCGCGCCGTGGTTGCGGCCGCCGCGACGCGAGGCGCTGCGGCTGGACGAACACGGCCAGCCCGGTTCGGCGCAGGAGGTCGGCGAGGATGAATTCGCCGAGGTTCTGGCACTCACGCGGCAACGTTTGGGGCTGATGGAGCGCGGCAACGCGTTCTTGGCGACCGCCGGGCCGCGGTGGCCCAATCCCAAGTGCGTTCGCCTGCGCGATCTGGAAGCTTCGCCGTCGTTCGCGCCGCTGGGCGCCTTGCTCGGCGCCGCTCCGGCTTGATCCGCGCGGCGCGAGCCGTCTGAGTTACGGCGTCGCTTTCGTGCGCTCAAGCACCAGCAGCGGATCGATGCGCACATCGAACCAGTTCATGCCCCAATGCAGATGCGGGCCGGTCGCGCGTCCGGTCGCGCCGACCGCGCCGATCACCTGGCCTTGTGTCACCCGATCGCCGACTTTCACGTCGATGCGCGACATGTGCAGGAAGTTCGAACTGACGCCATGGCCGTGGTCGAGCAATACCGTGCCGCCGGTCAGGTACAGATCGGGACCGGCGAAAGTGATCACGCCCGCTGCCGGGGCCTTGATCGCGGTGCCGGTGGGCGCGGCGATGTCCATGCCCGAATGCCCCGAGCCTTTCTGGCCGTTGTAGACGCGCTGGTTGCCGAAGCGGCCGCTGATCCGGCCTTGTACCGGCCAGATGAAGGCCTGGGCGAAATCGGCGCGATCGTCGTCGCGCGCGCGCGCGGCCACGACCTGGGCCTGCTCGCGCTCGATCCGCGCGGCGATCTCCGGCGGCGGATTGACCGTCTTGGGTGGAACGCCCTGGATGTATTCGGTCGGGAACTCACGCGGGGTGACCGCGATGCTGGCGGTTTCTTCGGCCCGGCCCGGCGCGATCTCGACTCGCACCGTCACCGGCCCGGTCGCATCGCGGCCGACGCCGAACACCACGGTGCCGTAGGCGGTGGTGCGCAGTTGCCGCTCGCCGTAACGCACCTTGCTGCCGGGCGGCACCTTGCCAATCACTAATCCTCCCTGCGAAACCGCAGACGGGAACACGATTCTTGCATCAGCCGGCGCAGACCCGGCCAGCGGCGACGATGGCTGTGCGAGCGCGAGCGGCGCCGACAGCTGCACGGCCGCGGCGATCGCGGCGATCGCCAACCTCATCGCGCGAACGCCAACCGCTGTCCGTTCGGCGAGCCGACCAGGGACGTGCCGTCCCAGGCCAGCACGCCGTTGACCCAGGTCGAGGCGATGCGCGAACGGAACGTGCGACCTTCGAACGGCGACCAGCCGCACTTGGACAGCACGTCCTCGCGCTGCACGGTGTAGGGCGCATCGTCGATCAGCACCAGATCGGCGAAGTAGCCCTCGCGCAGGAAGCCTCTGAGCTCCACGTCGAACAACTTGGCCGGCGCGTGGGCGAACTTGTCGACCACCTGGGCGGTGCTCAGGCGGCCTTCGTGGACCAGTTCCAGCGCGGCGTTGAGCGCGAATTGCACCAGCGGCAGGCCGCTCGGCGCCGAGGTGTAGGGGCGGGCTTTTTCTTCCAGCGTGTGCGGCGCGTGGTCGGTGGCGAGCACGTCGATCACGTCTGCGGCCACCGCGCGGATCAGCGCTTCGCGGTCGGCCGGATCCTTGATCGCCGGATTGCACTTGATCAGGTGGCCGAGCTTTTCGTAGTCCTCGCGGTCGAAGCGCAGGAAGTGGATGCAGGTCTCGGCGGTGATGCGCTTGCCCTCGATCGGGCCGGCCTGGAACAGCGCCAGTTCGTCGGCGGTGCTGATGTGCAGCACGTGCAGGCGGGTGTTGTGCTTGCGCGCCAGCGAGATCGCCAGTTCGGTCGACTTCTTGCAGGCCTGGCGCGAGCGGATGTCGGGGTGGAACCGCGCCGGGATGTCGTCGCCGTACTTCGCCTTGTAGACGGCGAGCTCGGCGTCGATCATCGGCGTGTCTTCGCAGTGGGTGATGATCGGCGTGGGTACGTCGCGGAAGATCGCGTCGAGCGTGACCGGATCGTCGACCAGCATGTTGCCGGTGGACGCGCCCATGAACACCTTCACGCCCGGCGCGGTGCGCGGGTCCAGCGATTGGATCGCGGCGAGGTTGTCGTTGCTCGCGCCCAGGTAGAACCCGTAATTGCCCCAGGCCCGCCCGGCCGCGCGCCGGTACTTGTCCTCCAGCGCGGCCGCGTCGAGCGTGGGCGGACTGGTGTTGGGCATGTCCATGAACGTGGTCAGCCCGCCGGCCACCGCCGCGGCCGATTCGGTGGCCATGTCGGCTTTGTATTCCAGTCCAGGTTCACGGAAATGAACCTGGTCGTCGATCATTCCGGGCAGCAGGCGCCGGCCGCGCGCATCGATCACGGTCTCGCCGTCGCGTCCGGACAGGCTTGCGCCGATCTGGGCGATGCGGCCGTCCTCGATGCGCAGATCGCCGTCGTACTCGCGACCTTCGTTGACCAAGCGGGCGTTGACGATCAGTGTCGATGGCATGAGCAGTTTCCGGATGGAGGCGCGGTGGGGGAGTCGGACAGGGCGGAGTCTTCGCCGGTGCCGGGCACCGGGTCGTAGCCGCCGGGGTGTAAAGGATGGCAGCGCGCCAGGCGTTTGAGCGTGAGCCAGCCGCCTTTGAGCGCGCCGTAATGCCCGATGGCCGTCATCGAATACGACGAACAGCTGGGATGAAAGCGGCAACGTTGGCCGAGTAACGGGCTGATCCAACGTTTATAGCCACGTAGCAGGGCGATGAGAAGGCGGGCGATCACGTTTCCTTAATGCCGGCAACGGTAGTGACGGGGGCGGGGAATGGCGTGCCGCAAAGCCCCGCGCTGTGCGCTATTTTACGCCGCGATCGGCCTCGCACAGCGCGGTTGCCGCGGGTGCCGCAGCAGGGTATAACAGCGCGCTTTCCCCAAACAAGGCAAGTGCAAGACGAAGGTCCGCCGCGGCGTGGAATCGCTGTTGCCGAGCTGCCCGGACCGGGCGAAAACCGGTGTATTGCCGGATTTCACTTGCGGTCATCGAACGCATGTGCATTTGATGGCCGGGTGGGTCATGCTTGGCCCGCGATGTCTCCGGACGGCGTTCGGAGGCGCCCTCAGGGAATAGAAGGACAAGCCGCTCGTGGCAGTGAAAAAACCTGCGAAGAAGGCCGTCAAGGCCGCCAAGAAGACCGTGAAGCCGGCTGCGAAGAAGGCGGCCAAACCTGCGGCCAAGCCCGCGCCCAAGAAGACGGTCGCCGCTAAACCCGCGGCCAAGAAGGCTCCGGCCAAGGCGGCGGCGAAGAAGACTGCGGCGGCTAAGCCGGCGGCCAAGCAGGCCGTTGCGATCAAGAAGGCGCCGCCGGCCAAGCCGGCAGCGGCCAGCAAACCCGTCGCCAAACCGGCCGCCAAGCCGGCGCCGGCGGCGAAGAAGGCGGCACCGGCGCCGGCCAAGGCCGCGCCGAGCAAAACCGCACCCAGCAAACCCGCGGCAGGCAAGGTCGTAGCAACAAAGAAGCCTGAGCTTAAAAAAGTTGAAGCGAAAAAGCCCGAAGCTGTGAAGCCAAAACCTGCGCCCGCCGTCAAACAGCCCGCATCGCAGCCCCCCGCCCAGGAGGCGGCCGCTGCCAAGCAGGCCGACCGCATCTCCGACAAAAACAAGAACACAGTGACCCAGACAGCATCCAGCAAGACACCCGCGGGCAAGCCCGCGACGACGACCGCCCCCGCGGCCCCGCGTCCGGCCGGCAAAGTGGCCGTGGCCGTGACGGTCAAACAGCCCTCGGCACCGGCACCGAAGACCAAGGTCAAAGTCGTGCCCTATAAGAACGATCCCGCCACCGGCCGCCCGATCATGCCGGATGGCTACAAGCCGACGTCCGACGAGGAATACATGAGCGCGTTGCAGCTCGAGTATTTCCGTCAACGCCTGCTGCATTGGCGCGCCGATCTGGTCGAGGAATCCAAGCAGACCATCGAGAACCTCAAGGACGAAGTGCGCGACGTCGGCGATGAAGCCGAACGCGCGACGCGCGAGACGGAGAACTCGCTTGAACTGCGTACCCGCGACCGTTATCGCAAGCTCATCAGCAAGATCGACAGCACCCTCAAGCGGGTAGACTCGGGCGACTACGGTTTCTGCGTCGACACTGGCGAGGAAATCGGCCTGGAACGCCTGGAGGCGCGCCTGACCGCCGAGCGCACCATCGACGCGCAAGAGCGTTGGGAACATCTGCAGAAGCAGATGGGCGACTGAGCTTGCGCTTGCGCCGACGATGATCGAAAGCCCCGCGCGAGCGGGGCTTTTTCGTTGGCGGGGCGGGTCGAAGCGAATCCCCCTCGGTCCCCCTTTTTCAAGGGGGAAGACAAGCTCGGGTTTCGAATCCGAATCCGAATCCGTGGCTTCGGCATCCCCAAAACCCGGCAATTTCACGCCCCCGCGCGCTCGCCCGAAGTTCCCCCCTTTGAAAAAGGGGGAAGGGGGATTTGCTTTTGCCCCCCAGATCGCTAGCTTCACTGCCTACCCCAAGCACGTCCCCCGCTCATGGAAGACGTTGCTCTCCTGCTCGTACCGGTGCTGATCTTCGGCCTGAACCTGGGTCTTTGGCGTCTGGCGCGCGGCTACACCCGTTTCGCCGGCGTGATGATGTTCGTGCTGAGCGCGCTGATCGCCTCGCCGCTGATCGGCATGCTGAGCTGGGAGATGATGCGCACGGACATCGAAACCAGCTACGCCGGCAGCGACGGCGACGCGTTCTTCGCAATCGGCGCGGTGTTGCTCAACGGCGTGGTGGCGCTGGTCGGCGCGGTCGCCGCGGCTCTGCGCGGACCGGTCGTCCCGGCGCAAGCGCCCGTGGAGCAGGCCGAGCGGGTCAGGTTGCGCAGCGACTGAATCGAGCCATCCATCAACGCCATGCTCGCGTTGCTCGGAACGGTCGTCGTCGGCTTGACCAATCGGGCGGGGACGCGCGCGCAGGTCGCATCGCAACCGAGCCCGCGGCGCCGCGGATAGGCGCTGGACGGCGCCTGGTCTATTGCAGATCGCGCAGATCCAGCCGCCGCAGTTTCGGCGCCAGTTTGGCCGTGGCGCCGACTACCGCCAGGGTCATGCAACCGCCGAAGATCACCGAAGGCACCAGCCCCATCAGCTTGGCCGCCACGCCGGACTCGAACGCGCCCAGCTCATTGGACGAGCCGATGAAGATGCCGTTGATCGACGACACCCGCCCGCGCATTTCGTCGGGCGTGGACAACTGCAGGATGGTCGAGCGCAACACTACCGACACGCCGTCGCATACGCCCGAGAGCATCAGCATCGCCGCCGAGATCCAGAAGTTGCGCGACAGGGCGAAGCCGATGATGCACAGGCCGAAGCCGGCGACCGCATACAGCAGCAGGCGCCCAGCGTTCTTCTGCGGTGGATGCTTGGCCAGCCACAAGCCCATCAACACCGCGCCCGCGGCGGGCGCCGCGCGCAGCACGCCCAGCGCCTCGGGGCCGTAATGCAGCACGTCGTGGATGAACGCCGGAAGCAGTGCCACCGCTCCGCCGAACAGCACCGAGAACATGTCCAGCGCCTGCGCGCCGAGCACGACCTGATTGTTGAACACGAAACGCAGGCCTTCACCGATGCTCTTGAACACCGGCGCGCGTTCGGCCTGCGGCGGCGGTTCGGTGACGCGCAGGGTGATGATCGCGATCGCCGCGGCCAGGGCGAAGGCGGCCGCCACCAAATACGCCGAGGTCACGCCGCCCCAGCGGATCAGCGCGCCGCCCATGGCCGGACCCAGCACCAGCCCGCTCTGCATGACCACGCTGCTGACGCCGGCGCCGCGGGCGAAATGCTCGCGCTTGAGTACGCGCGCGAACAGCGACATGTAGACCGGGGCCAGGAACGCGCGCACCACACCGTTGATCGCGATCGCGACGTAGATGGTCAGGTTGACCAGCCCGAAGCCGCCGCCGGGCAGGTGGCCGCTGGCGACGCCGGCCAACATCAGCGTGGTCACCAGCAGGCCCAGACAGGCGAACATGCCGAGCTTGCGCCGCGGCAGGTGATCGACCGCGTAGCCGGCGAACAGGGCGAAGCAGAAGTAGGGGATGACCTCGGTCAGGCCGATCAGGCCGAGCGAGAGCGGGTCGCGGGTGAGCTGGTACAGATGCCAGCCGACCGTGACCGCGACGATCTGGTACGACAGCATCGCCAGCAGCCGGTACACCAACAGTCCGGCGAAGCCGGGATTGCGCAGCAACTGCGAGGCGCTGATCGGTGCGCTGGTGGCCGCGGCGGCGGAAGCCTCGCTGGCGGCCGGCCCGCTCACAGCCGGCGCTGCGCCTGTTCGCGGATGAACGCCAGCAGCGCGGCCAGGCCGTTGCTGCGGGTCGGCGAGAGGTGCTTGGCCAGACCGATGTCGGCGATGTAATCGGCCTGGGTCGCGACGATCTCGACCGCGCTGCGGCCCGAGTACACCCGCAGCGCCAGATAGATCAGGCCCGAGACGATCGCCGAATCGCTGATCGCGTGGAACACCAGCTTGCTGGCATCGCCTTCGATCACGATCCACACCATCGACTGGCAACCCAGCAGGCGATGTTCCTCGGTCTTCCACTCCGCCGGCAGATCCGGCAGCTTGCGACCCAGGTCGATCAGGTACTGATAGCGCTCGGACCAGTCGACGAAGAAGGCGAATTCATCGCGGATCGTGGCCTGCGCGTCGGCGGCGCTGGCTTCGATCGGGAACGGCGAGGCGAGGGCAGCGACGCTCATCGCGACCGCTTCCAGCGCACGCCGGCCGGCGTGTCTTCCAGCAGGATGCCGTCATCGGCGAGTTGCTGGCGGATCGCGTCGGCGAGGGTGAAGTCGCGCGCCTGCTTGGCGGCGTTGCGTTCGTCGACCAGGGTCTGGATGCGCGCATCGTCGCCTTCGTCGGTAACGCCGGAGAACCACGCGGCCGGATCTTGCTGCAGCAGGCCCAGCGCCGAGCCGGCGCCGAGCAGTTCGCGCTTGAGCCGCGCCTGTTCGGCCGGATCGACGGCCTTGCGCGCTTCGCCGGCGATGCGCGCCAGTTCCGCGAGCGCGCGCGGCGTGTTGAGATCGTCTTCCAGGGCGGTTTCCACGCCCTCGGGAATCGCGATCTCGCCCGCATCGACATCGGCCAGGTCGCGCAAGGTGCCGTACAGACGTTCCAGCGTGCGCGTGCACTGTTCGATCAGATCCCGCGACCACTCCAGCGGCTGCCGGTAATGCGCCGAGAGCAGCGCGTAGCGCAAGGCTTCCGGCGAGTGCTGGCGCACCAGATCGTGGATCCGCTCGATGTTGCCGACCGACTTGGACATCTTGCCGCCGGCGAAATTGAGCATGCCGTTGTGCAGCCACCAGCGCGCGAACACCTTGCCGCCGTGCGCGCATTCGCTCTGTGCGATCTCGTTCTCGTGGTGCGGGAACTGCAGGTCGACGCCGCCGGCGTGGATGTCGATGGTCTCGCCCAGGTGCGCGGCGGCCATCGCCGAGCATTCGATATGCCAGCCCGGACGGCCGCGGCCCCAGGGCGATTCCCAGCCGGGCAGGTCGCCGCTGGACGGCTTCCACAGCACGAAATCGCCCGGGTCGCGCTTGTACGGCGCCACTTCGACCCGCGCGCCGGCGCGCATGTCCTCGATATCGCGGCGCGAGAGCTTGCCGTAGCCGTCGTAGCTGCCGATCGAGAACAGTACGTGCTGCTCGGCCTCGTAGGCGTGACCGTTTTCGATCAGGCGCTCGATCATCGTCACGATCTGGCCGATGTGCGCGGTCGCGGCCGGCTCCAGGTCCGGCGGCTGCACGCCCAGCGCGGCCATGTCTTCGCGGTAGGCTTCGGCGAAACGGTCGGTGATGACCGAGATCGGCACGCCTTGTTCGGCCGCCGCCGCGTTGATCTTGTCGTCTACGTCGGTGATGTTGCGCGCATACGTCAAGGCGCCGTAACGCCGGCGCAGCAGGTCGGCGAGCACGCCGAACACCACCGGGCCGCGCGCGTTGCCGATATGGACGTAGTTGTAGACCGTGGGGCCGCAGACGTACATCGTCGGGCGCGAGGGATCCAGCGGCTGGAAGGGTTCGACCTGTCGCGACAGGCTGTTATAGAGATGCAGGCTCATGGATAGGCGGCTTGGGATCGGGTTCATTCTAGCTGCCGCGCGCGCCAGCGCACGCCGCGCCGGGCGAATATTCCCGGCCGATCGAGGCAAATCGACGCGATCGGCCGAGATCGGCCGCCGCCGCGGTCGGTGCGACGGCCGGTAAACGTTCGTCGCCGTTGCGCGTTACTGGCCCGCCCGGGCGTCCGGCCCGGGCCGACGCCGACGCCATCGTCAGTCGGGACGGGGCCTAAAGGCGGGATTCAGGCCATGGGCGGACACTGCTCTTACACTTTATTCACGAATCCATGCCGCGAGTCCGATGAACCGAATCGTCCTGCAGTTCTCGATCCTGGCGCTGTCCGGCGCCGCGGCGGTTCTGTGGACCCGGCCCGCGGCGACTCAGCAGCACACCGTGATCCAGGCCGAGAATGTGCGGTTCGACTATGCCCAGGTGCTGCGGGTGACCCCGGTCTATCAGACCCTGCGCGCGACCACGGTCGAGCAGCAATGCGACCCCGAGCCCGCCGGCAAGCCCGATTCGCGCCTGTCGCGGGTGGTCGGCGCGGTCCGCGAGGCGCTCGGCCGCGAACGCGACCCCAAGCCCAGCACTGGCGAGAACTGCCGCCCGGTGCCGGTGGAGCGCGAGTTCCGCCGCCCCATCGCCTACGACGTGGACTACGTCTACAAGGGCAGCCGGTTCCGCTCGCGCCTGCCCGAGGATCCGGGCAACAAGCTCAAGGTCCGGGTCGCGGTGACCCCGGTGATCGCCCCGATCAGCACCGCGCGCTGAGCGGTACCGCATCGCCGCCATGGCGCCCGCCGACCCGATGAGGGTCGCGTTTCCGGCCCGCGCGGCTTGCGCCCACGGGCCGCGCATGCGAGCATTCGCGGCCTCATGAACCCGAACTACGCCGACGCCGACATCCTGACCTCTGCCTATATGGCGGCGGGCATGACCTCGCGCGCGCGTCGACCGTTGCCCTGCCAATCCGCTGGGTGACGGCGCTCGCCGTCGTTCGTGTAACAAGCTGCACACACGAGAAGCCCAGCCTAGCGCTGGGCTTTTTTGTTTTTACCGCCGGGATTCGGGATTGGGGATTAGAGATTCGTAAAGCAGCACCACGACTCCTGATCGTCTATCGCGCCTCCTACCTTCGCGTTCCAAAGCTTTTGCGAAATCCCTAATCCCCAATCTCGAATCCCGGACATGCCCAAACACTTCCTCAACACCCAGGACTGGTCGCGCGCCGACCTCGACGCGCTGTTGGCGCAGGCCGCCGCGTTCAAGCGCAGCAAGCTCGGCGACGAGCTCAAGGGCCGGTCTCTAGAGGGCAAGTCGATCGCGCTGGTGTTTTTCAACCCGTCCATGCGCACCCGCACCAGCTTCGAACTCGGCGCGTTCCAGCTCGGCGGCCACGCCGTGGTGCTGCAGCCGGGCAAGGACGCCTGGCCGATCGAGTTCGACCTGGGCACGGTGATGGACGGCGAGACCGAAGAGCACATCGCCGAGGTGGCCAAGGTGCTGGGCCGCTACGTCGATCTGATCGGCGTGCGCGCGTTCCCGAAGTTCGTCGACTGGGCCACCGATCGCCAGGACAAGGTGTTGGCGAGCTTCGCCAAGTATTCGCCGGTGCCGGTCATCAACATGGAGACCATCACCCATCCCTGTCAGGAACTGGCGCATGCGCTGGCCTTGCAGGAGCATTTCGGCACCAGCGATCTGCGCGGCAAGAAGTACGTGCTGACCTGGACCTATCATCCCAAGCCGCTCAACACCGCGGTCGCCAACTCGGCGCTGACCATCGCCACGCGCCTGGGGATGGACGTGACCCTGCTGTGCCCGACCCCGGAATACATCCTGGATGAGCGCTACATGGGCTGGGCCGAGCAGAACGTCGCCGAGAGCGGCGGTTCGCTGAAGATCAGCCACGACATCGAAAGCGCCTACACCGGCGCCGACGTGGTCTACGCCAAGAGTTGGGGCGCGCTGCCGTATTTCGGCAATTGGGGCCCGGAAAAACCCATCCGGGACCAGTACAAGCACTTCATCGTCGACGAAGCCAAGATGGCGTTGACCAACAACGGCGTCTTCAGCCACTGCCTGCCGCTACGCCGCAACGTCAAGGCCACCGACGGCGTGATGGATTCACCGCAATGCATCGCCATCGACGAGGCCGAGAACCGTCTGCACGTGCAGAAGGCGATCATGGCCGCGTTGATGAAACAGTAATTCCTTTACTCCCTCTCCCGCTTGCGGGAGAGGGCAGGGGGTGAGGGCATCCGCCTCGCCTCGAATTCACGTCACATTCGTTTGCCTCCACCCCAGCCCTCCCCCGCGATGCGGGGGAGGGAGCCAAACAGAGCAGAGACTTTCCTAACATGAGCAAAGACATCGTCCTCGCCTTCTCCGGCGGCCTCGACACCAGCTTCTGCGTGCCCTACCTGCAAGAGCGCGGCTGGGCCGTGCACACCGTGTTCGCCGACACCGGCGGCGTGGATGCGGAAGAACGCGCCTTCATCGAACAGCGCGCGGCCGAACTGGGCGTGGCCAGCCACGTTACCGTCGACGGCGGTCCGGCGATCTGGTCGGGCTTCGTCAAGCCGTTCGTATGGGCCGGCGAGGGCTATCAGGGCCAGTACCCGTTGCTGGTGTCGGACCGTTATCTGATCGTCGAAGCCGCGCTCAAGCGCGCCGACGAGTTGGGCTGCAAGGTCATCGCCCACGGCTGCACCGGCATGGGCAACGATCAGGTACGTTTCGATCTGGCCGTGAAGGCGCTGGGCGATTACGAAATCGTCGCGCCGATCCGCGAAATCCAGAAGGAACACACCGAAGTCCGCGCCTACGAACAGAAGTACCTGGAAGATCGCGGCTTCGGCGTGCGCGCCAAGCAGAAGGCCTACACCATCAACGAGAACCTACTCGGCCTGACCATGTCCGGCGGCGAGATCGACCGTTGGCAGGCGCCGGGCGAGGGTGCGGTGGGCTGGTGCAAGCCGCGCGCGCAGTGGCCCACCGAAGCGCTGTCGGTGACGCTGAAGTTCGTCAATGGCGAAGCGGTGGCTTTGAACGGCGAAAAAATCGAAGGCCACAAGTTGCTGGCCAAGCTCAACGGCCTGTTCGCGCAGTACGGCGTGGGACGTGGTCTGTACACCGGCGACACCACCATCGGCCTCAAGGGCCGCATCATCTTCGAAGCCCCGGGTCTGATCGCGCTGCTGACCGCGCACCGCGCGCTGGAAGAAGCCGTGCTGACCAAGCAGCAGAACCGCTTCAAGCCCGATGTGGCGCGCAAGTGGGTCGAGCTGGTGTACGAGGGTTTCTTCCACGACCCGCTCAAGACCGACCTGGAAGCTTTCCTGGCCAGCTCGCAGAGCACGGTCAACGGCGAGGTGGTGTTGGAGACCACCGGCGGCGTCGTCAACGCGGTCGCGATCGCCTCGCCGCACATCCTCAACGCCAAGGGCGCGACCTATGCGCAGGCGGCCGACTGGGGCGTGGCCGAGGCCGAGGGTTTCATCAAACTGTTCGGAATGAGCAGCACGCTGTGGGCCGAGATCAACCGTAAGAATTGATCGACCCGCGCTTGAGCCCCTCTCCCGCAAAGCGGGAGAGGGGGTGGGGTGAGGGCGCGAAGCGCCGAAGGCGCAAGCCGTTTTTTCTGTTGTTCTCAACATCGAAAGCAAAAGCACCCTCACCCTGACCCTCTCCCGCGTTGCGGGAGAGGGGACTGAAAGCCAGGCCGATGTGTATCGCACGATCCGCACCCCATCCGAATCACCGCCAAGCCCCCACGAGCCCCCACTCATGCTTCCCGACGTCCTCAAGCATCTGCAGGCCCTGGTGTCCTACGACACCCGCAATCCGCCGCGCGAGATCGGCACCGACGGCATCTTCGATTACCTGCGCAGCCAGCTGAGCGGTTTCAATGTCGAGGTGATCGACCACGGCGCCGGCGCGGTGTCGTTGCTGGCCGTGCGCGGCACGCCGCGCCGGTTGTTCAACGTCCATCTGGACACCGTGCCGTCCTCGGAAGCCTGGAGCGCCGATCCGCACGCCTTGCGCGTGACCGAAGACCGGGCGATCGGCCTGGGTTCGTGCGACATCAAGGGCGCCGCCGCGGGCCTGTTGGCCGCGGCCGCGGTCACCACGGGCGACGCCGCGTTCTTGTTCAGCACCGATGAGGAAGCCAACGATGCGCGCTGCATCGCCGGTTTTCTCGGCACCGGGCACGGCTTCCAGGAAGCCATCGTGGCCGAGCCGACGATGTGCGAAGCGGTGCTGGCCCATCGCGGCATCAGCTCGGTGCAAATGCGCTTTCGCGGCGTCGCCGGCCACGCCTCCGGCGCCAACGCCATGCAGGCCAGCGCGCTGCATCAGGCGATCCGTTGGGGCGGCAAGGCTCTGGATTATGTCGAAGCGCAGTCGCACCAGCGCTTCGGCGGGCTGACCGGCCTGCGTTTCAACATCGGCCGGGTCGAAGGCGGGATCAAGGCCAATATGATCGCCTCCAGCGCCAATCTGCGTTTCGGCTTCCGTCCGCTGCCTTCGCAATCGATCGACGGCTTGCACGAAATCTTCGGCGCCCTGATCGATCCGAACGTGATCGAGAGTTACGAAGAAACCTTCAATGGCCCGTCGCTGCCGGCCGGCGATGTCGCCGCCGCCGAGGATCGCCGGCTGGAAGCGCGCGATCTGGCCGACGCGCTGAATCTTCCGATCGGCAACGCGGTCGACTTCTGGACCGAGGCCTCGCTGTTCTCGGCGGCCGGTCTGACCTCGATCGTCTACGGCCCCGGCGACATCGCGCAGGCGCACACCGCCGACGAATGGGTCGCCTTGGAGCAACTGGAACGCTACGCGCAAAGCGTCGCGCGCATCATGGGGAGCAACGCGTAATGAGCGTTTCGATGGATGCCCACCTGCAGACCCGCCAGACCATCGTGCGGCTGCTGTCGAGCATGGCCAGCGCGAAGGAAATCTCGCAGTACCTCAAGCGTTTCTCGCAGCTCGACTCCAAGCGCTTCGCGGTGGTCAAGGTCGGCGGCGCGGTGCTGCGCGACGACCTGGCCGCGCTGACTTCGTCGCTGGCGTTCCTGCAGGACGTGGGTCTGACCCCGATCGTGATCCACGGCGCCGGCCCGCAGCTCGATGAGGAACTGTCGGCCGCCGGCATCGTCAAGCAGACCGTCAACGGCCTGCGGGTGACCTCGCCCGAAGCGTTGGCGATCGTGCGCCGAGTGTTCCAGTCGCAGAACCTCAAGCTGGTCGAGGCGTTGCAGTCGGGCGACGGCCGCGCGACCTCGATCATCTCCGGCGTGTTCGAAGCCGAGTACCTGGACCGCGACACCTACGGCCTGGTCGGCGAGGTCAAGAAGGTCAATCTGGCGCCGATCGAGGCCAGCCTGCAGGCCGGTTCGATTCCGGTGATCGCCAGCCTGGGCGAAACCGCCGGCGGGCAGATCCTCAACGTCAACGCCGACTTCGCCGCCAACGAACTGGTGCAGGTGCTGCAGCCGTACAAGATCGTGTTCCTGACGGGCACCGGCGGGCTGCTCGACGACAACGGCAAGGTCATCGATTCGATCAATCTGTCGACCGAGTACGAGCACCTGATCGAACAGCCGTGGATCAACGGCGGCATGAAGGTCAAGATCGAGCAGATCAAGGATTTGCTCGACAAGTTGCCGCTGACCTCGTCGGTATCGATCACCAAGCCGTCAGAACTGGCCAAGGAACTGTTCACCCACAAAGGCTCGGGCACCCTGGTGCGGCGCGGCGAGCGGGTGCTGCAGACGCAGCGCTGGGATCAGTTGGATCTGGCGCGCTTGCGTTCGCTGATTGAATCGGCATTCGGGCGTCGGTTGATCGACGACTATTTCGAACGCACCACGCTCAAGCAGGCCTACGTCAGCCAGAACTACCGCGCCGCAGTGATCCTGATCGAGGCCGAGGGCCGCACCTATCTGGACAAGTTCGCGGTGCTCGACGACGCGCAGGGCGAAGGCCTGGGCCGCGCGGTGTGGCAGGTCATGCGCGAACAGAATCCGAGCGTATTCTGGCGTTCGCGCCACGGCAACGCGGTCAATCCGTTCTACTACTCCGAATCCGACGGCTGTCTGAAGCAGGAGAAGTGGAAGGTGTTCTGGTACGGCATGAACGGCTTCGACGAGATCGCCGCCTGTGTCGATTATTCGAGCCGGCGCGCGCCGACGCTGGAGGATTGAGCGATGAGCGAATACGGCGTCGCCTGGGGCGAGCAGCCGCGTTTGCGCGGCGAGCATGTCGCGCTGGAGCCGTTGACCCGCACCCACGCCGACGGTCTGCGCGCGGCGCTGGCCGGCGGCGAGCTGGCCAGGGCCTGGTACACCAACGTGCCCGCGCCCGGGGGTGTGGACGCCTACATCGACGGCGCGCTGGCGATGCAGGCCAAGGGCGTGGCCTGGGTCTTCGCCGTGCTCGATGCGGCCGGCGAGGTGGTCGGCAGCACCCGCTACTACGATATGGATCCGGCGGTACCGCGTGTCCAGATCGGCTACACCTTCTATGCGCCGCGGGTGCAGCGCACCGGTTTGAATACCCAGGCCAAGCTGTTGTTGCTCGGCCATGCCTTCGAAGCGATGGGCTGCATCGCCGTGGGGTTCGAGACGAGTTGGTTCAACCTGGCTTCGCGCGCCGCGATCGCGCGGCTGGGTGCCAAGCAGGACGGCGTGCTGCGCAATCACCGCCGCCATGCCGACGGCAGCCCCCGCGACACCGTCGCTTTTTCGATCATCGACAACGAATGGCCGGCGGTAAAGCGTAATCTGCAGTACAAGCTGGACCAGCCTTCCCAAGGAACGCCGACCCATGGCTAAGACGTTAGGCATCGTAGGCGCGCGCGGACACGTCGGCGCCGACCTGATCCGATTGATCGCCGCGCATCCGAAGTTCGAACTGGCCTTCGTGTCCTCGCGCGAACTGGCCGGTCAGCGCCTGACCGATCATATTCCCCAGTACGCGGCCAAGAACCCTGACCTGCGCTACAGCTCGCCCAGCCATGAAGAACTACCGGGGCAGGGCGCGGACGCGGTGGTGCTGGCGCTGCCCAACGGCAAGGCCGCCGATTGCGTGGCCGCGTTCGACGCGGTCGGCGCCGAGCCGGTCGTCATCGATCTGTCGGCGGACTACCGCTTCGACGACCACTGGTACTACGGTCTGCCGGAGCTGACCCGCAAGGACTATCACGGCCAGCGGCGGATCAGCAATCCGGGCTGTTACGCCAGCGCGATGCAGCTGGCGATCGCGCCGCTGCTCAACGTGCTGGAAGGGCCGGTGCAGTGCTTCGGCGTGTCGGGTTATTCCGGCGCGGGCACCACGCCGTCGGACAAGAACGATCCGGAAAAGCTGCGCGACAATCTGATGCCGTACGCGCTGACCGGGCATATGCACGAGCGCGAAGTGACCCGGCACCTGGGGCATCCGATCGAGTTCATGCCGCACGTGGCCGCGCATTTCCGCGGACTCACCATCACCTCCAACCTGCATCTGTCGCGGCGGTTCGATCGCGAGGAACTGGTCGAACACTATCACCGCCATTACGACGGCGAGCCGATGGTGCGGGTACAGGAAGACGCGCCATGGGTCAGCAAGATCGCCGGCAAGCATCATGTCGACATCGGTGGATTCACCTTGTCGGAGGATGGCCGCCGGGTGGTGATCGTGTCGACCTTGGACAATCTGCTCAAGGGCGCGGCGACCCAGGCCTTGCAGAATTTGAATGTGGCGTTCGGGTTCGACGAGTTGACTGGGATCGAGGTCGAGCTGGCCTGAGCCTGTGCCGTTGCCCCTTTGAAAAAGGGGGCGAACAGCCGCGAAGCGGACGTGGGGGATTTGCTGTTGCTGTTGCTGTGAAGCAAGAGCAAAAACAAATCCGCCCTGGCCTCCTTTTTCAAAGGGGGGAATTGCGACGCGGTGGCGGGGTGGGGCGTGCGTCGTTGGTCGAGGGAATTGGGAGTCATCATGCGTTTGTCGCGTTACCTGCTGCCGACACTGAAAGAAAACCCCGCCGATGCGCAGATCGCCTCGCACCGGCTGATGCTGCGCGCCGGGCTGATCCGCCAGGAAGCGGCCGGCATCTATTCCTGGCTGCCGGCCGGGCTGCGGGTGCTGCGCAAGATCGAGGCCATCGTCCGCGATGAGATGAACCGCGCCGGCGCGCTGGAACTGCTGATGCCGACGCTGCAACTGGCCGATCTGTGGCGCGAAAGCGGCCGCTACGACGCCTATGGCCCGGAGATGCTGCGCATCAAGGACCGCCACGAGCGCGAGCTGCTGTACGGTCCCACCAACGAGGACATGATCACCGCGATTTTCCGCGCCAACGTCAAGTCCTACCGCGCGCTGCCGATGAACCTGTATCACGTGCAGTGGAAGTTCCGCGACGAACAGCGCCCGCGCTTCGGCGTGATGCGCGGCCGCGAATTCCTGATGAAGGACGCGTACTCCTTCGACCTCGACGAAGCCGCCGCGCGCCGTTCCTACCAGCGCATGTTCGTCGCCTACCTGCGCACCTTCGCGCGCATGGGCATCCGCGCGATCCCGATGCGCGCCGAAACCGGCCCGATCGGCGGCGATCTGTCGCACGAGTTCCTGGTGCTGGCGCAGACCGGCGAATCGGCGGTGTATTGCGACCGCGCCGTGCTCGATCTGCCGATCCCCGGCGAAGACACCGACTACGACGGCGATCTGAGCGGCATCGTCCAGCAGTGGACCGCGCGCTACGCAGCCACCGAAGACGTCCACGACATCGAGCGCTTCGAGCGCGAAGTGCCGGCCGATCAGCGCGTGCACACCCGCGGCATCGAGGTGGGACAGGTGTTCTACTTCGGCACCAAGTATTCCGCGCCGATGAAGGCGCTGGTGACCACGCCCGAAGGCGAGGAGCGCCCGATCCACGGCGGTTCCTACGGCATCGGCGTGTCGCGCTTGCTCGGCGCGATCATCGAAGCCGGCCACGACGAAGCCGGCATCGTCTGGCCCGACGCGGTCGCGCCGTTCAACGTCGGCGTGATCGATCTCGACCCGGACGATGCGAAGATCGGCGAGGCCTGTGCGAATCTGGTTGCGGGCCTGCAAGCGCGCGGATTGGACGCCTTGCACGACGACACCGACGATCGCGCCGGGGTGAAGTTCGCACGCGCCGACCTGCTGGGCCTGCCTTGGCAGATCGTGGTCGGCCAGCGCGGGCTCAGCCGCGGCGTGGTCGAACTCAAGCGCCGCGCCAGCGGCGAACGCATCGAACTGTCGCCGGCCGATGCGCTGAATCACATCGTTTCTCACCTGAACCCTTTGTCCTGACTGACCCGAGCGCCCCATGTCCGATCTGCTTTGGCAAAAACCCGGCGTCAAGGTCGACGCGCGTATTCAGCACTTCCTCGCCGGCGAGGACGTGATACTCGACCGCGAGTTCTTCCTGTTCGACATCCAGGCCAGCGGCGCGCATGCGCAGGGCTTGCAGCAGATCGGCATTGTCAGCGTCGAGGAGCTCGAAGGTCTGTCTCGCGAACTCGATGTCCTGGCCGAGGATTTCAAGGCCGGCCGCTTCGTGCTCGATGAGCGTTTCGAAGACGGCCATTCGGCGATCGAAGGCCGCCTGATCGAACGGCTCGGCGATGCTGGCCGCAAGATCCACACCGGCCGCAGCCGCAACGACCAGATACTGGTCGCCACCCGTCTGTGGTTGAAGGATCGCTTGCATCGACTGCAAGCGCTGTGCCGCGAAACCGCCGAAGTAGCCCTGGCCCGCGCCGAAGCCGAAAGCGCGTTGCCGTTGCCGGGCTATACCCATTTGCAGCGCGCGGTCGTGTCCAGCGCCGGCATGTGGTGGGGCGCGTGGGCCGAAGGCTTCATCGACAACGCCGTGCGTGCGCGGCAGACGCTCGATTGGGTCGATGCCAATCCGCTCGGCAGCGCCGCCGGTTACGGCGTCAATCTGCCGCTGGCGCGCGATCACACCACCACCGCGCTCGGTTTCGGCCGGCTGCAGGTGTCGGCGGCGTACGCGCAGCTGTCGCGCGGCAAGTTCGAACTCGGCGCGATCGACGCGCTGTCGACCGCGGTGCTCGACCTGCGCCGGCTGGCCTGGGATCTGAGCCTGTTCACCAGCGCCGAATTCGGTTTCGTCGCGCTGCCGGCCGAGTACACCACCGGCAGTTCGATCATGCCGAACAAGCGCAATCCCGACGTGATCGAACTCATGCGCGCCAGCTACGCCAGCGTCGCCGCCGCGCGCGCCGAGATCGAACATCTACTGTCGCTGCCTTCTGGCTATCACCGCGATCTGCAGTTCTCCAAAGGCGCGATCTTCCACGCCTTCGGCCGCGGCATGGGCGCGCTGGAACTGCTGCCGGATCTGCTGCGCAATCTGGAATGGAAGCCGGACAAGATCCGCGCCGCGCTCGACCCGTCGATGTACGCGACCGATCTGGCGGTCGATCTGGCCCGCCAAGGCCTGCCGTTCCGCGACGCCTACAAACAAGCCGCCGATCCGGCGCGCTGGGCGCAGGGCGATCCCGAGGCCAGCCTGACCGCGCGCGTCTCGCCCGGCGCGGCCGCGGACTTGCGTCTGGACACCTTGCAGCGACGCTTGCAGGAACTGACATGAGCACGACGGCAAAGGATTTCGCAGCGCAGCCTTTGCCGCCCTGGCGCCGCGCCGTGCTCAAGGTCGGCAGCAGCCTGCTGGCCGGCTTCGCCGATCAGAGCGGCGGCGGTCTGGATCCGCGTTATGCCGCGGGCCTGGCGCGCTTCATCGAACAATCGCGCGCGCAGCGGCGCGAGGTGGTGCTGGTGTCTTCCGGCGCGGTCGCGGCCGGCCGTGGCCGCATCGACGCGGGCGGCAACGGTCTGGTGCTGAGGCAAGCGCTGGCTTCGCTGGGCCAGGCGTCGCTGATCGGTTTCTGGCAGCAACTGTCCAGCGTTCCGGTCGCGCAGGTGCTGCTGACCCACGACGACCTGCGCAATCGCCGCCGATATCTCAATGCGCGCGCCTCGCTGCGCGAACTGTTGCGCTTGGGCGCCTTGCCGGTCATCAACGAGAACGACACCGTCGCGGTCGACGAACTCAAACTCGGCGACAACGACAATCTGGCCGCGGCGGTCGCGTCCCTGGTCGATGCCGATCTGCTGTTGATCGCGACCGACATCGGCGGTTTGTACAGCGGCCATCCGCAGCGCGATCCCAACGCGCGGCCCATCGCGCGGGTGAGTGCGGTGACGCCCGAGCTGTTGCTCGCCGCCAGCGGCGGCGCCGGCGCGCTCGGCACCGGCGGCATGCGCACCAAATTGGAGGCGGCGGCGAAAGCGGCCACCGCCGGCGTGGCCACCGCGTTGTTCTGCGGTCGCGATGCCGAAGTGGTCGACGCCTTGAGCGCCGGCACGCTGCACGGCACCTTGGTCGCCGCGCGCACCGACCGGTTGCGCGCGCGCAAGCAATGGCTGCGCCACGCGCCGGCCAGCGGCTGTCTGCGTATCGATGCCGGCGCGGCGGCGGCGCTGCATCAGCGCGGCGCCTCGTTGTTGCCCGGTGGTGTGGTCGCGGTGGAAGGCGAATTCCGCCGAGGCGACGTGGTCGAACTGCGCGCAGCGGGCGAGGGCGATGCGGTGCTCGCACGCGGCCTGGTGCAATACAACTCGATCGAGGTCGGCAAGCTCAAGGGCCGCCACAGCCGCGATATCGAAGCCTTGATCGGTTTCCGTTACGGCGAATCGCTGGTGCATCGCGACGATCTGGTGCTGATCGGCCACGATGCACCGCCGCCCGAATCCGCCGACGGCGACACCGCGCAAGCGCAATCCAACGAGGCATCTCTATGAGTGGTTATGTTCGCCATCTGGCCGAACAAGCGCGCGCGGCTTCGCTGGTGCTGGCCGGACTCGACGGCGAAGCGCGTCGGGCCTTGATCGAGGCGATGGCCGCCCAGCTCGATGCGCAACGCGACGCGATCCTGACGGCCAATGCCGAAGATCTGCAGCGCGGCCAAGCCGCCGGACTGAGCGCGGCGATGCAAGACCGGCTCAAGCTCGATCCCGTGCGTTTAGCCGCAATCGCCGCGGCGCTGCGCGAAGTCGCCGCCCAAGACGACCCGCTCGGCACCGTAACCCGTCGCGATACCCGGCCGAACGGCCTGGTGATCGAACGCCAGCGCGTCCCGCTGGGTTTGATCGCGATGATTTACGAGGCCCGGCCCAACGTCACCGCCGACGCTGCGGCGCTGTGCCTGAAAGCCGGCAACGCCGTGCTGCTGCGCGGCGGTTCGGAAGCACGCGCCAGCAACGCCGCCATCGCCGCCTGCCTGCATGCGGCGCTGCGCGAACGCGGCCTGCCCATTGCTGCGGTATCGCTGATCGAAGACACCGCGCGCGAGCATGTGCTGGAACTGCTGCAGCTGTCGGACCTGATCGATCTGGCGATTCCGCGCGGCGGCGAGAGCCTGATCCGTTTCGTCGCCGAGCACGCCCGCGTGCCGGTGATCAAGCACTACAAAGGGGTATGTCACCTCTACGTGGACCGCGCCGCCGATGCCGAGCTGGCCTTGAACCTGCTGGTGGACGGCAAGGCTTCGCGCCCGGGCGTGTGCAACGCGCTGGAAACGCTGCTGGTGCACCGCGATATCGCCGCGGACTTCGTTCCGCGTGCGCTTGCCGCACTCACCGCGCGCGGCGTGCAGGTGCGCGGCTGCGAACGCACCCGCGCTCTGGCGAGCGCAGCATCAGTCGACATCGGCGAGGCGGATGAAGCCGACTACGCCGCCGAATACCTGGATCTGATCATCGCCGCGCGCGTAGTCGATGACCTCGACCAGGCCCTGGCCCATATCGAGCGCTTCGGTTCCGACCATACCGAAGTCATCGCCACCGCCGACGCGGCCACGGCGGAAGCCTTCGTGCGCCGCACCCGCAGCTCGGCGGTGATGGTCAACGCCTCCTCGCGCTTCAACGACGGCGGGCAGCTTGGATTAGGCGCGGAGATCGGCATCTCCACCACACGCTTGCATGCCTACGGACCGATGGGTGTGGAGTCGCTGACCATCGAGCGATTCGTGGTGCGTGGGGAAGGGCAGGTGCGGCATGCGGAGTCGCTGAGTCCTTGAACGATTGCGGGTAACCCCCTGTAGGAGCGGCGCAAGCCGCGACCACGAATCCTGGCCTGCGACGCAAACTGGATACCCCGCGGTCGCGGCTTGCGCCGCTCCTACAGGTAGATGCTCGACTGCTCGGCGGAGCGGGTCCTGATCTAACGAATGGTCAAGCGGCTAGTTCGGTGCAGGCGGCGTATTGTTGGACCAGACAACCGATGCGATCTTCCAGCCGCCGTCAGTTTTGACCAGTAGCCAATACTCTCGGCCTACATTGATGACCTTGTCGTTGCGTCGGAACTTGAAATTGAAGGCAACCGACGCCGCGGACCCGTCCGTGTCCAGCACGATGTTTTCAAACGTTTCTTCGATCTTTGCGGGACTGTCGACGATGTCGTCAATGAAGCTTTCCGGGTTCTTCTCGGGCCGATAGGCGGCTCTTTCGGCAGCAGGTTTTTCGAGTTTGTCGAGCTTATGGCGCTCGTCGGACGTCACCGATTGCCAGGTGACGCGGTTATGCAGGAACAGATCAAGAAACGCCCGCCGGTCCTTTTCAATGATGGAGTTCTTGAACCGGGCGGCCACGGACAGAATGGCCTCTTTGTCTGCAGCGTCGCTGGCCGATGCGCCGCAAGGTGCGGACACGGCGAGCGCGATGGCGAGTATGTATCGATGCATGAAGGTTCCCTTAGCGGCCTGAAGCCAGAACTGATTCGTATGCAAGCGCGGATCCTTCAGTCGCATCTTCCGGCTGTATCGCCAGCTCCAGCGCCGCGCCGCCATTGAGCGTGACCGACCATTGCTGCGTGGCCACAGCTCGCAGTTCGTACAGTCCGAACGGAGTAGCGAGCGCGGCGCGCGACAGCGTGCCGTCGCTTGTCATTGCGACGATGCGCAAGCTGCGGCTTGGCCATGCGCTCGCTTTGGCGAAGTATTCGCGCAGCGGTGCGGGCGCGGCCAGCTCGCCGACGCAGCGGCCGCGCTCCAAACGGAACGTAGCCTGCAGATCGAAGCGAGCCGCCTTCAACGTCGCGGTCATGCGACCCGAGGCAGGACAATCCGCCGCGATCAGGCCGGGCGGCCGCGGGCGAAACGGGGCCGCGAGCAGGTGGGCGGTGGGTTCCATCGCCGACACCCACAACGCGTTCGACAGCACGCTGGCGGCGGTGTCCTGCTCGGGCCACAGCATCAGTACGCTGCGCGCGCCGGTGGTGATGCCCGCGTGGTGGGCGATGCGATCGCCGTCGGCGTCGCGGCCGAGCCGCCAACCGAAACCGATGTCGTAGTCGCGCTCGTGGGCGGCCGCGCCGCTGGCCAGCAGGGTCGGTTGTTGCATCGCTCGCCAACGCGCGGTGCCGACGATGCGGTGTTCGAGCACGCGGCCACCGAACCGCGCCAAGGCCTCGGGCGTGGCCGAAAGGCCGCCTCCGGGCCAGGTGTAGCTCATGTCGGTGCGCGGCATGCGCACGGTCGCGCCATGTTCGATCGCGTACAACTGCGAAGCGGTTTTGGCGGACGCGTCACCGTCGGCGCCGATCGCCAGTCCATCGGTTACGTGGCGGCGTACGTAGTCGAGGAAGTGCTCGCCCGAGGTCGCCTCGATCATCGCTCCCAGAAGCGTATAGCCCCACGACGAGTAGCTGTAGGACGTGCCCGGCGCGGACAGGAGTGCGCGCCCGGAGAAGATGCCGACCGCATCGCGAGCCGTGGGATAGCGGACATGGCCGAGCACGTCGAGGTCGTTGCCGGCGTAGTGCGGCGCGCCGGAGGTATGCGATGCGAGCTGGCGCACCGTCACGGGCGACCACGCGGCCGGCAGCCAAGGCAGCACGCCGCCTACCGGTGCGTCGATGTCGAGCCGGCCCTCCTCGGCCAGCTTCGCCGCCGCGGTGGCGGCGATGACCTTGGACACGCTGGCCAGACGAAACACCGTGTCGCGCCGCACCGGTTTGCGCGCTTCGACATCGCGCAAGCCCGCGCAGCCGGTCCAGACAACGTGACCATTACGCCACACGGCCGCGCCCATGCCCGGAACCGCGTTGGTATCGACCAAGGCCTGCAGCATGCGTTGCGAAGTGGCCGCGGCCGCATCGGTCGTGGGCGCGTCGCAGGTATCGGCGGCGATCGATGGCGTCGCCAGGGAAAACAGGGCGATCGCGCACACCGCCGACAGGGGATTGCGCACGAGCGGTAAGACGGGCGTGACTGACATCGGTGGGCTCCAGTGAGGAGCCATCAACCTAACGCTGCATTTCCTGCGTTTCACCACTGAAGCGGCGAAGCGTGCGTTGCCTGCGCCGGTTCGGTATCGGCCCCTGGGGGTGCCGGGGTGTACGGATCAGCCGGCCGCGTGAAGCGCCGACAGCAGCGAGTCGATGTAGGTACGGCTCACGCGCACAGGCGTGCCGTCGTGCAGGCGCAGGAGCGCGTCGCGGTTGGTCATCGGTTGGAGTTCTGCGACCTGGTCCAGGCGGACGATGGAGGATCGGTGCACGCGTACGAAACGCGCGGGGTCGAGTTGGGTCGCGAGTTGATGCAGCGATTCGCGCACGATGTACGTGCGTTCCCCGGCGTGAAGTACCGCATAGTCACCGTCGGCGCCGATCCACGCCACGCTGTCGGCCTTGATGAACAACGTGCGATGGCCGATCCGCACCGTGAATTTCTGCAAGTATTTCGTCGGTGCGATCGCGACGGCGCGGGCGTCGTCCATGGCGCGCAGGCGCAGCAGCTGGCGCGCTCGTTCGATCGCTTCGGCGAAACGCAGATCGTCGATGGGCTTGAGCAGGTAGTCAACCGCGTTCAAGGCGAAGGCACGCACCGCGAAGCTGTCGTGCGCCGTGAGCAGGATGGACAGCGGCCGGCGCTCGGACGGAAGTGCGGCCAACACGTCCAGGCCGTTCATACCGGGCATCTGCACGTCCATGAAGACAAGATCCGGCGGCCGTGCCAGCAGCCCCGCCAGCGCCGTGGTCCCGTCCTCGTACTCGGCCGTCACTTGCATATCGTCGAGCGCGGCGAGCAGCGAAACGACGCCGCGTCGCGCCAGGGGTTCGTCGTCGACCACGCAAACGCGGATCACGCGACCGCCTCAGGTCCAGACCCGGCGTGAGCAGGTCCGATGTGAGCAGGTTCGGTGTTGAACGGCAATTTCAGCCTGACTTGGTAGCGGCCGTCGTCGCCGATTCCGGCATGCAGCGTCGCGCGATCGGGGTACAGGCGGGCGATGCGGGCGCGCACGTTGTCCAGGCCCACCGCTTCGCTACGGCCGTCCTCTCGTGGCGCTGATTCGCCGGGTGCGGGCAGATCGTTGCCGATAAGAATGTCCAGCCACTCGGCGTCGCGTGCGATACGGATGTCGACGCGGCCGGGCGCGCTGCGCGGCGCGATGCCGTGGCGGATCGCGTTCTCCACCAAGGGTTGCAACAGCAAGCAGGGCACTTGCGCGGCGAGCACGCCGTCGCCGAGCTGCCACGACACCGTCAGACGCTTGCCCAGCTTGGCCTTCTCGATTTCCAGATACGTGTCCGTCATGGCGATTTCTTCGGCGAGCGCGATCTCATGGCCTTGTCGGGCTTCGAGCACGCAGCGCAGGAAATCGCCGAGCCGCGCGAGCATCTGCCGCGCCTGTGCGCCGCGCTCCTCGGCCACCAGTGTCGAGATCGCGTTGAGCGTGTTGAACAGGAAGTGCGGTTGCAGTTGATAACGCAAGGCCCGCAGTTCCGCATCGCTCGCCGACGCCCGCGCTTCCAGGTGTTCGGCCTGTTCGCGACGCAGTTCCGCGTAGTACGTCACCACCGCATGGACCGCGCAGTACGCCACCAGCACCAGCCATGGGCCTTCCAGTCCACGAAACAGCAGCGATGCGTCCAACACGCCCGGCGCCGCGAGCCGTGCCAGATTGCCGGACGGGAACGTCTGTAGCACGATGCTGAGCAGGCGCGTGGCCAGCGCCATCATGTAGGTGGCCGCCAGCAGGACCAGGGCGATTTTCCATACCGGCACGCCGCGTCGCCAGAGCCGTCGCTGCAGGAGGGTCAACGGCAGCACCCAAAGCACGAATGCCGATAGATACAGCGTCCGCGCCAGCGTGGCATCGCCGTGGCCGAGGATCGGAATGGCCATCACGAGCAGGCATGCTCCTAACGGAAGGCCTGCGAGCACGGGCAGCCAGAACGGCGGAAGCACGCGCCGCCCGGCGCGAGACGGAATCATGGGTATGCCTGCGCGAGCGACGTCCCGTTGCCGGGGATCGAGACAGAACAGCCCTGCGAGCGGACTCGTCCGGAGCGGGCGCAGCCCCATACGCATCGCTCGTGCACCTTGCGACCCGCGACTCGCTCCTTGGGGACGGACACTATGTTTGAGTGGCGCATGAGGCTGTAGGTGACTGCGTTTGTGGGATAAATACAGCATGCGGCGGCGGCCGTCGAACTGCCGCGTCTGCACGCTTCCACGATGGTCGTGGACGGCAGGCCCGCGGGCGTCATGGTTGGCGCGAAAGATCCGGCAGGGCGACGATCACTCCCGGCGACAAGCCCACCATCGTGGCGCGGGCCGGCGAATGCCAGCGCGATGCGCCGAGCGGGTGGTTCCATGCGGCGGCGCGATACACAAACAACCGCGAATGCCCGTTTCGCCCTGTAGGAGCGGCGCAAGCCGCGACCGCGTTCTTTCAAGTTCGCGCCGGACACCGGAATTTCCGATTGCAGCATGTCCGCTTCAGACCAAATGCGGACCCCACGGCCACAGAACAGATAAAGCCGGGACCCGTGTCGATTTCCAGTCCGGCCATTCGTCGATACAAGAAAGGCAGGCTGGGGCCCGGGTGGGTACGTCCGGTTGCCCGCTGCAATGGACCGCGTAACGCGCAGTCACGACGCTGAATCAACCGGAGGAAACCGATGATCCCGACCATCACCGCGTTTGAACGCTCGCCCGATCGCGGCAAGGGCCTGGCGCGCGACATGCGCGTTCGCTGGACGCTCGAGGAGCTCGGACAAGCTTACGAGGTCCGCCAGCTTTCCTTCAGCGACATGAAGCAGCCCGAACATCTGGCGCTTCATCCTTTCGGGCAGATTCCGACCTATGAGGAGGGCGATCTTGCGCTGTTCGAATCGGGCGCGATCGTGCTCCATCTCGCCGAGCGCCACTCGGGCCTGCTGCCGACCGACGCGAACGCGCGGATGCGCGCCATCGCCTGGATGTTCGCCGCGCTCAATACCGTGGAACCTCCTATCGTCGAACGCTCGATGGCCTGGATTCTCGAACGCGAGGAGACTTGGTATGTGCAGCGCCTGACGATGCTGGATGAGCGCGTGCGTCGGCGGCTCGGCGAGCTTTCCCGCCGCCTCGGCGATGCCGACTGGCTGGATGGCGCTTTCAGCGCAGGCGACCTGTTGATGGCGACGGTGCTGCTGCGGCTGCAAAGCTCCGGCATCGTGGACGAGTTTCCGAACCTCGCCGCTTTCGTCGCCCGCGCGACTGCGCGGCCCGCTTACCAGCGCGCGTTCGAAGCCCAGTTGGCGGTCTTCCTGCAGGCTCAGTCGGCCGAAGTATCATCGCCGGCGCCTTAGTCCCGCGGCCCGTGCGCGGCATCGCGGCCAAGGCCCGCTTCGGGTCGTAACCGCATCGCCACCCATGCGCCGCGCTGTCGCTCAGTCGGCGTTGAGCGCATCAGGTGTGGGCGGCGAGTCGGTTTCGATGATCTGGAGCATGGCGCGCGCCGCTTTGTCGGGATCGCCCGGCTGCTTTCCGCTGACTGCCTGCCGGCGCTACGCCTTTCTCAGACGATCGGTGGATAGCTTGGCGATGTCCCAGAACAGCGACGCGTCGCCCGCGGCCCGGGCGGCGAGCATGGCGCCATGTATCGAGGCCATGAACATGGAGGACTCGGCCGACGGAGTGTCGGTCAATTGCATCTTGCCGGTCGACTGGCCTTCCTCGATGACCGCGGCAATCCAGGCGTGCAGATCTTTGAAATGCCCTTTGACCTCGTCCGCGACTTCGGCCGGAACAGCCGGCAGTTCCGCGGCCAGCACAGCGCAAATGCAGATCGGAGGGTTGGATTGTTCAATGCATTCCGCCCAAAAACGACTGTAGGCCATGAGTCGCTCCAGAGGATCGGGCATCGATTGATCGAGTGACTGCAGGCCACGCCGGGTTGCGTCCCGATGTAGGACGACCGTTACCTTCACCAGATCCGCTTTGGTAGGGAAATGATGGTGGATGCTGGCCTTTCTCACCTCAACCAACTCGGCGATATCCGCGTAGCTGAAGCCGTTGTAGCCGCCCGAGGCCAGCAGTTCATTCGTTCGCTGAATGATCTGCTGGGCTTTGGGCGAGTACGGCGACTGCGGATCGGATCTGGATGGGGACATCAACTGCCTGCCTTGCTTTGAATGGATTTGTGCTTGTACAGCGCGCGCATCTGCAACCCGGTGCCGACGATCAGCGCCAAAAATAGCGCGCCCGGCGTACCGAGCAAAAGCGGGTCCTTCAGATCGGTCACTAGCGGTTTGCCCACCGGGAGCCGGCGCAAGGTTTCGCTTACGGTGGGGACCATCAGCAGGAACACGCTGAGGCTGAGTGAGGCCGTCTCAATGTACTTCCACAAGCGCGGTGCCGTCGGCCATCGTGAGAGGGCATACCCCAGAAGAAGCGCCGCAAGGGTGACGGTCGCGACGATCGAGCTGATGGCTTGATGCGCGATCGGGTAGACCGTGAGCACCCCTAACAGCATGAACCAGAAGTAGGCGCGCCCTGCTTTGGTTTCAGGGGCGATCCGTCCCTGCTTGACCAACATGTAAGCGGCGAGAGGGATCGCGGGGAGGCTTCCCAGTGTGTGGAGCCAGCCGATAGGGGAGATGCCCATGGGGTCGTTTCAGTAGGAGGAAAATTTAGCCTACCTATTGGTAGGTAGATAGTCAACTGACTGGATGGACGCCTGGGCAGCACCTGGGCTTGTCCTGGGAAAGGTGCATCGGCGGTCTGGGCCATTGGCTCATGTGAGCCAATCGGTGGGTGGCATCGTCAGTCTCTATCCAGCGCCTCAATGTCCCGCTCCGGCTCGGAGCCGGCCTAGCTACGCACCCACGGCGGACAGGACCAAGCCGATCCTGGTCTGATCGCAAAGATAAATACGATTTTGGAATCCAGCAGTGCGGGGATATCCAGGTGAGGCAGCCCCAACTCCGACTGGCTGCAGCTTCCGGGCCGAAGCGCATTCCCACAGACCATCGGCGTTGTTGCTTGACAGGTTGATAGGTGTGGCTGGACCCTTTGCGGCATGAATATCGATATCGAGAAGCTCAACCTGTCGGAACTGAATTCCCTTCTGATCGCCGCGGAGCAGCGGAGACAGTTGATATCCAGCCGTCGCTCCATCGCCTTGGTGCGTCGAAAAGTGATCGCACTCGCTGCTCAGTACGGTTATACGATCGAGGAACTCTATGGGGATCAGCCGGTGGCCGAAACTGCCGGTAAAAAGCGCGCGTCGCGGCGAAAGGCGAGCAAGGTCGCTGCCAAGTACCGCGACCCAGAGAACAAGCGCAACACCTGGTCGGGCCGTGGGCGGATGCCGCTGTGGCTGACCCAGAAGACGAAGTATGGCCGGAGCGTCACTGACTTCCTGATCCCCGGCCTGGCAAGACCCACCGCACGCAAGAACAGTTCAATAGGCAAACGAACGCTCGTCAAACAGGGCTGACGCAGAGTCCTTGATGCGTGAAGAAGATTGCGTGGGCTCCATTCGGGCTCTTATGCCCCAACAGGCGTGGTTGGTCCAACGCGGCTACGCGCGTTAACTGTCAGTCGCCACTGGCGGCCCCTTATCCAGTAGTCGCAACTTTCGCAGGCAGATTGGAAGTTGATCAAGACCCCTGGAGGGGCTGCGCCAACTTCGCCTTAGGTCCGTTTCCGGCCAAATGTAGACGCTCGGCCGTGGGTGTTAAGCCCCGAAACCAGGCGGCGCCTGAAAACCGCCAAGCTCTTGTGCGATGAGTCGGGCTACTTCAATAGTGGTCCGATCGCCATATTCCGGACCGATGATCTGCAGACCGATCGGAAGCCCATCGCGTGACAATCCGCTGGGAAAAGCAGTGCTGGGCAAATAGGCGACGGTCGCAAGACCTACCCAAAAGTAATGCTCGTAATGCGAAGTCAGTGCCGTGTCGACGGTGAGAACTCTCTCAAGCCTGGGCCGATGATCGTGTTCGTAGGCCGTTGTTGCGGAAATCGGGCATATCACCACATCCCAATCGTTAAAGAAGGCGCGCCACCGCAGTCGGTCGTTGGTACGCGCTTCATCGTGATCGGACCAGCTTCGATGATCCAGTACGCGGGCACGTGTAAGTACCGCTAACAGCGACCCATCGTTCGCATCGAGCTCTGCAGCCCCGCTCTGGATAGCGGAATAGTATTCATCGGGAAGGTTAACAAGCCCTGCCGATGCCAACAGGTTCAAATAGGTGTTGTGCGATTGCCTTGGAGAGATTTCAGGGCGCGCCAGATCGCAGACTACCGCGCCAGCCCGAGCAAGCACTTCTCCGACTTCCTGCACGCGATCCGATATCTCGACAGAGGTAGGAACGAAATCCTCCTTCGGCCAAATCGCGACGCGCAAGCCTCGTAACGTGCGCGCCTTCGGCGGTGGAAGCACCAGTCTCCAGCCCGATGAGCGGAACCGGTCAGGAGCCGCTACGACATCCAGAGCCAGCTCCAGATCTTCTGCGCTTCGCCCCATGGGCCCGACGACATTCAGATCCGGCGCGGATACGACGCCAAGAGGATTGTGGCCAAGCGTTGGAACGATTCCATACGTGGGCTTGTGCCCATACACACCACAGAAGTGAGACGGATTTCGGATCGACCCAGCGATATCGGAGGCGAATTCCAGGCCGGTCAAACCGGCCGCCAGCGCGGCGGCCGATCCGCCAGAAGATCCGCCCGGCGACCTCTGCGTATCCCAGGGGTTGTTGGTTGTTCCGTAAATGTCGTTGTAGCTCTGCCAGTCCGCGAGTCGCAGCGGGACGTTCGTTTTCCCCATGAAATTGGCGCCGGCTGCCTTCAGGTGCTCGACAACCGTTGCGTCGTCCAGGGCGAGGTTGTCGCGTTGCTCCGGCACGCCCCACGTAGTTGGCAATCCAGAAACGTCGAAGGCTTCTTTGATCGTCATCGGGACGCCGTGCAGCGATCCCAGTCGGTGTCCCCGAGCAAGAGACTCATCGGCTAACTTCGCCGCTTCCAGTGCGCGTTCGAAATCCCTCACTACGACGGCATTCAACACTTTATCGAATTGTTCGATGCGCTCGATGTAGTATTGAGTGAGTTCCAACGAGCTGACTTGTTTTCGCTGAATCAGTTGCGCCAGGTCGGTCGCTGACGAAAAAGCCAGCTCTCCCGATGCGAGGCCATTGCGCGCAGGTGTAATGGAAGGGGCGCAGGATGAATCTGCAGTGCCGCCTGACGCGCTGAGAGAGTCATGCCTGGAAATCGGATTCATGATCGCCCTGTCTGTAGATCGGCGGTCTTCAATCAAGGGTGTTTGCGCCCCTGATTCTTACTTGCTTGTCCTGCAACGCTGGAATTCTAGCGGAAACTCAAGTCGCCGCAACGGGTCGGAAGCGGACATTCGGACTGGTTGCGAGCGGGAATGACACGCTTGCGACGTAAACATGACCTGGCGCGTCCGCAACACAGGCAATGCGATACGCGGCGACCCAATGCTCGAGGCGATCGTGGGTCGGGCTGAAGGATCAGTCCGCGTATGAATTCAACTTTCCGGAATCGTTGCCGCAGACAACGGTGCGATCACTGTCCAGCCCAGGTTGGCATAAAGGCCGCGGCCGTCTGCTGTCGCGACCAGAAGCTGAGCACTTGCGAGGGATTTCCTTGCCGTTCCAAGAGCGACCATCACCGCGACGCCCAATCCTTTGCGCCTGTGCTCTTGCGCGGTTTCGATGCGATCGTAAACGAAGACATCCGTGGTCCCCGCCGCGCATCCGCTTGCGGCCAGATCGCCATTCGGCGCGATGATGCAAGCCCGGGCGACGGGCCCGGCTCGATGAAGCTCCACCTTGTACCCATCCGGCAGCGGCTTTGGATCGTGAGTTGCCGCCGCCGCGATCATGAAATAGTTCGCCGGTTGAACCTCCCAGCGAGCCGGCAGTGCGCTTCGCAGTTCCTCGCCCGAGCCGCACAGCTTCAAATAATGTCGTGGCGCCGTAATCTCATGCGCTACATCGCGCAAGCCATCGCACAACTGTGGGAATACCCAGCGTTTGACTTCTTTTTCCGAGTGGGTGTCTACCCGGAAGCCCCCGCGATCGTGGACAGGAGGCGGTGAGCTGCGGGCGATGGAATGCGCAGTTTGCCAGGCGAAAACGAGCTTCGGATCGATGTGGGATGTGGTCATGGCGGATCGTATCTTGCGCTCAGGCGGGGCGTAGTCTCTCGCGACTCCAGGTGCCGTGCCATGTCGACTCTCAGCCGCGAGGTCTGCGTGACTTTTGACTAAAGCATTGCCCTGTCTCAAGAGTTGAGACCACCGCCATGATTGCATCTGGGCGTGTTCGAGTCCGCATCGTCCTCGACGTATCGCCAACCAGCCTCCGCTGATTCGCGGACTACCACATCGCATTCAGCTGATTGATGGTGCCCAGCGACAATGAGGCCTTACGCATATCCGTTGGAGTTTGCGGCACCAGACAGCTTTTCACTCTGTCCTCGTATGTCCGCGCTACGTCGGGATCCTTTGAAGTACTTGCCGCCTTCGCAGCATCAGCAGCGTCTTGCGCCGTTTTCGCATAGTCGGCTGCATTTTTTGAATGCCTTGCAGCCTCAGCGGCAATGGATTCGTCCCCAGGAGCGGCGTCCACGACGGCCTGTGCGTGTTCCGCCGCCTCCTTGGTCGCCGCTTTGGCTCTGTCTGCCGCTGCCTGAGCCGTCTCGGCGTTGCAGGCATTCATCGCATCCTGAGCCGCCTTGTCGGCGACGTCGCTTGCGTCATAAGCCTTGTTCGCTTCGGAGATGGCTTTATCAATGGATGTCTGCGTATCGGAAGGCCCGGCAGGTCCAGCGCTACGCCCAGTTCCTCCTACTCCAGATGATTCAGTCATGACACGTCCTCAGCAGACGGCCGTGCCGGATTGTTCGCATGGCTGTTCAAGGCTAAGCAGATTCCCGGATACTGGTGTCCGCGTCCCACGTATGCGACCCTTCCGCGCGTTCGCTCATCTATGATGTTACGGTCGCCTCTCGCGGCCAGGGGAGAAAGGGATGCGTCGCGCCGTTGTCATAGGCTGGGTCTTGTTGTTGCTGTCCGCTCCCGTGTTCGCCGCCGAGGACTATCCATTTTCCGCCACGGCGGCCGCCAGTCGCGCCGCGCTCGATCGCGAGATGCCCCGGCTCGCCGAGCGGGTCGTCGCCGATTACCGCGATAGCGACCGTGTGCACTATCTGGGCAACGCGTTTCGGCTGCAACTGGTCGCCGGGCACTATTCGCAGGCGCTGGGTTCGATAGAGGAACTGCGCGGCCTGTCGCCATTGGGCGGGCCGCCCCAGCAGCGCGCGATGCTCGCGCAATACGAGATCTACGCGGCAAGCAAGTTGCTGCAGGCGCGCGAGCGGATCGATTTCGACGATGCGTTCCGTCGCGGTTTCCAGGCTGCGTTCGCGTTGATGGACGATCGCGCCGCGGCGATCGCGTTGCGCGGTTTCGGCGCCGATCAGTTCGATCCGGTCGCGCAGCAACAGGCGCTGGATCAGGCCTTGGCGACGCACCAGGGGAAACCGCGCATCGATCGGGCCTCGGCGCTCGAGCTGGTCCGCGCCTATCTGGTAGCGATGGTCTATCGCGACTTCACCGCGCAGGCGTCCGCGTTGGTGGCGCAAGAAGATGAGCGCCGCTATCTGATCCAGCGCGACGTGCGGGTGCCTACGCCCGACGGCGCGACCGTATGCGCGCTGATCGTGCGCCAGCGTGCGGCGCCGTCCAGGCTGACCGCGCTGCTCAACTTCACCATCTACGCCGATCCGGCGACGATGCTCAACGAAGCCCGGCGCAGCGCGGCCAACGGCTATGCGGGCGTGACCGGGCTCAGTCGCGGCAAGGGTTGCAGCCCCGATGCGCCGGTGCCGTACGAGCATGACGGCCGCGACGCTGCGGCGTTGATCGATTGGATCGCGGCGCAGGAGTGGAGCGATGGCCGGGTCGGCATGTTCGGCGGCAGTTACGAAGGTTTCACCCAATGGGCCGCGGCCAAGCATCGTCCGAAGGCGCTCAAGGCGATGATGCCGTCGGTGACCGGTGCGCCCGGCGTCGACGTGCCGATGGAGGGCGGCATCTTCTTCGGATTCCAGCATTACTGGCCGTTCTACGTGGCCAACAACAAGACCCTGGACAAGGCGGCTTACGAAGACGGCGGACGTTGGCGAAGCATGTATCGGCAGTGGTATCTGCAAGGCGGCGCGTACCGCGAACGCGATCGCCTCGACGGTACGGTCAACGTGTTCTATCGGCGCTGGCTCGATCATCCGGGTTACGACGGCTATTGGCAGGCCATGACCCCGTACCGCGAGGAATACGGCGCGATCGACATTCCGGTGCTGACCACCACCGGTTATTTCGACGGTGCGCAGATCGGCGCCTTGCACCATCTGCGTGAGCACTACCGTTATCGGCCCAAGGCCGAGCATTACCTGGTGATCGGCCCGTACAACCACTTCAGCGGCCAGCGTGGCACCGTGGTCGCCGGCAATGTCGTGCGCGGGTATACGGTCGACCCCGTGGCCCATATCGATATCGGGCAGTTGCGCTATCAGTGGTTCGACTATGTGTTCAAGGGTGCGCCGAAGCCGGCGCTATTGAAGGATCGGATCAACTATCAGGTGATGGGCGCGAATGTCTGGAAGCATGCGCCGTCGCTGGCGGCGATGGGGCCGCGACGGCTGCGCCTGCATTTCGGCGCCGCGCGAGCGGACGGCACGCTGGCCTTGCGCGAGCGGCCGGCGGCGGCGATGGCGCCGATCGTGCAGACGGTGGACCTGGCCGATCGCGGCGATGTCGACAGAATCGTGCCGGGCGGCGCGGTCGTCGATCGCGCCATCGATACGGCCGGGAACCTGGTGCTGATCAGCGAGCCGTTCGAGCGGGCGGTCGAGTTCAGCGGTTTGTTCGGCGGCCGCTTGGAGTTGAAGACCAACAAGCGCGACATCGATCTGCATATCGGCTTGTACGAACTCACCGCGCAGGGGGAATACTTCCAACTATCGCGTTATCAATCGCGGCTGAGTTATCAGGGCCATCCCGAGCATCGCCGGCTGCTGCGCCCAGGCCGCCGCGAGCGTTTCGATTTCAGCGCCGGACGGTTGAGCAGCCGTCGGTTCCAAGCGGGCAGCAGGCTCGTGGCGCTGGTGGGACCGGGCAAGGGGCCGCAGGATCAGATCAATTACGGCAGCGGCAAGGACGTCAGCGATGAGAGCTTGAGCGATGCGGGGGAGGCGTTGCGGATCGAGTGGTCGGGTGGGAGTTATTTGGAGGTTCCGTTGGGGAGGTGATTGGGGGCGGTAATGGGGCGGGGTGTTTTGGTGGTGGGACTGCGGTTTCTAGTGGCGCATTGGTGGTTGGGTTTATGTTCAGTTCCTTGGCTTGAACTCCACCGGCACGATCACCACCGCCGCGACCGCCTTGCCGTCGCGTACGGCCGGGGCGAAGCGCCAGCGGCGCACTGTGCTCTGCGCTGCGCGATCGAGGGCGCGATTGCCGCTGCGCCGGCTGATGTCGACCTTGAGCGGACGCCCGTCGGCCGATACCTGCACACGCAAGGTCACTTGGCCGCCTTCGCTGTGGCGCAGCGCATCGATCGGGTAAGGCGGTTTGGGGCTGAAGCCGGGCAACGGGCGCGGCTTGGCGTTCGCGGCGTTGGCCGCGCGCGCGGCACGGCGCGCGCGTTCGGCCTCGGCGGCCTTGGCGATGCGCGCCTTCTCGGCCGCGGCGGCGGCATTGGCCGCGCTCGCTTTGGCCTTGGCCGCGACGCGGTCGATCTGCGACAGCGTGACCTGAGCGGTTTCGATCGCCACTTGTTCCAGGCCCGGACGATCGATGCCCGGCGTGCCTTCGACCGCCCGCATCGGCGCGGAGGTTTCGATCTGCCGATAACCGTGCGACACCACGATCAGCACGCCGATCACCACCGCGATCGCGCTCAGCGCCACCGCCATCAGCCATGAGTTGTCGCGCGTTTCGGTCGCGCGCGCGAACTTGGGCATCGCCACCGGCGGGAAGGGTTGCGCCGGCAGGCTGGGCGTCACCGCGCTGACCGACAAGGGCACGGCGTGGTTGGGATCCATGTGCAGCACGCTGACCCGGCCCGCGTTGAGCGCGCTGGCGACTTCGTTGTCCGCGCCGAGCGCGCGCGCGACTTCGTCCAGGGTCACGTTGGGTTGCAGCCCGCGGCGCTCGCTGCCGGCCGCGGTGAAACGCCAGCGGTTGTACTCGGCCCAGATCAGCAGCAGGCCGACCACCACGCCCGCCGTCGCCGGCAACGCCAGCATCAGGAACGGGTCGACTTCGTGCTCGCGCAGGTACAACTCGGAGGCGACGTTGCGGATGCCCAGCAGCCACAGCACCAGCGTCACCACCGGCGTCCACAGATACAGATAGATCAACCAGAACAGGCCGGTGATCATGCCCCACAGCGTGCGCGGCAACGGACGTTGTGCGTTGGGCTTCTGGATCAGGCGCGAATCGAGTTTGTGCGGTACCGGCTTGGATGCCTGCGCGGCGTCGACCGGCGCGTCGGCCGTGGATGCGAGCGCATGGGCGGGACGCGAGAAATTCGCGGCCGCGCGGCCGGTGCCGGGCCCGATGGTCGGGGTGCGGTCGTCGCTGCTCATCGCAGTCCCCGATCCGGGCTGACCCAGGTCGCACGTGTACCGCGGCGCTTGAGCAGCGCCTTGGGCACCGCGGTGACCGTGGTCGCGAAGCTCAGCAACCAGTACGCCATCGGGTACCAGATCATCCAGTAGTAATTGCGGCCGACGCCGGTTTCGTAGCGACGGTCGATGATGATGCTGGCGGCGAACTGCAGCAGGCAGATCAGCGCCAGGATCACCCCGTGCCAGGACGGCAGCAACGTGGTGACGCGCAGTTGCTCGGGCAAGGCCACGAACAGCCCCAGCGCCCACAGCGCGATGATGAAGGCCATGATGTAAGCCCAGCCCACGCTCAGCACGTATTCGGCCAGCACCGCCCACATCCGCCGTCTGCGCCATGAGAACAGATCGCGGGTGTGGCGCATCAGCACCTCCACGCCGCCTTGCGCCCAACGCAGGCGCTGCTTCCACAAGCCCTTGAGCGTTTCCGGCATCAGAATGAAGCACATCGCGTTGGGCTCGTAGCGGATGTCCCAGTGGTCCATCTGCAAACGCCAACTGATGTCGATGTCTTCGGTCACCATGCTGTCGGACCAATAGCCGATCCGGTGCAGGGCACTGCGCCTGAAAGCGCAGATCACCCCGGATACGGTGAAGATGCGGCCGTACACGCGCTGCGCGCGCTTGATCATGCCGATGATCGAAGAGAATTCGCCGACCTGCAGCCGGCCGAGCAGGGTGGAGCGGTTGCGGATGCGCGGGTTGCCGGTGACCGCGCCGACCCGCGCGCCCTGGCACAGATGCCAGACCATCCAATGGGCCGCGTACTCGTCCAGCAAGGCGTCGCCGTCGATGCAGACCAGATACTCCGAGCGCGCCGCCAGCGCGCCCATGCGCATGGCGTTGGCCTTGCCCAGGTTGCGGTCCAGATGCACCACGCGCAGTTGGTCGTGTTGCGCGGCCAGGCGGTTGAGCTTGTCGCCGGTGTCGTCGCGGCTGCCGTCGTTGATCGCGATCACCTCGAAACGCGGATAGCGTTGCGCCAGCGCCGCGCCGATGGTTTCGTGGACGTGATCGCCTTCGTTATGGCACGGGATCAGGATCGACACGAACGGCGCGTCGTCCAGCGCCGGCGGATCGGTGCGCGGACGCGAATGGCGTTCGCGGCGGAAGTAGTAGTACAGCCCGCCGGCGATCCAGAAGAACGACATCACGATCGGATAGAAGAACGCGAATTGAAATAGCGCGGTGAGCACAGGGCTGGCGGCTTGACTCATGGCAGTCTCGTGACGGTCTTTCGGCGTAGTCGGGGCTGGCGTCGCAGCCGATTGCGCGGCTGCGACTGGCGTCGAGGTTGGCTGGGTTCAGCGTTCGGCGGCTTCGGCGTTCGCCCGCTTCAGCCTTTGCCGGCTTCAGCGTTCGCCCGCTTCAGCGTTCGATGTAAGGGAAGCCGCGCGCGGACATGATTTCGCGTGCGTCGACGGTCGAGGGGCGGTCGTCGATGAAGTTGTCCGGGTACCAGGCCAGATGGCGCGCGCCATCGGCCTGCAGACGACGCGCCATGGTCTTGAGCTGGGCGGCGGGGATCGGCCGTTGCTTGTCGCGCCAATCCACCGTCTGCAGTTCGAAGATGGTGCGCGACAGACCGCGCGGCGAGCGCTTGACCTGGGCCACCAACCGGTCCATCCAACGCTGCGGATCGCCGCTGTTCTCCATCCACGGCATCGCCATCACCGCGGTGTAGTCGTAGGCCTGGTTGAACGCGGCCAGGCTCTGCGCGAACCACGCCTCGCTGTCGGGATCGAGCACCGGAGCGGCGAACAGATTGCGCACGGTGATCAGCTTGGGCCGCCACTTGCCGGCGGCGCGCGCCAGTTCCTGGGTGAACGCGATCAGCGCCTGGGTGCGCGCGGCCGGATCGGCCGGCGCCTGGCCGCGCAGTTCGTCCTCGCGCAGCAGCGCGTCGTCGTGGAACAGCAGGCCTTCGGTGTAGCCGCTGACGGCCAGGTCTTCGTACAAATCGGCGACGATCTTGCGCGTCTGCGGTTCGAACGGATTGAGCCGGTGGGTTTCGGCCGGATTGCTGGCCTTGATTTCGAGTTTCGCGTTGAGCGCCCGGTCGGGCAGTTCGAAGCCCAGTACCGGCAACCATGCGAACACCTTGACGTGGGCGCGGGTCTTGAGCTGCCAGGCGACGCGGTTGTACAGATCCGCGCGCATCGGCAGATGGCGGTTGGGGAAATACATCGCGTCGGCCGAACCGTTGCCGTCGGGATCGGCGAAGGCCTGCAGGAACACGTGGCTGGGAGCGATCTGCTTGACCCGCTCGATCAGTTTGTCCAGGTTGCGCGCCTGCTGCGCCGGATCGGCGTCGTAGACGTAGTCCAGATCGACCTGCAGCGCGCGCACGCCGTCGAGTTCCTCGTCGTGGCGCAGTTCGAAGGCCAGATCGTTGACGGTCGGGTTATCGAACATCAGCAACCGCGCCAGGCCGTGCAGATCGCGGCCGACCGTCTGATGGCGGCCTTCCAGATCGAAGGTCACGCTCATGCCGAGTTGGTCGGCCAGGGCGTTGGTCTGGCTGTTGTAGGCCGCGTACGGCCACACCACCGACTGCGGCGACACGCCGAGCTCGCGCTTGATCTTGGCGGAGCTGTCGGTGAGATCGCGGCGCACCCGCGCCAGATACTCGGCTTCGGTTTCGTAGCGCTGGGCCTTGCCGTCCCACTCGCGGGTGATCGCCGCGGGCATGGTGTTGCCCTGCGGGTTGGAGGTCACGCCGCGGTGCAGGTTGTCGCTGTGCGAGGCGATTTCGATCAGGCCCGAGGCCTGCATCTCGCGCAGCTGATCCCAGGTGACGAAGTCGTCGTGGGTGAACATGCGCGGGCCGTAGTCGACCTGTTGCTCGCGCGGCAAGTCCACCCAGCCGGTCACCACCGCCATCAGGCCGGGATAGCCATAGGCGCGCAGCAGCGGGAAGACATGGGTGTAGATGCTGCGCAGACCGTCGTCGAAGGTCAGCAACACCGCCTTGGGCGGCAGTTTCTTTTCGCCGCGCGAGGCTGCGATCACCTCGCTCAGCGCGACCGGGCGGTAGCCGTGACCGGACAGCCAGTCCAGATGCGCTGCGAAGTTCTGGGTGCTGACCGCATAGGCGTCGGGATCGCCCTTGCGCGCGACATCGTCGCGGATGTCGTGATAGCTCAGTACCAGCAGCTGATCGGCCTTGGCCTGCTGGGCGATGGCTTCGGCGGCGTTGAGGCGGTCGTTGTCTTCGGTGTGGTCGGACGCCGGTTCGGCGGCCGCGGCGGCCGCGGCGGCTGTGGCGGCGAATGGCAGCGCCAACAACGCGATCAGGGTCAAACGGCGGAACGCGCGGCGCATCGCCGCGGTGGGGATGACGAAACCTTGCATGTTCATTCCTCTCCCCAACGGAAGCTCAAATCGAAACCCAGACGTTGTTCGCGCACGCCGTCGTAGACCGGCCGCGACCAATTGACGCCGTAGTTCAAGGTGCGGCCGGTGGCGAAGCGCCATTCGTGTTCGTAGCGCAGTTGCGGAACCCAATGGCTGCCGTACCCGCGTTGCCAGTACGGCCCGGCCTGCGCGGTCAGGCGCTGGCGGAAGTGGCGCTGATAACGGCGCCAGGCCAGATGGTCGAAGCGCACGCCCAGATTCAGCGAGGCATCGCGGCTGGGGTTGAAGTAGGGCACCTGGCTATCGCGGCGGCTGGCGCGGCTGGTGGCCAGGTCGGCCAGTCCGTCGATCAGCAGGTGCGGTCGGGTGTACAGCCGTTGCTCGGCGTTGAGGCCGAACGCGGTGCGGGTGTTGTCGTCGCTGTAACGCAACTGCTGCGCGGTCGCGCCCAGGCGGGTGCGCTCGTTCGGGGTGTAACGCAGTCCCAGACTCAACGCGTCGGCGTCGATGGCGTTGCGGCGCGCTTGCAGTGAGGCTTCCGGCGTGCCGCGATACCACGAGGCGGTGCCGTACCACGCGTCGTTGAAGCGCCAGTCCGCATCGGCGTAATAACCGGTGCGGTCGCCGCGGTCGAGCCAGCGGTCGTTGGCGCGATCCACGCCGAAACCCAGGCTCAAACGGTCGTAGACGTACAGCGCGCCGACCCCGGCGCGGCGGTCGTGCACGCGCTCCTTGCCGAACGCGCCGTCGGGATAATCGGCCCAGGCATCGCGCGCATGCGCAGTCAGACGCCAGCGGTCGTGAATCAGCGGGCTGCGGATCTCGACGCGATGCTCGGCGTCGCGCGTACCCAGCGGCGATGCGGTGGCGCCGCCGCCGCGCGCGTCGCTGCGGCCGAAGCTGCTGCCGATCAGCCATTGCCAACCCAGCCGGCTGTCCCACGACTCGGTCATCTGCTTGACCTGCACGTCGCGCGCGCGGCGTTCGATCAATTCGTCGTGGATCGGTCGCGCCAGATCCACCCGGTTGTGTTGCACATACGCGCCGACCTGACCGACGCGCGCGCCGACGTCGGTCGGCTCCTGCGTGCTGGCCATGCGGAAGCGCTCCAAGGCGCGATCGGTCCAGCCGCGCTTTTGATAAGTCACGCCAAGATCGGTCTGCAGGCCGGCGTTGCCGGGGCCGATCGCGGCGAGGCTTTCCAGATACTTCTGCGCGCCGACGGTGTCCTCGCCGTACAGGCCGATCATGGTCAGGTGACTGTCGGCGTCGTAGTGACGCCAGTTCTCGTGGCTTTCCTTGGCGCCCTTGACCCGTACGAATGCGGGCTGCGCCGCCTTGATCTTCTGCAGTTGCGCGTGGGCGTCGTCGAAGCGCTCGGCTTCCGAATAGGCATAGGCCAACTGCAGTTGCGAATCCTGGTCTTCCGGCCATTCGCGCACGACGTGTTCGAGCACTTGCGCGGCTTCTTCCGGATGCTTGTCGGCCAGCAGCGAGGCGCCGATCTTGGCCAGGGCGTACATCGGCAGTTGCACGTTCTCGGCCTGCAGCGCGCGATAGCGCTGTACCGCCTCGGCGTGGCGTTCGAGATGGTTGAGCATCACCAACTCATCGAAGCGCGTGCGCAGATCGGCTTGTTGCTGGGCCGGCGTCTGGTCGGCGCGCTGCTGTTCGAGCAGGCTGCGCGCCTGGCGCATCTCGGTCAGGCGCTGGGCCTCGCTTTCGGGAAACAACGTGCCCCACAGCACCCGGCGGGCGAAACGATCGGACTGCAGACGTTGACGCTCGTCGGCGCTGAACAACTGCGGCCGCGCCTGGTACAGAGTCCAGGCGCGGTCGGCGCCGCCCAGATCGGCCAGGGTCAGCGCCTGCAGCCGATACAAACGTTCATCGCCGGGGCTCGCGGACTGGGCACTCTCGATCCGCGCCAGCGCGGCCAGCCATTGGCGATCGGCGCGCAGGCGCTCGATCTCCGGTAAGGGATCGGTCGCAGGTTGTTGACGTGTAGCGGCAAGAACTGACGCGGGAAGGCAAGTTGCTGTCGCGGTCGCCAGGGCGATGGACAGGGCAAGACGATGCTGTATCGGCATGAGGACCGAGTTCCGAAGGGCAAGGGGTGGTTTGGGACGTGATTCAGTCCCGTTAAAAATGTGATTCAAGTCACATTGTGAGGGTATTGACGCAAAAGGTGTGCCAAAGGACGGTGAACGTTCACTGCATCCATATGTCTAAGCATTTGTTTTTATTTGAATTTAAGAATACTGAACAGCGTATTCCCGTGCTGCATCGCGGTTTGACAAGCTGAATTTAGATCGATTCAAATCGGTCTCGGACCGCGGCGTGACGTCATACGGCGGCGCGCGGCGGCATGACGGCGATGCCGTTTGGGGCAGGACGGGAGCGGGACATGTCGGCAAGCAACTCAGGGCGCCGCGGCGCGCACGCGGCCAGGACGGCATTGGCCATGGGCTTGATCTGGGCGATCGCGGCTCCAGCGTTTGCGGCCAAGCCGGGCAGGCAGTTCTGGAACTCGTTCGAAGCCGCCGACGCGGCGCCGGCGTTGCGGGCCGCCGATCCGATCCGCCTGCGCGTGGACGGCGGTCCGCCCCAGGCCGCGGCGCTGACCGCCAAACCCGAGGTCGGTTTCACCGGGTTGCGCTCGTTGCGCTTCGAAGCGCCCAGCGGCGGCGAACAACAGGCGCAGCTGTTCGAGGTCGACATCGCGATCGGCAAGGACAGCGAGCTGTCATACCGGGTGTTTCCGCTGTCGCCGGCCAACGTCGCCGCGCCGGCGCCGGTGTCGGGGCTCGACAATCTGCGCAACGCTTCCACCTACGTCGCCATCGATCTGGTGTTCGACGACGGCAGTCGCCTGTCTGAGCGCAAGCCGCTGGACCGCTACGGCAACCCGCTGACCGCGCGCGGACAAGGCGCGGCGCGCCTGCTGTATCCGGATCAGTGGAACGCGGTGTCCAGCCGCATCGGCGAAGTCGCGGCCGGACGCCGCGTGCGCCAGATCGTGCTGGTGCACGACGGCGAGCCCGGGCATTCGTATCGCGGCTATCTGGACGATCTGCGCATCCAACCGGCGCCGCGCAAGAAGGACGCGGACAAGTCCGGCGCGCTGCGCCCCAGCGACTACGTCGACACCCGCCGCGGCAGCAATTCCAATGCGCGCTACTCGCGCGGCAATACCTTCCCGGCGGTGGCGATGCCGCACGGATTCAATTTCTGGACCCCGACCACCAACGCCGGTTCGGACTGGATCTACCAGTACCAAGAGCGCAACGGCGAGGACAACCGTCCGCGCATCGAGGCCATCGCGCTGTCGCACGAGCCCAGCCCGTGGATGGGCGACCGGCAGAGCTTCCACATCCTGCCGTCGATCGGCGAGGGCGCGCCGGAATTCGATCGCGCCAAGCGCGCGCTGAGCTTCGGCCACGACCAGGAGACCGCGCGCGCCGATTACTACCGCGTGCGTTTCGACAACGGGGTGATCGCCGAGATGACCCCGACCGATCACGCCGCGATGCTGCGCTTCACCTATCCCGGCGAGCAGGCGCGGCTGTTGTTCGATCAGCGCGATGAGAACGGCGACATCGTGCTCGACCGCGACGGACTCGGGCTCAGCGGCTGGACCGAAAGCAAGAGCAAGCTGTCCACCGGCGCCAGCCGCTTGTATTTCCATGCTCGTTTCGACCGGCCCATCGTCGACGGATCGCGCCTGGATCGCGCCAAGGACCGCGACCGGGTTTCGGCCTGGTATCGCTTCGATCTGTCCGCCGATCCCACCCGCCAGGTGACGATGCGCATCGCCACTTCGCTGATCGGCGTGGATCAGGCCAAGCGCAATCTGGCGCTGGAGATCGCCGACGGCGAGGGGTTCGACGCGGTGCGCGAACGCGCGCGCGCGGCCTGGGACGCGCAACTGGGCATCGTCCAGATCGACAACGCGCCCGAGCACGAGCGCGCCACGCTGTATTCCAATTTGTATCGCTTGTTCCTGTATCCCAACAGCGGCTTCGAAAACACCGGTACCGCCGAGCGCCCGCTGTACCAATACGCCAGCTCGTTCTCGCCGGCCGCCGGTCCGAGCAGCGCGACCCGCACCGGCGCGGCGCTGATGGACGGCAAGGTCTACGTCAACAACGGTTTTTGGGACACCTACCGCACCAGCTGGCCGGCCTACGTGCTGTTCACGCCCAAGCATGCGGGCGAGATGATCGACGGTTTCGTCCAGCAGTACCGCGACGGCGGCTGGATCGCGCGCTGGTCTTCGCCGGGTTACGCGGACCTGATGGTGGGCACCAGTTCCGACGTCGCCTTCGCCGACGCCTGGCTCAAGGGCGTGCGCAATTTCGATGTGCGTTCGTTCTATCAGTCGGCGATCCGCAACGCCTCCAGCGTCAGCCCGGTGCCGGGCGCGGGGCGCAAGGGCATCGAGCGCGCGATCTTCAAGGGCTACACCGATACCAGCACCGACGAAGGCCTGTCGTGGTCGATGGACGGCTACATCAACGATTTCGCCATCGGCCGTCTGGCCTCGGCTTTGTCGCGCGAAGCCGGCGCCGACGATCCTTATCGCGAGCACTACGCCGACGATGCCGCGTATTACCGCAACCGCGCGCTGGGCTACGTCAATCTGTTCCATCCGCAACTGGGCTTCTTCCTCGGCCGTCACCGCGACGGCCGGTGGCGTTACACCGCGACCGAATTCGATCCGACCCGGTGGGGCGGCGACTACACCGAGACCGACGCCTGGAACATGGCCTTCCACGCGCCGCAGGACGGCGCCGGCCTGGCCGCGCTGTACGGCGGACGCACCGCGCTGGGCAACAAGCTGGATCTGTTCTTCGCCACGCCGGGCACCTTCGAGGTCGGCAGCTACGGCGGGGTGATCCACGAGATGATCGAAGCGCGCGACGTGCGCATGGGCCAGTACGGCCACAGCAACCAGCCTTCGCACCACATTCCCTACATGTACGCCGCGGCCGGGCAGCCCTGGCGCATCCAGGAGAAAGTGCGCGACATCATGGACCGACTCTATGTCGGCGGCGAGATCGGCCAGGGTTATCCGGGCGACGAAGACAACGGCGAAATGTCGGCGTGGTGGCTGTTCAGCGCCGCCGGTTTCTATCCGCTGCGCATGGGCTCGCCGGAGTACGTGATCGGCGCGCCGCGTTTCGAGCGCATGACCCTCCATCTGGACAACGGCAAGCAATTGCAGATCAACGCGCCCAAGGTCAGCGAGCGCAATCGCTATGTGCAGTCGTTGCGGGTCAACGGCGAGCCATGGGAAAGGTTGACCTTGCCGCACGAATTGCTGGCACAAGGCGCGGTGCTGGATTTCCGCATGGGCCCGTCGCCGTCGAATTGGGCGAGCGCCGCGCAGGCGCTGCCCGAGTCGCTGAGCCGGGACGGTGAGGCGCCGTCGCCGTTGCGCGATCTGGCCCGTCGCGACAACGCCGCGGTGGCCGGCCTGGGCACCAAGCAGGTCGCGGCCTTGTTCGACGACGACTCGACCACCTCGGCGCGTTTGAACGGTCCCATGCCGTTGCTGAGCTGGAGCTTCAAGACGGCGGCGACCGTGCGCCTGTACACCCTGACCTCGGCCGGCAAGCGCGGCGACGCGCAGGCCTGGGCGCTGCAGGGCTCCAACGACGGCGCGCAATGGACCACGCTGGACGAACGCCGCGATCAGCGCTTCGCCTGGCGCCGGCAGACCCGCGCTTTCGCCATCGCCGAACCGGCGGCGTATACGCGTTATCGCTTGCGCTTGTTGAACGAGGCGGCCGGGCAGGGCGGGATCGAATTGGCCGAGGTCGAGTTGCTTGGTGAGGTCAAGTAGCCTCGGGCCCCATAGTTTCGGTCGTAAGTCGCGACCGTGTCGTAGGCGGCGCGGTGGGTTGAGGTTCGCGGTCGCGGCTCGCGCCGCTCCTACAGCCGGATCGAAACTCTCACTTGTCTGAAAGCCCCTCTCCCGCATGCGGGAGAGGGGTTGGGGTGAGGGCGCCCCGCCGTATCCAACCGCAAGCAACAGCCTGCTTCGACGTTGTGACCGTCTGCGCGCTTTAACGCCAATTCTGGACGACCGTCGCCGGCAGTGCGCCGGCGCGCTGCGAATCCTTCCCGCCGCGTCCCGATATCGGCCCTTCTTGTTCCTACGACCGCGCGCGCAGCCGCGCTAGTGTCGGGCCGGTCACTGGCGCTGCGCCGGCTCGGCGAGGCTGTTGACCGGTGGCGCTTGCGCGACAGGCGCCGGACCCTTCACGCGGAACGATTCCGCAAACGAGGCTGATATGGACACCACGGAACGTACACGTTCCAGCTTGCGGCGTTGCGCCGCGGTGCTGGCGACGAGTTTGTTGTTCGCTGCGCCATGGGCGCAGGCCCAGAATTTCGAAGCGGTGTACGGCGATACCCAGACCAGCGAATTCGGCGAGGACGTGAAGTCGGTCAACGTCTGCGGCGGCGCGGGCTCTATCATCGTCGGCACCCGCAACCGCGGCGATCTGCAGGACGTGCAAGTCACCCGCGTCGACGACAACGGCGTGGACCTGTGGCAGAAAACCTACAACATCGCCGGCGGCCAGCGCTCGCAGGGCGCGGCGATCACCGAACTGAGCACCGGCCGCGGCTTCGCCGTCACCGGCGGCGTCTGGATCGGCGAGGGCCGTTCGATCTACGTGCTGCAGATCGATTGCGAAGGCAATCCGAAATGGACCACGGTGATCGACAACCTCAAGCGCGAGCAGTACGCCAGCGGCTACGACATCATCGAAGGCCAGGGCGACCGCCAATTCGACCTGATCCTGGTCGGCGAGGAGAACTCGCGCGACAACAAGCGCAAGTGGGGCCGCATCGCGCGCCTGGACGCCGGCGGCAGCGTGCTGTGGAACCAGTACTACGACGGCCTGGACCGTTGGCCGGAACTGCGCTTTCGTGCGCTGACCGAAAACGTCGCCGCCAGCGGCGCGCCGACCGATCTGGTGGTGGCGGGCAATTCGGTTTCGCCCAGCGGCCTGAGCAGCGGCCTGATGTTCCGCACCGATTTCAACGGCACCCCGGTGTGCAGCACCGCGCTCAACAACTCCGATCAATCGCAGGCGTTGTTCCACGGCGTGACCGCGTTGCGCGGCCGCCAGTTCCCGGGACAGTCGGTGCTGGTCGGCTTGAACAACAACGTCGACGGCAGCAACGTACAGGCCTATCTGACCCGCTTCGCCGCCGGTTCGTGCGCGGTGTTGGCGCAGTCGCTGTGGGCCGATCCCGACGGCCGCGCGTTCCGCGCCTATGACGTGCTGGAAACCAACGATCTGGGCGGCAGCGGCCCGATGCTGGCCTTGGCCGGCACGCTCGGCCAGCCCGAGTTCGGCTCGGTGTTCGCCGCCTCCATCGGCAACCTCGACGACGCGCCGCTCAACGTCAACCGCTTCGGCGTCGGCCGGGACATGCTGGTCGCGATCGACCGCAAGTCGACCGATCGCGTGGTCGCCGCCGGTACTTCCTTCAGCGATCGCACCGGCGTCGGCGATCCGCAGGACATGTACCTGGTGCAGACCGATCCGGTGCTGGGCACCTTGTGCGATACGCCTTGGGACCCGAAGGTGCAGCGGGTGCAGTTCAAGCCGCAGGACGTGCAGAGCCAGCCGGGCCGGATCGAGCCGTTCCAGCGCGTGGACACCGAACCGGTTCCGGTGCGCGGCGCGGACATCGTCTGCGAAGTCGATCCGCCCAAGCATTGCCCGGGCGTGATCAACAACGGCATCGTCCAGTTGGGCGTGCACAACACCGGTTATCTCAACATCGAATGCCCGGCGATTCCGCGTTCCAGCGGCATCTACGGCGGTTCGCTGGTGGGCCTGCGCTACATGCCGACCAACGGCGACGCCGCGTCCCCGGGCAGCCCCTGTGAAGGTTGGGGCGTGGCCAGCGCCGATCTGGCCATCACCGGCAACACCTCGCGTTGCTACGGCGTGGTCAATATGTCGTTGGTGTCGTTCACCTACACGCCGTCGACCGCGACCTCGGTGGTGGATGTCGGGTCGAGCCGGACGTTCCGCGTGACCCATACATTCACTCCGGTGCCGGCCACGCCGTATCTGTATCGGGTCGATGTCAGCATCCAGAACAACGGCAGCCAGGTCGTCAACGACCTGCGCTATACCCGTGGCATCGACTACGACGTGCCGCCGAATACGTTCTCCGAGTTCATCACCCTGGCCGGTTCGTCCAGTTACGTGATGGCCTGGAACAACAACGGCTTCAACCAGTTCAATCCGTTGGCGGCCAATTCCGGCACCTCCGGGCCGTTCACCGATCTGGGGCCGGGCGACCAGGGCGCGCACATCGACTTCCGCTTCGGCGCGCTGTCGCCGGGCAAGACGATGAGCTTCGTCACTTACTACGGCGCGGCACCGACCGAATCCTCGGCCTTGGGCGCGCTGAGCACGGTGGGCGCTTCGGTGTACTCGCTGGGCCAGGCCAATTGGAACGGCACCGGCAATCCGCTGGACAATCTGGCCGATCCGACCGGCAGTTACGGCTACACCACCGGCGAGCCGGCGACCTTCATGTACGGCTTCGACGGCAGATCGCCGCGCTGATCGTTGTTCGCGCAGGCTTCAGACGGCTCCGGGGACTCGCGTCCCCGGAGCTTTTTTCTGGCGCAGACCGGGCAGGTGCAACAACGCCAGCAGCGCGACCGCGAGAATCGCGGCCGCCAGCGCTTGCGCGGTCTGGGCCCAATGCAGGCGATCGATCAGCGCACCGGTCAGCAGCGTCGCCAGCGGCATCGCGCCCATGGTCGCGGCCGAGAACCAGGTCATCTCGCGTCCCATGCTGTGCGCATCGGCGCTGCGCTGCAGCCACGACAGCGATTGGATGCCGTAGTAGTTCGATGCGCCGGCCAACACGCCGAACGCCAACAGCGCGGCCGGCAATTGCGCCGCCGCCGCGGCGCCGCTCATCGCGCTCCAGCCGAGCAGGCCGTAGGCCAGCGCCGCGACCGACCAGCACAGCACGATCTTGCGCAACACCGCGGCCAGCGCGGGCGGCACGCCCGGAGCGGACAAACCGGCGGCGATGAAGATGCCGGCGAACTGAGCGATATAGATCGACAGATAACGGCTGTCGTGGCGTTGCACCAACAGCACCGGCAGCAGGATCTGCACCGGGCCGAATACCAGCACGGTGCTCGCCAGCAGATAGGCGTAGTAGCTGCGCGGGATCGTGGCGCCGGCCGCGAGGGGAGCGGGGTCGGGGCCGGTGTCGATCGCTGCGGCCGCGTGCGTCCCGGCTTCGGACGCTGTCTCGCGTTTGCGTACCGGGCCGCGCCGTCGTACCGCGGCGATCAGCGGCAGCGACAAGGCCACGCAGACCGCGTCGATGGCGAAGGCGACCGCCAGGCCGCGCTCGCCGTCGGACGCAAGGATGAGGCCGCCGGCCAGCATCGGCAACGCCATCGTCGCCAGACTCGAGGCCACCGCGAACACCGCATTGCCCGCGGGCAACAGGCCTTTGCGGATGTACAAACCGAAGCAGGCGCGACCGGCCGGATACGCCACCGCCCACACCAGACCGCCGATCAGCGCCAATAAATAAATCAGCTCGATGGTCATCGCACCGAACCAGGTCGCTACGGCGAGCACGGCATTGAGCACGACGTACAAGGCGCGGCAGATCCACAGCACCTTCGCCGGATCGGCGCGGTCGAGGAAACCGCGGAAGAAGAACAGGAACGCCAGACTCGGCAAGGCTTCGAGCGCGGCGGTCAGGCCCAGGTCGAGCGCGTGCCCGGTCAGGCGCATCACCAGGAACGGCAGCGCGATCAACGTGAAGCTCGCGCCGAAGGTGGTGATCAGATTATCCAGCAGCAACCAGCCCAGGCGCGGGTCGCGCCGGGCCAGCCGCCACAGCCGCGCCGCGTCGCGCAGGCGTTGGCACGGGAAACGGCGCTGCGGCGCGGGCACGCTCATCGATCGAGCGTCGCTGGCCGCATCCGCCCGCCGTGCCGTCGCGCGCTCAGGTCCGTTCCGCGCCGCGCGTGCGGCGCAGGAAGAACAACTCGTCCTGGCGATCCACGCTCAGGCCGTAGGCGCTGGCGATCGCGCGCAGCTTGCCCGCGTCGAGCCGCCAGACCGGTTCGACATCGTCCACGCCCACGTCCAGGGTCCATTGCATGCCCAGCCAGTGCGTGAGCACGAAGCCGTCGGGTCTGAGCAGACGCACCAGGGTTTCGAAGTAGCGCTCCAGATGCCGCTGGCAACAGGCGAAGCTGGCGAGGTTGTTGTCGAGAATGCAGTCGAAGGCGGCCGGCTCGAATCGTCCGGCGAAGGCCAGGCTGTGCTTGTTGAGCAGATGCACGCCATAGTCCGGCAACCCCAGCCTGCTGCCGTGCTGCCATTCGTTGTGCGCCACCGTGACCGACTCGACCCGGCGCGCCTTGCCGGCCAGTAATCGCGCCACCGAGGAATTGCCGGTGCCTACGTGCAATACGTCGCGGCCGCCGAGGTCGGCGCCGGTCAGCCAGCGGTTGATCGCGGCCTGGTCTTCGGTCGGATCGCAATCGGAGTAGTCCAGCAAGGGCCAGCTGGCGAACTGGTCCGCGGCGTGATGCGTGGCCACATCGGGTTCGCGTCCGCAGTCGATGCGCTGCGCGCCGATGTCGAAGCGCGGGCGGAACGTGGTTGCGGCGTGGGATTGCGGGATGGATTCGTTCATGAGTGCGGTTCGCGAAGACGATGCATCGCGATTCTTCATCCATAGGCGACGGCATGTCGAGCGATCGCGCGCGCGACGATCGCGGAACTGCTTGGCGGCGTCACAGATTAAATCGGTTGCTGCTTTCATTCTTTCTTGCGAAAGCGCGGCAATGCACTGCGCTCGCGGTAACACCAATCGTTTCACCCGCAAGTTTTTCCAGTCACCCCACCGTTGTTCAAGCACCTGGCGTGCGGGCCCGCGAACGCGGCCACCCGTATCGACGCGTCCGGTCTGCCAATCAGACCCCTGTGAGTTCGCAGCCCCACGTGCGCGCATCGGTGCGCCCGGGCGCTCGCGCTCGCGCTGCCGGATGCGCGTTGCCCATGCTGAGCCAATTCGTCCTTACCGGCGTCGTCGGTTTTTCCACTCTGATCCTGTTCGCCTGCCTGATCTTTCTGGCCGGATGGGCCTGTTATCGGCTGCTGCGGCGGCCATCGTCGCGCACGTTGAGCCAGTATCCGTTCGTGTCGATCCTGGTGCCGTTCTACAACGAACCGGAAGACTCGTTCCTGACCACCCTGGACGCGATCGAGCGCAGCGATTACGCCGGTCCGATCGAAGTGCTGCTGGTCGACGACGGCTCGACCAATTCCACCCCCGCCGCGTTGGCGCTGTGGCTGCGGGAACCGCGCCGCAAGCAGTACCGATTGATCTCGCGCGAACGCAACGGCGGCGCCAAGGGACTGGCGCTGGATGCCGCATTGCCGCTGCTGTCGCCCGATTCGGACGTGGTCACGGTGATCGACAGCGACACGGTGATCCTGCCCGGCGCGCTGCGCGCCGCGGTGGAGGCGCTGTATTCCTCGCCGCGCCACGCCGCGGCCTGCGGCCTGATCGTGCCGGCCGGGCGCCACACCTCCTGGCTGCATCGACTGCAGTTCTACGAACACATCGGCGCCTTGGCCGCGATCCGCTACGTGCAGAGCAAGATCGGCGTGGTCAACGTGGTCGCCGGCGCGTTCTCGCTGCACCGCACGAAGGTGATCCGCGAACTCGGCGGTTGGGGCGAGTGGCTGGTCGAGGACATCGCCTGGACCTGGCGCGCCTTGGCCCATGGTTACTCGATCGCGTATGCGCCCGACGCGGTGGCCTACAGGATTTGTCCGACCACCTTGGGCGGCCTGTTCCGCCAGCGGCGGCGCTGGGCGCGCGGGCGATTGGAATCGTTCCGCGTCGCCTGGGGCATTTCCTGGCCGCGGACCATGAAAATGCTGCCGTGGTGGCTGCTGTGGGCGCAGTCGGCGCTGGTGCCGACCTCGTTGTTGTTGCTCGCCGGCGGGCTGATCTATCGCAGCCATCATCTGCTCGCGGTGGCCGCGCTGAACTGGCTGCTGATGGCGGTGCTCAATTTCATCTCGGTGCTGCATTCGCGCACCCGCTTGCAGTTGGGGCCGCTGGATCTGTTGCTGGTGTCGGTCTGCAACACGGTGATCGACGTGCTGTTGCTGCCGGCCAACGTGGTCGGTCTGCTCGACGAACTTCGCGGCCAGCGCAAAAGCTGGATGACCCGCTGAGCCGCCGCCATGGACTATCACCCGTTCCTGGCCGAACACCCCGCCGTCTACATCGGCCGGGGTTCGCCGCAGCGCCGCCGGGTGGCGCTGAGCTTCGACGACGGCCCGGGGCGCGCCACGCCGGATCTGCTCTCGTTGCTGCGCGAATTGGAGATCGCCGCGACCTTCTTCTGCCTCGGCCAGGCGGTGCGCGCCGAGCCGGGAGTGGTCGCGCGGATGCTCGCCGAAGGGCACGAGGTGGGCAATCATTCGATGAGCCACGCCGACGCACGCGGCCTGTCGCCGGCCGCGCTGCTGGAGCAGGAGGTGCGGCCGGCCACGCGCGAACTGTTGCGCGCGGGCGTGAGCGCGTCGTCGGCGCACTTGTTCCGGCCGGCGTACGGCGAAATCCAGGCCGAACAGGTCGAACGGCTCGGGCGCGAGGGCTATATCGTCGCCGGCTGGTCGATCGATCCCAGCGATTGGCTCGAACCCGAAGCGCCCGGCCATGTCGAGTGCGTGGTCGGCGCGGTGCTCGCGCGGATCCATCCCGGCGCGATCGTGCTGTTGCACGACGGCGACGACAGCGGCTACGCGCGCCATCGCATCGTCGACATCGTGCGCGCACTGGTGCCGGCGTTGCGCGCGCAGGGTTACGACTTCGCCCGGGTCGGCGACCTGTGGCGCGAACGTTAGGCACCCGGACGAGGGTTGCGTCGCGTCGTCGCCTCAGATCTGCTGGTAATAACGCCGATAGCAGATCCAGGCCGATATCGCCGCGAGCACGAACGGCAGGCACAGCGCGTTGAACTCCCACGGCCGCCGCAGCGAGCGGTCGGTCCAGAACAACAGCACGCAGTGCGCGCCGTACAGCCCGACCACCACGACGCTTGCCGCCGAGAACAGATGGCCGACGACATGCGGCTGGTACAGCTCGTAGGTCGAGGACAGAAACACGCTCAACCCCGCATAGAAATACAACGCCGCCAGATTCAATCGGAACATCAGCTTCGACGCGGCTGGGTCGTGCCACATGGCGTTCATCGGATCGTCCTTGCAGTCGGGCACCTGGCTTATCGGCGCGGTGGGGCGGATCAGTCCTTGCGCACGCACGACGCGCAGGCTTGCGCGTACACCCTCGTCAGTTCGCGTTTCAGCGCGGCCTGTTCTCGCGCGACTTTGTCGGCGCGCGAATGCGGTTCGCTCAAGGGCTCGCGCGAAGCCGCATGCCGCGGCCACGCCGGCGCAGATGCCGCCGGATCGTGCCGGGGCGATTCCTGGAAGCGGTCGGGTCGCCGTGTCATGCGCCTGTCCTCTTTGCGAGTACCTGCGAATCTAGCACCGCCTCCGACCCTGCCCAAGGCCGAACCCGACCGGGAGCGAGGGGCGATATTTGCCGAGTCTGGCCGCAGCGGCAAAGGTCGCCGGGCGATGCGCTACGGCGCCGTCGGATCGTCGCAGCGAATCCGCACCCCTGCTGGCCGGATATTGGTAAACCCCGGCCTGGATCCGGACCAGGCCGCCGCCGAGCGCGCACGCTGATTGGACCGGCGACGGTCGGCGCGCCGTCTTCGCTCTCGCGCGCGAAATATTCCTGCACCGCCACCACCGTATGCGGCCAGCCGAATTGGTCGACACCGTGGAACTCGTGCTTTTCGGTGCGCACGGTCGGGGCGGCCACGCGCAGGCGATCGAGTTCTTCGGGCGCGACATCGTCATCGCAACCCCGGCGGCTTGCCCCGACTCAGCGGACCAAGGAGAGCTCGCCGCCGCGCACACGCACGCGCGCACCCTCGCGCAGACGCTCGGGCAGTTCGTCCTGGCGCAGCAACACGCGACGCCCATCGTCCATGCGCACGGTGATCTCGTAACCGCGCGCGCGTTCGTCGTCCCGATCTTGGTCATCGTCGTCATCGCTGGCGGCATCGCGGGCGGCGCCGGCAACGGTAGCGACATCGCTGTCGATATGACCCAGCGCGACATCGCCCAGGGCGTTGCCGACCGCGCGCATGACCGCCTTGCCGCGCTGGCGACGCGCCGGTTCGATGCGGGCGACCGTGCCGCAGTCGTGGCAGGTCGAATGCGCGGCAGCGGCGCGGCTGGTCCCGGATCGCTCGGCAGCGCCGGCGATGCCGACGCTCGCACTCAGACACAGCAGCAACATGAAGCTGAGCAGGCGCATGATCGGATGCTCCTTGGAAGGCGTGGAGGAATGCGGAACGTGAGCGCTCACAACCGGGCCAGTTCGACGCGCCGATTCTTCGCGCGTCCGGCATCGCTGGCGTTGTCGGCGACCGGTTCGGTGTCGCCCTTGCCCTGCGGACGCAGGCGTGCGCTGGCGATGCCGTAGTCGCGCGCCAGCGATTGCACCACCGCATCGGCGCGACGCTGCGACAGCGCCAGGTTGTACGCAGGCGTGCCCTTGTTGTCGGTATGGCCGATCACCGCGACCTTGAGCGTGGCGTCGTCCTTGAGCAACTGGGTGATCTGCTCCAACTGCGGCTTGGATTCGGGCTTGATGTCGGACTTGTCGAAGTCGAACAAGATGCCGTACACCGAGATATTGCCGGTGTGCGCGATCGCGCTGGCCATCTCGGCGGCGCTGGAGGTTTTCACCTGCGCCGCGGGCTCTTCCTTGGCCGGCGCTTGCTTCAGCGGCGGCGTGTGTTCCTGGATCTTCGGCTCGCGATCCTGGATCTTGGGTTCGCGCTCCTGGATCGTCGGTTCGCGGTCGGTCACCGCCGGTTCCTTGCGCTCGACGACGGCCGCTTGCGCCGGCTTCACCGCGGGTTCCACCGCTTTCACTTTGTCGGCATCCATCGACTTGGTTTCGACCACCTCGACCAGCACGCGCGGCAGGATGTGGCCTTCGTCGCTGTCGCCGGCCAGAAGCGCGACATAGACGATGCCCTCCGGCCGCGTCGCCTTGTACAGGCCGTAGCGCGCGTGGTTGGCGTAATGGCGGCCGTTGTCGGCGATGTCGAAGTTGTCGAGCAAGTCGCCGAGCTGGCTCGGATCCTTGCGCGTGCCGGCCAGGCAGGCGTTGTCGTTGCAAGCGTAGACCTGCGCGAAGCCGTTGGCCTTGAGCTTGCTTTCGTAGTTGCGCAGCAGTTCCAGCGAGGAGCGCTCGGCCGGCGCCTCGTAGCGGATGCGGGTATGGCGGCCTTCCAGCTTCAGCCATTCCGGGCCGGCGCGGTCTTCGAGCGCATTGCGTTCGACCAGCGACTGATAGTCGACCGGGGCTTGCAGCAGCGAGGCTTCATCGAACTGCGATTGCTTGTAGGCGCGGATGGTGGCGCCTTCGTAGCGGCCGACCAGGGGGTGATCCTTGCCGGTCTCGGCGCTGTCGGCCGGTTCGGACTTGATCGCGTCGGCGGCATCGTCGGCCGCTTGCTGCGTGGACGGGGTCTGCGCATGGGCGGAGAAACACGCGGCGATCGCCAGCGTCAGGCCGAGCAGGCGCGAAAGGCGCGAGGGGGGAACGTAATTTTTCATGATGCGATGATTCCTTTGCGGGAAGGGGGGAGCGCTCACGGGCAACTGGGGTTGCAGGCGGTCACGTCCACGGTGAATTCGCCATGGGTGCGGTTGGTATCGCGCTGGCGAGTGAATTTGTTCTTGATCTGCATGACGTCTTTGTTGGCGCCGACGCGGGTGACGGTGAACTCGACCGGACCGTCGTTGAAAGCGCGATTGAAGATGGTGAACGCGCCGGGATAGGGCAGCTCGTACACGGTCACGTTCGGGAACGGCGACAGCGGCGACAGCGTCACCTGCTCGACCTTGGTGGATTTGTTCTTGAAATCCATCACCGCCGGCTGCAGTTCGATGCGCAACCGGTCGCCGCGCAGGTCGCCGCGCACGGGAATGCGGAAGAAGGCCGGAGCCAGCGAGCGCACCATCGTGCCGCCCTTGTCCATCATGATGCTGCCCGGGTCCCAGCCCGAATAATCGCCGTCGCTGAGCGCGTTGCCGGCGAGCGGTTCGATGCGGGTCTGGTCGTACACCGTGCCGTTGGCGAATTTCGGAAACAGCACCCGGATGGCGTCGTCCTTGGACTTGAACGATGAGGCGTTGCCGATCAGTTCGCCGCTCAACGCGATCGACGCGCCCGTGGCGTCCTTGGGATAGCGAAGGATCAGCACCCCGTTGGCCTTGATCTGGAACCACCACCACGGCGTGCCCAGCTTGGAGACGGTGCCCTTCATTTCAGCGACGACCGGGCCGGTGAAGGTCTGGCAATAGCGATCGAAAACCCGGTTGACCAGGTAGCCGACCGCATCGTTGACCAGTTTCGGCAAGGCGAAGCCGGTGCGTTGGTCGGTGAAGGTGAGCCCGAGTTTCCACGCGCTTTCGATCGATTGCTGGTAACCCGGCGTCTTGTCCGCGCCCGTCACCAGGCCGATCAGCTTGGTCGGAACGTTCTCCATCAACCAGCCCTTGATGAGATCCTTCGGCGTGGTCACCAGTCCCAAGGTGAAATCGACGAACTTCAGCGCGTTGATGACGATGTCGAGCTGATCGCAGACCAGGTTGCCGTGTTCGAGCTTGGCCAGCATCTGCTTGGATTGTTGCTCGGACTGTTTGGCTTTCTCCTGCCAGTCCCGCAGCTCACGGCCCAAGGGTTCGGCGGCTTCGCGGATGCGCGGGTGCAGACTGCGCAGGCGATTGAACGGCTCGATCGACTTCACCCAATCCGGCGCCTGCCCGCGCGGTTGCGCGGCCTGGATCGCCTTGCGCAACTCGTCGAGTTTCTTCTTGAACTCGTCCTTGGCCGGCGAATCGGGCAGCGCCTGGACGCGTTGGTCCACCAGGTCCACGGTCTGGTAGGTCGTCTCGACGAGTTGCTTGGCGTGTTGCTCGATTTGCTTGGGCGACAACGGTTCGCACGGCGCGACCGGATCGACGACATCGAATTCGGTCTTGCCGCTGACCGCGCCGGCGCTGGCGAGGATCTGATGCGTGCCGGTCACGCTCGGCGTATAGATGGTCTCGAACGTACCCGAATTGCGGATCGGTACCTGCAAGGTGGTCGGCGGTTGCGGACGCGTCTGATCGCTCATGATTTCCGCACCGCCGGTATCGATTTTGTCGGTGCCGGCGGGACAACCTTGATCGGGCGGGCTGGGCGGTTCCTTCTTCTGTCGCGAGGTGACGGTGACCGACAAGGTTTTGCCGGCCAGCGACAGCGAGGCAACGCCGCGGATCTTGACCGGCCGGCCCATGGCGGTGGTGTAGGGCTCGCCGGGCACCGGCGGGTTCCAGGCTTGTCCCAGCGCCAGATCGCCCGGAACGGCCTCCACATGCAGTTCGACATCGCGCTGTTGCATGCCCTGGGTCGCGTCATCGCCATCGTCCGCGCGCTCCTGGCCCCAGGCCGTGGCGATGGCGGCGGTCAGCAGTGCGCATGTCAATCCGATAGCGATGCCGATGCGCGCGCGGGTACGCGAGATCCTTGCCATGTTTCAGCTCCCGCTCGCGGCCGGTGTCGACCCGGCCGGCAGTTCGGCCGCATGCATCGCGTCCTCGCCATAGGTCTGGGTGTAGGCGCTGCCCGGCGTTTGCTCCGGCCGGCACGGGCCGGTCCATTCGGCGAAGACGCTGGTCTTCTCGGCGTTCTCGGCCGGGGTCGCGCCGCGTTGGACGATCACGTCGCGGAAGTAGAGGTTGTTGCTGTCGATGCGCACGCGCGCGATGACGGTGCGGTCGGGGTAGCGGCATTCGACGGTGCCCAGGTACAGGTCGGGTTTCGGGGTGCCGTCGTCGATGCTGCATTTGGCCTGGTCCGCGGGCGGCAGCGGCGGGTCGATCAGCGCGGCGCTGGCGGCGTCGACGCACAGGTAGACCTTGCCCCGTTCGCTCAGTGCATCGAACTGCGGGCCCTCGACCCGCCACAGGCCGGCCTTGAGTTTGGTTTTGACCACGGCGGCCGTTGTCGTGGCCGTCGTGGCCGCGCCATCGGCGGTCTGACCGGCGCTGGCCGGCGTCGGAGCTGCGGCGTCTTTGCCGGGTTGGCTGCAGCCCAGTCCGGTGGCGGCCATGGCCAGGGTCAGAACGAAGGCGGAACAGGTCTTGCCGGTCATGGTGTTCTCCGAAGGGATGGCGCGGTCCTGCCGGTCCTTGAGAACGCGGCTTCGATGCGCTGGCATGGGCTGAGTGCGGCGTGGGTCGATGGACGCCACCGTAGTCGCCGGCGCCGGCGCCGGCCCGGAGGAAAACTTCCTTTTTTTGTGATTTTTCCTTTGGCGACCGCGTAAATGCCCGCGCAAGGCGACAGGGCTCACGATTTCGGGCCCGGGCGAGGCCGGTGCGTCACGGCGTGATCGAGGTGGAAGTCGATGGCGGTGACGGCCGAACCTGCGGCTATCAGGGCTTCAGCGCGGACCCGCGCGCTCAACTGCGGCGGCGCCAACGACGGGCGCAACGCATTCTCGGCCGCGCAGTCGCTTCGGGACGACGCGAGCGCTCCGTGGGGGCTGTTTGCCTTGGGAGTTCTGAGGATGCCGCCGGACGAGCGCCGGCCCGCCGCGCCGCCGCGATGGTCAGCCGGGTGCGCAGGCCGCACCGAGCGCGGCATCGGCCTGGGAGCGCCGGTTACATTCACCGTGATCGCGTCGAGCCGATGCACGGGTTCGGACCTTCGCCGCGTACGGGTCATCCGGGCCGATCGCTTCCACGCCGGCCCGAGCCGGTTTTCGCCATCCGTCCTTAGTCCAGTACGACCCGCGTTGTTCGCCGTTGCGCTCTACCGCCTGACGTCGCTGCTGCCAAGCCATGCTCAACAGCAAAGGCCTGCGGTAGCACCATCCCCAGAGTCGGTGGTTTATTTTCGACAACTGTGGGACAACGCGATCTTGTTCGCCTATCGCGGATGCGGGCCGTTCGCGCAGTCGGTATGCGATGTCTACAGATCGCAGGTTCGGCCGGATCCTAGCGCCAACGAAGTGGTCCCGTTGCTGCATCGTCAATGCCGGGTGAGCGTCGTCAACATCGTCGTGCACCATACGAATCCGCTGCCGTTTCCTCTTTGAGGCGGTGAGCGAAGCAGGGCGTCGGTGCGTACTGGCGTCTGAAGCTTTCATCGGCGCAGTCCTGCCGGAACAGGTTACCCGCGCGGATTCAAGCTGCCGTTGACGGTGCATTCGACCGTCGACTTCCAGCGGGAAGGATCTGATGGCATATCGCAGACACGAAAAAACCCGCGCTAGGCGGGCTCTGACGGAAACCTCACGATTGATTGGTCGGGGAGACAGGATTCGAACCTGCGACCTCTACGTCCCGAACGTAGCGCTCTACCAGACTGAGCTACACCCCGACTTCGTGAGCCGCGAATTCTAGCGGCGACCCCTGGGCCGGCGCAAGGGGTATGACGCCGAGAATTCACCCGGGCGGGCGGGCAAGACCCGGAAAGGCCCGGCCGGCGGGCCGCGCGGGCGGCAGGCGAGCGGTGAAGCAAGGCGGACGTTAGACTATTCGCACTGCCGATCGATGCGGGCAAGGCCTGTCCCGCGCCCTTTGCGGCGATCCGGCCATCCCCACGCACCGCCCGACGCTATTGGAGTTCTTCGCTTGATCAAGCCGCGCACCCCACCCGGGGTCATGGAGCTGCTGCCCCGTGACCAGATCGCGTTCCAGCGCATGCTCGACACGATTCGCCGCAATTTCGAGCGCTTCGGCTTCCTGCCGGTGGAAACCCCGGTGATGGAGCTGACCGAGGTGTTGCTGACCAAGTCGGGCGGCGAGACCGAGCGGCAGGTGTATTTCGTCGAATCCACCGGGGCGCGAGAGAAGAACGCGCAGTCCGGTCATGCCGCATTGCCGGAGCTGGCGTTGCGCTTCGATCTGACCGTGCCGCTGGCGCGTTACGTGGCCGAGCACGAGGCCGATCTGGCGTTTCCGTTCCGCCGCTACCAGATGCAGCGCGTCTACCGCGGCGAGCGCCAGCAGCGCGGCCGTTTCCGCGAGTTCTACCAGTGCGACATCGACGTGGTCGGCAAGGACGCGCTGAGCGTGCGTTACGACGCCGAATTGCCGGCCTGCATCTACGCGGTGTTCTCCGAACTCGATATCGGCGCCTTCACCATCCAGCTCAACAACCGCAAGCTGCTGCGCGGCTTCTTCGAGGCCCAGGGTGTGGCCGAGGGCGAGTTGCAGGCGCTGGTGCTGCGCGAGATCGACAAACTCGACAAACGCGGCGCGGACTATGTGCGCGATACCCTGACCGGACCCGGCTTCGACCTGGCCGCGGACGCGGTGGCGACCATCCTGGCCTTCGTCGAAGTGCGTTCGACCTCGCACGAGGACGCGCTGGCCAAGCTGGCCGCGTTGGGCGACGGCAATCAGTCGTTGCGCGAAGGCGTGGCCGAACTGCGTGAAGTGATCGAGCTGATCCGCGCGCTGGGCGTGCCGGAACAGAATTACGCGCTGAACTTCTCGATCGCGCGCGGCCTGGATTACTACACCGGCACCGTCTACGAGACGACCCTCAACGACTATCCGTCGCTGGGTTCGATCTGCTCGGGCGGCCGCTACGAGAATCTGGCCAGTCACTACACCAAGTCCAAACTGCCCGGCGTGGGCATTTCGATCGGCCTGACCCGGTTGTTCTGGCAGTTGCAGGAAGCCAAGCTGATCAGCACGGCGCAAAGCAGCGTGCAGGTGCTGGTCACGCAGATGGACGACGCGTTGCTGCCGCATTGCCTGGCGGTGGCCAACGAGTTGCGCCATGGCGGTCTGAACACCGAAGTGGTGATGGAAGCGTCCAAGCTCAAGCAGCAGTTCCGCTACGCCGATCGCGCCGGTATCCGTTTCGTGGTGGTGTTGGGCGAGGATGAAATCGCCAAGGGCACGGCCACGGTCAAGGATCTGCGGCGCGAAGATCAGTTCGAAGTGCCGCGCGCCGAATTGGCGCGCACCTTGCGGGTCGAGCTGGAGCAATCGCGGGCCATGCAGTGATCCAGCAGGAAATCGGCCGGATTCGCGCGGATCGCGTCGGCGTCGTGGATCGTTCGATCCCGGCGTCCTCGGTTCGCACGGCCGGTCGGGAACCCGACGGCGCGACTGCCTCGCCGGGTTCCGTCACCGGGTTCGTCACGCACCGGATCGCGATCCGGCGTCGCGGCGGGCCGATTCCACCCCGCGGCGCGCAGGTGCCGTCGCGGTTCCCAATGTTCCATTGACGCACCGACTCCCGAGTACGCTCGGCCAGGTTCGACCGTTCGCGGTGGATCTCGCCGTTCAGATGATCGCCAGGGTGCGAGGCGAGGTTACACGATGAACAAGATTCAGCTCGACGGCCGTTCGCTGACGCGGTCGCAACTCGTCGCCGTGGCTTACGGCGCCCAGGTCGAACTTGCCGCCGCGCAGTTGCCGGCGGTGGCGCGCGCGGCGGATTTCCTGGCCGAACAGGTGCGCCGCGAAGAACCCATCTACGGCGTGTCCACCGGTTTTGGCAGCAATGCCGACCGCTTGCTCGGCGCGCATCACCTGCGCGACCAACTGCCCGGCGCGAAGCGTTCGCTCGAAACCCTGCACGAAGAGTTGCAGCGCAATCTGATCGTCACCCACGCGGTCTGCGTCGGCGACGCCTTCGCGCCGGAGATCGTGCGCGCGATGCTGTGCATCCGCATCAACACTTTGATGCGCGGCCACTCGGGTATCCGCGTGGAAACCCTGCAGGCGCTGGCATCGATGCTCAACGCCGGAATCGTGCCGGTGGTGCCGCAACTGGGTTCGGTCGGTGCCAGTGGAGACTTGGCGCCGTTGTCGCATCTGGCCATCGTGCTGCTCGGCGGCGGCGAAGCCTTCTTCGAAGGTCAGCGCATGCCCGGCGCGCAGGCGCTGGAACGCGCCGGCCTCACGCCGGTCAAGCTGTCGTACAAGGAAGGTTTGGCGCTCAACAACGGCACCGCGCAGATGCTGGCTTGCGGCGTGCTGGCGCTGGCCAAGCTGGAGGATCTGCTCGACACCGCCGATCTGGCCGCGGCGATGACCATCGACGCCTTCGCCGGCCGGTTGGGTGCGTTCGCGCCGGAAGTGCATGCGCTGCGGCCGCATCCGGGCCAGGTGCAGGTCGCGCAGAACCTGTGCAGGCTGCTCGGCGGTTCGACCCTGGCCGATATTCCGTATCACCTGGTGCCGCGCTTCCGTCCGTGGCTGCCGCAGAGCTGGGACACGCAGGCCGCGCAGCAGCTCAGCTTCGATATCGGCTGGGACTGGGTGCCGTTCGGCCAGCGTCATGGCCGCGAGAAGTTCTATACCCGGTTCCGTCCGTTCCGCGGCGGCAAGAAGCATCAGCCGCAGGACAGCTATTCGCTGCGCTGCATTCCGCAGGTGCACGGCGCGGTGCGCGACGCCATCGCTCAGGCCGCGCGCGTGTTGGAGATCGAACTCAATTCGCTGACCGACAATCCGATCGTGTTCCCGGACGCCAAGGCCGAGCACGTCGAACAGCAGGTGATCTCGGCGGGCCACTTCCACGGCATGCCGCTGGCGCTGGCGATGAGCTACGTCAAGGCGGCGATTCCGGTGTTGGCGAGCATCTCCGAACGGCGCCTCAACAAGCTGGTCGATCCGGCCACCAACGACGGCCTGCCGGGCTTCTTGATCGGCAACGAGGACGCGACCGAATCGGGCCATATGATCGTGCAGTACACCGCCGCGGCGATCGTCAACGATCTGGCCAGCCGCGCGCATCCGGCTTCGGTGTATTCGATTCCGACCAGCGCCAACGCCGAGGACCATGTCTCGATGGGCGCCAACGAGGCGCGCCACGTGCTGTCCATGGCCGACGATCTGGGCAAGGTGCTCGCGCTGGAGTTGTACACGGCCGCGCAGGCGCTGGATCTGCGCCGCGACATGATCAACGCTGCGCGCGATCTGGCCGATCGCGCCGATGCGCGCACGTTGGCGTCGAAGGTGTTCGGCGGCCCGGCCGGCGATGATGCCGAGCACGCCGGGTTCCTGGCCGAGGTCGAAGGTTTGCGCGCCGAATTGTCCGCCGCCGAGGAGTTCCGTCCGGGTCGCGCGGTCGCGATCGCGCACGCCAAGCTGCGCGAATCGATCCCGTTCCTGGATCGCGATCGCGCGCTCGACGGCGAAGTGGCGACCGCGGTGCAACTGGTGCGCGAAGGTACGGTGCTGTCGGCGGTGCGCGCGGGTATGCAGGACTGATACCTGCGCGGTTTCGGCGGCCGGCGGTTGCTTCCGCCCGGGCAAGTCGAGCCCCTCTCCCGCCAGCGGGAGAGGGGTTGGGGCGAGGGGCGCTCTCCGATCTGCTTCCCCGTTGCTTGCGGTGTCCGCTCCGATTCGAGGCCGCCATGAACACGATCCATCACAACCAACGCGTCTTCACTGTGGAAGGTCTGCTGTCGGCGGAGGAATGTGCGCGGCTGAACGAGCTCGCCGAGCGGCAGGATGTTTTGTACGCGCCGCCGGGCTGATCGGCTGCTCGTTCCCTACGGGGTCTGAGGTCTTTTGTGGGAGGGGCTTGAGCCCCGACGCTTTTCGCTCAGCTCGCCGCGAGATTTTTTGCTCGAACCCATATGCCTGGCGATCCGAGAAAAAAGCGTCGGGGCTCAAGCCCCTCCCACAAAAGACTTCGTGCATGCCTGTGGGAATTGTATTTTTTTGGATTTCAGATTTGAGTCTGCGTGGCGATCTGAGCGGAAAGCGTCGGGGCTGAAGCCCTTCCCACAAGAGACTTCGCGTTTCGGTTTTCTTGGAGGCTCAAGCCGCCGCCGCGCCCCATACCCGCACGCAGTCGCGGCCTTCGGCCTTGGCCAGATACAGGGCCTGATCGGCGAATTGCAGCGCCGCTTCCACGCCCATGTCCGAGTCCGGGGTGATCTCGTGCACGCCGATGCTGGCGGTGACCGGGATGTCGTGGCTGCGGCTGGGGCAGGGCTGCGAACTCAAGCGCGAGCGCAGTTGTTCGGCCACGCGCGCGCCGCTGTCGATGTCGTGATCGGGCAGCACCGCGACGAATTCCTCACCGCCGAACCGGGCCAGCAGGGCGTGTTGCGGGATCATCACCTGGGCGATCAGGCCGGCGGCCCAACGCAGGCATTCGTCGCCGACCAGATGGCCGTGGTGATCGTTGATCTGTTTGAAGTGATCCAGGTCGATCATCAACAGCACCAACGGCCGGCGCTGGCGCCGCGAGCGATGCAGCAAGGCCTCGAACGCTTCGCGGAAATGGCTGCGATTGTGCAGGCCGGTCAGCGAGTCGCGCTGCGAGGTCTCGCGCAGGCGGGTGTGCGCGTCTTCCAACTGTTCCAAGGTGGCGCGCAACTCGGTGGTGCGTTGTTCGACCTTGTGTTCCAACTGTTCCTTGGCTTCGCGCACCACCCGTTCGTTCTCGTTGCGCAGCGAGGCGTAGCGATACCCCAAGGCGACCGACAGCAGCAGCATTTCCAGGGCCGAGCCGATCTGCACGCCGTATTCGGTGATGAACATCTTCGGCAGCAGGTCGAAGGCGATCGCCGCGAACATGCCGGTGCCGAGCAGGAATGCCGACCACGCCAGCAGGAACAGCCGCGCCGGTTTGTAGCCCCGGCGCATCACCACGATGGTTTCCACCGCGATCCAGGCGATGCTGACGAACACCGCCGCCGAGGCGATCGGCGTGGCGATGCGGTAGGGCATCTGGGTCGCGGCGATGCCGAGCGCGACGAAGAACGCGATCATCCCCAGCCCGATCCAATCGCCGAACCGCCATCGTTGCTGCAGTCCGAGGAAATTGCGCGCGAACTGCTGCATGCCGACCTGGGCCAGGCAGATCGACAGCGGCACCGAGTGATCGGCGAGCCACGGTGAGTTCGGCCACAGGTATTCGAAGCCCAGCCCGTTGAGCGTCAGCAGCACCAGGCCGAAGGCGCAGATGTGGAACAGGTACCAGAAGTAGCTGCTGTCGCGCAGGGTCAGCCACAGCACCAGGTTGTAGAAGAACAGCGCGATCAGGATGCCGTAGTACAGGCCGATGCCGAATTGCGCATCGCGCGCCAGCTCGGTGAAGGCGTTGGGCGTGTACAGGGTCAGCGGCACTTGCATCGAGCTTTCGCTTTGCACGTGTACATAGATATCGACGATCCGGTCCGGCGGCAGATCGATCTGGAAGTTGGGGTGGCGGTAACGGATCGCGCGCGCGCTGAACGGCTGGCTGTCGCCGCCGAGCTGGTGGGCGACCGCGCCGCCGCGCGGCTGCGTATAGACGTCCAGCCGGTCGCTGAGCGCGAAGCCTTGCACCAGCAACCAATGCGGCACTTCGGCGTTGCGGTTCAGCGCGGCGATGTGGAACCAGTAGGCGCCCGGTTGGAAGCCGAAGGAACTGTTGTTGTCGGGCACCGGGTTGAACTTGCCTTGCGCGAGCAGGCGCTGCGCGCCGGCCAGATCGAGCGCGCCGTCCTGGTCGTGGTGGTAGGCGGTGAACGGCGCCAACGCGACCTCGCGGGTCGACCGGTCCAGATCCAGCACGCTTTGTGCGAGCGCGGCCTGGGTCCAGCAGACGGCGATCAGGCACAGCAACGCGAGCAGCCATGCGCGCGGCGCGGCGGCGGGATGCGGGCGGCTCGGGGCGCGGGCAGGCATCGTGTTCATCTTCCTTGGCGGGGTATCGACGCAGGCCATTGCGTCGCGGCGGGACGGGGCGGTCGGGGGACACGGGCGTGGCTTGAGGGCATGCCTGACTTCTTAACGCAAATTCGCCGCCGTGTAGGCCGACTTGACGACCGTTCGGCGGATCGATAATGTATTAACGCGTTAGTACATTAACGCGCTTGTTCGAGTCCGGGGCATGAGCCGGGCGGCGGCGGATCGGTCGAAGCCGACGGTCGAACGCCACCCAGTCACCAACTCCACATCCGATTTCCACCATGAATACGCGCCATAAATACGCGCCACGTCCGGCGCGAAACCAGGCACAGCAAGGTTCTCCACGATGAAGCGCCGTTCCACCGACAGCGACCAGACCGAAGATTCGATCGCCGACCTGGCCACGGCGCTGGCCGCCATGCGCACGCCCGAGCAAGTGCGCGCCTTCCTCGAAGACCTGTGCACGCCGGCCGAGCTGGAGGCGATGAGCGATCGCTGGCGGGTGGTGCCCTTGCTCAGCGAGGGCGTGCCGTACCGCGAAATTCACGATCGCACTCAGGTCAGCGTGACCACCATCGGCCGGGTGGCGCGGGTGTTCGAGCGCGGCTCCGGCGGCTATGCCGCGGCCCTGCATCGGCGCGCGGCGCGACACCGCTGACGGCGGCCGTCCGTCCACGGCCCTCGCGCCGACCTGCTTTCCACGCCGCACCCCACTTCCTTTCGAGACCCGTTCATGAGCCCTCCCGCCAGCGCCGCAGCGCGTGACCGCCTGCGCATCGCGATCCAGAAGTCCGGCCGTCTGGCCGAACCGGCGCGCGCCCTGCTCGCGGCCTGCGGCCTGAGTTGGCGCGAAAGCCGCGACCGCTTGTTCTGCTACGGCGAAACCCTGCCGGTGGATTTGTTGCTGGTGCGCGACGACGACATTCCCGGCCTGATCGCCGACGGCGTCTGCGACCTGGGCGTGGTCGGGCGCAACGTGTTGCTGGAGCAGGACGGCGACCGCCGCGGCAGCGGCCGCGCGGCGGCGTTCCGCGAATGGCGCGCCCTCGGCTTCGGCGGCTGCCGGCTGGCGCTGGCGGTGCCCGACGCCTGGCAGTGGGAAGGTCCGCAGCAACTGGCCGGCAAGCGCATCGCCACCAGCTACCCGGCGCTGTTGTCGCAATGGCTGGCCGAGCAGGGTGTGGATGCGAAGGTGGTGCTGCTGTCGGGTTCGGTCGAAATCGCGCCGCGGCTGGGCCAAGCCGAGGCGATCTGCGATCTGGTTTCCAGCGGCGCCACTCTCGGCGCGAACCAGCTCAAGGCGGTGCAGACCCTGATCGAAAGCGAAGCGGTGCTGGCCGGTCCGGTCGACGGCTTCGACGATGTGCGCGGCGAACTCGCCGACCTGCTGTTGCGCCGCCTCGACGGCGCGCTGCGCGTGCGCAACAGCAAGCTGCTGATGTTCCAGGCGCCGCGCGCGCTGCTCGACGAATTGCTGCCGATGCTGCCCGACGCGGAAGCGCCGACGGTGATGCGTCTGGACAGCAGCGATGACATCGCCCTGCAGGCGCTGTGCCACGGCGCGGTGACCTGGCAGCGGCTGGAGGAACTCAAGCGCGCCGGCGCGCGCGGGCTGATGGTGCTGCCGGTGGAAGGCATGCTGGCATGAGCGCGCTGATGCAACGTTACGACTGGAGCGCGCTCGACCCGCAGCAGCGCGAGGCCTTGCTGCGGCGGCCGGCGCAGGAAACCCGCCAGGCCACCGCAGACGCGGTCGCCGAGATCATCGCCGCGGTCCGCAGCGAAGGCGACGCCGCGCTGCGCCGTTATGCCGAGCGTTTCGACGGCCAGGCGCCGGAGCGCTTCGCGGTCAGCGAGGAAGAATTCGATGCCGCCCAGGCCAGCCTGTCGGCGGAGCTGCGCGCAGCGATCGACGAAGCCGCCGAGCGCATCCGCGCCTTCCATCAGGCCGGCATGACCCAGCCTTACGCGCTGGATACCGCGCCGGGCGTGCGCTGCGAACGCATTCTGCGGCCGATCCGCCGGGTCGGCTTGTACGTGCCGGCCGGTTCCGCGCCGCTGCCGTCGACCGCCTTGATGCTCGGCATCCCGGCGTTGCTCGCCGGTTGCCGCGAGGTCGCGCTGTGCACGCCGCCGCGGCGCGACGGCACGGCCGATCCGGCGGTGCTGTACGCCGCGCGTTGCTGCGGCATCGTCCGCGTCTACAAGGTCGGCGGCGCGCAGGCGATCGCGGCGATGGCGTTCGGCACCCAAAGCATCGGCCAGTGCGACAAGTTGTTCGGACCGGGCAATGCCTTCGTGACCGAAGCCAAGCGCCAGGTCGCGCTGATCGAAGGCGGTGCCGGCATCGACATGCCGGCCGGCCCTTCGGAAGTGCTGGTGATCGCCGATGCCGAGGCCTATCCCGACTTCGTTGCCGCCGATCTGTTGTCGCAGGCTGAACACGGGCCGGATTCGCAGGTGATTCTGCTCAGCGACGATGCGGCCATGCTCGATGCGGTCGATGTCGAGCTGGAGAAGCAGTTGGCGGGGCTGTCGCGCGCCGACACCGCGCGCATCGCGTTGCAGTCCTCGCGTTCGATCCAGGTCGATTCGATCGCCACGGCGGTGGACGTCAGCAACCGCTACGCGCCCGAACACCTGATCCTGGCGCTGCGCGACGCGCGCGAACGGCTGCCGGCGGTGGAAGTGGCAGGCTCGGTGTTTCTCGGCGATTTCACGCCCGAGGCGCTGGGCGACTATTGCAGCGGCACCAATCACGTCCTGCCCACCAGCGGCGCGGCGCGGTACGCGGGCGGCCTCAACGTGGCTGCCTTCCAGGTTGCGATCACGGTGCAGGAGGTGCAGCCCTATGGTCTGGAGGCGATCGGTCCTTGCGCGATCGAACTGGCCACCGCCGAAGGTCTGGATGCTCATGCCGAGGCGGTCGGGATACGATTGCGCAGGTTGGCGATACGGCACTCAGTAAAATTGGACCCGCCGCGCAAGCAGGCATGAAGCCGTCGAAGGTACAAGCGGCAAGCCGCTTAAGAATCGGGCAAGAAGAACCAGACATGATCGACGACAACCCCATGAACCTGTTGCGCGAAGACTTGCGCGATTTCGCCGGCTATAGCTCGGCGCGCAGCGAGAAACGCAGCGGCCGGGTCTGGCTCAACGCCAACGAAGCCGCCTGGCCCAGCGTCGCCGACGGCGAGGGCGCGGTGCGGCGCTACCCCGATCCGCAGCCGCGGCTGTTGCGCGAGGCCTTGGCCCAGCTCTACGGCTGCGATCCGCAGCAGTTGTTGGCCGGACGCGGCAGCGACGAGGCGATCGATCTGCTGGTGCGCGCGTTCTGCCGCCCCGGCGGCGATGCGATCGTGATCACGCCGCCGACCTTCGGCATGTACGCGGTCAACGCGCGCCTGCACGGCACCCGCATCGTCGAGGTGGCGCTGCGCGATACGCCGGCCGGCTTCGCCTGCGATTTCGCCGCGCTGGCGCAGACGGCCGAAAGCGAGCAGGCCAAGTTGGTGTTCCTGTGCTCGCCCGGCAATCCCTCCGGCAGCTTGTTGCCGCTGGAGGAGATCGAAGCCTTGGCCTTGCGCTTGCGCGGCCGTGCGCTGGTGGTGGTCGATGAGGCCTACATCGAGTTCGCCGGCGGCGCCTCGGCGGTGCGTCTGCTCGGACGCCAGCGCAACATCGCCGTGCTGCGCACCTTGTCCAAAGCGCACGCGCTGGCCGCGGCGCGGATCGGCAGCGTGATCGCCGATGCCGGCCTGATCGCGGCGATGCAACGCTGCCAGGCGCCGTATCCGCTGCCCACGCCGTGCGTGAATCTGGCCTTGCGCGCGCTGGCCGAAGTACCGGCAAACACCACCAAGGCGCGCATCGCCACGGCCATGAGCGAGCGCGAGAAACTCTATCAGGCGCTGCGAGCGCTACCGGGCGTGCGTTGCGTGTATCCCTCGCAGGCGAACTTCTTGCTGGCGCGCTTCGACGATCCGCAGGCGGCCTTCGACGGTCTGCTCGATGCCGGCGTGGTGGTGCGCGATTTCCGTCACGCGCCGCAGCTCGGCGATGCCTTGCGCATCAGCCTGGGCACGCCGGAGCAGAACGCGGCGGTGATCGAAGTGCTGACCCGGATTTCGCGCGCGTGCGGAGCGGCGGCATGAGCGCGCTGACGCCGATCTTGTTCGTCGACCGCGACGGTACCTTGATCGAGGAGCCGGCCGATTTCCAGATCGACAGCTATCCCAAGCTGCGCTTCGTGCGCGGGGTGATCCCGGCGATGCTGAAACTGCGCGACGCCGGCTACCAGTTCGTCATGATCACCAACCAGGACGGGTTGGGCACCGACGCGTTTCCGCGCTGGAGCTTCGACGGCCCGCACCAGTTGATGATGCAGATCTTCGAAAGCCAGGGCATCGTGTTCCGCGACGTGCTGATCGACAGCAGCTTCCCCAGCGAGAACCTGCCCACACGCAAGCCGGGAATCGGCCTGGCCTTGCCCTTGCTCAAAGACCGCGGCATCGATTGGGAACGCTCGGCGATGGTCGGCGACCGCGAAACCGATAACGGCTTCGCCGTCAATCTGGGCATCCGCGCGTTCCAACTGCGCACGCAGCAGTTCGGCGGCGAGTGGGACTGGGCCGGGATCGCCCACGCCTTGGCCGATCGCCCGCGCACCGCGCGCGTGCAGCGCAACACCAAGGAAACCCGGATCGAGGTCGCGGTGGACCTGGACCGCGTCGCCGACCCCAAGGTGCACACCGGGCTGGGGTTTTTCGATCACATGCTCGAACAGCTCGGCAAGCACGGCGGCTTCGCCCTGGAGCTGCGCTGCGAGGGCGACCTGCACATCGACGAACACCACACCATCGAAGACAGCGCGCTGGCCTTGGGCCAGGCCCTGCGCGAGGCGCTCGGCGACAAGCGCGGGATCGGCCGGTATGGGTTCGATCCGCGCGCGGGGCAGGGAGAGGTTATTGAAAGCAAAAGCGAATCCCCCCTGGCCCCCCTTTTGCAAAGGGAAGGCGAGGTGGGTGCCTCGCAAAGCGGTGAAAGCGATAAGGGCGATGCACAGGACGCGCACGCCACCGCGGATCAGCCGGCTGCGCACGAATTCGTGCTACCGATGGACGAAACCCTGGCGCGCGCGGCCCTGGATTTTTCCGGGCGCCCGTATTTCGTGTTCTCCGGCAGTTTCGCCCGCGAGCGCGTCGGCGATTTCCCCACCGAGTTGCTGGCGCACTTTTTCCGATCGCTGTGCGAGACCTCGGGCCTGAACCTGAATCTGAACGTAAAAGGTGATAACGATCACCACAAAATAGAGGCCTGCTTCAAATCGGTGGCGCGGGCGCTGCGCCAAGCGGTCGCTCGTCAAGGGAGTGAACTACCGAGTACCAAGGGAGTTTTGTGATGACGGTCGTGGCTGTCATCGATTCGGGGGGGGGGAACATCGGCTCGGTGCGTTATGCATTGGAGCGGCTGGGTGCGCGTTCGATTCTGACTGCGGACCCTGCGACGATCGCCTCCGCCGATCGCGTGATCCTGCCAGGCGTGGGCGCTGCCGCCCCCGCGATGGCACGACTGCGTGAATTGGACCTGGTCGCGACGATCCGCCGCTTGCAGCAGCCGCTGCTCGGGATCTGCCTGGGAATGCAGCTGCTGTACGAGTCCTCGGCGGAGGGCGAGGTGGAATGCCTCGGACTTTTGCCGGGCCGGATCACCAGGCTGCAACCAGGACCAGGAGTACGTGTGCCTCATATGGGATGGAATCTCCTTCAGAAGCATGAATCGGCCGGCGCCCAGCGCCTGCTCGCCGGCATCGGCGAGCTCGACCAGGCCTATTTCGTCCACAGTTATGCCGCGCCACTGACCTGCGACACTCTGGCCAGCGCCAGCTACGGCACTCGCTTCACCGCCGTGGCCGGGCGCGGGCGCTGCTTCGGGGCGCAATTCCACCCCGAACGCTCGGCCGCGGTCGGTTCACGCCTGCTCGCCAACTTCCTGGCGTTGGAGGCATGAACATGGGCAACAGCACCTTGTACCCCGCGATCGACGTTCGCGACGGGCGGGTCGTGCGCCTGCACCAGGGCGATTACACCCAGGAGACGCGCTACGAGACCGAACCGCTGGCCCTGGCCACCCGGTACGCCGAAGCCGGCGCCAAATGGCTGCACCTGATCGATCTGGATGCCGCGCGTTACGGCGGCTACACCCTGGCGCCATTGCTGCGCGCGATCACCACCTCCAGTTGGATGCGCGTGCAGACCGGCGGTGGCGTGCGCAGCGAAGCCGACGTGGAGGCCATCCTCGATGCCGGCGCCGACCGCGTGGTGGTCGGCTCGCTCGCGGTCAAGGATCCGGACCTGGTCATCGGCTGGATCAAGCGCTTCGGCCCGGAGCGCATCACCATCGCTCTGGACGTGCGTCAGAACGAGGACGGTCAGTGGGAACTGCCGGTGGCCGGCTGGACCGAGGACAGCGGCGTTCGTCTGGAACCGTTGCTGGAGCGCTACGCCGCGGCCGGCCTGCGTCATCTGCTGTGCACCGACGTCTCCCGCGACGGCACCATGACCGGGCCGAACCTGGATCTGTACAAGCACATCCACGAGATCGCGCCGAACGTGTTGCTGCAGGCCTCCGGTGGCATCCGCGACATCGCCGACATCGTCGCTGCCGACAACGTCGGCTGCAGCGGCGCGGTGCTGGGCAAGGCGCTGATCGAAGGCCGTTTCCAACTCACCGAAGCGCTCAAGCAGGTACGCCGTTGCTGACTCCCACGCCACTGAGCCGGCGCATCGTGCCGTGTCTGGACGTCCGCGACGGCCGCGTGGTCAAGGGCGTGCGTTTCCGCGACCACGTCGACATGGGCGACATCGTCGAGCTGGCGTTGCGTTATCGCGACGAGGGCGCCGACGAGTTGGTGTTCTACGACATCACCGCCAGTCCGCAGGGACGCAGCGTGGATCGCGATTGGGTCGAACGGGTCTCGCGCGCGATCGACATTCCGTTCTGCGTGGCCGGCGGTATCCGCTCGGTCGCCGACGCGCGCGGCGTGCTCAATACCGGCGCCGACAAGATCTCGATCAACACGCCGGCGCTGGAACGGCCCGAACTCATCGGCGAAATCGCCGATGAGTTCGGCGTGCAGTGCGTGGTGGTCGGGATCGACAGCCTGCGCGATCCCGACGGCCAGTGGCGGGTCCGCCAATACACCGGCGATCCCTCGCGCACCCAGGCGCTGGCCAAGCGCACCCTGGACTGGGTGGTCGAAGCGCAGCGGCTGGGCGCGGGCGAGATCGTGCTCAACTGCATGGGCAGCGACGGCGTTCGCAGCGGTTACGACATCGAACAGCTCAGCGCGGTGCGGGCGATCTGCGAGGTGCCGCTGGTGGCCTCCGGTGGCGCCGGCACGATCGAACATTTCGACGCGGTATTTCGCCAAGCCGACGTCGACGCGGCGCTGGCGGCCAGCGTGTTCCATTCCGGCAGCATCCGTATTCCCGAACTCAAGCGGGCGCTGCGCGAGCACGGCGTGCCGGTGCGCGAGCTGCACTGATGAGCGCGCGCATGAGCACGGTCGCCTTCACCCCGCAGGACATCGACGCCCTGGACTGGGACAAGCAGCAGGGACTGGTTCCGGCCGTGGTTCAGGACGCGGCCACCTTGCGCGTGCTGATGCTGGGCTACATGGACCGCGCCGCGGTGCAGGCCACCCTCGACAGCGGCCACGTGACCTTCTACAGCCGCAGCAAGCAGCGGTTGTGGACCAAGGGCGAAACCTCGGGGAATTTCCTGGACCTGATCTCGATGGAAACCGACTGCGACCGCGACACCCTGCTGGTGCGCGCGCAGCCGCACGGGCCGACCTGCCATCTCGGCCGCGACAGTTGCTTCCCCAGCGCGCCGGGCGATGAACTGGCGTTTCTCGGCGATCTGGACGACCTGATCCGGCAGCGCGAGAGCGAGCGTCCGGTCGGTAGCTACACCACGCATCTGTTCGACAAGGGCCTGCGCTCGATCGCGCAGAAGGTCGGCGAAGAAGGCGTGGAAACCGCGCTGGCCGCGGTCGCCCAGGACGATGCCGCGCTGTGCGGCGAAGCCGCCGATCTGCTGTTCCACCTGCAAGTGCTGCTGCGCGCGCGCGGACTGTCGCTGGCCGACGCGGTGGCGGTGCTGCGCGAACGGCATGGCAAGCCGCATCGCGGGGCGCAGGCGGCGGATTAAGTGCGGGCGCGGTTCGGCGGATCGCGTGGCTTCGATTTCCCCCTGTAGGAGCGGCGCGAGCCGCGACCGCGACATCCGGAAACGTCGCATCCACCATCGCGCCCGCAACCCGTCGTTCTGCGTACCCCGCCGCACACGATCGCCGCATAATGCGGACACCCTCCGGAGTCCCGCATGCGCCCCATCGCGTTCGCCGCTTTGTTGTCCGCTCTGATCGCACCGGCCGCCTTGGCCCAGCCGCCGATCGTGCCGTGCCTTGGCGGAACCGTGTTCGAAGACAGCAACGGCAACGGCCGGCGCGACCCGGGCGAGCGCGGCGTGGCCGGGCAGCGCGTGTCCGACGGCGAAACCATCGTGCGCAGCGACGCCGAAGGCCGATATGCATTGCCGCCGCGCGATCGAGCCAGCCAGTTCCTGATCAAACCCGCCGGCTACCGCCTGGCGCCGCGCCGCGACAGCGGGCTGCCGGATTACTGGCTCAACATCAGCCTGAGCCCAGCGCCGCCGCTCAAATACGGCGGCATGCCGAAAGCCGAGCCAACCTGTCGCGACTACGCGCTGGTGCCCGAAAAACGCAGCGACGCTGACGACCTGCGCGTGCTGGTGTTCGCCGATCCGCAGACCAAGAGCGAGACGGATATCGACTATTACCGCCGCGAAATCGTCGAGCCGATCGGTCGGCAGTTCAGCGGCGTCCATCCCGCCGAGCTGGGTCTGAGCCTGGGCGACATCACCCACGACGATCTTTCGCTGTATCCCAAGCTCAACGCCGTCACCGCCAGTCTCGGCATCCCGTGGCTGCATGCACCGGGCAATCACGATCTGGATTTCGACGCGGCGCGCGATGAAGACTCACTGCTGAGCTACCGCCATGTCTACGGCCCGGACACGTATGCCTGGGAAGAGTCGCAGGCGAACTTCGTCGTGTTCGACGATGTGGTGTATCAGCCCGGGCGCAAACCCGACTACATCGGCGGCTTGCGGCCGGATCAGTTCGCCTTCCTCGAAAGTTACCTGGCGAGCGCGGACAAGCGGCGCTTGCTGGTGCTGGCCACTCATATCCCCCTGTTCGACGCCGCGCCGGGGCAAGAAAGCTTCCGCCACGCCGATCGCGAACGGCTGTTCGGCCTGTTGCGCGACTTCCCGCATGTGCTGGTGCTCAGCGCGCACAGTCACAACCAGAGGCATGTCTTTCACGATGCCTCGGTGGGTTGGAAGGGCGCCCGACCGCTGCACGAATACAACGTCGGCGCGGCCTGCGGCGCGTTCTGGTCGGGCATCAAGAACGTCGACGGCATTCCCGACAGCACCATGAGCGACGGTACGCCGAACGGCTATGCGCGCTTGCGGGTGAAAGCCGACGCTCGATACGAGTTGAGCTGGTATCCGGCGAAGACCAGAATCGCACCGTTCGCGCAAACGGCCGCCGGCAACGCCAAGTACGGGATGGACGGATACACGCCGCAAGCCGGCCAGCGCGATGTGATCGAAAATCGAGTAATGAACCGATACATGAGCCTGTACGCGCCCAGGACCCTGCGTCGCGGCTCTTATCCGATCCGCGGCGTATTCGCGAACGTGTTCATGGGCCGCGACGACAGCCGGGTCGAGTACCGTCTCGACGACGGTGACTGGAAGCCCATGAAGCGCGTCGATCAGCCCGATCCGGCCCTGCTGGGCGAGAACGCGCGCGACGATGAAGCCACGAGTCTGCGCAGCTACGACCGCGCCGCAGTCGCCAAGCCGAGCGCGCACCTGTGGAACGCGCCGCTGCCGACCGATGCCGCCGCGGGCGAGCATGCGATCGAGGTGCGGGTGTTCGATGCCTGGCAGGGCGAACAGCGCCTGCGCACTTCTTACCGCCTGCTGGAAGCTGCGCCATGAAGCCGACTCCGAAAGGCGCCGCCGACGATCTGCCGGTGATGGCGTTCGAAACGTCGGCCGCGTTCGAACATTGGATGCAGTCCCAGACCGACGCTGAAGGCGTTTGGCTCAAGATCGCCAAGAAAGGGCAGGACGCGGTCACGCTGAGCGTGGCCGAGGCGTTGGACGTGTGTCTATGCCACGGTTGGATCGACGGGCAGCGGCGCGGCCTGGACGAAACCTACTTTCTTCAACGTTTCGTCCCGCGCCGGCCCAAGGGGCTGTGGTCGAAGATCAACATCGGCAACGTCGAGCGCCTGATCCGGGCCGGGCGCATGCGCGAAGGCGGCCAGCGCGAAATCGACGCGGCCAAGGCCGACGGCCGCTGGGACGCGGCCTACGCGCCGGCGAGCACGATCACCGTGCCCGACGATCTGGCCCGCGCGCTCGATCTGCAGCCCAAGGCGCGCGCGTTTTTCGAGGGCTTGGACAAGACCAATCGCTACGCCGTGCTGTGGCGGGTGGAGACGGCAAAGAAGGCGGAGACACGGGCGAAGCGGATCGAGAAATTCGTGGCGATGCTGGCGCGTGGGGAAAAGATTCACGGCTGAAACCGGGCCCGATCCAAGGCGACATTCATAACCCCTCTCCCGCTTGCGGGGTGAGCGGACGCAAGCGAGCCACCGGCTCGCGCGTCGGTAAACGCCCGAACGCCACGCGTTCGGGCCGGGGGAAGGGGTTGGGGTGAGGGCCGCAAGGCATTCCCCCATACGCTCATATCGAATCAAGAATTGATGCGGGATTTACGCCCCGTACCTGTCCTGGAATAGCGCCTTTATGCCCGCGATTCCTACAGTGAGCTCCATGGCGCGCCGCTCCGAGCGCGTAGCGAGTACCCACGTGTCGATCCTGATTCTGCGTGGCCCGAACAACGATACCGCCATCGATTCGATGGTTCCGCCGCTGTCAGGCGAAGTGCGCGCGACCCTGGTCGAACGCGCGGCGGGCGCGGGCAAGGCGATCGCGATGCGCAGCTGCCGCAACGAGAGCGAGCTGGTCGAATGCCTGCGCGGCATGCGCGCGGCCAATGCCGAACTGCTGCTGCTCGATCCGGGCGCCTGCCTGCCGGCCAGCGAGAACCTGCGCGGCGCGCTGGCGCAGTTGCCGGTGCCGTACATCGAAGTGCACGACGACGATATGAACGCGCTGGAGCCGTCGATCGCGCCGCATTGCGGCCGTCGTCTGCGCCTGGTGCACGGTTACGCCGCGCAGAGCTACACCCTGGCGCTGGCGATTGCGTTGGAACACCTGGGCTGCGCCGACAGCGGCAACGACGTCCACGTCGGCACCTGAGCCGCGCACGCCGATGAACGCGCATTACTTCTACTTCGCCGACTACGAAATCCTGGTCGGTGGCCGCTTCATCGTCTGGGGACAGACCACCCTGGACTACGCGCCGGCCGAGCCCGCCGCGTTCGACCCGGCCGAGTTGCTCGATCGCATCCGCCAGCAGGCCGCGAACGAGCACGGCGTGGAGCGCGATGAGGTGCGGGTGCGTAATTTGAGCCGGTTGTAGGGCGGCTCGTCTTCGAAGGCGGCGCGGTAACCGTAATTTGCGGTCGCGGCTCGCGCCGCTCCTACATGGGCCCTGTGTAGGAGCGGCGCGAGCCGCGACCGCGTGCGTTCACCGACGACGGACGCAACGCCCGCCCAGCGAACTCAAACCTCGATCTGATCGAACGAAGTCGCGCGCGGATGATCGTGGGTGGCAGCGCCCTCGCGCGGTTTCGGATAATCCTCGATGCGGTCCAGCAGCACCGTTTCCAGGCCGGCTTCGCGCGCGGCATCGAGCTCTTCGACCACGTCCGACAGAAACACGATCTCTTCGGCCGGCAGGCCGATCAGCTCGACGATGCGCGCATAGCTCGCCGCTTCGCGCTTGCCGCCGACTTCGGTGTCGAACCAGCCGGAAAACAGCTCGGTCAGATCGCCGGCATCGCTGTGGCCGAACAGCAGCCGCTGCGCCGGCACGCTGCCGGAAGAATAGACGTACAAACGCAGCCCCTGATCCTTCCACTGGCGCAGCGCCGGCGCCGCGTCGGGGTACATGTGCGAGGTGAAATCCGCGCTCTTGTAGCCGTCGGCCCAGATCATGCCTTGCAGCGCCTTGAGCGCGGTGTGCTTGCGGTCTTCGTCGATCCAGCCCTGCAGCACTTCGACGATCACCGAATCCTGGCAGGCGCCGCCGTTTTCCAGCGCGACCGTGTCGAGCCATTTGCGCACGCCCGGTTCGCGTCCACGGGTGGCTACGAAGCCCGGCAGCGCGCGGCGCGCGTACGGGAACAGCACGTCCTTGACGAAGGAAATCGAGCTGGTGGTGCCTTCGATGTCGGTGAGGATGGCGCGGATGGGCATGAGGCAGGCCGGTGTTGCGGGAAAGAGGGGGATTGTCGCTGCGTTGGGCGGGTGGTGCAAAAGCGGCGCTGGGTTTTCGCTGCCGAAGGGCGAGTCCCCCGGCGCCTGAGGAGCGCCGAGACTTCTCTCCCGCGCCTGAAGTGCGCCGAGACTTCGTACATGCCGGGATGCCAGTTCGGCGGCTCCCTCCTGCTGTCATTCCCGCCTTCGCGGAAATGACGGTAGGAAGGTACATTTCAAGCCGCCTGACCTTCCTCATAGCGCGGAAACTGCTGCGCCAGATCGCTGCCGGTGAAATGACCGACCCAGCCGTCGGGCTCGGTGAAGAAACGGATCGCGACGAAACTCGGCTCCGGCCCCATGTCGAACCAGTGCAGGGTGCTGTCGGGCACCGAGATCAGATCGCCGGTCTCGCACTTGATCTCGTAGACGTTCGGCTCGACGTGCAAGGTGAACAAGCCCGACCCGGCGACGAAGAAACGCACCTCGTCTTCCTTGTGGTAGTGCTCGTCGAGGAACTTGTTGCGCATGACCTCGCGCTGCGGATTGTCCGGAGCGATGCTGACCACGTCGACGGTCTTGAATCCGCGCTCGGCGATGAGACGGTCGATGTCGGCGCGGTAGGCGGCCATGATCGCCTCGGGCGTGTCGCCCGGCTTGACCGGCTGCGTGGCCCGCCATTGTTCGAAGCCGACGCCGATCCTGGCCAGCTCGCGCGCGATCTCGCCCTGGTCGGACGTGCTCAGCTTCGGCGTGTCGGGCTGGTCTTCGGTGAAAATGCGCAAACGGCTCATCGTTGCAGCCTCCTGAGTTCGAGTTCGCATCCCAGCAGGAATTCGAACGCCTCCAAGTGGCGTCGTGCTTCGGGCATGTCGCGGCCCCAGGCGTACAGGCCGTGGCCGTCGATCAGGTAGCCCCACATGGCCTGGCGGTCGAGCGTGGCGTCGACCTGGGCGGCCAGGGTCGGCATGTCCTGGGTGTTGGGGTAGACCGGCAGATCCAGTTCGGTCTCATGAGTGGTGGTGCCGACGAAGGCTTTCAACAGTTCGTAGCCTTCCAGATGCACGTGGCCCTGGCCGGCGTACAGGCGCGAGGCCACGGTCTGGATATGCGAGTGGGTGTGCAGCACGCAGCCGATCTCGGGGTAACGCTTGTAGAGCTGGGTGTGCAGCAGGGTCTCGGCCGACGGGCGGTGACTGGTCGCGACCGGCTGGCCGTCCAGGTCCACGACCATGATGTCGGCCTCGGTCAGCCGGCCCTTGTCGCGGCCGGAGACGGTGATGGCGATGTTCTGGGCGTCGATGCGGCGCGAGAAGTTGCTGCTCGTGGCCGGGGTCCAGCCGCGCTGCGACAGCTCGCGCACGTTGACGATGATCTCGCCGGCGCAGTGCGCCAGGCGTTGCGGGTCGTAGGGCAGGGCGCTGTTCATGGGCCCAAGTTTACCGCCGGGATGTGGCGCTTGCCTCGTTTTTGGCATAACGCAGTGTTATGCCAACCAACCTGGTTGCTGTAAGGGGCGGCTGGCGTGGGTGGGTATCTTTTGTGGGAGGGGTTTCAGCCCCGACGCTTTCCGTTCAGACCTGCTCGAAAGGCGTCGGGGCTGAAGCCCCTCCCACAAAAGACCTCCCACAAAAAACTGAGCCATGAAAAAGGCCGGAGTCCGGCATGCCCGGCCCCCGGCCTTCAGCGGTCGCTCGCTCAGCCCCGCGACTTGCCCAGCTTGCTGTGACGGAAGCTGTAGGCGAAATAGATCACGAAGCCGATCGCCGTCCACACCGCCATCAGCATCCAGTTGTGCGCGGTCATGGTCGACAGCAGGATCAGGCAGCTGACGATGCCGGCGATGCAGATCGGCCAGACGAACGGTATGCGGAACGGCCGCGGCAGATCGGGCTGGGTGCGGCGCAGGATCAGCACGCCCAGGCAGACCGCGGCGAAGGCGATCAGGGTGCCCATCGAGGTCATGTCGCCGAGGATGTCGAGGGGGAACAGCGCCGCCAGCAGGGCGATGCCGATGCCGGTGATGACGGTGTTGATGTGCGGGGTGCGGTACTTGGGGTGGATCTTGGTGAACACCGGCGGCAGCAGGCCGTCGCGCGCCATGATCATGAAGATGCGCGGCTGGCCGATGATCATCACCAGCACCACCGACGACAAGCCGACCAGGGCGCCGACCTCGACCACGATGCGCAGCCAGTTCAGCGCCGGATGCGCGGCGATCGCGGTGACCACCGGCTCGTCGGTGCCCAGCGTGGTGTACGGCGCCAGGCCGGTCATCACCGCGGCCATGCCGATGTAGAGCACGGTGCAGATCGCCAACGAGGCCATCATGCCGATCGGCATGTCCTTCTGCGGTTTATGCGATTCCTGCGCCGCCACCGACACCGCTTCGAAGCCGATGTAGGCGAAGAACACCATCGAGGCGCCGCGCAGCACGCCTTCCCAGCCGTACTTGCCGTTGCCTTGGGATTCGGGAATGAAGGGCGTCCACAGCTCGGGATTGACGTACTTCCAGCCGACCGCGATCACCAGCACGATCAGGCCCGACTTGAGCAGCACCATCGCCATGTTCATGGCCGAGGACTTGCGGATGCCTACGTAGCACAGCCAGGTCAGCAACAGCACGATCGCCGCGGCCGGCAGGTTGGCAATGGCGCCGGTCGGGCGCAGCTTGGCGTCCAGCGGCGCCTGCACCAGCGCCGCGGGCAGGGTGATATCGAAATGTTCCAGCAAACTCAGGAAATACCCGGTCCAACTGACCGCCACCGCCGAGGCGGACACGCCGTACTCCAATATCAGCATCCAGCCGATGAACCACGCGGCCAGTTCGCCCAAGGTGGCGTAGGTGTAGGTGTAGGCGCTGCCGGAGACCGGCACCATCGCGGCGAATTCGGCGTAGGCCAGCGCGCAGAAGGTGCAGCAGATCGCGGCCAGGACGAAGGAGAGCATGATCGCCGGTCCGGCATGTTCGGCCGCGGCCTTGCCGGTGATCACGAAGATGCCGCCGCCGATCACCGCGCCGATGCCCAGCGCGGTCAGGCCCCACGGGCCGAGCGTGCGGTGCAGGCTCAGTCCTTCGGCCTCGGTGTGGGCGGCGTGCGGGTGTTTGGTCGCCCGAAGTTGTTCCAGCATGGTGCGTTCCCTGATGCTGCGTGCCGTCGCCGGCTGCGATCTGTTCGGCCGTCATCCCCGCGAAGGCGGGGATCCAGAGACTTCAGCGTGATGCCGCGTTGAAGCCGTGGATCCTCGCCTTCGCGGGGATGACGAGCTCAAGCGTGCGCGCTCGAGGTCGGATCGGATCGCAGTGGAGCGTTGTTGCTGTGAAAAGGAAAAGGCCGGCGGAATCATCCGCCGGCCTCAATTGCTTCGTGCCGGTCAAGCCGCCGCGTTGGCGGCCTTGCGCAGCTTGCTGTTGCGGTAACCGTAGCCGAAGTAGATCAGCATGCCGATCGCAGTCCAGCCGGTCATCAGGTGCCAATGTTCGGAGAACGGCTTCCAGAACAGGTACAGACAGGCCGCGGCGCCGAGCGGGCAGACCAGCACGGCGAACGGCACGCGGAACGGACGCGGCAGATCGGGGCGGGTGTTGCGCAGGATCAGCACGCCGACGCAGACCGTGGCGAAGGCGAGCAGGGTGCCCATCGAGACCAGTTCGCCGAGCAGGCCGATCGGCAGCAGTCCGGCCAGGATGCAGGCGAACACGCCGACGATGATCGTGCCCATGTACGGGGTCTGGAACTTCGGATGGACCTTGGCGAACAGCGGCGGCAGCAGGCCGTCCTTCGCCATCGAATAGAAGATGCGCGGCTGGCCCATCAGCATGACCAGGATCACCGAACTCAGGCCGGCGATGGCGCCGATTTCGACCAGCAGCTTCAGCCAGCCCAGCGCCGGATAGGCCTCCAGCGCGGTCGCCACCGGCTTGGGCGTGCTCAGCAGGTGGTACGGCAGCAGGCCGGTGAGTATGGCCGAGACGATGATGTAGATGATGGTGCAGATCACCAGCGAGCCGAGGATGCCGATCGGCATGTCGCGCTGCGGATTCTTGGCCTCGCCGGCGGCGGTGGAAACCGCGTCGAAGCCGATGTAGGCGAAGAACACCACCGAGGCGCCGCGGATGACGCCGTCCATGCCGTACTTGCCCGGACCTTCGTTTTCCGGAATGAACGGCACCCAGTTGTCCGGATTCACGTACTTGGCGGCGAAGGCCACGAACAAGGTGATCACCACGACCTTGATCGCGACGATGATCGTGTTGATGAATGCCGATTGGGTGATGCCGACGTAGCACAGGCCGCTGAGCGCGGCGACGATCGCCACCGCCGGCAGATTGACCAGGCCGCCGGTGTAGACGATCGAACCGTCGACGACGTTGAGCGGTGCGGCCGACAGCGACGCCGGCAGGCCGACGCCCAAGCTGATCAGCAGGCTGTTGAGATACCCCGACCAACCGACCGCGACGGTCGAGGCCGCGAACAGATACTCCAGCACCAGGTTCCAGCCGATGAACCAAGCGACGAATTCGCCCAGGGTTGCGTAGGAATAGGAATAAGCGCTGCCGGAAACTGGCATCATCGCCGCGAACTCGGCGTAGCACAGACCGGCCAGGGCGCAGGTGACGCCGGCGATGATGAAGCTCAGCACGATCGCCGGCCCGGCGTGTTCGGCCGCGGCGTGGCCGGAGAGAACGAAGATGCCGGCGCCGATCACCGCGCCGATGCCCAGCATCACCAATTGGGTCGCGGTCAGAGTCCGTTTCAGTGTCGCCTCGCCTTGAAGGCTGCCCTCCACGGGCTCACCGGCGTCCACGTGTCCGGCCGGCGCTACCGGCTTGGTGATGAACAGGCCTCTCGACATCGAACTCCCCTCTCTCTCGTAAGAAGTGATCTGCGTACCCGTCGTTCTGATGACGACGATGACTACCCCGGAGCGGGGCGGCGGGCCACCTTAACCCACGGCGTAAATGAGCGGCAAGCGAACACAGTCATGGTAGTTGTGGCCATAATCACGGTCCGTACCACGAACCGCTCGTCCCCACTGCGCATGCCTGCGAAACATTCCGACGCCATTGGCGCACTTCGTTCCAATCTCATCGAATATGCGCGACGTTGGCCGGAAGAGGCCGAACATACGCAGCCGTTTCTCGACCTGCTCGATGAGGCCCTGCAGGCCGATCGCCGCGGCGGGCCGGCGTCGGCGGCATCCGATGATGCATCGCAACATGATGCTTCGGGCGCCTTCGACCCGTTCGTGCGCGGGCGCTTGGCCGGCCATTTCACTGGCGGCGTGTGGCTGGTCGATCGCGCCGGCCGGCGCGTGCTGCTGACCCATCACCGCAAGCTGGGCCGCTGGCTGCAACTGGGCGGCCATGCCGACGGCGACCGCGATCTGGCCCAGGTGGCGCTGAAGGAAGCCGAGGAAGAATCCGGGCTGACGGGCCTGAGCGTGGAGCCCGAACTGTTCGACCTGGACCGCCATTGGATTCCCGAGCGTCGCGAGGTGCCCGGCCACTGGCATTACGACCTGCGCTACGTGGTCCATGTCGGCGACAGCGAGGACTACGTGGTCAGCGAGGAATCCCTGGATCTGGCCTGGCGCGAGATCGCCGAATTGCTCGACGACCCCGGCAGCGACGACTCGATGCGGCGGATGGCGCGCAAGTGGCTGGCGCGCGCCGGCGCCGGATCGGCCGTGGCGGACCTTCGCCAGTGAGCCTGCCGCCGACCGGGCACGCACACGATGGGGCCGTCGCCGCCGCGCCGGCGCCGCAGCCAGTAGGCGACAGCGAACTGGGCGGACGCATCCTCAAGGTCAATCACGCCGGCGAACATGGCGCGGTCAATATCTATGCCGGCCAGATCCGCATGGCGCGCTACACCGCGCCGCACTTGCTCGACGAACTCAACGCATTCCGCGCCGATGAGCAGCGCCATCGCGCGTTGTTCTGGGCCGAACTCGAACGCCGCGGCCGGCCGCGTTGCCGCAGTTACTTTTTGTGCGGCCTGGGTGGTTACACGCTCGGCGCGATTACCGGGTTGTTCGGCGCGCGCGCGATCGCCGCGACGACGGTCGCGGTGGAGCGGGTGGTGCTGCGCCATCTGGCGCACCAGTTGCAAACACTGAGCGGACGCGACCCGGCCGCGCTGGTCGCCATCTCCGCGATCCTGGAGGAAGAGCGGCAACATCACGACGCCTCCGCCGATCATCTGCGCACGGACCGGTTCTGGTCGCGCCTGCTCTCGCCAGTGGTATCGGCCTCCACCGAGGCGGTCATCTGGCTGGGTATGCGGCTGTAGGCGCAAGCGCCGATCACTTACCAGGACGGCCGCACCGACCGCTTCGAGCAGGCGCCGGCCGATACGCGGCTGATGTAGAGCGTGGGCGGCGGCGATGGATCGCGGGCCGCGGCGAACGCACAATTCCAGCCAGACAGGCGAGCCGGTTCGCAATGAAGCGGCGCCGCTTCGGCAACGGAGGCCGCACGATGAAGATGCTGGACAAGCTCGCTCGATGGCTGGTCATGGCCGTCATCGTCCTGATGATGCTGCTGTGCGGTCTGGCCTGGGAGGAGTACGCCCACGACACGCGCAGCTTCGCCTCCGCGCTCGGACGCAGCGCGTTGCTGATCGGCCTACCGCTTTGGATCCTGATCGCGATGACGCTGCCGGAAGGCCTGTTCCGGATGTTCAGGGCGATCGCGCGTCGTCTGTACCGCGATGGCAGTGCAAACCCCTGATCCAACATAGTTGCGGCTTGCGCCTCACCGGACAGCGAAGGCACGGCCACTGGGCTGTAGGAGCTGCGCAAGCGGCGACCGCGACATCGCACAGATTGCGTGGGTTCGAGGTCGTTGAATTGGCGCGGTCGCGGCTCGCGCCGCTCCTACAGGGGTTTCACCGGACAGCGAAGGCACGGCCACTGGGCTGTAGGAGCTGCGCAAGCTGCGACCGCGATATCGCACAGATTTCGCGGGTTTCGAGGTCGTTGAATTGGCGCGGTCGCGGCTCGCGCCGCTCCTACAGGGGTTTCACCGGACAGTGAAGGCACGGCCACCGACGACTGTAGGAGCTGCGCAAGCTGCGACCGCGATATCGCATAGATTTCGCGGGTTTCGAGGTCGTCGAATTGGCGCGGTCGCGGCTCGCGCCGCTCCTGCAGGGCGTGGTTGCAGGCGCGCGGCGCGACACACGGCGGCTTTGTCGATTCCCGGCGTCCCGGTTCGTCGTATCGGAACCCCCTTGAAGGATGCATCCGATGAACAGCTCCGCTCACGCCGCGCCGGTGTCGCTGGACCGCAACTGGCCGCTGGTCGCGGCCGGCGCCTTGATGGGCTGCGTGGCGGTCGGCGCGGTGTTCTCGCTCGCGGTGCTGTTGCAGCCGATGAACACCGCCACCGGCTGGTCGCGCGCCGGGCTGTCCAGCGCGATGACGCTGGGTTTCCTCAGCATGGGCTTCGCCGGCTTCGGCTGGGGCATGCTCAGCGACCGCTTCGGTCCGCGGCCGGTGGTGCTCGCCGGGTCGTTGCTGTTGGGACTGGCCTGCGTGCTGGCCAGTCGCGCCGGCAGCCTGCTGCAGTTCCAACTGGCTTATGGCGTGTTGTTGGGTGCGGCCACGGCCAGCTTCTTCGCGCGGGTGATCGCCGCGGTCGCGTCTTCGTTCGACAAGCGCCGCAACCTGGCGATCTCATTGGTATCCGCCGGCATGGGCGTGGCGCCGATGACGCTCTCGCCGCTGGTGGCCTGGCTGGTCACCCATTACGACTGGCGCCAGACCCTGCTGATCGTCGGCGTGCTGGCCTGGGCGCTGACCTTGCCGGCGGTGTGGTTCGTGCGCAGCGTGCCGGTCGCCGCGCACGGCCCGGACGGCGAAGGCGCCGAGGCCGTGGCGCCGCCGATGAGCGCCGGTCAGGCGTTGCGATCCAAGCCCTTCCTGGTCCTCGCCGGCGCCTACTTCGCCTGCTGCGCCGCCCATTCCGGACCGATCTTCCACACCGTCAGTTATGCCGTCGGCTGCGGCCTGTCGGTGACCGCGGCGGTGACCATCTACAGCATGGAGGGCGCCGCCGGCCTGGGCGGCCGCTTGTTGTTCGGCGTGCTGGCCGACCGGCTCGGCGCGAAGACCGTGCTGGTGGCCGGCTTGTTGGTGCAGGCCGTCGCGGCGGTGGCGTACTTGGGCGTGAATCAGCTCGACGGTTTCTACGCGGTGGCGATCGTATTCGGCATGGCGTATGGCGGGACCATGCCGCTGTACGCCTCGCTGGCGCGCGAGGCCTTCAGCCCGCTGATCCTGGGTACCGTGCTCGGCGCGGCGACGTTGCTGTCGAGCCTGGGCATGGCGTTGGGCCCGCTGATCGGCGGCTGGCTGTACGACCACTACGGCACCTATACCTGGCTGTACATCGGTTCGATGGGCATGGGGCTGGCCGCGGCGGCGATCGCGTTGATGTTTCCCGGTAAGGGGCGGCCGGCGGCGGGTGGTCCGGTGTTGGCGGGGGCGACTTAGGCGGGGGCGGGGCGCGATTGAGACGCTTCTGGGCCTCGAAGCTGTCGCGGGTGTGTTTGGTTTCGTGGTCGCGGCTTGCGCCGCTCCTACAATGCGATACCGATGCCACGGCAGCGCCCTGTAGGAGCGGCGCAAGCCGCGACCGCGAACCACGGTTCGCGGCGATGGTACGAAGCCGCGACGACCCACATCGCCCACGCCGGCAAGCGAATCACGGCAACTGCGATACGCTTCAAGCCCCAGTCCGCTCGCGGTATGCCCATGCCCAGCAAACGCACGGCCCTCAACGAGCCCGGCTACGGCGAGGATCTGCGCGGCATCGGCCGCCTCACCATCGATGCGATCACCGGCGTCACCGATCTGGTCGAGTCCGTACACGCCACCATCGCCGCCTTGCCCGGTCCGTTGGCCGCGCCGGTGCGCGATCCGACCCGCGGCATCACCGGTCAGGTGTATCGCAGCGTGCGCGGCATCACGCGCTTCGTCGGCGATGCGCTGGATCTGGCGTTCGCCCAGGTCGCGCCGCTGTTGGACCGGATCGATTCGCTGCCGCAACGCGATGCGACGATTTCCGCGCTCAACGGCGTGCTCGGCGATCATCTGGCGGCGACCGACAATCCGCTCGCCATCGACATGCGTCTGCGTAGCGACGGCCGGCCGTTGCGCCTGGGCCGCAAGGCGCTGAACGCGGCGTTGCCGCACGCGACCGGCAAGATCGTGGTGCTGGCGCACGGCCTGTGCATGAACGATCGGCAATGGCTCTGGGACGGTCACGATCACGGCGCCGCGTTGGCGCAGGACGACGGCTGGACGCCGGTCTATCTGCGCTACAACAGCGGCCGGCATATCTCGGTCAACGGCCGCGATTTCTCCGCGCGGCTGGAACGCCTGCTGCGCGAGTGGCCGGTGCCGGTCGAACGCCTGGCCATCGTCTGCCACAGCATGGGCGGCCTGGTCGCGCGCAGCGCCTGCCACGCGGCCGCTCACGCGCATCACCGCTGGCTCGATTCGCTGGACACATTGGTCTTCCTCGGCACCCCGCATCAGGGCGCGCCGCTGGAACGCGCCGGCAGTTGGTTCGATATGTTGATCCAGCTCAGCCCGTACACCGCGCCGTTCGCGCGCTTAGGCAAGATACGCAGCGCGGGCATCCAGGATCTGCGCCACGGCAATCTGCTCGATTCGGATTGGCGTCCCTACGCGGGCGGCAAGCGCAGCGAACGCCGGCGCGCCGACGCCGATGCGCGCGCCGACACCCGAACGCCGGTGCCCTTGCCCGACGGCGTGCGTTGTTACGCGATCGCGGTGTCCACCGACAAGCACGCCGCTTCATCCGCGCAAGCGAACGCGGTCGATTCGCCGTCCGGCGACGGATTGGTGCCGGTCGCCAGCGCACTGGGCCATCACCGCGATCCCGCGTTCGACCTGCGCATTCCCAAATCGCGGCAATGGGTGGGCTATGGGCTGCATCACTTGGATCTGCTCGGCGATGCGCAGGTGTACGCGCATCTGCGGCGTTGGCTGAAGCGGGCAGGGACGGACCGATAGCGGCGAACGCAGGTTAGTCGCGAATCAACCGTGCTTGCGCGCGAGCACGCGACGCCAGGGTCTGTCCTGGCTGTCGTCGAAGTTCTCCCACTCCACCACGAGTCCGGCCTGGGCTAAACGCTGGTTCAAGGCCTCGCCCGACCAGAGCACGACCCGATAGTCCGCCGCATCGCCTTCCCAGGTTTCGCCTTCGCCGAGAAAATGCGTCAGCAGCAGCGCACCGTTCGGGGTCAGGCCCCGGGCCAGCTTGCGCAACACGCCGTCCACCTGATCGCGCTCGAAGTGCTGCAGCACGTACAGCATCAACATGCCGTCGTAGGTGGCGGCGATCTCGTCGCTGAGGACATCGAACGGGTAGGCGGTCTTGCCGCGCTCCGCCTGGAATTGGCGAAAGGCCGCGGTTACGTCGGTGCGTCGGACCTGCACACCGAGCGTTTCGAGGAAACCGGCTTCCCAGCCCGGTCCCGAGCCGATGTCCAGCACGCGGCCGGCAGGCGGAACGGCCGCGGCCAGGCGCCGTAATCCCTCGGCTTCGCCGGCCGACGGCGTGGCCGACACCGCTTCGGCATAGCCGCGCGCGTAGCCTTCGTAAGCGGCAACGGTGCGACGGTTGTTGGGATGGTCGGAGTCGGTCATGGCGTCGCTCGCGCAGTCGGCTCGGGAAGATTCGGTAACGCGGGGCACCGTAACAAAATCCGGGCGGATGGGCTCGACCGTTCGTCCAGAGTGGGGCGCTTACGATGGCCGGGTCGTGGAGTGCCGCCGGAAGGGTTCGCCGGCCCGACTTTCGATCGCCAACTCATCGGCGACGATGAACGGCAGCGACGACGTGCGTATCGCTCGCTTTGTCGGCTGCGCATGGTGTGCTTACCTTCTCGTCGAACCAAGAACATCGCCGCGACCGTCGGCGGCCACTGGGTCCGGAATGTCGGGCCTCGTCCTCAGCAGGAGTCGTCGTGCAGCCGGGCTACAAGGATGAGCGGGTCTGGGCCGTGGCCGTTTCGCTGTTGTTGCCGTTGCTGACGGCGCTGTACGGCGATCCGCTTTACCTGGGCACGCGGTACTACCTGCTCGTTGCTGGCGTAGCGATCGGGCTGTCGATGCTGATCAAGGCGCCGCGCATGTTCACGTTGGGCGCTGCCCTGGCCGTAGCCGCGACCTTGGCCGGATATGGGCTGTGGGCGCTGTCCTTGACGCGCCCTGAAGGCTTGCTTGGGCTCGGACATCTGTTGTCCTTGCCGGGCGCCGCGGTCGGTCTGGTCGGCGGCGCGCTGTTCGCCCGCCGCCGCCGCTCCGCGGCCGTCGCCGCGTTCGCGGCGGGCTTGCTGTTCGTCTTGCTGGGCTTCGGGGCCAATCAGATGGTGGTCTGCAACACACTGATGTGGTGCGGACCATTATCGGCGCCGATCCACGGCTGAGCGGCCCATCCGGGACTCGCCTGGACGAGCCGGTCATCGCCGGAGCGAGGACCGGCCCGAACGCGCGTGCGCCTCAGGCGCCGATCGCCGGATCGCTGACGCTGTCGCCGCCGTTCTCGGCATGCCCGGCGAAGCGGCGCAGATAGCCGGCGTCGGCATCGCTGGTGACGCTGAAGTCGTACCAGTGGCGGCTGTCGGTGAGCAGCCAATTGGCGCTGACACGCGCACCGGGGGCCAGGTCGTAATGCCGCGCCGCGGCGGTGCTGTAACGGTTCGGCTTCACGCTCAGGCGGCACGCGGCCTTGCCGGTGTTGACCAGTTGCAGGGTCAGCCGCTCGCGGACCGCGTCATGACGCACGCTCACTTCCGGATTGGCGCCGGTGGCGGCCAGCGCCTTGTTCAAGTCGCCACGGAACACGCGCAGGAAACCGTTCGGACCGTACGCGGACAGATCGTAGACGCCGTTGGTGTACTGGCGGGCGCTCCAGTAATCCGACAACTGGGTCGCCGCGTCGAGCGTGTAGTACCAAGGGCCGTCGCTGCGATTGCCGGCGTAGACGTTGTAGCAAGCGCCGGCGATGCCGTCGTTGCCGAAGTCCAGCCAATAGCGGCCACTGGAGGCTTCGATGCGGCCGTCCACGCGCAACTCGTACGGCAGCGCGCGGGCCAGACGCAGGCCGCGTTCCTGGCGCGGCATGCGCGGCTGCGCCGGCGGCTTGGGTACGGCCAGTTTGCAACTGGCGTCGGCGTTGGCCATCGCATCGTCGGTGTCCGGCAGCGCCGGCCAGGCGGCGTTGGGATTGGCGAAATCGAAGGCGGTGCTCAGATCGCCGGCGACGGTGCGGCGCCAGGCGCCGATGTTGGGTTCGGCGATGCCGAAGCGCGCTTCCAGGAAGCGCAGCACCGAAGTGTGGTCGAACACCTGCGAATTGACCCAGCCGCCCTTGCTCCACGGCGAGATCACGAACATCGGCACACGCACGCCCAGACCGACCGGGATGCCGTTGTAGTCTTCGGTGGCGGTATCGGCCGTGCTCTTGCCCAGGTTGGCGTTGATCGCCGGCAGCGGTGCGGGCAGGTGATCGAAGAAGCCGCCGTTCTCGTCGTAGTTGATGATGAACACCGTCTTCGACCAGACCTCGGGATTGGCCACCAGCGCTTCCAGCAAACGCGCGGTCAGCGACTCGCCGTAAGCGGGCGTGGCTTCGGGGTGCTCGCTCATGATGTAGGACGGCACGATCCACGACACGGCCGGCAAGGTGCCCTCGCGCACGTCCTTGGCGAACTCAGCGATCAGATGCTCGCCGCGCGAGGTATTGGCGTTGGCTTCGTTGGAACCTGGGACGATGGCGCGGCCGCGCTTGTATAGCTGCGAATTCGTATCGAGCTTGCGGAAGTTGGCGAAGTAGGCCAGCGAGTTGTCGCCGTAGTTGTCGTGTTCCTGATACACCCGCCAGGCGATGCCGGCGTTCTGCAGGCGCTCGGCATAGGTGGTCCACTTATGGCCGACGAAGGTCGGCTTGTCGCGCGCCATGTCGCCGGTCCAGTTGCCGTCGTCGGCGTTGTTGACCGCCTGCGGACCCAGATCGCCCACGGTCATGCCGCTGGTGCCGGTGAACAAGTGCATGCGATTGGGATTGGTCGGGCCGTGGTGCGAGCAGTAATACGCATCGCACACGGTGAACGCATCGGCCAGCGCGTAGTAGAACGGCATGTCCTCGCGGGTGAAGTGGCCCATGCACATCGGGCCCTTGATCGAGATCCAGGCGTTGTAATCCTTCCAGCGCGAGTACGCGCCTTTCCAACTGTGATCGATATCGGCCAGGCAGTGCGCAGCGGTGTTGGCGGTGTCCAGGTGGAACGGCAGCACCACGTTGTTGGGAGTGTTCGCCGACTTGGGCTGCTCGAACACGGTCTTGCCGCCGGGCAGGGGAATCGGCCGCGGATCGTCGAAGCCGCGGACCCCGCGCAACGCGCCCAGGTAATGATCGAAGGAGCGGTTCTCCTGCATCAGGATGACCACGTGCTGCACGTCCTGGATGGTGCCGGTCACGCGCGCGGCCGGCGTGGCCAGGGCGGTGCGGATCGAGGGCGGCATCAGGCTCAGCGCGGCGGCGCCGCTGGCGAGTTTGAGGAAATCGCGACGATTCGAGGAAACCAAGGCCTTGCTCCGGAGCTGGGCGGTGAGCAGCATCCTGCCGCGGGAGAAGCGGTAAAGCATGCGCGGGGCAGGTTGCAGCCTCATGGCAACCGGCGCGAGCGCGGTCAGTCACGTTTCCGCAGGCCCGGTGTGCATTGTGCCGAAAAAAGAATTGTGAGCCGCGTCGCGACTGCGGTTTGCTCTTTGCAGGAACGGTATGAGCGGCGACCGGAAACGAAAGCTCAGTGGTTTCGAAACTTTCGCAATCGGTGTGGTGTGGTGGTCGCGGCTTGCGCCGCTCCTACAGTCGGTTGCCGTGCCCGCGCATGGTCCCTTGTAGGAGCGGCGCAAGCCGCGACCACGCCCATTCAGCCAGGTCAAACCCGCCCGCAATCCCCACTCAGCTCAACCGCGCAACCACAAAGTCATCAACCGCCGCGGATGCGCCACATAACCGGCACGCTCGTAAATCCCCCGCGCGTGCGCGTTGTCGTCGTTCACTTCCAGACGCAACGCATCCAATCCTTCCGCGCGACACAGCGCTTCGACTTGCGCCAAGGCGCGCTTGGCCAGGCCACCGCCGCGATGCGCCGGCAGCACGAACAATTCGTCCAGCAAGCCGAAGCGCCCACCGAATTCCAGACTGAAGCAGAACCCCAGCACGAAGTAACCGGCGAGCTCGCCCTCGCGCACGATCAAGCACAACCGGCCGGCATCGGGATCGGCGATCAACGCCGCCAACGCGCGCCGCAACGCCGGCTCGTTCCAGGGCAAGTGCTCGGCCTGATAAAAATCGCGCAACACCGGCAGCAGACGCGGCAGGTCGGCGTCGGTGGCGGGGACGAATTCATAAGCGTGTTGGGTCATGCGATCTCCTTCACGAGCACGCCGGCCCGCATGCGGGTCGGCGTTTTGAATCGACGCATGCTACGCATCGTCGCGCGAAGGCTTCGTCGAAGAACACGGCGTAGCCCGGCCGGACGTGAGCGAGCGTCTGCGCCGAGGCGATTGCGAACGTTACGCAGTGCAGTCGACCGCGCCATGGCGCCTCGCAGCGGCGCAGAAAGAGGATCGAGCGGCCACTCGCGCCAGCGCCGGTCGAGGCCGGCGCTCGACGGACCCGGGCCGCGTGGGCCCGGGCAAAATCCCGTCAGTCCGCGCGGCCGGCGAATTCGCCGGTGACGGTGTTGACCAGCACGCGTTCGCCGTTGCCGATGTACTCGGGCACCATGATCTCGATGCCGGTCGACAGCTTGGCCGGCTTCGGACGCTTGGTCGCGGTGCCGCCCTTGAGTTCCGGCGGGGTTTCGATCACTTCCAAGGTCACGCTGGCGGGCAACTGCAGTGCGACCGGTAGTTCGTCGATGATCTGCACGTAGCAGCCGCTGAGGTCGTCGACGATGTAGCCGGCGGCATCGCCGACGACATCGGCGTCGAGCGTGTACGGCGTGTAGTCCTCATCGTCGAGGAACACGAACGCGTCGCCGTCCTTGTACGAATAGGTCACCTGACGGCGGCTGAGTTCGACTTCCTTGAGCTCGTCGTCGCCGCCGACGCTCAGATCAAACTTGGTGCCGCCCGGGACCGAGTACATGGTGAAGCGGAACTTGACGTTGCCGCCGCGGCCCTGCGGCGAACTGCGTTCGATATCGCGCACCTGGTACACGGTGTTGTTGTGCTCGATTACGTTACTTTTTTGACGTCGTAGGCTTTCATAGCGGCAGGGATTCGGGATTGGGGATTAGGGATTAGGGATTGGTAGAAGCGAGAGCGGGACGTGGACTTGGGCGGCTTTTGCCAATCCCGAATCCCCAATCCCGAATCCCGTTATTTGGGCGCCAGCCGCGTAGCGCCGTCCAGACGGATCGTCTCGCCGTTGAGATAGCGATTGCCCAGGATGTACGCGACCAGATCGGCGAATTCTTCCGGACGGCCCAGTCGCGAAGGGAAGGGGATCGAAGCGCTCAGCGACTGCTGCACCGAATCGGGCATGCCGTCGACCATCGGTGTCCAGAAAATGCCCGGCGCCACCGTCATCACCCGGATGCCGAAGCGCGAGAGTTCGCGCGCCATCGGCAGGGTCATCGCGACCACGCCGCCCTTCGACGCCGAGTACGCGGCCTGGCCGATCTGGCCCTCGTACGCGGCCACCGAAGCGGTATTGACGATCACGCCGCGCTCGCCGTCCTCGCCCGCCTCGTTGTGCTGCATCAGATCGGCCGCGGCCTTGGCCACGTTGAAGCTGCCGACCAGATTCACCATGACCGTGGTCTGGAACTGCGACAGCGCCATCGGCGCGTCCTTGCCCAGCACCCGGCCCGCGCCGAGGATGCCGGCGCAATTGATCGCGGCATTGAGCCCGCCCAGGAAGTCCTTGGCCGCGCCCAGGTTCTCGGCCACGCCGGCCTCGTTGGTCACATCGGTCTTGAAATAGCGCGCCTTGTCCGCGCCCAGCGCGGCCACGGCCTGCGCGCCCTTGTCGTCGTTGACGTCGAACAGAGCGACCTTGCCGCCGCGGGCGACCAGATGCTGGGCCACGGCCAGGCCGAGGCCGGAGACGCCGCCGGTGATGACGGCGCGGACGTTGTCGAGTTGCATGAGCGGTCCTGAAGGCAGAAAGACCGCCATTCTAAAGGACCGGCCCCGGCCCGCGCCCAGCCGGCCGTTCAGCCCGGCCGCGTGTCCCTGTGACCGCAGCCGCTTTATCCCCGATCACCCTTCTCCCGCCTTGCGGGAGAAGGTGACCCGAAGGGGCGAATGAGGGCCGCCCGCCGCGTCGGCGCGATACCCCGCCCGCAGCCTCTGGATTCCCCAGCCACCCAGCCTCGCCTCAAAGCGAGCGCAAATACCAGGTATTGCTGCCCCGCAGCTCCCCATACCCCATCGGCGCCTGCAGCAACTGAAAACTGTTCGACTCCAGCAACCGCTGCGCCTCGCTCATCCGGTCCAGCACCTCGACATAACACTGCCCATAACCGAACCCGCGCGCGCTGAGCAGGCATTGGTCCAGCAAGGCCTGGCCCAGGCCGATCCCGCGCACCGCCGGCAGCAGATAGAACTTGCGCAGATCGCAGACCCGGTCGGTGCCACCCAGCAACGGCGCGACGCCCGCGCCGCCACCCAGGCGCCCCTCGCGTTCGACCACGAAATAGGCACTGCGCGGCCGGCTGTAGAACCGCTGCATCGCATCGACCTCCGGATCGGAGGCCGATCCGGCGCCGAACTCGGCTTGCACTTGCCGTGCGATTGCCGCCAACCCGGCATCGTCGCGGGGTTGGATCGGGCGCAGAACTACTCCAGGCGGCAAAGGCATGCAGGCGGTCTCCATGATCGCAAGTCGCCCATCCTCGCTCAGACCGCGGTGATTGCGAAGATGTTTGCGACCAAGGTGGGATAGGCCTGGGCGGGGCGCAAGCGGCGCCTGTCCGAACAGCGGCGGGGATTGCGTTTTTGCAACGGCCCGTGGGGCGTGCAGCAGACGAGCGGTTTGCGCCGAGCCGACAAAGATCGTCGTTGGGTGTGCGCTTGCGTGGTAAGTGCGGTGTCGCGGTCGCGGCTTGCGCCGCTCCTACAGCCGACCCTCGCGGTTTCGCAGGTCACTGTAGGAGCGGCGCAAGCCGCGACCGCGACACCGCAACCACGTCGATCCCCCGCCATCACCGCGCTCCCGCACCGCACCCCACGCAAGGCCCCCGAGCACCCCAGTCGACGCAACCCCACCAGAACGCTATAACCCGATCCAGATTCACCACCTCTCACCCCAAGAGCCCGCACATGACAGACGACGCAAAAGTAAAAGGCCCCGCCGCGTACTTCCCCTCGATCGAAAAGAACTACGGCAAGCCGGTGCAGCACTGGTTCGACGTGATCGCCGCGCAAGGCGATAAAAAACACATGGAACTGGTCGCCCACCTCAAGAGCGCGCATCAGATCGGCCACGGCCATGCCAACGCGCTGGTGGCCTATCACTTGGCGAAAACCAAGAACGCCTAAGCCGCGCGCAATCGCCTCCAGCGGTGGCCGCTCCGTTCGCGCGAAGGCCTGCGCAACGCGGCGCAGCGGGCCGCATCGAGCGGATTAGCGCACTTGCGCCGACCGCTTGCGCCAAAGCAACTGCAACACGATGAAGTGAGCCGCGACCAACGCCGCCGGAGCCACCAGCGCCACCGCCACCGGCCATGCGAATCCGTCGGTGAACAGCACCAGATACGCCGCGAATCCGGCAACGGCCAGCGCGACCCAGAACCACGCACCGAAGCGATAAGGCTGCTCGCGCAAGGTGCGGATGATCAGCCGCAGAAACTCAAACAACATGATCGCGATGCCCACGCCCAAGGCCAGCGTGATCGCCGCCTCCGCATCCGGCAGCCCCTTCAGCCCGAACGGAATGAAGCCGACCACGCCGACAATGGCCAACAAGCACGCCGGAGCGGCGAAAAAGAACGCTTCCAGCCCAAGCAGCCAACGTTGTGTAGAGGTCATGCCGATCAGGCTAGGCGATCGCCGCGTTCGGGCCAAGCGCCGCGTATCGCAGCGTCCACGCGCATCGGCACTGCGGTGGCCGCGGCCTGGCCGTCATCGGCGTGCCGCGTCACGCAGCCAAAAGCGATGCCCGTGGACAGTCGCTCCTGCCGCCGCGACACTCAGCCGTGTTCCCGGCCGCCGAGCGCCCCATGCACCGCACCGTCCCGATATCGCTGTGCCTCATCCTCCTCGCCATGCCCGCGCACGCCCGGGCCTCGCAAGCCCCCAGCGCGACCGCGCGCGCGGTGTCCACGGTCATCGTCGCCAGCGCCAAAACCAACTCCCGTCGCACCAATCCCGTCACCCCGGCCCAGTCCGAATGCATCGGCCGCATTCCCGACATGCTCATTGCCGAGGCCACCGACAGTTTGATCCACCAGGCGCTCAGCGCCGACGAACGCGCCGAGCTGGAACGCTTCTACCTCAGCGACCTGGGCACCCGCTCCCTCGCCGCTGTCGCCCACGGCGAGGATCCCGAGCGAACCTTCAACGCAGGCGACCGCGCCGCGCTCAAGCGGACAGAACACTCCGCCGCGTATCGGAAGCTGCTCAAGGCGCTGCCGCCCTACAGTTCCGCGGCCAAAGCGGTGCTCGAGCCCCTGCTGCTGAGCGAATTTGGCCCCTGCCTCAAGCCCGAACTGCCGCCCAAGCGCCCGCCGCCCCGCCCGTGACCCATGGCGCCCCCGGATCGCGTTGATACGTGAAACAGGGAGAGCATCATGAAAGCAGCGCTGATAGGGACCGTGGCCGTGATCGCGGCCATGCTGGCCACCGCGGTATCGCAAGAACGCACCGCGCCCGCACCCGCCGCCGCGCCCGTGGCGGCCGCAGCCAACACACCCGTGCGCTTCCCCAGCTTCGATCCGCATTACCCGCCGCCGTCCGGCGCGCGCGACGTCTTCCAGCTCAGCCAGGATTACCCGGCCACCTTCGCCGACGACACTTTCCCGTGGATGGCGATCGACTTCAAAGCTTTCCCTACTGAGTACCTGCGCGCCGTCCTCGATTACTGCCTGGAAGGCAACGGCGAGGTCGACTTCAAAGTGCAGAACAACCGCGTGCGCAAGTGGTACCACACCCCCTGGCTGCACGACGACGGCGCCCAGTTCGGCGCCGGCCGCGAATGGCGTCGCGGACTCACGCGTGAACGCATGGCGCGTCCGTTCGACCTGCACCGCAAACAGACCGTGCGCGCGCAGAACTGGGCCGTGGGTTTCTACAACGACCGCGGCGCGGTCAGCCTGGGCAAAGTCTGGCGCACCGCCGACGGCCGCCCGGATCCGTCCAAATCCACCTTCGCCGACAACACCGTTGCCTGCAAATTGCTGTTCACCGACGCCACCACCGCGCAGATTCCTTACCTGAGCCGGACCAAGACCTGGACCGCCAACATCTACCCCGACGTCGCCTACGACAAGCCGCGCGTCGACCGCACCGTGCGCCTGCTGCAACTCGACGTCGCGGTGAAAGACCCACGCATGGCCGACACTACCGGCTGGGTGTTCGGCACCTTCGTCTACGACGGCGGCGCCCCCGGGCCGACCGTGTGGGATCGCATGGTCCCGGTCGGATTGAGCTGGGGCGACGACCAACCCGTGCGCACCGACGCCAATCGCGATGGCGTTTTCGTCAACACCGCGCTGACCCAGGTCCGCATCAACTCCACCCTGGTCGAACGCAGCGGCTGGAACTACGCCAACCGCGCCTACGTCCTGCACCACGGCCTGGGCGGCCGCCTCAACGGCCCCATCGACAGCCCGGTCTCCTCGTGCATCTCCTGCCACGGCCGCGCCGGCACCTACGCCGGCACCACCGCCAGCAAGATCGGCCAACCGATGAACATGGCCTTCTTCAGCGCCGCCAAACCCAGCGTCTACCCGATGGCGCAGTTCGACGAATTCTTCAAACCCATTCCTGGCGGCGCCCACATCGAAACCCAGAGCGGCGACCGCTACATGACCACCGACTACTCACTGCAACTCAGCGCCGGCATCCGCAACTACTACCAGAACCTGCGCAACCCGCCGCCGGTGGCCGACAGCGCCCCGCGCGCCGGCCGACCCGCCGCCGCCGCACCCGCACCGCTACCCACCGTGGACCGCGACGGCAACTAAGACGATGCCCCGTCGCCCCCTGTAGGAGCGGCGCAAGCCGCGACCACGAACCCACCCCCACCGCGAACCCAAAGATCCCCGCCACTTCACCTCAACTTCTCACCCCGCCCATCGCCCGCCGCTACCGTGCCGCGACCTCCACTCGCAGCGCGCAACCATGGGCCCCATTACAAAAGTCGCAGGCCTCACCGCCTGCCTGATGCTGTCGCTCTACATCACGTTCTGCCTATGGGAAGCGTGGTGGATGGCCGGCGTAATCCCCGAACCCCTGGGCATTTCCCACCCGGTCTTCATCGACGGTATTTCCGATTGGCGCGAAGGCTGCGGCATCGCGGTCTTCCGCATGGACCGCCGCACCGCCCGAGCGATCTCGAACCAAGGCCTGAGTTTCTTCCGCAACGTTCGCCATTCGCGCAAAGCGCACGACCCCTGCCACACGTTCGAGGCCTGGCAACCGACCCCGCACGTCCCCGACCTGACCGACGACCAGAGCCTGCTCTCGCTCGGCCTCACCTGCGCCGACGCCGACCCGGCGCTGGCCGAGGAACTGGAAGAAGCCGTCCGCGCCCCGGGCAATTTCCATGCGAACGGCCCGGAGAAAGTGTTGGTGGTGTTCCCGGAAAAACGCTTGATCGTGCTGTCGTACTACGGCTGAGGTTGGGGGCTGGACGCCGATGCGCCGGCGCGGCAACCGCAACTGGGCACGCGCACTCCGGTGCTGAGCCACGACGGCCGCGACCTCGCCGCGGCGTGGCAGACGATCATCGAAATCGGCGACGAACGCGCATTGGCCGCAGCAGTCGACGACGCCTTCCCCGGCGCGCGCGTGGACATCGCTGGCGAAGGCGCGCGCTTCGCGCTCGAGTTCCATCAACACGGCCTGCTGCGCCCGCTGTCGGCGGCCGAACTCTCCGACGGCACCTTGTGCTACTTCAGGTGCCGGAACAAACTGCAACTGCAGTTGCACTTTCACCCGCGTTTTATTTCAGCGCGATTGCAGTTACCCACCCGAACATGCGTCAGCCTTGACTGCCCCCGAGCACGGGGAGTAAATGGAGCAGTCAGCCCGGCCAGGAATTGCCGGCCGCGTCGCAACAGCAGCGACGCTCGATCGTTACAACGGTCCAGGCCACATGGAGCAGTGCAAATGGAATTGCCGATGTTCGCGGTTACACGCGCCCTCAGGTTCGAGGGCCTCTCCCAGCCTACGATCGCTCGCGGCGCGAGCGCGCGGCTTTCTTGCCCATCCCTCATTGATGCCCGTGGCGTAGCTGCCTCGGGCGCTTGCGCGTGCTCGTCGGGCATCGCGGAAGTCCTTCCTTTCTGATTTCGGGAATCGACCATGTTCACAAGGATTCGTTACATGACACTCACAGGCGATTGACTGGCCTGCGTTAACTGGTCCAGAAGTAAAGTTAGTTTAAGCGGCTAAACGTGGATGTGCACTTGCGTTGGCAGGCATGAAGGCCTCGGGCGCTGGTGGTCTGTAGTTCAAGGCGCTGTGCGG
>NZ_JBQJIL010000019.1:0-70402 GCF_052078715.1 Lysobacter sp. CA199 | reverse complement strand
ATCCATCAGGGCCAGCGGGCATTCGCGCCGCACAACAGGCCGGATATAAGACCGCAGTCCTGCTATCTGACCATCATCCGATCAACGGCTTGCTTTCCCGGAGGCGCCCATATAAGACCTTCCCTAGAGGGAGCGGCTCCTCTGGAAAGGCTGCGGGTGGTAAGTCAGAGGCTGTGAAGCAGTCGGAGTCCACAAGTCTGCGTGACAAGCGATAGGTCTGTTTTTTTCAATCTTTGAGAAGTGCCGTGAATATTATTAGAGTAATTTTGTTTGCGCTTATTCTCCTTGTGCTGAGAGTGCTCGTTAGTTTCGTTGCTCCGGGCCCGGCTGGGGGCGAGGAGCTTACTTCCGAGGTTTTTTCTGGATACTTGGTGAGCTATTTGCTGGATGCAATCATTGTGATTGCGCTGTTCGCAAGGCTCGCTCAAGTGCAGGTGAAGTTTCTATATGTTCACGCCTTTGCTGTGGTTGTATTGCAGGAGATCCTGGGTGTTGCGCTGCTGTTTGCAATTGGTGGATCAAATCCTCATTCCCAGCTCTGGTTGATCGATTGGTCTGTTCTGGTGGTTTCGGTTTTTCTGGGTATTAAGTTGGGGCGGTGGTGCGTCTTCGTGGAAAGGAAGGCGGACCTGCCAGATTGATCGCTGTAGGCGCAAAGTGTGCTTGTGCTTTTTTGCAATCGTAATTTTTGCCCACGATCTGGTGATCTGTGTGCAGGCAACAAGAGGGTGTCCATCTGGCGCCTACTTATGCGGCAATGAGCCTGAGCGGTGTGCGTTGGCAGGTGGTCGACGGCCCGGTGTTCGCTCCCTGAACCGGGCCCCCATGCGCGTCAGGACGTATCGACGAATGCACTTCCCGGCACACGAGTCGGAAATGTGACAGCCCCAACAGTCTTTCCACATTTCCCTCCTGAATCCGATCTTGCGAGACAGGACGCCGACAGGATCGGGGAAATTTGCCGGCCAAACCCCCAGCCAAGGAACCGAATCGGCTCGCCGGAGTCTGGTAGAGACCGTGAACGAAACTGCTAAAGTCCAGGGTTCACGCGCAGGAGGGTGACGTGAACGCAGTAGCTCAGACATCCAGTGAATCCAGCACGGCCAGCGGCTCCGCTCCGGTCGTGGCGGGTTCTGTCGAATCCATCCAGGCGGCGGTCGACGCCCGCATCGTCGATACCCTGGTGGCCAAAGGCCGACTCAAGGAGCCCGACCTCGCGCGCGCGCGACGGCTGCAGGAGGAAACCGGCGGCAGCCTGCTGGCGCTGCTTTCGCGGCTGGGGCTGGTCTCCGAGCGCGACCACGCCGAGACCGTCGCCGCCGCCTTGGACCTGCCGCTGGTCAGCATCAAGGACGCGCCGGAGCTGCCGCCCGAGGGGGTGGTGCTGACGCCCAAGTTCATGAAGCAGTTCGCGGTCTGCCCGGTCGGCGAGAGCGAGCGCACCGTCGAGGTGCTGATGGCCGATCCGCAGGACGCCTATCAGATGGACGCGCTGCGTCTGGCCACCCAGCGCGAGATCAAGCCCTATGTGGCGCTGCGCTCGGAAATCGGCGATCTGATCGAGCGTTGGCACGGCCAGGGCCGCAGCGCGATGGGCGCGATCGTCGAGACCGCCGAGGGCGAGGGCTCGGGCGATATGGACGATGTCGAGCATCTGCGCGACCTCGCCTCCGAAGCGCCGGTCATCCGCCTGGTGAACCTGGTGATCCAGCGTGCGGTCGAGCTGCGCGCTTCGGACATCCACATCGAACCGTTCGAAAACCGCCTGAAAGTGCGTTACCGCATCGACGGCGTGCTGGCCGAGGGCGAAAGCCCGCCGGCCAATCTCACCGCGGCGGTGATCAGCCGCATCAAGATCATGTCCAAGCTCAACATCGCCGAGCGCCGCTTGCCGCAGGACGGCCGCATCATGCTGCGCGTGCAGGGCAAGGAGCTCGACCTGCGTGTGAGCACGGTGCCGACCGCGCACGGCGAGTCGGTGGTGATGCGATTGCTCGATCGCGAAACGGTGGTGTTCGACTTCTACAAGCTCGGCTTCACCGACGAGTTCCTGCCGCAGTTCCAGAAGGTGCTGGACCAGCCGCACGGGATCATGCTGGTGACCGGCCCGACCGGCTCGGGCAAGACCACCACGCTGTACACCGCGCTGAGCAAGCTCAACACCAGCGACGTCAAGATCATCACCGTCGAGGACCCGGTCGAGTACCAGATCGAGGGCATCAACCAGATCCAGGCCAAGCCGCAGATCGGCCTGGACTTCGCCCACGCGCTGCGCTCGATCGTTCGACAGGATCCGGACATCATCATGATCGGCGAAATGCGCGATCTGGAGACGTGCAAGATCGCGATCCAGTCGGCGCTGACCGGTCACTTGGTACTCAGCACGCTGCACACCAACAACGCCGCCGGCGGCATCACCCGCTTGCTCGACATGGGCGTGGAAGACTATCTGCTGACCTCGACCATCAACGGCATCCTGGCCCAGCGGCTGGTGCGCAGGCTCGAACCGACCCACGCCGAGAAGTACCCGGCCTCGCCGGAAGAGATCGAAAAATTCAGCCTGCGCCGTTACCAACCCGAGGGCGAGATCTGTCTGTATCGTCCGCGTCCGTCGGCGGCCGCGCCCAGCGGCTATCACGGGCGCACCACGATCATGGAATTTTTGGTCATGAACGACGAGCTGCGCCGCGCGGTGATGCGTCACGCCGGCATGGGCGAGATCGAGCAGATCGCGCGCGAGACCGCGAACATGCGCACCATGTACGAGGACGGCATCGTCAAGGCGATGGCCGGGTTGACCACGATCGAGGAAGTGTTGCGGGTGACCGAGGATGCGTGATCGCGCGGAGCGGCTCGCTTGCGCGCGGATTGTTCGACAACGACGACAACAAGGAGAGAGTCGATGAAACGTTGGATGCAGGCGCTGGTGTGTCTGGGGTTGCTGGTGGTCGCGTCGTGGGCCCAGGCCGGGCTAGGGGCGAAGACGATTTCCACCCAGGAGTTCGATCCGGGCGGCAGTCTGGTGTTTCAGGCCAAGTCCGAGGACGTCGCGGCCGCGGCCAAGGCCTTCCTCGCCGAGAAGAAATGGAAAGTGCTGTACGAGGGCGCTGAACTGCCGAAGAAGAACCACGGCATGTTCGCCAACACCCGCGGCTTCACCGGCCGCAGCACCGACAAGGAAGCCTGGGCGAAGGCCGGCGAGGCCGGGCTCAAGCCCACCGCCTATCTGCAGGCCAAGACGCCGACCAGCGCCTTCAGTTTCGGCGCGGAGTTGTTCTTGGTGGTGTACGAATCCGGCGACGGCGGATCGATCGTCTCGATCGCCGGCTCGACCAGCCAGATGCTGGAGAAAAAGAAGCTGGAAGGTTATATCGGCGAGATCGTGACGGCGTTGAACGAAAAACTGGATTGACGGCGAACGGCGGCCCTCGCCTGCGCCATTGGGATCGGATCGGATAGACACATGCCTGTGTTCCACTACAAAGCACTTAACGCCCGCGGCGAGTTGCTCGATGGCCAGATGGAGGCCGCCAGCAACGCCGAGGTCGTGCAGCGCCTGCAGGAACAGGGGCATCTGCCGGTCGAGGCCAAGCTGGCCTCGGAGGCGGGCGCGTCCTCGTCGTGGAAGGCGCTGTTCAAGCCCAAGCCGTTCACCGGCGCGCGGCTGGGCCAGTTCACCCAGCAGCTGTCGACCCTGCTCGGCGCCGGTCAGCCGCTGGACCGTGCGCTGACGATCCTGCTGGACCTGCCCGAAGACGAAACCGCCAAGAGCACGGTCGCCGACATCCGCGATGCCGTGCGCGGCGGCACCTCGTTGTCGGTGGCGCTGGAGCGCCAGCACGGTACGTTCTCGCGCTTGTACATCAACATGGTCCGCGCCGGCGAGGCCGGCGGCAATCTGCACGAGACTCTGTCGCGGCTCGACGACTATCTGGAACGCAGCAGGCTGTTGCAGGGCAAGGTGATCAACGCGTTGATCTATCCGGCGATCCTGCTGTGCATGGTCGGCGCCAGCCTGTTGTTTCTGCTCGGTTACGTGGTGCCGCAGTTCGGCGCGATGTACGAAAGCCTGAACGCAGAATTGCCGATGTTCACCCGGGTGATCCTGTGGCTGGGGCTGTTCGTGCGCGGATGGTGGGTCGTGCTGATCGCGATCCCGGCGCTGGCGATCCTGTGGTTCGATCGCAAGCGCCGCGATCCGGTGTTCCGCGAGGCGCTCGATGCGTGGCTGCTCAAGCGCAAGTTCGTCGGCGCGCTGATCGGCAAGATCGAGACCGCGCGGCTGGCGCGCACATTGGGCACCCTGGTGCGCAACGGCGTGCCGCTGATGACCGCGATCGGCATCGGCCGCAACGTGCTCAACAACCGGGTGCTGGCCGCCGACGTCGACGCGGCCGCCGAAGAGGTCAAGAACGGCGTGGCGCTGTCGACCGCGTTGTCCAAGGGCAAGCGCTTTCCGCGTCTGGCCCTGCAGATGATCCAGGTCGGCGAGGAATCCGGCGCGCTCGATGCGATGCTGATGAAGACCGCCGAGACGTTCGAGCAGGAAACGGCGATGGCCCTGGACCGCATGTTGGCGGCGCTGGTGCCGATCGTCACCGTGGTCCTGGCCGGTATCGTCGGCGGCGTCGTGATGGCGGTGCTGTTGCCGCTTTACGACCTTACCAACTCAATCGGCTGACCATGACAAGACCGCGCTTGTACCCAGTCGCCGCGAAGAACCTCCCGTCCCCGCGCCCGCATCCCGAAGCCGAGATCAAGCGCCAGCGCCTGTGCCCCGAAGCCCAGACCCAGCGCCAGCGCCAGCGCCTGTACCCCGAAGCCGCGACCCCGCGCCCGCACCCCTTCGCCGCGACGAAAAACCCGGCCCCGCCTCGGCCCGGCCGTGCAATTGCCGCCCTGCGTCACGTCCTTCCGCCTGTTCATGCAGCGGCGTTGAACGCAGGCTGTACCGGGCACCGGGTCGGGGCGATTCCGGCGAACTTTGGCAATCGGCGCGGAACAGAATCCTTGCAACCCCATCCGCGCTCGCCGGACGTTGACGCTTCAGTTGACCCAGGCCGCGCTGCGCCCCCTCGACAACGTCCGCTTCGCGCGGGCGCGAACCAGTAACCCACCTCTACGGATGACGACGACGATGCGTAACCTCCGCTCCAAGACCCGCTCCCCGTCCCCCGCCCGCCGCCAGCAGGGCATGAGCCTGATCGAAATCATCATCGTGATCGTGCTGATCGGCGCGGTGCTTGCCTTCGTTGGCAGCCGGGTGATCGGCGGCAAGGACCGCGCAGACTTCAAGCTCGGACAGGCGCAAGTGAAGACCTTGGCCAGCAAGATCGATCAGTTCCAGATGGACACCGGCCGTTTGCCCAGCACGCTCGAAGAACTGACCAAGCAGCCCGCCGACGCGAGCGGCTGGCTCGGTCCGTACGCCAACGAGGGGGAACTGAAGGATCCGTGGGGCCGTCCGATCGACTACCGTCAGCCGGGCGAGAGCGGTCCTTTCGACCTGATCAGTCTGGGTAAGGACGGAAAGACCGGCGGCAGCAGCACCGACGCCGACATCAAGAACTGAGCCACCCCGCGATGATGCGCCGACGCTACGAGCCCTCCGCCCGAGGAGGGCGCGAGGGACGAGCCGAGGCGCAGGCCGCGGCTGCGCGCGTCGCGCTGGGCGGGGCATCCGTCGCATCGCACGCCGCCAACGTTTTTGCGCCGGGACACGCCGGCCCGAGCGCGCAACGCGGCGTGTCGTTGTTGGAACTGCTGATCGTGATCGTGCTGATCGCCGCGATAGGCGTGCTGACCATGGCCACCATGAACGGCGGCGTCGCCGGCATGCAATTGCGTTCGGCCTCCAAGGAAATCGCCGCGCAGTTGCGCTACACCCGCAGCCAGGCGATCGCGACCGGCCGCTCGCAGAAATTCATCATCGATCCCGGCGCCCACACCTGGACCGCGCCGAACGGGCGCAGCGGCGATATTCCCAGGTCGATCGGCATCGTCTTCACTGGCGCGCGCGAAGTGCAGCCGCGCCGCGGCGAAGGCGCGATCCAGTTCTTCGCCGACGGCGCCTCCACCGGCGGGCGGGTCAAGCTCAGCGCCAAGCAGGCGGCGTGGAACGTCGACGTCGCCTGGTTGACCGGCGAAGTCAGGCTCAAGCGTGGCGAGGCGCCGCGATGAGCGCGCCGCGCGGGTCATCGCTCATTGCATCCTCGCGTCCGCGAGGCGGGGCTGGGCTGTCTCGCGCGTCGTCGCCGTCGCGCCAGCGCGGCTATACGCTGCTGGAAGTGATCGTCGCGTTCGCCTTGCTGGCGATGGCGCTGACCTTGCTGCTCGGCACCTTGTCGGGTGCGGCCAGGCAGGTGCGCTGGTCCAGCGACGCCGGTCGCGCCGCGCTGTACGCGCAATCGCTGATGGATCAGGTCGGCGTGGGTCAGCCGATCAAGCCGGGCCAGCGCAGCGGCGATTTCGAGAACGGACGCTATCGCTGGACGCTCGGCATCGCCCCGTGGCGCGATTCGCTGCCGGCTTCCAACCAGCCGATCGATCCCAACGCGATGCGCCTGTTCGAAGTGCAACTGGCGGTGGAGTGGGGCGATGGCGGCCCGGCCCGGCGTCTGTTCCTGCGCACCCTGCGCAGCAGCAACGCCTCCAACGAGGTGTCGTTATGAGCTGCGCCGCGCCGATCCGTCGCGCGCGCGGTGCGTCCTCGCGCGGCTTCACCTTGATCGAAGTGCTGCTGGCGATGGTCTTGCTGGTGGCCGGTCTGGCCCTGGCTTTCGCGACGTTGACGGCGGCGACCAAGACCGCCACGCGCGGCGAGTCGCTGGCTCAGCGCAGCGAGCGCGAGCGCGCGGTCGAGGGTTTCTTGCGCAAGCGCATCGCCGCGACCCGGCCGATCCCGTTCGCCTTCGATCAGAGCACCGCGGTGCCGCAGCGCTTCGTCGGCGAGCCCGATCGCCTGCGTTTCGTCGCCGATCTGCCCGATTACCTGGGGCAAGGCGGCCCCTATCTGCACGATTTCGCGATCGAGAGCGATGGCGATCAAGCGCGGATCGTGCTGCAACTGTCGATGGTGCTGGCCGGCGAGACCATCAAGGACGAACGCGAACGGCCGCCGGAGCTGCTGGTCGAAGGGCTCAAGTCGGCGCGCTTTCGCTATCGCTCGCTCGATCCGCAGCGCGGCGAACTGGGCGAGTGGCAGGAACGTTGGCCCACGCCCGAGCAATTGCCGCTGTTCGTCGAAGTCACCCTGACCGATCGCGACGGCCGCGCCTGGCCGCCGCTGGTGGTCTCGCTACCGTTGGCCAGCGCCTCCGGCGGCGGCTTCGTGCCGGAGCTGTGATGGATAACGTCATGGTTTCCCCGGATGCTTGCAGGACGCGCCGCGGGCGTGGTGGCTTGGATGCCGGGGATGGGGTGAGTGTCGTTTTTGAGAGAACTTGCGGTGCGGGCGATGGGAGAGTTGTCGCTTCTAAGAAGACGCGCGGTGCGGCGCTTCTTTTGGTGCTCTGGTTGGTCGCCTTGCTGACCGCGCTGATCGGCGCGTTCTCCCTGACCGCGCGCACCGAGAATCTGCAGGGCCGGGTAATGGTGCGCGGACTGGTGGCGCAGAACGCCGCGCGCGCCGGGCTGGAATACTCGCTGATCCGGGTGGCGATCACCGATCAGAAACTGCAGTGGCAGCCCGACGGCCGCCCGCACCGCTGGCGTTACGCCGATGCGCAGTTGGAGATCAAGATCGTCGACGAGAACGGCAAGATCGATCTCAATCAGGCCGACGCCGCCTTGCTGACCTCGCTGTTGCAGGGCGCCGGCAAGCTGGAGCAGTCCGAAGCGGCGCGACTGGCCGGGGCGATCATCGACTGGCGCGACGCCGACACGCTGACCCAGCCCGCCGGCGGCGCCGAGGATGCCGACTACGCATCGGCGGGACGGCCTTACGGCGCCAAGGATGCGGAGTTCGAAAGCGTGGCCGAACTGGAACAGGTACTGGGCTTCACCCCGCCGCTGTATGAACGTATCGCGCCGCACGTCACGGTTTACAGCGGACGCACCCGGCCCGAACAGGCGTTCGCGTCCAAGGAAGTGCTCGATGCTATGGGGTTGAACGGAAACGACTTGGTACGACAACGCGAAAGAAACCAGCCGGGATCACAATTGCCGGGTGCCGGAGGCGATGGCGTCGGCGGCGGTCTCGTCGGCGAACGCAGCGGCACCTATAGTATCGACAGCCGTGCACGGCTAGCGGATGGCCGCGAATCGGTGTTGCGGGTGGTCGTGCGAGCGGGAGGGGGGGCGGTTCCAGGACTGCCATACACCCCGCTACGTTGGGAGGAGGGAGCTTCATCACGATGAACTCGCAGGTTGCCGAAGGCCGGTTGGGCAACAACCGGTTGAGAAGTCTTAGCGCGCGGCTTGCACCCGGAGCGGGCGGCTTTTTCTCATGGTGGGGACGCACGCTCGCGTCCTGGCTGCCGCTGCGCGCGCGCCAGGCCTTGGGCGTGGACCGTGGCCGATTGTTGTTGCAGGTCGACGGCGATCAGGTCCATCTGCGCCTGCAGCAGGCCGGAGAGCTGCGCGATCTGGCGGTGCTGCCCAGCCTGGCGGCCCTCAACGTCGCCGGCGAAGCGGTCGTCGCCGATCCGCTGGCGCCGCTGTTGCCGCCGCGCATCGGCGATCTGCCGCGCTGGCTGCTGCTGCCGCCGGCCGCCAGTCTGCGCCGGCGTCTGACCCTGCCCGCGGCCGCGGCCGAACGCCTGCGCGATGTGGTCGGGTTCGAAATCGACCGCCAGACCCCGTTCACCGCCGACGCGGTCGCATTCGACGCCCGCGTGATCGGCCGCCGCGACAGCGACGGTCAGCTCGATGCCGAACTGGTCGCGGTGCCGCGTCAGTCGCTGGACCCGCAGCTGACCGCGATCGGGCCGCTGGCCTCGACCCTGGCCGGCATCGAAGTGTCCGGCACCGACGGCGTCCCGCTCGGCGTGAACCTGCTGCCGCCGGCTCAGCGCCGCACCCGCAGCGATCCGTTCCGGTTCTGGAATCTGGCCCTGGCCGCGGTCGCGATCTTCGCGCTCGCCGCGGCGATGTGGCAGGTGCTGGAAAACCGCAGCGACGCGATCAAGACCCTGCAGCAGACCATCGCCAAGAACGCCAACGCCGCGCGCCAGGCCGCGACCCAGCGCCAGCAGATGGTCGACCTGATCGAAGGCCAGGCCTTCCTCGACCGCACCCGCGCCGCGCGCCCGAGCACGGTGGAAATCATCGACGAACTCAGCCGGCGCATGCCCGACACCACTTATCTGGAAAAACTCGCGATCGAAGACGAGAGCCTGTTGATGATCGGCCTCAGCCGCGAGGCGTCCTCGCTGATCGGCAAGTTGCAAGGCACCAAGCTGTGGCGCTCGCCGGCGTTGACCGGCGCGGTCCAGCCCGATCCGGCGACCAGCCGCGACCGCTTCACCCTGACCGCCGAGATCGGTCCGCCGAAGGCGCAGAACGCGGAGGCCGCGCGTGGCCCCTAATCCGACCGGCAATCGCCTGCGCGCGCTGACCGCCGACCGCGACCGTTGGCTGGCCCTGGGCCTGCTGCTGGCCGCGCTCGGCATCGCCTACGCGGTGCTGATCCACCCGTGGTGGACCGTGCCGATGATCGAGGCCGGCGATACCTTGCAGGGTCTGCAGGAGCGCGAACTGCGCCAGCGCATGGAGCTCAAGCAGGCGCCGCAGATCAAGCAACGGCTGGAGCAGGTGCGGCGGATGCAGGAAAGCCGTCCCGGCTTCCTGCCCGAGACCACCGCCGAGCTCGCCACCGCCGGCCTGGTCCAGCGTCTGGAAACCGTGGTGCTGCAAGCCAGCCCGGGCAATCGCAGCTGCGGCATCGTCAATCGCTCGCCGCTGGCCGAACCGCGCCGCGACCGCTATGCGCGGGTCGTGGTGCAGGTGCGCCTGCGTTGCGGCGCTCCGGAAACCGCGGCGGTGCTGCATTCGCTGGAAAGCGGTTCGCCGCGCTTGTTCGTCGGCAACCTCAATCTGCTGTCCACGCGCGGCTACTTCGTGCCCGGCACCGCCGGTCCGGCCAACGACGGCGGCCTGGACGTGAGCTTCGATCTATACGGTTATCTGCGTCCGAGCCCGGCGCCCGCCGCCGCGCCCAACGCCAACCCCAACAACGCCGCCGGAGGTGCCAATGCGCCTTGACGACGCCAGTCCGCGTACCTGGCTGCTGGCCACCGTGGCCGGTTGGGCGCTGCTGACCTGGGTGCTGGCGTTGGCCGGCATGGGCCGCGACGTCGACCCGTTGGCCGAAGACCCCAGCCTGGTCAAGCCGTTGCCGCAGCTGCGCAAGAGCCCGCCGGACACGCTCGGCCCGTTGACCCAATACAGCGAGATCGCCTCGCGCCCATTGTTCGTCGACGATCGCCGGCCCAAGCCGTTCTTCATGCAGGGCAAGGGCGAGGGCGAGAATCAGGCGGCCGCGTTCGATTACCTGCTGACCAGCGTGCTGATCACGCCGCAGCTGTCGATGGCGTTCCTGCAGCCGGCCGACGGCAGCGAGTCGGTGCGGGTCAAGCTCGGCGAAGTGCCCGAATCGCACCCGGCCTGGCGCCTGACCTCGCTGGAGCCGCGCCGCGCCGTGTTCGAAGGGCCCGAGGGCCGCCGCGAACTGGACCTGCGCCTGTTCAACGGCCAGGGCGGCGAGCCGCCGACTGCGATGACCTCGCCGCAGCCCGGCGTGCCCGCGCCGCAGCCGGTCGGTCGGCCGGTGCCCTCGGTTCCGCCGCCGCAGCCCAACCGGGCGCCGCAGGTCTCGCAGGTGCCTCCGCCTCCGTCGCCGCAACCCACCCCCACCGAAGCATCCGCGCCGCTCACCGAGCAGGCGCAGATGGAAGCCATCCGCAAGCGGATCGAAGCGCGTCGCGCCCAACTGCGGCAGCAACAAGCCGCTCAACCACCGGCCAACACGCCGTAGAGTGAACGCATGAAGCTACGTTCTCAGCAGTACGCCACCCACGCACTCGCCGCGGCGATCATCGCCACGCAGTTGGCATCGTGCACCAGCGTGATGTCGCCGCGTATCCATCGCGACGGCGACCCCAAGTCGATGAAGGGGCCGCAGACCGAGCAGGCCGGCGCGCGTCTGGTCCACAACGGCGTCGAACAGCAGGCGCTGGAAGGCAAGACCGATGAGGACGGCCCGCAGGCGCAGATCCGCCGCGGCACCGGCCAAACCATCAACCGCAGCGCCGCGGTCAAGCCGCCGCCGGGACTGCCGGTGACCACCGGCACGGCTTCGTTCAATTTCGAAGGCGAGTCCGTGCACGCGGTGGTCAAGGCCATTCTCGGCGACATGCTCGGCCAGAACTATGTGATCGCGCCGGGTGTGCAGGGCACCGTGACCCTGGCCACGCCCAAGCAGGTCAGCGCGGCCGAAGCGCTGAATCTGCTCGAGATGGTGTTGAGCTGGAACAACGCGCGCCTGGTCTACACCGGCGGCCGCTACAACATCGTGCCGGCCGATCAGGCGCTGGCCGGCAATGTCGCGCCGCGCACCGGTTCGGCCGACAACGCGCGCGGCTTCGAAGTGCGCACCGTGCCGTTGAAGTTCATCTCGGCCACCGAGATGGAGAAAATCCTCAAGCCGTACGCGCGTCCCAACGCGATCGTCAACGTCGACAACTCGCGCAACGTCGTCACCGTCGGCGGCACCCGGCAGGAACTCGACAACTACCTGCGCACGATCGAAGTGTTCGACGTCGACTGGCTGTCGGGCATGTCGGTCGGCGTGTTCCCGTTGCAGTCGGGTAAGGCGACCAAGGTCGTGGCCGACCTGGAAAAGGTGTTCGGCGAGCAGAGCAAGTCGCCGGTCTCGGGCATGTTCCGCTTCATGCCGCTGGAAGGCGCCAACGCGGTGATGGTGATCACCCCGCAGGCCGACTACCTCGACGACATCAAGGATTGGCTGGATCGCATCGACAGCGCCGGCGACAACGTCCAGTTGTTTACACAGGAACTGAAATACATCAAGGCCAAGGATCTGGCCGAGCGCTTATCGGAAGTGTTCGGCGGCCGCGCAGGCGGCGGTTCCAACGGCGGCGAAGGCGCGCCTTCGCTGATGCCGGGCCTGGAGTCGACCGAAGTGCGCGACGACGGTTCGGGCACCTCGACCGCCGACATCGGCAAGAGCGGCAGCGATAGCAGCTCGGGTTCGTCGTCCGGCAGCGGGCTCGGCGGTGGCGCTTCGTTGGGCTCGCGCCAGTCCGGCAACGGCGCGGTCACGCTGGAAGTCGACGGCTCCAAGGTCGGCGTGGCCGCGGTGGAGGAAACCAATGCCATTCTGGTGCGCGCCAGTCCGCAGGCGTGGAAATCGATCCGCAACGTGATCGAGAAGCTCGACGTGATGCCGATGCAGGTGCACATCGAGGCGCAGGTGGCCGAGGTCGAACTCGTCGGCGATCTAAGCTACGGCGTGAACTGGTATCTGGAACAGGCCGCTACCGATGCCGGCTTCCCCAATCTCAATCGCCGCCTCAATCCCGAGGTTCCGTTGAAATGGAGCACCATCGGCGCCAGCGTCGGCAACAACGGCGTGGCGTGGAGCTTGGTCAAGAACGGCGCCGCGGCCGTGCTCAGCGCGCTGGACAAGGTCACCGACGTGCACTTGCTGCAGACGCCGTCGGTATTCGTGCGCAACAACGCCGAAGCCTCGCTCAACGTCGGTACCCGCATTCCGATCGAATCGGTGTCGATCAACCCCGGGTCGTCCAACAACAACACCTACAGCCAGGTGCAGTACCTCGATACCGGCGTGATCCTCAAGGTGCGCCCGCGGGTGAGCCGCGACGGCATGGTGTTCATGGACATCGTGCAGGAAGTCAGCTCGGCGGGCGCGCCGCTGACCCCCGGCAGCCCCAACGTGCAGATCCTGACCCGCAAGCTCAAGACCGAGGCGGCGGTGCAGAGCGGCGAAACCGTGATGCTGGCCGGCCTGATCAACGACGAGACCCGCCGCACCGGCGCCGGCCTGCCCGGGCTGAGCCGGATTCCAGTGTTCGGCGCGCTGTTCGGCAGACAGGGCTCGTCCACCACCCGGCGCGAGACCATCATCCTGCTCACCCCGACCCTGGTCCGCAATCCGCAGGAATCGCGCGGCCTCACCGATGACTACAGCCGCCGGTTCCGCGCGATGGAGCCGTTGAACCCGAAAGAGAAGAAGAGCAAAAAGTAAACGCGGCCGCGGCCCCAAGGGGGACGAGGCAATCGCGACGCGGGGCCGGCATTGCCGGCCCCGTCGTTTTTTCGGGGCTTGCAGGACGAAGGCAGTGGACTGGCCCGCATGACGCCGCCATCACCCGCGCCGCACCCCGATCGCGCACACTATGCGCGTCCCTTACGAATGCGCAGATGCCCGAACGTCCGCACCCGCCATCGCTCCGCCGTCCCGTGCCGCCGCCCGAGCGCGTCGGCGCCGGCTCCTTCGGCGCCGCGTCATGAGCGAACTGCCGATCATCGTGGTGCCGGTGGGTGTAGACGACGACGCGCTCGACGCCTGCCTCGCCGCGCTGGAGCTGTGCACGCCGCCCGGCGCACGGGTCTGGCTGGCCGACGACGCCCAGACCGGGCCGCGCGGTTACGCCATCATCGAACGCTGGTTGCAGCGCACCGCGCTCAAGGCCGACTACAGCCGCCGCCAGCGCAGCATAGGCGAGGTCGCGCACCTGGACGAAGTCTTGAAGGCGTGCGGCGACGCCGACGTCGCCGTGCTCGCCGCCGACGCGGTGCCCGCGCCGGGCTGGTTGTCGCGGCTGCAGGCGTGTTTCGCCGCCGACGGCGCGATCGCCTCGGCCACGCCGTGGTGCAACGCCGGCGAAGCCGCGGCCTGGCCGCGGATCGGCGAAATCGCCGCGCCGCCCGACGCCAGCGACGCCGAGCGTCTGGCGCGCGCGCTGGCGCAGATGCCGGCGGTGCTGCCCGAACTGCCGGCCGCGATCGGCCACGCGGTGCTGTTGCGCGGCAGCGCGCGGCGCCGCGCCGGCGGCCTGGACGCGTCGAGTTACGGCTCCTGGTACGCCGCGTTGACCGATTTGTCGCTGCGTCTGTCCGGACTGGGTTGGCGCAACGTATTGTGCGATACCGCCTTCGTCGCCCGCGTCGGCGAAGGACGGCCCAGCGACGGCGACATGGACGCGCTGGCCGCGCGCTGGCCCGACTGGCATGCGCGCCTGGCCAATTTCCTCATGCGCGATCCTCTGCGCGATCTGCGCCAACAACTCGCCGAACGGTTGGAACGCGTCGGCCCACCGGACATGCAACGTGATCTCTTCCTCTGACCAACCGATGAGGTTGTCCGCCAAGGGCCCGGCCTTCAACGCCGTAGTGGTCAGCTACCGCAGCGCCGCGACCATCGACGAATGCCTCGAGCGCTTGCGCGCGTGCGACGGCGTCGCCGCTATCCGCGTGGTCGACAACCAGTCCGACGACGGCACCCTCGACATCGTCCAGCGCCAGGCCTCGCTCGATCCGCGCCTGCGCTTCATCGCCAACCCCGACAACCCCGGTTTCTCGGTCGGTTGCAACCAGGGCGCGGCCGATCTGGAGCCGGCGCCGGACGAAGACGACTGGCTGGTCTTCGTCAATCCCGATTGCATGGTCGAAACCGACACGCTGCGGCGCCTGCACGCTTTGGCCACGCCGCTGGGCCCGGTGCTGATCAGCGCCGACCTGGTCAACGAACAGGGCGAACGCGATGCCGCGGTGCGCCGCCGCGACCCGGATTTCGGCGCCATGCTCGCCGGCCTGTTGCGGCCGTGGGCCGCGCCGAAGATGGCGGTGGCGCCCGACGACACTCAGGCCGTGCAAGTGGTCGAAGCCACGTCCGGCGCGCTGATGTTGATGCCGCGTCCGCTGTTCGCGCGCGTCGGCGGATTCGACGAAGGCTATCGGCTGCACGCCGAGGACCTGGACCTGTGCCGGCGCGTGCGCGAAGCCGGCGGCACGGTCGCGGTCGCCAACGACGTGCGCGTGGTGCACGTGCGCGGCGTGTCCAGCCGCTCGCGGCCGTTCTTCGTGGAATGGAACAAGCACCGCGGCCTGTGGCGTTATTTCCGTAAATTCGAAGCGTCGCGTCGTGGCGTGTTGGTGCGCGCGGGCGTGTTCGCGGCGATCTGGCTGCGGTTTCCGATCGCGGCTTTGCGCGCGGCCTTACGCTAAGCGCGGTCTCGCTGCTCGGCGTCGCCAAGCTTGCGCTTTAGCGGGACTTTTGTGGGAGGGGCTTGAGCCCCGACGCTTTTGGCTCCGGTCGCTGCGCTCGCATGAGATCCAGGCGATCCGAACGAAGAGCGTCGGGGCTCAAGCCCCTCCCACAAAAGACTTCGCTGCTTTCGTTCAGGCGGCTTAGATGCGATGACGCTATTGCGCCATCGGAAGGCGACGGGTCGGTAACTCGCTCGCGATTCGTGGGCAGGGGACTTGAAATCCGGTGTCTTTCGCCCGGTCTTTGTGGGCTCTAGACGCCTCGGCGATCCGAACGAAGAGCGTCGGGGCTCAAGCCCCTCCCACAAAGATTTCGCCGCTTTCGAAGCACTTTGCGCTTTCGTTCGAGACGCGTGAGGGTTGAAGGCCTACAGCTCCATCAGATCGCGACCGATCACCAACTCGCCCTTGAAGTGCGGCGCGACCGCCGCGCGCCATACCTCGTCGGTCAAGGCCGGGTCGCCGCCGGGTACGAAGTGATTGAGCACGAGGGTCTTCACTCCGGCCGCGGTGGCGAGTTCGCCGACTTGTTCGGTGGTGGTGTGGCTGTCGAGCAGGTGCTGACGCAGTCGCGCTGCCTGCGCTTCGCTGGCGATGAGTTTCTCCAGCGCGGGCAGGTACATCACTTCGTGGACCAGTACGTCGGCGCCGCGCGCCAGTTCGATCAGCGCCGGACTCGGCCGGGTGTCGCCGGAAAACACGATCGAACGGTCGGGCGTATCGAAGCGGTAGGCGAAGGCCGGGCGCAGCGGCGGATGTTCGACCAGCGCCGCGCTGACCCGCACGCGTTCGTCGCGCATCACCTCGCCGCCGCGGAGCAAGTCGTGCGGGCGGATCATCGCGGCGAGATCGGGACGGCCTTCGTCGGCGATGCGGGTGCGGATATCGGTGGCGTTGAGGCGCAGGAACTGCCGGGTCATGCGCTTGAGCGGCGGCGGTCCCCAGGTGTCGACCGGGTGGCGCAGGTCCGCGGCCCAGGCCAGCCACAGCAGATTGCCGTAGTCGGCGTTGTGATCGGAATGGTGGTGAGTGACGAACACGCTGTCGATCGCGCCCAGCGACAGACCGGCCAGGGCCATCTGCCTGGCCACGCCGTTGCCGCAGTCGACCACGTAGATCGCGCCGTCGACCACCACCGCGCTCGCCGGCGCCGCGCGCAAGGCCTTCGGCGTGGGTCCGCCGGCGGTGCCGAGCAGGATCAAGCGAGTCTGCGCGACCGGTTTCGCCGGCGCGAAGAGCTGCTGCGGCGCGGCGAAAGCGGGCAGGGCGCTCAGCCCCAGCGCGGAGGCGGACGCCAGCAGCAGACGGCGGCGTGCGGAATCTGTGAGTCGGTCCATGGCTTTAGCCTAACCTGCGATCGCGATGTGTGACGTCTGCGAATTCGCGGCCGTACGGACCTGCCCGTATAGTCGGACGATCGGGCCCGCGGGCCGACCACAAGGAACTGGTCATGTCGTTGTTCAGCAAGCTGTTCGGCGGCAAGCGCGAGACCGCGGTGCTGACCCATCCGATGGACCTGCACGCGTTCACCGACCGCTACGCGGCGGCGTTGCGTGCGGCCTGGCCGCAGGCGCGATTGAGCATCGCCCACGGCGCGCTGGCGGCGGACACGCGGATCGAGTGGTCGCTGGACGACGGCTTCCAGGCCACGCATTTTCTCGGCAACAGTTATCAACGTTATCTGGATGCGCCGGAACTGCTGGAAGACGTGTTCGCCGATCAGGTGGCCGCGGCGCGCGAATTGCAGCGCCGGTTCGCCGCCGACGGCGCGGAGCCCGGCGACGCGGACAACGCGATGATTCTGCCCGTGCTCAAGACTCGCGGCTGGCATGAGGTCGCCTTGCAGCAGGCGCGTTCGATCGGTAACGGCAACCGCATTGCCTTCATCGTCGAGCCGCTGGTCGGCGATCTGGTGCTGACCTATGTCGAGGACAAACCCGATTCGATGAACTTCCTGTCGCCGGACGAAGCGCAACGGCGCGGCCTGGATGCGCAGACGTTGCGCGAACGGGCGCTGAGCAATCTGAGCCGGTTCCTGCCCGAACTGGACGTGCAGGGCAACGGCGGCCGCTATGCCGCGCGCCTGGATCGCAACTACGACGCGAGCATGGTGCTGCTGTTCGAACACTGGCGCGAGCGCGTGCAGGTGCGCGGCGAGCCGGTGTTCGCGATCGCCGCGCGCGATGAGGTGCTGGTGTGCGGCAGCGAGGATCGCGAGAGTCTGGATTCGCTGCGGGACATCGCCGAGGAAATCTCGCGGACCTCGGCCTATAACCTGTCGCGCACGTTGTACGTGTTCCGCGAAGACGGTCTGCACGTACTGGTCGATTGAGCCCCGGCCGACGCGGGTATCCGCGCCGGGTCGCGCAGCGCGCGAATCAGGGTTCGGTCGAAACGATCAAGGCTTCAAGTTCGGTCCGTTCTTGCGCCGTGCACGGATCGAGAAAGTACAGGTCCGGGCCATAGGTCAGATCGAACTTCACATTGAAGTGTTTTCCGCGCCAACGGCAGAAGAACACATCGGCCTCGGGAACGAAGCCTTGACGGATCAGCTCGGCTTCGCCACGCCTGAACAGCGCGCGCAGCGACGCGGCGACCTCGAGGTTGTCCATGTGCAGGAACGAAGCGCGGCTCATGCCGGGTGGCGCTCAGCGATAGCGATTGATCTGGTCGCGCAAGGATTTGGCCGCTGCGGCGGCGGCTTCGGCGTAGTCCTCGCCCTGGGAGGCGTACAGGATCGCGCGCGAGCTGCTGACTATCAGGCCGGTGCCGTCGGCGGTCTTGGCGTTGCCGATCACCGCTTCGACGTCGCCGCCTTGCGCGCCGACGCCGGGCACCAGGAACGGTATGTCGCCGACGATCGCGCGTACCTCGCGCAGTTGCGCCGGCCAGGTCGCGCCGACCACCAGCGAGCAGTTGCCGTGGGCGTTCCACTCGCGCGCGACTTTCTCGGCCACGTGCTGGTACAGCGGTCGGCCGTCGACCAGCAGGTCCTGCAGATCGCCGGCGCCGGCATTGGAGGTGCGACACAGCACCACCACGCCGCGGTCGGCGCGGTCCAGGAACGGCTGCACCGAATCGCGACCCATGTACGGATTGACGGTGACCGCATCGGCGCCGTGGCGATCGAAGGCTTCGCTGACGTAATGCTGCGCGGTGCTGCCGATATCGCCGCGCTTGCTGTCCAGGATCACCGGAATGCCCGGATGCCGCGCGTGGACGTACTCGATCAGCCGGCTCAGCGCGTCTTCGGCGCGCAGCGCGGCGAAGTGGGCGATCTGCGGTTTGAACGCGCAGGCGTACTGAGCGGTGGCATCGACGATGTCGCGATTGAAGACGAACACCGCGTCGGCATCGTCGGCGAAACGCGCCGGAAACTTGGCCGGCTCCGGATCCAGGCCCACGCAGACCAAGGTGTCGGCTTGTTGCCAGCGGTTACGCAGGGACTGCATGAAGCTCATGGCGGGAATCCTGGGATGGAGACGGGAATCAAAAGCGCGAATCAAAAGCGCGAATCAATAGCGAGAATGGGGAACTGTGGATCAAGGTATTCGGAATCAGTAACGAGCCCGAATGCTGCAGTACTTGCGAACCGCTTCGCCACGTCAGTCCCCTGATCCCGCATCTCGTTCCCCGCCCTTTACCCCCTCACGTAACGATGATCGGATCGCCCGAAGTCACCACCACCGTGTGTTCGAACTGCGCCGCGAAGCCGCGGCGGCAGCGCATCGCCCAGCCGTCTTCGCCTTCGTCGGTCTGGGTGCAGTGGGTGGCCAGAAACGGCTCGACCGTGATCACCATGCCTTCGTGCAGGCGCCGGGTATCGCGCGGATCGTAGTAACCGGGAATATTGCCCGGCGCTTCGTGCAGGGCGCGGCCGACGCCGTGGCTGCCGAGGTTGCGGATCACCCGCAGGCCGCGCTTGGCCGCGATGCCTTCGACGGTGCGGCCGATGCTGTTGATCAGGTTGCCGGCGCGCAATTGCGCGATGGCCGTGTCGCGCGCTTCCAAGGTGGCGTCGAGCAACTTGCGTTGGGTGGGGTTGGCCGGGCCGATCACGAAGCTGCCGCCGGTGTCGGCGAAGTAACCGTCGAGTTCGGCCGAGACATCGATGTTGACCAGATCGCCCTCGCACAACACGGTGCCGTCGGGGATGCCGTGCGCGGCGACGGCGTTGATACTGATGCAGGTCGCGCCGGGGAAATCGTAGGTCAGCTGCGGCGCCGAGCGCGCGCCGGCGTCGCGCAGCATGGCTGCGCCGATGGCATCGAGATCGCGCGAGACCGCGCCGGGCACGGCGGCTTCGCGCATGGTCGTCAGGATCGACGCCACCAGCGAACCGGCGCGGCGCAGACCTTCGAGTTCGAACGCGTGCAGGACGGTCATGTGGATTCCTCGGGGGCGGAGGCCATGGGCAGATTAACTCCATGCGGGTGCACGGCGGAACACGGGAATGCCGGCGCGCGTGCCACGATTTGGACGATGGCCGGAGGTCTTTTGTGGGAGGGGCTTCAGCCCCGACGCTTTCCGGGCAGATTGCCGTGCCCGGGGCGAAGAGCGTCGGGGCTGAAGCCCCTCCCACAAAAGGCTTCGCGGTTTCGAATCCGGGGCGGCGATCGCCGCGAAGACCGATGGCTCGGAACCCGGCCTGCCGCGCGAGCCTGCCGCCGATACGACAACGGGACCGTCTCCGGTCCCGTTGTCGTAACGCGCAGGAGCAGGGTTACTTCAACGCCTTGAACCGCAAACGATGCGGCTTGGCGCCTTCCTCGCCCATGCGGCGCTTCTTGTCTTCTTCGTACTCGCGGTAGTTGCCCTGGAAGAACTCGACGTGCGAGTCGCCTTCAAACGCCAGGATGTGGGTCGCGATGCGGTCCAGGAACCAGCGATCGTGCGAGATCACGAAGGTGTTGCCCGGGAATTCGAGCAGGGCGTCTTCGAGCGCGCGCAGGGTTTCGATGTCCAGGTCGTTGGACGGCTCGTCGAGCAGCAGCACGTTGCCGCCCTGCAGCAGGGTCTTGGCCATGTGCAGGCGGCCGCGTTCGCCGCCCGACAGCGAGCCGACCATCTTCTGCTGGTCCTGGCCCTTGAAGTTGAAGCGGCCGATGTAGGCGCGCGACTGGATCTCGATGCCGTTGATGTTGAGGATGTCCAGGCCGCCGGACACTTCCTGGAACACGTTGTGGTTGCCGGTCAGCGCTTCGCGGCTCTGGTCGACATAGGCCAGCTTGACGGTCGGGCCGGTCTCGATCGTGCCCGAATCGGGCAGTTCCTTGCCGATGATCATCTTGAACAGCGTCGACTTGCCGGCGCCGTTGGGGCCGATGATGCCGACGATCGCGCCCGCGGGCACGCTGAAGCTGAGGTCTTCGATCAACAGGCGATCGCCGAACTTCTTGTTGACGTTCTTGAACTCGATGACCTTGTTGCCCAGGCGCTCGCCCGGCGGAATGAAGATCTCGTTGGTTTCCTGGCGCTTCTGGTAGTCGACCGCCTGCAGTTCATCGATGCGCGCAAGACGCGCCTTGCCCTTGCTGCGGCCGCCCTTGGCGTTGCTGCGGGCCCACTCGAGTTCCTTCTGGATCGCTTTCTGGCGCGACTTTTCCTGGTTGTCTTCCTGCTTCAGGCGCTCGTCCTTCTGCACCAGCCAATCGGTGTAGTTGCCCTTCCACGGAATGCCGCGGCCGCGGTCGAGTTCGAGAATCCACTCGGCGGCGTTGTCGAGGAAGTAGCGATCGTGGGTGACGGCCACCACAGTACCGGTGTAGCGCGCGAGGAACTGCTCCAGCCATTCGACCGATTCGGCGTCGAGGTGGTTGGTCGGTTCGTCGAGCAGCAGCATGTCGGGCTTTTGCAGCAGCAGCTGGCACAGCGCGACGCGGCGCTTCTCGCCGCCGGAGAGGTTGCCGACCACGGCCTCCCACGGCGGCAGGCGCAGCGCGTCGGCGGCGACTTCGAGCTGGTTCTCCAGCGTGTGCGCGTCGCCGGCGGCGAGGATCGACTCCAGGCGCTGCTGTTCGGCGGCGAGCTTGTCGAAGTCGGCTCCGTCTTCGGCGTAGGCGGCATAGACCGCGTCCAGCGCGGCCTGCGCGTTGATGATCTCGCCCAGCCCGACTTCCACGGCCTGACGCACGGTGTGGGCCGGATCCAACTGCGGCTCCTGGGCCAGGTAGCCGACTTTGATGCCGTTGGCCGGGCGCGCTTCGCCGGTGAAGTCGGTGTCCACGCCGGCCATGATCTTGAGCACGGTGGACTTGCCGGCGCCGTTGAGGCCGAGCAGGCCGATCTTGGCGCCCGGGAAGAACGACAGCGAAATGTCCTTGATGATCTGACGCTTCGGCGGCACGGTCTTGCTGACGCCGTTCATGGTGTAGATGTATTGCATGCGAGCTCCGAAGCAAAGGCGCGCCGAGCCGGGCCGGGAATGGCCGGGGGGCGGGGCGGGGGGCATTGCGAATCCCCGATTATCCCGCAGGCGCTGGCGTGGTTCCAGCGCGGGGCAGAGGGAAAAGGTGAATGTGGACCGACGGCGGCCTTTGTGGGAGGGGCTTCAGCCCCGACGCCTTTTTCTCAGGGCGGGGCGATCTGACCGGAAGGCGTCGGGGCTGAAGCCCCTCCTATAAAGACCACCGCCCGAGAGAGCGGCGGGGATTACAACCAGACGATGAAGGCGACCACCGCCGCCACGGCCGCGTATTTGAAGAAGTAGTAGGTGCCCTTGCTGCGTTCCTTCAGGGCCTTGGACTTGAGCCGCAGCACGTAGAAGTAACGGAAAATCTTGTTGATCGCGCCGGTCTTGTCGCCTTCGCTGTTGGGCGAGGCGCCCGCGGCGATCAGGCGCTTGGCGATGAAGCGGTTCAGGCCGCGCGCCCAGCCCCAGCGCATCGGGCGCTCGATGTCGCAGAACAGGATGATCCGGTTCTGCTCGGAACCGTTCTGGGCCCAGTGGATGTAGGTCTCGTCGAACATGGTCCATTCGCCGTCGCGCCAGCTGTAGCGCTGGCCGTCGACGTCGATGAAGCAGGCGTCGTCGTTGGGCGTGTCCAGGCCCAGGTGCAGGCGCAGCGAGCCGGCGTAGGGGTCGCGGTGCGGACGCAGTTCGCTGCCCGGCGGCAGTTCGGTGAACATCGCCGCCTTGACGCTGGGCACCTCGCGCAGCAGTTGGGTGGTGACCGGACACAGCTCGGCCGCCGAGGGGTGGGCGTCGTCGTACCACTTGAGGTAGAAGCGCTTCCAGCCGCGGCGGAAGAAGGAATTGAAGCCGACGTCGTTGTACTGGTCGGCGGCCTTGATCTGCTGTATTTCGCGCAGGTGCAGCGCTTCGGCGCGGATCTCGCGCCAGCGCGCGCGCAGCGGCTCAAGCTCGGGGAAGTGCTGATCCGGGTTCAGAAATGCGGTGGTGGGCACGCGCGAGCAGGCGTACATCAGCACGTTGATCGGAGCCATGAAGGTCGAATGGTCCAGCAATTGCCGGCCCAGACGATGGCGTACGCGCCCGCGGAAGTGCACATACACCGCGCTGGCGAGGAACAGGAAGACGAAGACCCATTTCATGGTCGGATATCCAAAGCTGAAGCTGTCATAGTCGGGGCCGCCGTGAGCCTGGCGGCCGGACCGGCCGGTAGAGGCGGGTCCAGGGAAAGAGTCGACGGTCATTGTCCGCCGGGTCGGGCTGCGAGGGCAGCCCCGTCTTGGCGGTTGGCCGCCATACGCCCCTAGGCTAACATTTCAAGTCTTGCGTCAAGCCACCCGCAGGTTAACGGCTCAGCGCCCGGCCTCTCCCTGAAATGGCCCGGCGCGCCTGCCATCCGGCCTGATGCGACGTTCCTCCCCCCTCCCGTCCGCTCTTTCCCCGAGGCCGCGAATGTTCCCCAGCCACACCCGTATTGCCGGATTCGACGACGAACTTGCCCAGGCCATCGCCGACGAGGCCCGCCGTCAGGAAGACCATGTCGAGCTGATCGCCTCGGAAAACTACGCCAGCCCGCGCGTGCTGGAGGCTCAGGGCAGCGTGCTGACCAACAAGTACGCCGAAGGCTATCCGGGCAAGCGCTATTACGGCGGCTGCGAATACGTGGATATCGCCGAGCAACTGGCCCTGGACCGGGTCAAGCAGCTGTTCGGAGCGGGCTCCACAGAAGATATGTACGCCAACGTGCAGCCGCATTCGGGCTCGCAGGCCAACCAGGCGGTGTACTTCGCCCTGCTCAACCCGGGCGACACCATCCTGGGCATGAGCCTGGCCCACGGCGGCCACCTCACCCACGGCGCCAAGGTCAACGCCAGCGGCAAGCTGTTCAACGCGGTGCAGTACGGCGTCAACGAACAGGGCCTGATCGATTACGACGAAGTCGAGCGTCTGGCCGTCGAGCACAAGCCGAAGATGATCGTCGGCGGCTTCAGCGCCTACTCGCAGGTGGTCGATTGGGCGCGCTTCCGCGCCATCGCCAATAAGGTCGGCGCCTACCTGTTCGTCGACATGGCCCACGTCGCCGGCCTGATCGCCGCCGGCGTTTACCCGACCCCGGTGCCGCACGCGCATGTGGTCACCTCGACCACCCACAAGACCCTGCGTGGCCCGCGCGGCGGCATCATCGTCGCCAAGCGCTGGGAAGGCTCGGTCGACACCGGCACCGGCGCGGTGGATTTCGACGAGATGCAGAAGAAGCTGCAGAGCATCGTGTTCCCGGGCATTCAGGGCGGTCCGCTGATGCACGTGATCGCGGCCAAGGCGGTGGCGTTCAAGGAAGCGCTGGAGCCCGAATTCAAGGACTACCAGGCGCAGGTGGTCAAGAATGCCCAGGCGATGGCCAAGACCATCATCGCGCGCGGCTACAAGATCGTTTCCGGCGGCACGCAAAACCACCTGATGCTGGTCGACATGATCGGCAAGGGCATCACCGGCAAGGACGCGGAAGCCGCGCTCGGCCGCGCCCACATCACGGTCAACAAGAACGCTGTCCCCAACGATCCGCAGAAGCCGTTCGTGACCTCGGGCCTGCGCATCGGTACCCCGGCGGTCACCACCCGCGGCTACAAGGAACCTGATTGCGTGGCCCTGGCCGAGTGGATCTGCGACGTGCTCGACAACCCGAAGGACGAGAAAGTCATCGCGGGCGTGCGCGAGAACGTCACCAAGCAGTGCGCGCAGTTCCCGGTGTATGGCTGAAAGGTCGGGATTCGGGATTGGTGATTCGGGATTAGAGAGCGCATTCGCGGCGGCTTGGCACTATGCTGAGCCCTGCCGCAACCGCTTTTGACTTCCCGACTCCCAAATCCCGCCCCCATGCACTGCCCCTTCTGCCAGCACCACGACACCCGCGTCATCGACTCGCGCGTGTCCGACGACGGCGCCACGATACGGCGCCGCCGCGTGTGCGAGGCCTGCGGTGAGCGCTTCAGCACCCTGGAAACCATCGAGCTCAAGCTGCCGGTGATCATCAAGGGCGACGGCCGTCGCGAGGCGTTCGACGCGCGCAAGCTGCGCGGCGGCTTCGACCGCGCGCTGCAGAAGCGGCCGGTCGCGGAAGAACAGATCGAAGCGGCGGTGCGCGCGGTCGTGCATCAGCTGCGCATGACCGCCGAACGCGAATTGCCCTCGCGCCGGGTCGGCGAATTCGTCATGGCCGAGCTGCGCAAGCTCGATCATGTGGGCTACGTGCGTTTCGCCTCGGTGTATCGATCGTTCGAGGACGTGGCCGATTTCCGCGAGGAACTCGACCGCCTGGAGCGCGATATTCCCGGCGACGGCCAGTTGACCTTGCTCGGCGACGACGAGCCGCGCTTGGACAACAAGAAGAAGCGTTGAGCGTTTTCACGGCGTTGTCCGCCGGTACGCGCCAAAAGGAGTTCGCGCATGCGCAACCTGATCAGATTCGCGTCGTTCGTGGTGGCCGGGTTGGCCGCGGCGCCCGCCTGGTCGCAGGCCGGCAACACCGCCGAAGATCAAGAACGCGCGCCGCTCGCGGGCCGTTACGTCCTGGAGGGCGCGACCCAGGCCCGCTCGCAGTTGCTGCTGCAGGCCGACGGCAGTTTCGAGTTGGATTTTCAGCATGCCGGGCGCGAGCAAGCCGCCAGCGGCCGCTGGACGCGCAGCGCCAATGACGTGGTGTTGACCAGCCAACCGCGCAAGACCGGCACGCCGCTGTTTTCCGTCGCCGAGGCGACGCCCTGGCAGAAGGGCGCGCAGGCCGCGTTGAAGGAGTCAGAGTCCGCTCACCGCAGCGAGCTCATCCGCGCCGCGTGTCCGTTCGTCAAGACCTACGAGGAAGGCATCGTCCAGGCCAGCGCGAGCAACGCGGCCGCGCAGGTTTTCGCCGAAGCCGAGAAAGACGCCGAGCGCAAATCCTCCGTCGAGGCCGATTTGACGGTCGCGATGATGGAACTGGAACAGGCTCGGGCGGAGGCCGAAATCGCGATCGGAACGGCGATCATGACCGGCATCGTGCGCGGACGCCCCAGCGACGACACCGCCGCGCCGGCGGCGATGGACGATATGGCCATCACGGCCGATAGTGCGGTGCGCGCGTATCTGGAACGGGTGAAGGACGTCGGGCAGCTGTATGCATTGAGCGGGCGCGGCATACCGACGCTGCGCGAGCCTGCATTCAAGCGCGAGGCGTGTTTGCGCGAACCGCGCATGGCCGACGCGAAGCCCGGATACGGGATCGTCATCGACTATTCGGACCCGGACTTCTCGCTGCAGTCGTTGCCGGTGGATTTCATCTATTCCGACGGCCGCGTCGAGCGCCGCGAAACCAGCCCGGACAAATCGGCGCTGGTGCCGCAGCGTCCGGGTACGCGCCTGACCCAGGTCACGGTGCATATCGATCGCATCCATTCCAATCATCCGGCCGAAACGCTGGCGGTGGATGAAAGCAAGGGGCGCATTTTCGTGCTGCGCTTGGATACCGCCGCGGTGAGGCCGTTGGCGTTTGAGGAAATGCCGCTCAAGCTCGATGGCGGCGATCTGAAATCGCTGGATTTCGGCGGCCGCTATGTCCGGCATTGAGGAGCCCGCAATGAACGGTGCTCGTGCGGTACGCATCCGACGCTATCGATTCGGCCCGCTTGCGCTCGCGTTGATCGGCTGCCTATCGGCGTCGGCGAATGCCGCCGCGGCAGCGTGTGCGGCGCCCGGCGATGCGGCGCTGGTGGCCAAATACACCACGCCGGTGGACAACTTCGCCACGCCGTCCGAGAAATCGATCTCGACCCTGCAAATGAACAAGGACGGCAGCTTCCGTTGGTACGACCTGCCGCCGCTGCCTTATCCGGAAATCGCCGGTTGCTGGCAGCGCAAGGGCGATACCGTGATGCTCGTACTCGGCGCGCCCGCCGGCGGCGACGGGGTCAAGCGCTCGATGCCCACGCCATGGACCCAGGCCGATTTGAACCAGGTGCGCCGCGAAGGCGTCCAGACCATCGCGCAGGCGGTCGATGCCGGGCTGCTGGCGGCCGGGCGGGTGTGGGCGTATCAGACCCGCAAGGCCGGCGAGCCGGTGCGGGTGAAAGTGTACGAGCCCACGATCGGCATCCCGCCGGGCGAGGTCAAGGTCACGCTGCGATTGCGCGACGGCGAACTCGTCGAAGGCGCGCCGGTGCCGGACGAGGAACAGGTCATCGATAACCGTCCCCGGCCGAGCGGCGGCGAGTATCTGTTCGCCTCCTTGCCCGGCGACGCCGCGGTGCGGGCCATCGGCATCCGTTTTCCGAACCAGCCCGATCGCCCGCGTTGGGTGACGGTCGAGGACGACACCAGGCTGCTGTACATGATCGAATTCGACGCCAGGGCCACCGCTTCGCTGTATGGCGGTGTGATGACGTTCAACGTGGACGCCGATGGCAGCCTGAGTCCGACGCCGCCGGATCGTGGCGAACCTTTCAAGCGCACGCCATGACCACCAACTTCACCACCACCGACCACGCTCACATGGCCCGCGCCCTGCGTTTGGCCGAGAAGGGCGCCTACACCACCAAGCCCAACCCGATGGTGGGCTGCGTGATCGCACACGGCGACGAAGTCGTCGGCGAAGGCTGGCACGAACGCGCCGGCGAGCCGCATGCGGAAGTGCATGCGCTGCGCGCGGCCGGCGAACGCGCGCGTGGCGCGACCGCCTACGTGACCCTGGAGCCGTGCGCGCACACCGGCCGCACCGGGCCGTGCGCCGATGCCTTGATCGAGGCCGGCGTGGCGCGCGTGGTCGCGGCGATGCGCGACCCGTTCCCGCAGGTCGACGGCGCCGGTTTCGCCAAGCTGCAGGCGGCCGGCATCGCGGTCGCCAGCGGTTTGATGGAAGCGCAGGCGCGCGCGCTCAATCGCGGGTATCTCTCGCGGATCGAGCGCGGGCGGCCGTGGTTGCGGGTCAAGCTGGCGACCAGTCTGGACGGGCGCAGCGCGCTGGCCAGCGGCGAGTCCAAATGGATCAGCGGCGACGCCTCGCGCCTAGACGTGCAGCACTGGCGCGCGCGCAGTGGCGCGATCGTGACCGGCGCGGGCACCGTGCTCGCCGACGATCCCTCGCTGACCGTGCGCCTGGGCGACGACACAGCCTTCGTCGCGCCGTTGCGGGTGGTGCTCGATCCGGGCCTGGCCACGGTGGCGCGCGGCCGCGTGCGCGAGGGCGATGCGCCGACTTTGTATCTGCACGCGCCCGACGCCAAGCCGCCGCGCGATTTCGCCGCCCAGCACGCGGCGGTGCCGATGATCGACGGCCGCATCGATCTGCAGGCGGTGCTCAGGCTGTTGGCCGAGCGCGGCGTCAACGAGATCCAGCTCGAAGCCGGCGCGACCCTGGCCGGCGCGTTCCTGGCGCAGAATCTGGTCGACGAGGTGTTGCTGTACGTCGCGCCGGTGTTGCTCGGCGAGAACGCGCGGCCGATGTTCGACGGCCTGGGCATCGAGGCGATGACCAGCAAACTGCATCTGGACCTGGTCGATCTGCGCCGGCTCGGCGAAGACACGCGGGTGCTGTTGCAGCCGAGGCGATAACGGCGGCGACGGCGCGCCGAGCGTCCGTCGGCCGAAAGCGGCACCATCGCAACACGGCCTGCGGGAGTTCACGGGCATGAACCAGAACGCATTCAAGGACCATTTCTCCGCCATCGCCGGCGCTTATGCGGCCGCGCGTCCGGAGTATCCGGACGCGTTGTTCGAGCAGATCGCCCGCCATGTGCCGGCTGATGCGCAGGTGTGGGAACCGGGCTGCGGCAGCGGCCAGGCCACGCGCGGACTGGCCGCGCATTTCGCCCACGTGCACGCCAGCGACCCCAGCGCGCGACAGGTCGAGCAGCATTGGGCGCGCGACGCCGCGCTGCGCGGCGAGGGCCGGGTGAGTCTGGCGATCGAACCGGGCGAACGCACCGAACTGGGTCCGGCCAGCGTGCAACTGGTCGCCGTGGCTCAGGCCCTGCATTGGTTCGAACGCGAACGTTTCTTCGCCGAATGCGAGCGCGTGCTCGCGCCGGGCGGCGTGCTGGCGGTCTGGGCCTATGGCGATTTCCTGGCGCCGGAAGGGATGAGCGAGGCGATGGCGGGGTTCCACGCGCAGATCGACGGTTATTGGCAGCGCGAGAACGCCGAAGTCCGCGCGGGCTATGCCGAGTACGAATGGCCGTTCGCGGCGTTGCCGACCGCGCCGCTGTGGCTGGAGGCCGAGTGGGGCCTGGGGCGGTTTCTGGGTTACCTGAACAGTTTGTCGGCGACCGAACGCTGCAAGGCCGCCACCGGCGAGGATCCGGTCGCGATCAATCGACCGACGCTGTCGCGGGCCTGGGGCATGGCCGAGGACGTGCGCACGATCCAGTGGCCGATGCATCTGCATCTGCGGCGGAAGAGCGGGGATTAGGGGTTGGGGATTGGGGATTTCGGGACTCGGTGGTGCCCTCTCCTGCGTCTGTTTTTGCTCGTCATTCCCGCGTTCGCGGGAATGACGGCGAAATCGATTTTTACGTGTCTGTCACCAGCCAGGGCTGTCCGACTAAGTTGATAAAATGCCTTGAATTAAGGTGTTTAGTGTCTCGCGCTGTCCGGGGCTCGCTGGTCACATCCAGGAAAACTGTTGGTATAGTTGTTGGTATCAAACAGAAGCAAGGAGGCAGACAGATGGCGTTGACTGATCTACGCATCAGGCAGGCGAAGGCTGGGGAAAAGCCGTATCGCTTGGCGGATGGTGGCGGGATGTTCCTTGAGGTGCGCCCCAACGGGGCCAAGTTCTTTCGATACGCCTATCGCATTGATAAGAAGCCGAACCTGTACGCGATCGGGGGCTATCCCGAGAAGACCCTCCTGCAAGCGCGTGAGGAGCATGTACGAGCGCGCGCGCATGTAAAGGCCGGTCGTCATCCGGCCCATGAGCGTGCCCGTGAGCGGCGCGAGGTCATCCAGCTCAACAAAGAAACCTTCAAGGCGACGGCCGAGGAGTGGTTCAAGAGTAAGCGGACTATCCCCGCCGAGGGGCCGAACAAAGGACAGCGCGGCTGGTCGGCCAGTCATGAGGATCGGACCCGGCGATACTTGGACAAGGACATCTATCCGAAGCTGGACAACATGGCGCTGCGGTCAATCAAAACCGTTGACGTGGCCGGCATCGTAAAAGCGATGGAGAAGCGCGGGGCTCCAGTGGCAGCGCTCATCGCTCGCCAGATTGTCTCGCAAGTGTTTGTGTACGCGATCTCCGACGGGCGTGCTGATTTCGACCCCGCCTACATCATTCGCCGCACCGCCAAGCGAAGGGGCACCAAAGTCGTTCACAAGACGCCGCTTCGCCCGAGCGAAATACGGGTGCTGTCGGATCGTCTGTCCGCATTTAAGAAGAAGCGAGTGCGGGTGATCGCGATCTTGCTGCTGCTTCACACCTTTATTCGAGGGAAGGAGTTGCGGACGACGCCTTGGGCGGAGGTTTTGCCGGCCCTCGACAGTTCCTTGTGGGTGATTCCTGGAGAGAGGATGAAGATGGGAAGGACTCACCTAGTCCCGCTGTCGCCGCAGGTAGTAGAGCTTCTGAAGGAGCTGCATGCGCTGACCGGCGACGGTGAGTACCTGTTCCCGCATAGCAGAAAGGCCGGGTTGCCAATGGGCTACGATGGGGTCAACTACGTCCTGCGGGAGTTGGGTTATCCCCGCCGTTCGCTCACCGGGCATGCTTTCCGTGCAACTGCTTCGACCCTACTCAACGAAATGGACTTTCGTTTAGAGCACGTCGACATGCAGTTGGCCCATGCAAGCGGCGATGCGTACAACCACGCGCGCTACCTTCGCGAACGCACCAAGATGATGAAAGTGTGGTCGAACTTCATCGACAAGATCGCGCGCGGCGAAGACGTCGAGGGGCAACTCGCAAACGAAGGCTTCATTGCTTCGTTAGTCAATTGAGCATGGGTCGCCAGCGCCTCGCGCGCTGGCGACCATCTGCTTCACTGCGGTCAAGCCGCAGACCGGATCGAAGCGCCTTTCGTATTGCGCAGGTTGATCCGTGAGGCGATCCATGCCTGGATTTCATCATTGACCCAAGCAGAAATGCCGCCCCCCAGCGGAACCGGCCTAGGGAATGCATCGCCGCTGCCAAGCGCGTAGACGCTGCTACGACTCATCCCAGTTTTTTCAATAACGGCTTTAAGCCGGAGGAGCTGGGCGGGTACGAGCCGCACGCGCGGCACGAGGCCGAAGCGCTTGTCGCGCTGCGCAATACACTCATCGATCCAGGCCTGGACTTCGCTCTCAACCCATCCGGGCATGGCGCGGCTCAGCGCCACCGGCGTGGGGAATGTGCCCGCCTGGGCTCGGGCATAGAGCGTGCTTCGCCCGAGCCCGGTGCGTTCCATGACGGTCTTCGCTCGGATCAGTCGCGCATCCATTATGCCGCTTTGCCTTTAGGTTCAGTATTCTGTACCTTATGGGCGGAAATGTGCCTCGTCAAGGCCGAGCGGGATGGGAGGTGTGCTACTTAATGCCCTGAGCCATCTCTGCCAGCAGCGGCGACGACATGCTGGGCGAACTGGTCAAGACTTTGTATAGGAGGGCGATGGCGCGGGCTTCGCGGGGAATGCCCGTTCGGTCAGGCGCGATGGCTTTGAGAACGAGCTTCAGTCGGTCTATGTCAAGTTCAGCGGATCGGACGTTGGCGCGTTGTTCGCCCGACCCCGTCGCCAACCACTCGACGGAAAACCCTGTCACTGCCTGGATCGCAAAGAGGTTCGCAGGGCTTGGGGAGGCGATGCTGTCGCACTCCCATTGACTGACTAAGCTTTTGCCTATCTTGACCTTGGTAATGCTGGAAATGCCTGCCGCTAGTGCTTCTTGCGACAGATTGGAGTCTAGGCGTGCGTAACGAATCCTTGCGCCAGTCGTTCGTGGATGGGCGACTGCGGCAGTGCGGAGAGGACGCTTAGTCATAAGTTGCCGATCTTGTTAGAAGAAGGTTTATTAAAACGCACCTAATGCGAGATAGCTTAACCTATCTGCGGGGTACCTATTTGGGAATTCTATTACGGAAAGGAAGGGGTCTTAGTAGGTCTGGGCATCACCTTTTATCTCTCTTTCCATCAGACTTAAAGCGCTTTTATAAGGCAATCGTCTAGTGAGACGGGCTCATTAATAGGCAGTGAGGCCACAGCCTCACGCCCTCTCTTAGTCCGCCCAAGTGGCGAGCTGATTCGATGGCTGAGGGGAGCAATCGAGGAGGAGCGACCCACTTGAGCGTCAGCGAATATTGTGACGCGCGTCAACTTTTCAAGCGCAATGTGCTCGGCGCTCCCGAACCTTGCGGCCAGCAATCCGGTGGTGTGCATTGAGGGCACAGCCGGTGATCACTTCTTGAGTCCTGACGACCTGCTTAACGTCGTCGGAACCGCTTGAATCTGAATGTGTAGACGGCCGACGGGTGAATCATTGAAGCTCGCGCCAGAAAGAAAGGGGGAGGCCCCCTGAAGAAAAACGAGAAAGGATCTCAAGTGAAGGACACCGAAGGCAGCAGCACCGTTATCCCGCTCCCTACCCCGCTCAATGTCACCCGAATCCGGCTGGGCAATATCTGGCTCGTGGCTGCCGAACTGGTTCGGAGGGTGGGCCACACTCAGCGTAGCGCCGGCGAAGCGCCCTATGTACTTGTGCTCGATTCATTAGGCGACGTGCATGCGGTGCAATCCGGTGACCCGGATTACGCCAGCAGCGTCTGCGCGGATGGCTTCATTTGCACCCTGGACGCTACGACTCCGATTGGCGAAGTTGCGGCGGGTCTGCGTGCCGCTATCCGGCGCCTGGGTGCGCAGGAGATCGCATGAGGGCGCAGCGGCGCTACGGTAGCTCGTTGATCCGGCAGATCGGATCGTCCGATCGCGTGAAGCGCGAACGGACGAAGCGAGGTGACCTGGAGGCCACGCATGGGCGCGCGCTGGTGCGCTGGGCGGATCTCATGTCTAAGGCAGGTCGACCGGAATTGGCTTTCCTTCTCCATATCCCCAATGGCGGAGCCCGCTCCGCAATGACCGGGGCGGAGCTGAAGCGTCAAGGCGTCCGCAGAGGGGTCTGGGACTATCTGTTGCCCGTGCAGCGTCATCCGCTTGGCGTAACGCCTTATGCGGGGCTCTGGATGGAATTTAAGCGACCGGGTGAACGCCGCGCGATCCGCGGCGGGCTGTCTCCGCAGCAACTGGCATTCGGACGGTTCGTTCATGGCCACGGCTTTGCCACCGTAGTCGCTTACGAGTGGACTGAAGCCCGAGACGCGCTCCTGGCTTACTTGGATGCCCAAGAGGTGCCTTTTTTTTGGTGCCCATTAGGTACAGTTTAATGCACCTAGCGCCATAAGCAGCCAATGCTCTTTGGTCGCCAGTGTCAACCGAGTGATTCCCACGTCAAAGGAGTGTCTTCGTGCGAAGCGAAAGAACAGTACGGGAAAATGATGTGATGGCCTCGCTCCCCAGGTTTGGAAGGGGTGTGGCATGAGTGCGGACTTTATGACTCGCCCTGAGCGGGCGACGCAGCGCCGTCAAGGGCGGGTGCTGGTGCAGAAAGTGAAAGCATGCGGCGGATGCTTCTGCTGCACCTACAGAGACCGAAGCAGCGAGGCATGGGGGCGCGCGCTGTGTGGGAAGAAGACGCCCGCTCGTTTCCTCAAGGCCGGCTGCGACTTCGATCCTGAGTACAGCCGCATCTACGGAAGGGAGCAGGTCGAATGACAGACCCTCACCCCCTTCCGTTCCGGCGTCGTAACGTCGCCAAGATGCTGGCGCGACTGCATCCCAAGGGCATCACCGAGCCCTTTAACGGCGCGCGCAGTACCGCGCCGCAGCGGGAGACGGCGATGGATATTGCGGGCGCCTTGGGCGCGGCCGGACAAGCTGGCGCGGCCCAGCGCCTCGCGGTCCATGTGCTGTGCTTACGATGGTGGCCGGGCCTGTTCGAAGGCCCTGCCCGCGTCGTCGGCCATCGAACGGTGCCGGTAGCGGCTCCAGTAGTGCCGTCCTCACCCAGGCAGGCTGCGTTGCGAGCACCCGCTGATCTGCAGGCGTCGACGGTACGTTTACCCGTGGAGCAGCCCGCCGAAACGTTGGCCTTCCGGCGACTGGCGGATCTCATCGGCTCCCGACTCGCGATCCGAATTCAACGTGACCGCGCGCGCCAAGACGCGGAGCTGGTGCAATGGCTGTCCGCCTGGGTGCATGGCGGCGAAGCACCGCAGCTGCCGGATGGGCAGTACGCGACGCGCGAGTGCTTGGACGATGCGCTGACTCAGCGGGTACTTGCACCGGGCTTTCTTGGCGCCTGGTCGCGCGCGGTGATCGATGAGTTTCGCCAGCCGAACCACTGTGCCGCCTGCCACGGCTTCGGCGAACGCCTTCAGCTCACCGGATTGGGCGGCAGTCGCGCTCGCGCGGATTTCCTGAGCTGCGAGCACTGCATCGGCCAGGGCGTCATGCCCTGGTCGAAGAAGCGCCGCGCGCAGCAGCTATCGATCGGCGAGCACCCGTTCCGGAACTACCTCAACACCCACCACGAGGGCGCACTGGCGCTGCTGCGCGAGTTGGAACATCGCGGAGCCGTGCTGCTGCTGCGCCACCTGGGTACAGACGACCCCACGGAGACCGTATGAAGGTCAAACCAGATATCCCCGGCAGGAAAGGCAGTGACCGTTCCGCTCGCCGACAGGCACCGCGTAAAGCCAAGTCGCTAGATGCACGCCAAGCGTTTCTGGCGGCTGCGAAACAACAGGGGCCGCGCGATGACGGACGCAAGCAAAGAAAGCTCGCCGAACTTGGCGCGCAGATCCTCGCAACACCGCCCGCTCGTCATCAAGTGGCGTACCTGCATTCCGCGTTCTGCCGCGTGGGGCTGCCCAGGTCGACGCCCGAGGGCGATGTGTTTGAAAGAAGCAGTGGAAACGTCAGCCTGCAGCTGGAAGCGGGCACCTTATGGAACGGGACGCAGACCATCACACCGGGCTTGCCATGCGGCACCCGACCGCGACTGTTGCTCCTGCATCTGATTCGCACGTACCTGCATACACACAATCGAACCATCGATCTAGGCGCGACACTTCGGCAGTTCCTGATCGAAACCTTGTGCATCGAGCCTAGCGGCGGCAAACGCGGGGCCGGAACTGCATTCAATCAGCAACTGGCGGCCTTGGCCGCTTGTCGGCTGTGGATTGGATATGGACCGACGTCCGGATCGGCGGGCACGCGACGCGCCACTGGATGGGTCTCAGTATTTGAAGACGCATCGGTGGAGGGCGCGGCGTCTGACTCGCGCAAGCCTTGGCAAGGCTCGATTACGATCTCGCGCTCGTTCGCGGCCAGCTTGCGCGACTCCGCGGTTCCGCTCGACATCCGCGCGCTGCGCGGTATTCAAGACAGCGCGCTGTCATTGGACGTGTACGCGTGGCTGGCGCATCGACTGCACCGCTTGGAGCATCCAGGCGTACTCCACTGGGCCAGCCTGCGCGGCCAGTTCGGGCATGAGTACCGCGACAAGAGGGCATTCAAGCGTAATTTCAGAAAGAGCATGCACGACGTATTGATCGTGTATCCGCAGGCGCAGGTGCGGCCGGTCTTCGGTGGCTATCTGTTGACGCCTTCGCCATCCCCGGTGATAGGCATGCCGGGCAGCGACGGGGCCTTGTAGCGACCAGCTAATTCATTTCAACCCAGCCGGCCACCCCGCATCGACGGATAGCGGAGTGGCCCACCTTTCGTGCCGTGTCGGGCGCGATCACCATCCTTTGCGCAGCGAGCTGCGCGAAGGCATCGTCGTGCGCGAAACAAAAACGGCGTTTTTTAAGGATAAACGCATCGTTTATTCGTGCCGAAACTGTGGATAAGCCTGAGGATAAAGGCACTTATGCACAATGAATCAGAACCCCCACGAGGATGAATCGCAGTCCCCGTTTTGGAGGAATTGCGATCCCCAAAATACGCTGAGTTAGTGCCCCCCTAAAGCTTATAGCTCTTGCTTATAGCTTTTGCTTATATAAAAACCTTGTAGTAGGCGGCGTTTTCTGTGGATAACTCCGGTGATCGATGCGGACGAATCGAAAACTGCGTTCATCGGGCCGCGCATAGGCGTTGGATAGGAACTTCTCGCGTGCGCGCCGAGGCCGATGCCGTAGGCGAAAATCATTAGGTTCAGAATACTTGACCTAGCGCACCCCCATCCCCTACGCTTCGCCACGCTGGGTCGATTACGCCTCCCCCTCGACCCAGCGCCCGCCCACTCCCACGCCGGGGTGGGTTCCCCCCGAAGCCCCCGACCGCTCCCCTCGGTCGGGGGCTTCTTCATTTCGGCCGTACTGGCCGCCTTCCCCAAGCGCAGCACGTCACCCGCCTCAGCGGCGCGGCGGGCGCAGCGCATTGCTCAGGACGTCGCATGCTCCGTTTACCGGCTACCCCGACCGCGCTGATGCGCGAAGTCATCGCGCCTGCCCTGGCGCAGTTCCCCGCCTCGTGGGCGAGCAGCGAAGCCATCGCGCTGCTGGTGGCCATCGCCATCCAGGAAAGCAACCTCGCTACTCGCCGCCAGGGCACAGCGTTGAAACCAGGGCCGGCCCGTGGCCTGTGGCAGTTCGAAGTGGCCGGCGCCGATGGCGTGCTCCACCACCCGCAAACGCATGCCCAGGCGCTGACCCTGTGTCGGGAGGCGCGCATCACCGCCAGTGCGGGCGCAGTTCACCGCCGTGTCGAGATCGACGATCTGCTGGCGTGTCGCTTCGCGCGCTTGCTGCTGCGCAGCGACCCAGCGCCGCTGCCGACCGTGGACCTGCGTTCGGAAGCGGCCGCATTCGCCTACTACCTGCGCAACTGGCGTCCTGGCGCAGCGCGTACGCCGCAGGGTCGCGCGAAGTGTGCGAAGCGCTTCACGCGGGCATGGCGACTCGCGCTGGAGGCCGTGGCATGAGCGATCCGTCCACGCAGACCGCCGCCGCGCTCGCTAGCCAAGTCGCGGCGGCGTCCGGTGCAGCAACGGGCGCGACTTTGCTGGTGCTGGGCATCCCGCTTGAGGCGCTGCTGGCGGCGCTGATCGGTGCGGCTTTGAGCTACGTCGCCCGTCCTGCGGTATCGCATTCGAAGATTCCGGTGCGCCTGCTGGGCATCGTGTCGGATGCCCTCATCGGCGGCTGGCTGTTCGTGATCGTCGTGAAGCTGACGCCGCTGCATCGCTTTGGCGTAGACGACATTCCCATCGAGGCCGGAGCGGGCCTGCTGGCGCTGCTGTGGCGTGTGCTGCGTGTGTGGCTGCCGGCGAAGCTGGATCGGGCCTTCGACGCACTGCTGGCGTTCTGGACGCAGGGGCGCGATCACGATGACAGCGGGGACTCGCGATGATCGCCGTGCTGTCGGTGGTTGATGGCATGGCGTGCGCGGTCGTGGCCTGGGTCTGCGGCGCGTTCTTGCTCAGCGCTCATGGCAGCGGTGTTCGGTCGCTCGTGTTCAACCTCAGCCTGCTGATCCTCGCGGTCGGCGTGGTCGCACTGGCGTTTCTCCCTTTGGGCGGCATCGGCATCGCGGTGTGGTCGCTACGGGCCGCCAAGATCGCAGGCGCAGTCGTTGCCGTCGAACTCTATGCGCAGCGCCTGGGCTGGACCGCGCAAGCGCGTGCTGTGCTGGAGCTACTGGCGCAGCGCGCGACCCAGGTACGCGTCCTTTGGCGTCGTCTTCGTGATCGATCTGCGCGTAAGCGCTCTGGACGCCCGACGTGATCGCGGCCGTCGCCGCTTTCAAGGCTATGGCGGGTCGTTGGACGCTGGTCCTGGCGCTCGCGCTGCTGGCGAGCCTGTCGCTCAACCTGTGGCAGTGGGAGCGGGCGAGAACCGCACCACTGCGGATCGAGAACCGCACGCTGGGCGCGGCGCTGACCACCGTCCAGGCGCTCGCCACGGACGCTACGCGCGACAACAAGGCGCTGCTGATCGAACTGGACGCGCTGGTTGAGCGCGGACGCGCCACACGCACCGTCTACCGCCATGCAGCCAGCCAAGCGCCGCTGCCTACGCAGTGCGCGCCCGGAGCCGCACGCATTCAAGCAGTCAACCAAGGGCTCGGGCCGTCCGAGCCCTCTCAAGAGAGAGTGAAGTGATGCAGAAGAACGCAGTATCCGCCCTGATCGAGACCCATGTGCTGCTGATGATGCTGAAGCCGGATAGCGGCGAGGGACGCTTGGGTCACAAGCGACCGGAGACGAGTCTGAGTCCGAAGTTCGACCCTAACTGCGGCGCGCTGACAGCGGCGGTCGAAGCGCAACGCCCGATGTCGGCAGTGACCAGCGAGCCGAACTCACCGCCGAGTTCGATCGTCGCGGCATGCGTGGAATTGGGGGAAGAGCAACTTACCAGTCACGAACTGATCGATCGCTTGGTCAAGTGCCTGCTGCCCGTACTGGCGCGGGAAGCACCGGGCAGTGCCGTCGCGTCCACCTTCAACGTGCTGCCGCCCGTGTTATCAGCGCAGTCGCCGTTACACGCGGATCTGCAAGATCGCGTCAAAAGGCAGCGCGAAGTCAATCGACGGTTGCGTAGGCTACTGGAGCGAGTCGTCGTTTGAACCATCAGGGCACTGCACTAGCCGCGCTGGTGATCGCACTCGCCGGTTGCAGTACCGCCCCCAGCGCCGGGACACCCCCGGCGCTGTGCGACGCGCGCTGCTTAGTTCCGTGTGTGGATGAGCGAGGCGATACCGGCGTGCGCTGGGAATCAGCCGCAGACGACCCGGCCGCTTTCGACGCGTTGGGCGAGTCGGTCATCCCCGCATTGGCGCAGAAGTTGCGGCAGTGCGAGTTGCACCGCCGCGCCTGCGAGCAGTGTCTGCGGCGTCTGCACGATCACCGTGTCATCGCGCTTTAACCCACTTCGTCTCCAAGGCATCACGATGACGCCTCAGCGCTCAGCCCAATCGTCCAGGCGCGTGCGCAGGCGGCGCAGGGTGCGCTATCTGTCGCTGTTCTCCGGGATGGAAGCCGCCCAACTGGCCTGGGGGCCGTTGGGCTGGGACTGCGTTGGCGTCGCCGAGATTGATCCGGCCCCGTGCGCGGCACTTGCGCACCGCATGCCCGGTGTCCCGAACCTTGGCGACGTCGTGGGCATCACGCCGCACATGGTCGCCGCGTTGGGTCGTATCGATATTGTGGTCGGCGGTTCGCCCTGCCAAGACCTGTCCGTCGCAGGGCGACGTGCGGGGCTGGCTGGCCAGCGATCCGGCCTGTTCTTTGAGCAACTCAGAATCTTTGATGCAGCACGATCTCTTTGCGGGGCACGATGGCTTGTCTGGGAGAACGTCCCCGGAGCCTTCAGCAGTAACCGAGGCCGAGACTTTGCAGTCGTGGTTGGGCACATGGCAGGACTTGACCTCTCGTCCCCCGACCAGGGCTGGGGCACGGAAGGCGTGGCGCTCGGTCCCCGCGGCCTTGTCGAATGGGGCGTGCTGGACGCGCAGTGGTTCGGAGTGGCGCAGCGGCGCCGCCGCGTGTTCGCTGTCCTCGATACTGGAGACTGGGCCGGTCGCCCCCCGGTACTACTTGAGTCCGACCGCCTGCGCGGGGATCTTGCGCCGAGCCGCGAAGCGCGGAAAGGCGCTGCCGGAACCGCTGAAAGGTGCGTTGGAGGCCGTGGCGGCGCAGGCCCAAATGTTGCCGACCGAGAACGGTTGATCGCGGGGACGCTCCAAGCTAAGAACAAGTCGGCTTGCACGGCCACGACTCAGGACGCGCGCGCGGGCTTGGTGGTGCCATTGGCCTTTGGCGGCAACAACACTGCCGGAGCGATCCAAGTCGCGACCGCGCGCACCGCGTGTGCTAGCCCCAGTGGGCGAATGGACTTCGACTCCGAGACCTTCATTGTCCAGCCCGTCGCGCATACGCTGCGTGGTGCCGGCTTCGACGCCAGTGAGGACGGAACCGGTCGCGGCACGCCCTTGGTCCCGATGGCATTCACGCAGAACCAGCGCGATGAAGTGCGCCCGCTCAACGTGGCCGGTGCGCTGGCGGCCCGCCCAGGCGTTAAGCAATCCACGTACCTTGCCCTGAGCGATGGTGGGCCGAAGGACACCGCGCGGGTTGAGTCGGCTTTCGTCGCCAGCGACTATAAGCAAGGCTCCTTCGCGGAAACGGACACCGCGAACCCGTTGACGACCAGCTCGGACCGCAGTCGCGCAGCGCCCATCGCGACTGCCTATGGTTTTCAACCGCGCATTGCCCGCAACGGTCGCGGCGACATGGGCGCGGTCGCGGCCGCGCTCAATGCGCAGTCGGGCAGCACCGGCAAGGGCGATGCCGCGCCCTGCGTTGCACAGCACAGCGCCGTGCGTCGCCTCACGCCCCGCGAGTGCGAACGGCTACAGGGAGCGCCCGACGATTGGACGTTGACGCCGAACGCACTCGGCAAGCCGATGGCAGATGGGCCGCGCTACAAAATGCTGGGAAACAGCTTTGCGGTGCCGGTCGTGGCATGGATCGGTCGTCAAATCGCGCACGCGATGCAATTCGACGCCAGCGGCACCCATTCAGAAGACCGAGGATTCGATGACTGACAAGATGTCTTCGGCCCCGGAGTCGGTCATCGCCGCCTACCGACGCCTATCGGTCAAACAAGCTGCATTCGCGTTGGCCATTCCAACCGCACCCAGCCTGGTGCAAGCGGCGTTGACGGCCGGGTACTCCGATAAAGCGGCCAAGGCGCAGAGCAGCAGACTGGCGCAGCACCCGGACGTAAACACCGTGGCCGATTGGCTGGTGGGCGGCGGCTTAGCGGTAGCGCAACTCACGGTCGAAGGGGTCATGCGCGAGCTGGCGGCCCTCGTGTTCGCCGATCCCACGCAGCTGTTTGATCCGGAAACAGGGGCGTTGAAGCCCCCGAGCGCTTGGCCGGAGGCGGCCGGTAAGTTCGTGACCGCCGTCGATGTCGCCGACTTGTACGAAGGCAGTGGGAGCGACCGAACGAAGGTCGGCGAGATCCACAAATTCAAGTTCGCCGACAAGCTAGGGGCGATCAACACAGCACTGAAGCTGTTGAACGCTTTCCCGGAGAAGAAAAAGGCAGTGACCCACACGCATCGGGTCGGCGTAGTGGTCGTACCGGCTAAAAACGTCCATCGGGATGCGATTGATGTGCAGTCGGCCGAATCGCTACCCCTGCCGGTGGTCGTGCCGACTCGGATGGACCCGTTTCGATTGATGAAGCCCTCCGGGTCGTGAGCAGCAACAAAGCGTGATCGAGGACTCGTCGAGGCGCGCGAAACGCCTTAGCCTGAGCAGGCGGCCTATGCCGCCCTGCCTGCGGAGTTCGCCTATGTCCGTCGAGTCCATGTCATCCATCGAACCTACCTCGCCGATGGCGAAGCGCTGCCTCTATATCGCGGTGCCAACGAATGCCACGCAGTTCAAGGTGGGGATCGCGCACCGACCAATGGAACGCCTGCGAGGGTTAGGCCTTGTCGCACTCGACCTGAACTATTCCGCAGTGGTCGAGGGACCGGCCCCCGCTATCGCGCAGTTGGAACGCGTCCTGCACTTTGAGCTGGACGCGTGGCGCAAGCCCATACCTGATCGGCGCGCTGGATTCACTGAGTGGTTCGACCGTTCCGGCCTAGGCCCCGCGCTGGACGCGATAGCCCGCCTGTTGGAATCACACAAACACTTGGAATTGCGTCGAGTCTCTTGGGACGAATTGGAAAGCAAATCCCCAACCGCAAAGGGTGACTCGGAGCTGTCACCACAGACCCGCCGCGCAGCGAGGCAGGCGCAGCGTCGACTGGAGTGGACTAAGACGATCGAGCGAACCGCACAGCGTGCGTTGGCCCACCTCGATCATTTGCAGATGATGATCGAGTTCGCCGTGACACGCGGGCGAGGTGTGGCGCTGGGTCAAGGCGGCGAATTGGTGATCGGATTTGACGGCCTGACCGAATCGGACCGTCACTGGCTGCACGATTGGAACGCGCGCCAAGAGCCGGTCGGCTGCGTCGAGATTTATCATTTCTTGTTCGTCCTCTCCATCGACAAGGTTGGGACGTTGGTTGAAATCTGTTTTACGAAGACACCGCCGAATGAGTTGATGACGACCCTGCACGAACAAGGTGTTGCCAAGTCTTTGCCAGTCGCGGTCAAGGCGTACGATGCGCTGAATCGCTTCTTCGACGCATTCCACCGACGTATGGCCGCTATGCCGGCCGTTGAATACCGAAATCTAAACAGCAAACTGAGAGAACTGTCCGACGAATCGTCTGCCAGTCCTATGAATTCGCGGACCGGCCTGCCTCCTGACCAGTGACGAAACTCGGCTTAAGCCGAGCGCGGGCCAGCAATGACTTGGTCATAGTTCACTTAGCTTACTCATGGATCACTCCTCGGCCGACGAGGAGGTGGTGTGGCAGCCGACCGCGAAACAAGCCGAGTTCCTGGCCTGCGACGACTTCGAAGTTTTGTACGGCGGCGCGGCCGGTGGTGGCAAATCCGACGCCCTGCTGATCGACGCCTGGGCGCTGGCGCATAACGGCCCCCAGCATCCGCAGCACCGCGCGATCTTGTTCCGGCGCAGCTTCCCGGAACTGAAAGACCTGATCGATCGCTCGCACGAGTTGTACCCGGCCTTCATCGAGGGTGCGGTCTACGACAAGAACGAGCACCGCTGGCGCACGCCCTGGGGGGCGATGGTCGAGTTCGGCTATCTCAACCACGACAACGACCGCTTCAAATACCGTGGCCGCGCCTGGAATGTCATCGGTTTCGATGAGCTGACGCTCTGGACGACGCCGGTCTGCTATCTCTACCTGCTGTCGCGCAACCGCACCACGGCGCGCGACCTGCCGCGCTACATGCGCGCCACCACCAACCCCGATGGCGTCGGGCAGCGGTGGGTAATGGAGCGGTTCGCCATCGAAGAAGCCGGTGGCCCTGCGCGGCTGTCGGTGGAGATGGATTTCGAGGAAGAGGACGGCGCGGGTGGCTACCGCGAGGTCAAGCGGGCGTTCTACCGCACCTTCATCCCCGCAAAGCTCGCCGACAACCGTCACCTTCGCGGTACTGGGTATCGCGAGACGTTGATGATGCTTCCGCCAGAGGAGCGCGACGCGCTCTTACGCGGGCTGTGGCGCGGCAACCGCGTCGAGGGCGCTTTCTACTTCCGCGAGTTGCAAGCGATGCGCGCTCAGCAGCGCGTCGGGAAAGTGCCGCATGTCCCCGGTGTGCCGGTCAACACCTTCTGGGATCTGGGCTACAGCGACTTCAATTCGATCTGGTTTCACCAGCAGATCGGACTGACGCATCGCTTCATTCGCAGCTATCAGAACAGCGGCTACGGCGTCGATCACTACGTGACCTTGCTGCAAGAACTTCAGCAGCAGCACGGCTATCACTACGGCACCCACTACCTCCCTCACGACGGCGCGCACCACTCCGGTCAGACCGGCAAGACCATGTACCAATTGCTTAACGAGTCCATGCCCGGTAACAACTTCCAGATCGTGCCGCGCGTCCATGCCCTGATCGTCGGCATCCAACAGACGCGCGCTGCGATGGCGTCGTGCTGGATCGACGAGACCGAGTGCGCCGATGGGCTGGCCTCACTGGCGGCCTACCGGAAGCGCTACAACAAGATCATCAGCGCGTTCGCCGACGAACCGATTCACGACAGCCACTCCAACTATGCCGATGCCTTTCGCCAGTTCGCGCAGGGCTACGACGGTGCGCGGATGGTGGTGACGAGTTCGTCTGCCGAGTGGAAGCGCAAGTTGGCCCTGGCGCAGCGTGCCGCGCGTCGCAACCACATGACAGCCTAAGCCTTCTATGAGCGATCATCGGAGCGCCAAGCCACAACACTTGGTCAGTGTGAGTGGTGGCAAGGACTCCACGGCTTGCTATTTGCTGGCCATTGAGTCGGGTCGTCCGTTCCGAGCGGTCTTTGCCGACACCGGGAACGAGCACGAGGCGGTCTATGAGTATCTAAGCAGGCTTCACGAGCGAACCGGCGGACCTCGGGTCGAAACGGTGCGTGCCGACTTCACGAAACAGTTGGCCCGGCATCGTGAGTTCGTCCTTCGTGAGTGGCCGAAGCAAGGCATATCGAACGAGATCGTGCAGGAAGCGGCTGCGCTGCACGCGCCTACCGGAAACCCCTACTTGGACTTGTGCATCAGCAAGGGGCGATTCCCGTCGAGGATGGCGCAGTTTTGCACCAGCGAGCTGAAGGAAATCCCGATCACCTCGCAAGTGGTCTTCCCGATGTTGAAGCGAGGCCCCGTCCTGCAATGGCTGGGTATCCGGGCCGATGAGAGCCGTAACCGGGCGACGCAGCCCCGATTCAACCGCCATGACTCGGGTTCGTACCTGTGGCGACCCATCTTTCGGTGGTCAGTGGAAGACGTGTGGGCGCAGCACAGGAAGCATGGCCTCAAACCGAATCCTCTCTATGAGATGGGTATGGGCCGGGTGGGTTGCATGCCGTGTATCAACTGCCGCAAATCCGAGTTGCGCACCATCGCGGAACGGTTTCCTGACCACATCGACCGTATCGAACGCTGGGAGCGCGTGGTGACCAGTACGAACAAGCGGCGGTCTTCCACCTTCTTTGCCGCTGTGACCGACCCCACTGACGTTGATCGGCCTGGAACCTATGCGGGCATTCGCACATTGGTCCAGTGGTCTCGGACCACTCGTGGGGGTCGTCAGTACGGGATGTTCTTCGAAGGCCAGCAAGGATCGGGTTGCAGCTCTGACCTGGGCCTGTGTGAAACCGAAGCGGCCTGAACGCTCAAGTTCTTTGTAAAGCCTTTAATTCAATGACCGACACGACCCGCCATCGCGACGTAGCGCGCGAGGTGTTCTGGCGTCTGGAGGAATTGCGCACGCGGGGGCATGAAACCTACATGCACCATGCGCGTCGCCTGGAGGACTACTACCTCGGCGGCGGGCGGCAGTGGCGGGCGCAGGACCGCCGCGCCGTCGAGGAAGAGGGCCGACCGGCGCACGAGGTGAATGTCTGCTTGCAGGCCATCAACGCGGCGGCCGGCTATCAGATTCAGAACCGCGTGGACATGGCCTATCAGCCCAAGGGAGGTCGGGCCGACGAAGCCCAGGCCAAGGTGCTCTCGAAAGTCATCAAGCACGCTCTGGAAAATACAGATTATCGGTACGCCGAGACTGACTGCTTCATGGACGGGATCATCCAGCAGCGGGGCTATCTCGACATTCGGATGGATTACTCGGACAACGAGGAAGGTGAGCCGCGCATCATCACGCTCGATCCGATGGACGTTCTACCTGACGCAGACGCCAAGGGCTACGACCCCGACAGTTGGGCCGACTGCACGACGACCCGCTGGCTGACCGCGTTTGAGATCGAGCAGCACTACGGCCGCGCCGCGGCTCAGGAAATCGTGGGTTCGTCCCGCAACTATTGTGATACCGACAATTGGTGGACCGATGTAGGCGTGCGCCGGGAAGGCTTCGCATCGATGCCGCCCAGCTATGCGATGAGCGTGGGCTACTACGGCACTGAAGGCCCGTGGCGGCGCTATCGGATCGTGGACCGGCAGGCGAACGAGTATCAACCCACGCTGGTCGCGCGCTGGCCCACGGGCGATCTTCGTATCGTGGAGGGTCTGCCGAGCGAGCACTTGGCGTGGCTGATCGACCAGGGCGTCTACGTGACGCGTCGGCGCATGCGCCGCGTTCGTTGGCAGGTCTGCGCACCGGAGGTCTGTCTTTACGACCAACTCAGTCCCTACGAACACATCACCGTCGTTCCGTACTACCCGTACTTCCGGCGCGGACGCACCATCGGGATGCTGGACAACGCCGTTAACGTCCAGGACATCCTCAACAAGTTCATCAGCCAGTACGCCCACATCGTCAATGCCAGTGCCAACGGCGGTTGGCAGGGCGAAGCGAACGCCCTGGCGAACATGACCGACGAACAGTTCACCGAGGATGGCGCGCAAACCGGCCTGGTGCTCCTGCGCAAGCCCAACACCCAGCCGTTCCAGAAGATCGAGCCGAACCAGCCGCCGACCGGCATCGAGAAGATGATCGAGTTCGCCGCCGGCCACATGCAGGCGGTCACAGCGATCAATGAGAGCTTGAACGGGCAAGGTGGGGCCGATATGAGCGGCGTCGCGATCCAGGCGCGGCAGTACGCGGCGCAACAGGCGCTGGGCGTCACGCTCGACAACCTGGGCCGCACGCGCAAGTTGGTCTCGACCCGGATGCGGAAGCTGGTACAGCGCTTCATGGGCGGCCCGCGCATCATCCGTATCAGCGAGCCCGACCCTTACGGCGTGGATCGGCGCGTTCCCCTGCAACTAAACATGCCGCAGGAAGACGGCACGATCCTCAACGACCTGACGCTGGGTGAGTACGACGTGACCGTCACCGAGCAGCCGTACACCGTCACCTTCGACAACAGCCAGTTCGAGCAACTGCGCACGATGGTCAAGGAGATGGGCGTTCCCATTCCCCACCACCTGATCGTGAAGGCTTCAACGCTGGCGAATAAGTCGGAAATAGCCGACGCGCTGCGAGAAGCCGAAGGCAAGGCGGACCCGGTGGCCGAGGCCGAGGCGGCGCTGAAGCAGGCACAGGCGCGGCTGGCGCACAACAAGGCCGTCAGTGCGGCAGTCGAAACGCAGTTCAGCGCGCTGCGGACCGCAGAGATCATTTCGACCATTCCGCAGACCGCCGCCATCGCCGATGCGCTGCTGCGATCGGCCGGGTTTGAAGACCAAGACGCCGCGCCTATCGTCCCGAGCGCGCCGGCAGGCTATCCGCCTGGGTCCGTCGATCACGCCGAGAACACTTACCCGCTGACGCCCGACAATCCCGACCGGGGATTGAGAACCGGGCTGACCGCGACTCCTGAAGCCCTAACCGCATGAGTCCTATGGCCGACATCGATCCGACCGACCTGAACCCCCATCGCATCACCGAGGCGCAGCGCGCAGCCCTGCATGCCGCAGATCCCGATGCGTTCGACGACGACCTCATTGAGGAATCTACCAAAGAGGGCGCGAACGAATCCCTGCTGCCGCCCGGCGACCCAACCAGCATGTCGGAGACGGACACACCCGCGCCCGTGCGCGGCGCGGTGCCGATGATCCCGAAGCCGCGTCTGGATGAAGTGCTTAATCGTGTCTCCGAGCTGGAGCGACAATTGCGCGACCGCGATGCGCGCGACGCGGCCCTTGCAGGCGGCGCACCGGATCGGGACTTCGACGCCGAGCGCGGTCAGATCAAGGCGCAGTGGGAGACAGAGACCGCCACGCTGAAGAAGCAATGGGACGATGGCGACCTGGATGCCGACGAATACCACGATCAACGCGACGCCCTCACGAGCAAATACGGCGGTCTGGGAAACGCGCTTACTGTGGAAGAAGCCCGTCACGTCGCAAAGGCGGAACGCGTCGCGGCGAATCAGCAAGCCGCTCAAGATGCCGCCCAGACGCGCTGGAACGACAAGATCGCCCAATGGGTCGCCGCTAACGATGCATTCATGGGCAATCCGATCCGGAAGAAAGCCGTGGCCGATCTACTGACGGCGCTGGATACGGAGGGTGACAGCACCCTCGACGACGACGCGCTCATCGCGATGATGCAAGAACAAGCCTTCGAAGCCTTTGGTTGGACTGCGCCAGCAGCGCGCGCCGCCGAATCGGTCGTTGACCCTCGAATCGCAGCGATACAGGCGCGTCAGGCCACTGCGGCACGCGCGGCAGCAGCTGCGTCGGCAGCCCCACCCCAAGTGGCGGGCGGGGCCGGCACTGGCAGTCGCGACTTGACCATCGATCTGGCGCAGATCAAGCCAGGGGACTTCAAGAAGATTCCGGAGAGCACACAGCGTGCCCTCTTGGGTGAGGACGTTATTTAGTCCTCTGCTCCGCTAGTTGGCGGGGACGCGGGCTCTGTGAGTCGAGCAAGCTTTTTTCGGTAGCTGCGGCTCCATATGTGCGGGTCAAACGAGTACCCGTGGCGCCGCAGAATTTTCTCGGCCCGTGGGATGCATTTAACCTTCCACTGACTTTTTTTATGAAGGCGGGTCTTCAGATCCTTTTCATGGTCAAAGGCTTCATCCCGAGTGGGAAACAACAGCACCGCAAGTAGGTGCCAACGTCGGCCGCGTGTCCATCCGTCGTTGGTTTTGCTGTTGTGAGTACGAAATCGCTGGCGCAAATTCTGTGTCGCGCCTAAGTACACTTCGCCTTTATTGGAAAGCAGAAGATAGGTCCATCCCGGCATGGCGTGCTCCTTGCATGGCCTGACCCGAAGTATGCCGCGCCACCCCGGACGGGTGGCTCGCTCGTTGAGTACAACGCTTCCGCATTGCGCGTACTGCGACACAGAACGCGACCCTGGTAGGGCATCCCCGGCCCGCAGCCCCGTCTTGGCTGCGCTTCCGCAACGACCCGCGACAGAGGTCACGCCCATGACTTGAACCATATCCCGCCAGGGAGGATTCACCGTGTCCGTTACCGATTTCGGCCGGCAGCAGCCCCAACAGAAACTTGCTTGGGGCCACAAGGCGTACGAGGAGTACGTCGAGAAGTTTTTCTTCACCAAGATGCTGGGCCAAGGCTCCGAGGCCATCATCGAGCACATCACCGAACTGTCCAAGAACTCCAAGGGCGAGGTCGGTGCTTACTTCCACCTGATTTCCCGCATCACCGGCGGCGGCGTCGTCGGCGACAACCAGCTCAAGGGTCGCGAGCGCACGCTCGATTCGCACTGGCAGCGTGTCAACTTCGACCAGCTGCGTAACGGCATCAAGAACAAGGGCCGGCTGGCCGACCAAAAGTCGGTCCTGCAGTTCCGCCGTCCAACGCGTAAGGCGATGGCCCTGTGGTTGGCCGATACCTGGGAAGACCAGGCCATCCTCACGGCGTCGGGCGTCAGCTACGCGTTCAACACGGACGGCAGTCCCCGCACTACGCCCGAGGGACAAGACCCTTGGACGGAGTTGGAATACGCCAACGACGTTCGTCCGCCGACCACGAACCGGCATTTCCGCTGGGACGCAACCGAGGGTTTGGTGGCGGGCGATACGTCGGCCGTCGAGGCGGCCGATCTTCCTGTCTACGACATGCTGCCTGAGATCAAGGCGCGCGCTGCCACCAAGCGGATGACGCCGCTTCGGCTCGCGGGCAAGGACTACTTCATCGTTCTCGCCCACGAGAACACGATGGCGCGGTGGTACCGCAACCCGGACTTCCGCAGTGCCATCGTCAATGCGGACGTGCGCGGCGAGGCCAATAAGATCTTCACGGGTGCCATCGTGACGATGAACGGTCTCGTCATTCACCCCTACGCCCGCGTCTACAACACGCTCGGCGCCGCACTCGGTTTGAAGTGGGGCGGCGGCAACGTCAACGGCTCGCGCACGCTCGTACTGGGTGCGCAGGCGCTGGCCTTGGCCGACCTGGGCGTTCCGGGTTGGGAAGAGGAAGACGAGGACTACAAGAACCGCTACGGCGTGTCGATCAACAAGATGGGCGGCTGGTTGAAGCCGCAGTTCCCCTCGTCCTACGACGGCGGCAGCGTCGAAGACTTCGGCGTGATGGCGATCGATCACGCGATCTGATCTATGGGCCGCCTGCAGGCGGCCTTCTTCTCTCAGGAGCCTCTTATGAGCAAGCCCGACACCGTGAGCGTGCAGTACCTGCGCGTGCGCGTTTTCGACTACACCTTCGCCGACCTGCCTTCGGGCACGTTCGTACCCGCGCTCAAGCTGCCGATGGGGTCGGTCCTCATCGCCGCATTCAACCTTGTCGAAATTCCCTCCAACGCCGGCACGTCCGACGTGCTCGATATCGGAACGGCCGCAGCGCCGGCATCGTTTCTGGACAACAACGACTTCAAGACCGCCGCGAAGACGGCGTTCACCGCGTTGGGCGGCCCGTTCGCTCAGGGGCTCAGGCTCGGGGTGACACGAACGGCGGTCGGCACCTCCGCAACGGCCGGTCGCGGCTGCGTGGTCGTGCAGTACGTCGTGAAGGGCACCGCCGATGAAGTCTACGGCTAGGCCGGCGTTGCACCTCGCGATTCTTTCCTCCCTTACTTTGCAAGGAGAACTCAATGCAGTTCCGCCACCCCGATGGTGCGCGTCTGGCGCTGACGACCGGCCATGTGACGCATGTGGGGCCCGACTGGGCACCACTGCACCCGCTGTTCCATGCCGAGGCGCTTGCGCAAGGCTGCGAGTGCGACCAGCGCACGATCCGAACGCGGCAGGTCGTCACGCCGCGCGCATCGGATACGGCGGTCAAGGCGCTGGACGAGTCCGAGCTGATCCGCGGTGCGCTCATGACCCTGGCACAGCGGCAGCAGCCCGGCGATCTGACCGCCGATGGGATGCCCGATTTGAAGGTCGTCGCCAGCCTGTGCGGCTTTCGCGCCAAGAGAGAGACCGTCCACGCGATTTGGCACGACCTCGTGGCCGCGAATCTCGGCGACGACGCGGACGATGAGACGTAACGGTTTCGTGTTGAAGGGGCGCGCGCGATGAATCTGGCCGCTTTGATCGCCACGGCGCGCGAACGCCTGGATGATGAAATCGAACCGTACTTGATCACTGATGCGTCGCTCGCCGGTTGGGCGACGGAAGGCGAACGGGAGGCGTGTCTACGGGCACGCCTTCTGTTTGACGACGAGCCGGGCGAGGTGACAACGGTGACGCTCGCGTTGGGCCAAGGCGTGTACTCACTCGATGCGCGCGCCTTGTTTGTCGTTTCGGCGACGATCACTTGGTCGGACGGGACGCAGCCGGCACCGCTCGACCTCAAAGGCTTGGATTGGATACGCGAGCGATCGCGTCAGGAAAGCAGCTTTGGCACTCCGTGCGTATTGGCGGACGACGGCCGCGCGCGAATCCACCTGTGGCCGCGCCCGGTACGGCCCGGTCGGTTGCAGTTGGCGGTGTATCGCGCGCCGATGCGTGCGTTGCTCGACCCGCTGGATGAGCCGGAGATCGCGCCCAAGCATCACGAGGCGCTGATTGACTGGATGCTGTACCGGGCTTTCCAGATCAAGGATCGCGAGATCGAGGATGTATCGCGCGCGGTGCTCGCCCTGCGCGAGTTCACCTTGAACTTTGGTGAACGCCCCACGGCCGACGTGCAGCGCCGGCATCGTGAACGTCGGCGCTCGACCACGCGCTACGGCGGCTACTGACCGTGGGCGTGCGCGACGACGAACTGGCCCCTCGGGCCGGGTGGCCCCTGGGCTTGAACAACCTCGCAGGCGAGACGGCGCTGCCGGTGAGCGAGTCCGGAGCGCCGGTCGCGGTGCGCGAGGCCGACAACGTTGACTTCGATGTCGCCGGCAAACCGCACCGCCGCGACGGTTACACGCTAGCGGTCCCCGGTACCCGCGTCCATAGCGCGTGGGGGGACGCAGCGTGGCCGTGGGGTTTGTTCGTCAGTGGCGACACGCTGACCGCGTTGCACCCGGACGAACGAACCGAACCTTTGATCGACGGTCTCGCGCCCGGTTGGCCCGTGGCCTACGAACGGCTCAACGACTCGGTGTTGTGGAGCAACGGGGTGCAGTGCGGCTTGCTCGGCCTGGACTTGGATGCGATGCCGTGGGCGTGCTCCACGCCGGAAAGCGCCCCGCGCATCGAAATAGAGGCCGGTGGTGCCCTGGATGCTGGGCACTACCAGCTCGCTATGACGTTTCTGGACGCGCGCGGTCGCGAATCCGGCGCATCCAGCCCCGTCGCCTTTGCAGTACCGGCGAACAGCCGACTGCGGTTGTCGCAGTTGCCGCAGCCGCTGGATGTGCTGCGTGTACCTCGGGTTCGCGTGTACCTCAGTTCCGGACTCGATGGCGTGTTCCGCGTCGCGGCGACGCTGCCGGTCGGTGTGACGGAATTGACGCTGACCGAGCCGGCGTCAGGACGCGCGCTGGAAACGTTGAACTTGCGTCCGCTGCCAGCGGGACAGGGCCTGTGTATCCATAACGGCCGCCAGTTTGTCGCGCGTGGCGCAGAGGTGTGGTTTTCGCCACCGCTGCGCTATGGGCTCACGCAGCCCGGCCGCGACCGCGTGGGATTCGCCGGCCGCGTGGATTTGCTCGCCCCGGTGGCCGATGGCAACGACGGTGCGGGATTGTTCGTGGCCGACGCCAAGCGCACGTATTTCTTGGCCGGCGCGTCGCCTGCCGAATGGCGTCAAGTCATCGCCTACCCGGTGGGCGCAATTCCGGGCGCGCTGATTCGGTTGTCGGGCGAGGTGTGGAACCTACCGACCAAAGCCCCGCTTCCCGTCTGGATCGCGCGCAATGGGCGCGTCTGCGTGGGACTGCCGGGTGGACAGGTCATCACACCGCAGCCGCGTGAGGGCTCTCCCGAGGCTGTCATCGATGCCGCTTCGCGCGGCGCGCTGCTGTACCGCGAGCACGACGGAAAGCAACAGCTCATCACCACCTTGCGCGACGCCCAGCCGCAGGCCCTGGCCGTGCGCGACCGTGCGATCGCACGCGTCTACCGACACGACGACCCATGAAACTTCTGACCCCTCCCGAGACCGTCCAGGCGCGCTTGGCGCTTTGCCGCGCCTGCCCACACTTTCAGGCGCACTCGGCGCCGCTCCCTGGCGGCGGCACGTTGCCGACCGCCAGCTGCGCGCGCTGCGGCTGCTTTCTCCATCTCAAGACCCGGCTGTTCGGCGCGCGTTGCCCCGAAGGCAAGTGGTGAAGGAATTTCCATGACTCAAAACCTCTGGCGCACTCACGCCGACGAGATTGCGCGCGAGCTGCGGCGTCACCGCTACGAGCGAAGCGACCAAGGTCTGCTGCTGACGCACATGGGTGTGTTTGTCGGCGGTGCTATGAAGGTGCGTGACTACCGCGATGGCCACTACCAGTCCATCGCCATCGACGCGAACACCTTGCTCAACGAAGGCTTGAACCACCTTCTCAACGTGGCCTACCCACCCACAGGCGGCTACCCGCAGATTACGCAGTGGTACTTGGCCCCGTTCAAGGGCAACTACACACCTGACCCGACATTGACCGCTGCGCAGTTCCCGGCAGCGGCTGACGAATTCACCGCGTACACGGCCACCACGCGACCTGCGTGGGTCATCCCGCGAGCGGCGAGCGCGCAAAGCACGGGCAACACCGGCAACGAAGCGCTGTTCGTCCTGGCCGCAGGCGGTCCCTACAACCTGTACGGCTGTCTGATCGTGTCGTCGTCGGCGAAGGGTTCCACGACCGGTGTGGGCACGGCGGCGGTGCGGTTCGACCATCCGCGTTTGAACATGGCCGGTGGCGACAAGCTCGGCATCGAGTACGTGTTGACCGCGACCGACGCGGGCTGATCGTGCCGGGTGCTCGCCATACCGACTGGACGCACGTCCATGTGGTCGGCGACAAGACGCGCGCGGCAGGCTACGTTCCGTTCGCGCGCAAAGTGCTCGGCGCGGTCGTGGCCGACGCCGCCCACTTGGGCCTGCGCACGCACCAGATGACCCAGCATCTGCCCGATGGCGCGGTGGTGATTGGTGAGCTGCGCGGCGGCATCCCGCGCATGACGATTGTGCCGCCGCCATTGACCCAGCGGCCCGTCGATCCGCCGCGCGGCAAAGACGATTTTGTGGTGTGGGCGCGCGACACCGCGCACCCGCAAGGTTTGGACGCCCGATTCCCGCAGCAGATCCTGCGCCCGCGTTGGACGACCTACTTTCATGAAGCGTCGACCACCGGTTACGCCGAGTTCGCGGGCAAGAAAGGCACGTACCGCGCGCTGTTTCCGGACGGCATTCGTTATGCGGCCAACGTGGACTGGCGTAGCAAAGACGATGAGCGCATCCAGTGGTACGGCCCGTCCAGTCGCTACTTCGTTGATGGCTATCGCCGGCCGCTGACGCAGTACGGGCGCTGGGTGTTCTGCCTGGGCCAAGTGTTGCTGGACGTGGACCGGTACTGCGAGGCCAGCGAGGTCGATTTCCCCGAACGCTTAGTAATGGGCGCGGCCTTCGATGGTCGCTGGTTGATGGTCATCATGGCGGCCTTGTCGGAAGTGAGCTGGCCGCCCGCGCCGCCGCTGGCTGCACTGCACCCGGACGGCTGGGCGAGCCCGTCCTACTTCATGGGCGATGTGCCGCTCGCGCTGCGACGATTTGAAATGGTCATCGATCCATCGGCGCCGGGACCGATGAAACGGCGGGTGCTCGCGCGATCCCACGAAACGTTATGGGACGGCATAGAGGCGCGCGCCACGGCTCCCTGGCATTTCGATGCGACCGGCAGGGTGGCCGTGACCCATGTACCGCCGAGTTCAGCGCAAACGGTGCAGCAGGGCGAGGTGTGGTCGCGTCCTACCGAGGCGAACATGCGGTTGGAGTTGATGGTGGCGGCCACGGGCGCGGTGCGCTTAACGCGCGCGGCGGTCAGTTTGGCGGCCGGCGACGGAGCCGCGGCGACCTTGGCCGAAGACGGTCCTGCGGTGTTGCAGGTCGTGCGGCGCGGTCGCGGGCTGGCCTATCGGCTGGACGGTGCCGAAACCGTCGCGTGGGAGTTGGGGTTGGTTACGGACCCCACATCGGGCCGGGTCGATTGGTGTCGCCGGCAAGTGCTGTGCGCGGATTTGCGCGAGGGTGCATTGCTGCTGCTGGAGTCGAGGCAAACCTTCGCGGGTGGACCGTCGCCCGCGCTTCGTTTCCGTTACCGCGTCGTGCTGTGGCAACGCGGCAGCGAGACCGTCATCGCACAGACGCCGATTGAGCGAACTGCGTTCACGATGGTGCCGACCTATACGGCGGTGCTGGCGCGCTTGGCGGAAGCCTCCATTGCCCCATTGGCTTTGATGCATCTGCACGCGTTTGGGTCATCGAATCTCGGGTTGACCACCAACTTCGGCATGTCGCTGCTTGCGGCGCATCTCACGACTCCATTCCGCAAAGCCGATACGTTTGGTCAAACCCGGATCGCGAACTCGGCCGGCGCGTGGCTGGCCATTCGCGACGCTGCGAGCAGCGCGAGCAACTCGGCGGCGAATCAACAGACCGACCTTGCCGGTCACACCACGATGCCCGGTTTCGCCAGCGTCGACGGCGTCACGGTCTGTTCGTACAACACCAACCTCTATCTCAATGGCGATGAGGTAATCGCGAACTACGCGACCGGGCAGCCGCTGAGCGCGTTGACCGGAGTCGGTGGCGAACAAGCCCGCTACCACCCGGTGTGGTTGCTCGGAAAGCCCACACCCGTTTAGTTGATCCCACCCTTCCTTCGGACTCCTCATGCTTCTGCTAACGCCTGCGTTGGCCAACGTGCTGTTGGCCCAAATCAAAACCCGACTCGATGGAGGACGCCTGATTCTGTTCGCCGGCACCGTGCCGCGCACCGCCGCCGAAGCCCTTAACCTGGCCAGCGTGCATACGGAGCTGGTGCGTATCGGGCTCAATGGCACCGGCAGCGGCCTGACGTTCGACACGCCGATCAATGGGGTGTTGAGTAAGTCGCCCACTGAAGTTTGGCGCGGCACTACGGCGTTTGAAGGAGCCGACGCCGCGCAGACCACATTGACTCCTACGTTCTATCGCTTCTGCACGGCCGGCGATGACGGACGCGCGGTCGCGGACGCGCTGACTGGCACGCGCCTTCAAGGTGCGGTGGGTGGTCCCAGCAGCGGAGCCGAACTGCGCCTGGGCATAGCGGCGCTGACGGCGGGCAACGAGCAACCGGTGGGCGATTTCGGTTGGCGCCTGCCGCAGGCGGCACTGGGCGGTTGATGTGGGCGCGTTGACTAAGACCGCTACGGTGACGGTCACACCGGGCACCCCGGCTTACCCCGCCGCTCCCGCCATCGCGTTCCATCTGTATGCCACGCCCTCACCTCGCTCCACGGCGTTCCGCCAAAAAGGCAGCTTCCCGAATCGGCCCGAGCACTTTCGTCAATGGAGCCAGTTGGACGCCTCGCCGCCCGATGGCTGGTATGGGCCGATCCGGCACATGACGTTCGTGCGCTTTCCGGGGGTACGCATCATCGGCAACGGCTATCCCGAGCCCGGTCATGACGGCCCGATTACCGGCGTGTTCGATGTGCCGACGACGACAGGGATGCATCGGGAGTCGCGAACGTATTACCGAGAGGGGCTGCGTGGGTTATGGATTCCGCGCGATGGCACTTATGTCGATCCACCCGGTTGCCAAACGGGCGGGCCGTGCCGCGTCGTAATGCTTTCAAACTTCCCTGGTCGTGACGCGGTTCCAGGCGTTCCCGACATCGAGACAGTGGATACGCACGACGGCTGGAATGCCGGTGCGAACAGCGTGGACCGACTCGACGGGGATCTGCGCACAGTCTTTCAGGTCGATATCGCGGCGGCCGGCGCGGTGGGTTTCGCCTTTGAGCGTCCGGACGCGGGGCTCTACACCTCGCTGTCGCATGCGTTCTATTTCGATACCGATCCCTTGGATGGAACGCGCCGGGTGGCGTGTATGGAGTTTGGGCGTTGGATGACGACGCCGACGACCTACACGCGCGGTGACGAGTTTGAGCTGCGGCGTCAGTCTGGATTGGTCGCGTTCTCGATCAATGGCGAAAGCGTATATGTGTCGCCGAACCTATCGACCGGACCGGTCATCGTCGGGGCCGCGCTGTTCCGCGCGCAGGACCGGGTGCTGTGAGCACGATTGTGTTCGAGACCCTGGCACCGCCGAGTCCACCGGAGCCGGCAATAGGCGATGCCGCGCTCACGCTGGGTGGCTTTGGATTTGCGCGCGGGTTGAGCGCGGGTGCAGTAGGTGACGGTGAATTGTGGTTGCAGTCGGCCAGTGGCGGCGTGACGCCGCCACCTGTCGCGTTCTGCATTGGCGACGGCGCGTTGCAACTCGCCGCGACGTACGGCTTCGGCACGGGTGTGCTGCCGCCCGCGCAAGGCGATGGAATCCTGGCGGCAACGGGACGCGGCTCGGCCGCGCGCCAAGTCGGCGACGGCGCGGTGGTGCTGACCGGCTTTGGTAGCGAGTTGCGCTCGCCACCAACCACGGGAGACGACACCGTGCGTTTGAGCGCGCGTGTAAAGGCGCGCACCCGCCTGTCGTCGATTCAAACCGCGCTGTTGCACGTCAATCTCATGCTGGCGGCTGCCCCCCGCGCGCGCTGGCGTGGCACTCGCCACCTACAGTCGCAGGCGTCGTTGGGCGATACGCTCGGCCTCATCCTGCGCGAGCTGCTGACTACTTCACTCGCGCTTGGAGAACGCAACCACATCTCGGCAATTGCGGTTGAGCAGTTGGTCGATGCCCTGTTGCTCGGCGACGCGGTGAATACCGAGTTGGAGGCGATGTCGTTGATTGCTGAAGCCCTGGCACTCGGTGCGACGCTCGATCCTCTTCGGATTGGCACGTTGGTCAGTGGGCTGATGCTGGGAGCCAACGTGGCTGAGACTTTGACCGCGACGCTGCGGTGGGCGGATGAGTTGCGCCTGCGGGCTGCGCTACAACCGGGTGTACTGCGCCTTGTCGTTTTGACCGATCGAATGAACGTCGCGGCACGGACGCGTGCAAGCGCAGACGTCCATGTGGCGCTGCGAGATCACTTAGGCGCAGTGGTGCGGGTTCACCTGGACTCGGGTGAATACGTCGCCTGGGTGATGAACACGCAGAGCAAAGCGCTCTCGCGCTACACGAACTATCCGTTCAACAGTTTTCTTCCCCTGGCGGGCACGGTGTACGGGGCGACCGATACCGGGTTGTATCGATTGGGCGGCGACACCGATGCCGGCGAGCCCATCCATGCGCGCATCCGTCAGGGCATGTCGGCTTTCGGGTCACAGCTCAAGAAATCATTTCCGAGCATGTACTTGGGCTACACCGCCAGCGGCGACCTGCGCTTGAGCGTGGTCGCCGCCGATCTAAGAACGGGTGAGCGTATCGCCCACGCGTATCGACTGCGAGCGCGCGCGGCCGACAGCGTGCGCGAAGGGCGAGTCAAGGTCGGTGCGGGCCTGCAATCGGTGTACTTCGACTACGTGATCGAGAACATCGATGGAGCGGACTTCGGCCTGGACGTGATCGAGTTCCTGCCTCTGCGGGTGGATCGCCGTGTGCGCGGCAATAGCAGTGGAAGGCGCTGATGGCGATCTCAGCCACCAACGCTGACGCGGGCGAGCCGGTGTGCTTCTGGACGGATTTACAGGGCGCCACGCAAGAATGCGAAACCCCACTACCGCCGAGCGATTGGACCGCCTCGGGCACCAACGGCCACATCTTCTTCGCCTCGCCGAACACCGTTGGTAATCCGGTACAGACGCCGATCGGAAACGAGGAACCCCCTGTTGGCTTCCGGGCGATAGTGGGCTTGGGCCACACGCTGCAAACCGAGGTCAACGGCGAGTTCTACAACGCCTACGGAGCGAATCCCGAGCGGTACACGGGGCTTTTCGAAAATATCCGAATCGTTCGGTTGGCACCGGACGGTACGATTCTAGAAACGACCCCCATGCCCGGCGTCTTCGCCGTTGAGCTGGTCGGCCAAGAGGCCAACGCGAACACGTACACCTTTCGTGCGGGCTTTAGCGGGATGCTTCCTGCGCTGGATCGTGCCTACGCCTGGGGTGTGCTGGCAGAGCTCGCGATGACCAGCAGCGATTCAGGCGCAAGACCGATCCGGGTGACGTTCGGCGGCACCTTTACGTTTGAGGTGCCGACCGTGTTCGTTGTGGATATCGGCGAACTAGCATTCCCGCTTGGACCGGTAGAAGAAGGCGGTGTGGCGTACTCGGCTTGGATCAACACACTGCCGTGCGGAGACAGTGCGGTGGCAACGATTCGGGTCGATAGCGGACCGCCTATGCCGTTGCGCTTCAATCACGGCTGCCATTGACTGGCAGGCAGGGCTTATCAGCTAGAACCTCATGATGGGAGATGCTCGTCTGGAGCTGCCGCCACGGCCGCTGGGCTTCTTCCCCGGCTGGTATTGAGCGGCAGCAGGCTACCGCTCCGGCAACCCGCAGCGCTCCGGTGGGATGGCAACGTCGAAGAATTTCCGGCCGTTCGCGTCGTTGTAGTGGTAAACGACCGTCATCTTGTTTTTCAGAAACGAACGTATGGAGGGCGACTTACAGGCGCCCTGGACCAGGCGCTCTTTATACCCGTCTAGGTCGGCGCGGATACCGAGGGGATCAACGCGGTCAAAGGGGTCGACGATGCCGTCAGGGTTCGCAATCGGCGCGTAGTACCCCATGAGGGTGTAGTGGTAAGTCAGGACGCGTCCCGGCTCATGGGACACCCGATCCAGACGCGCCGTCTCATCCACCATTCGCGGCAGTTGTTGGTTGGTGAGCATGACCGCCGCAAGCAGGTCGTCACCGGTCGTCTCGTCGAACAGCGCCTCGGCCCCTGCGCGTCCGGCGAACTTGCCAACGCCCATCGCGAGCAACACGACCACCACGGCGGCTACGCCGCCGAGTATTCCCAAGACCTTTTTCATCAAGCCTCCGTTGCTTGAACCGTTCGCCTTGCCTGGGAACGCCGTAGATCGGCCGCCGCAAGTGCTGCCGAGATTGTAACCACGATCCGGAGTCTCCCTCCTTTGACTGATTTTTGCCCGGTCCTCTCGGCGGACCCGGCCGTGCTGTACGTCAGCGACGGCCACAAGACGTTTATGAACCTAGCGACTCGGACCTATGAGCTCGCGATCCAGCAAAGCGGGCAACTCGCCGGGTTCACGGCTCTGCCGACCACCTTCACGGTCAACTTCGACTACAACGCCGGGCAAGTCCCGTTTCAGCGTCCGGTGCCCCCGCGTCTGGACGCCGCAGACTTTGAGCTGCGCGTACCGCCCGATCCGGCGCGACCGCCCACGTTCGTTCCACAGACGCCCGATCTGGTCGAGTTACCGAACGAGTCTTTTCCCGCACCCACCCTGACCTATGGGCCGAAGCCTAGTGCGCTGAATCTCGTTGCGCCAACACCGCCCCGCCGCCCTGGTGCGTTAGTGGTGCCGGAAGCGCCGGGTTACGCCATGCCGGCGTTGCCGAGCTTCCTGGAACTGCATCTTCCCAACGTTCCCGACATCCGGCTGCCGCATTTCGACAGCGAGCGGCCGGTGTTTGTGGAGCCGCCGTTCAACGAGGATTGGTCGTTCTCGCCGCAGGCGTATGTCTCGGCACTGTTGAACAAGCTGCGCGGCAAGGTCGGTGCGTGGCTGGACGGCGAGGCTGCCTTGCCGCCGGCAATAGAGCGCGCGCTGTTTGAACGCGGGCGGGGCCGTATCGAGCTGGAGACGGCGGCCAACGTTGGGCAAGCGTATGAGGACTTCGCCGCGCGCGGTTTTACCCAGCCGCCGGGAATGTTGATGGCCCGTATCGACGCCGCGCGCCAAGCCGGCCAGAGCCGCCTCGCCGAGTACGCCCGCGAAGTCGCGATCAAGCAGTACGAGGAATCCCTCGCGAACATGCGCCTTGCTGTGCAACAGGGCATTGCCCTGGAAGGCGTGGCGATCAATCTGCACACCGAGGAACAGCGCTTGGCGCTGCAGGCCGCGCAGTTCCTGCGCGAGAGCGCCATCGCGGTGCTCAACGCCCGGATCAGCGCCTTCAACGCGCGCCTGCAGGCGTACCAAACCGAGGCGCAGGTCTTCGCCGAGCGCATCCGCGCGGAACTGGCGAAGGTCGAGGTGTACCGCGCCCAGATCGAAGGCGAACGCGCTCGCGGCGAGATCAACGAACAGCGTGTGCGTCTGTACGCCGAACAGATTCGTGCGCTCAACGGGCTTGCGGACTTGTACCGCGCCCGCGTCGAGGGCGTCAAAGCGCAGGCGGACGTCGAGCGATCGATCATCGAATCGTTCAAAGCCGAGGTCGATGCCTACGGCGCGCGTTACGACGCCTACGGCAAAGAGTGGGATGGCTACCGCGCGAGCGTTGAAGCCGAGAACAGCAAGGTCACGGTTCATCGCAACTTGGTCGAAGCGTTCTCCACCAAGGTGCAGGCGGTCAATGCCGGCAACGGCGCGCGGCTGGACCGCGAACGTTTGCGAATCGCCCAGCACGGCCAGCAGATCGCGGTATTCCAATCCGATCTGGAACGGATTCGCGCGCTGTTGGCTACCGAGCAAGCCCGCCTAGGCGCGGTGGGACAGCGCGCGGACGCGCAGGCCCGCATCTACAGCGCGCAGGGCGGCGTGGAGCAATCGGCCAGTGCAGCGGCCGACCGTACGTTCCAGCTCGGATTAGAGCGCGAGAACGCGCGCGTCAACACCCAGCTCAAGGCCGCCGAGATCCGCGTGCAGGAAAACATCCAGCTCACCAGCTTGTTGCTGGAAGTGCGAAAGATGCTGGCGCAAGTCATGGGGCAACTCGCCGCGTCCAGTGCGTCGGCCGTGAATTACAGCGCAGCGGTGAGCAGCTCCCGCAGCGAAGCCAAGTCGTGCAGCACCGACTTCAATTTCCAAGGCGAGATCGCCGATTCGAGTATTTAACCCGTGGCCGAAAATCCCACAATCCCGCGCCGTCGTGCGCTGAATCCTGAGTTGCAAGGCCTCAACAGCGAGTACGGCAAGCTGCGCAGTGGTTTCGATGCAGCTTCGCAGCGAAGTCAAACCCTAACGGGCGCGCGACGGCGTTTGGAAGAAACCGCCAAGCCGGAGTTGATCGTTCCGCGCAACGAGTTTCAAGCGCCCTATGAGATTTCCAAGGTGCCCAACGGCGCGCGTGCGCTGCGGCAACTGGATGGTCAGTTGGCGCAAGCAAACGCCGCGAAACAAGCCTATGCCGTGCCGTTGCAGCAAATGGCGGGAAAGTACCGCGACTTCACGAGTCGGGCGCAGACGCAAACGCTCCTGCGCAATGCGGGAGTTCCCGCGCCCGCGCCGTCCCGAGGCCTGCCGGCGGCCAATGCGCTACCGGCCACCGCGCAGACCGATCCAGGCACACGCAGTGCCAACGCCGCATCGGCATTGCCAAACGGGCCGCGCCTGCGTCCCGGCGACGCGAACACGTTTACGGGCGCGAATGGAGTCACGCGCGCCGTACCGGGTCTGCTCAATGCTTCGGCAGGTACAGCGCCCGCGCGAGTGCTACCGCCCACGATGGTTGCGCCGCCTTCGACCGCAGCGCGCGTGGCCGATACAACCCGTGGTGCGTTGGAAGGCGCGCGCGTAGCGGCATTGCAAACGCGCGTGGACGCGGGATCGATGGTCACGGACGGGTTTGGTCCGGAAGCCGAGCTGATGCGCCGCTTTGAGATTTCCCAAGGCAGCTATCAGAACAAGGGGCGACCGGGGTCGCGCGCTGCCGCTGCGCAGGCGCTGCTCGGGCAACTGGGCGCGATGAACCAAGCCAGCGCGACTGGCCAACAGGCGGCAAACGGATTGCTGCAATCGGGTGCGAGCGCGGAGAACGTTGCTAACGAGGCATTTGCGCAGCGCCGTCAGGACGCACGTCGGCTGGAGTTCGACAGCGCGACGGCGCAACAGCAACAGGCCCTTGAGGGTCAGCGTGTCCTGCGCACGCTCAACACGGCAGATGGCCGAACCGGCGCGTTGCGCCAGGACGGCAGCTTCACGCCGATCACCGACGCCACCGGTCAGGCCGTGCAGGAAGTGGTCAAAGCCGATGCAAGCGGTCGGATCACGCCGAAAGACCAACTGGATTACTTGGGCCAGCAGCAGAAGGCCGTGCTGGACAGCCTGTCGCTCGATGAAGACCAGCGCGCGCAACAACTCGCCGCGCTGGATGGGCGCGCGCAGGCGCTGTTCGCACCGCCAGCGCCCAGCACGGCGGCACCGGCCGCAGCGGCGGGGAATCCGACGCTGGATCAGTTCCTCGCGCAAGCCCGTAAGGCCAACCCCTCCGCCACTGACGCGCAGTTGACCGCGTTCTATCAGAAAAAGTACGGCACCCCATGACCGATTTGATTGATCCCTTCGACACTCCGGCCGCAACCGGGGTGGTGGACCCCTTTGCGTCCGCGCCGGCGGTGCCGGCGCAGAAAAAACCTGCCACTGGATTCTTCAGTGCCGCCGCGCGCGGCTTCAAACGCAGCCTGCCGGAAACCCAAAGCCTCTTGTACGGTGCCGGCGCGGCCTTGGCTGGCGGGGTGGGGGCAAACGGTTTGCGCGATAGCGCATTGGCGAACTACCAGCGCATCGAGCGCGAGCAGATCCAACCGCTCCAGAACGAAGCGTCGTTCAAGGGCGTGCTCGCGGGCGAGGACAGTGCAGGCGAATGGGCCGGCGACGTGCTCGGCAACTTCGGCGGTCAGGCGGTGCAGAGCTTGGCAACGGCAGCGGCCGGCGCAGCGATCGGCAGCGCCGCGCCTGGTGCGGGCACGGCGGCCGGCGCGGTGGGCGGACTCGTCGCGCGCGGCGCGGCTAAGAAGCTGATTACCGAGTCGGTCGAATCGTTGGTTGCAGATCAGGTGCGTAAGGGCATCGGCCGCGAGGCCGCCGAAGCGGCGGGCAAGGTCGCGTTGCAGCGGCGCTTGCAGCAGATCGGTGGCGCAACCGTGGCGGGTTTTGGTTTGAACACCGCGCAAGAGGCCGGTATCGCGTACACCGGCCGCGCGGATGATGCGGCGGCAGCGGGCGAAACGCTCGATGCCGGCGACGCGTGGCGCGCGCTGGGCGCGGGCGCCGTTGCCGGTGCAGTGGACAGCGCCGCGGAAGGTATCGGCGTCGGCCGCTTGCTCAAGGGTGCATCCAGCAGCCCGCGTGTCGCGCGCCGGTTGTTGGCGGGTGCAACGCAAGGCACGATCACCGAAGGCGGAACAGAGGGCGTTCAGGCCGCTCTGGAGAGGTGGGGCGCACAACGCGACCTAACGGGAAGCGAGGCGACCGACGACTACATCGAGAACATCGCGGCCGGTGCCTTGGGCGGTGGCGTCATGGGCGCGGCAGGTGGTGTGCGTCGATCGCTACCCGAAGGCCAGCCGCCGAACGCGCCTGTACTCGCCTTGCCGTCTCCGGTGATTACGGTCGACGAATTGGGCGAGGCCATCACGCCGGCCCAGGCCTTCGCCCAGCAGCAAGCTGATGTCGAGTTCCTGCGCCGCCGCCAAGCGGTGGATCTCACGGCCAACGTCAACCCCGCCCGACCGGGCCACCCGGCAGCGGTCCCCAACATTGATGCGCTGGACGATGGCGGGCCGATGGGTGCGTTGCAGTCGCTGGCCGGCGAAAAGATGAGGCTGAATCCACAGGCGCTCGCGCCGGGGATGCCGCCGACGCTTGCACTGCCCCCGCCCGAAATCACCATCAACGAGGCGGGTGAGGCCGTCACGGCGGCGCAGACGTTCCAGCAACAGCAGGCCGACGCCGAGTTCGTGCGACGCCGTCAGAGCGCGGGTCTCACGGCAGACGTCAATGAGGCGCGCGCGGCGCATCCGGGCGCGGCCCCTAACGAGGGGGCCACAGTAGGCGCGACACCGCAGCGCCCGATGCGGCGGTTGTCTATCCAAAAGGGGCCACGAGAGGGGTATCTCAATCCCGGTGCGTTCGTTCGGGACGCCGGTCTTCCCGATCCGAACAACGGCCCGCTGTCGCGCGCAGTCAATGTCGCCGCCGAACACGGTGCGCTTCAAAACGGTGCCGATAGTGCGCAAGCGGAACTCGGCGTGCTTCCGCCGACGCGTGGCCTGGAGTCGCGCGGTGCCGTTGGAAATTCGGGTCTGCCCGCTTCGGCGCGTCGCAACGCGTCATTGCCGAATCGCGGTATTGAATCGCGCGCTGGCGTGGAAGCGCCCGCAACCCTGGACCCCGCCAACGTGACGCGCGTGCGCGATTACCTCACTGCGCAAGCCGACCGTGGGCCGCTGCCGAAGACCGAGCAACTGGTGGCGGTGTTTGGCATGAACAAGCGCTCGATGAGTGAGCTGCGTAGTGAGGTGCTGGTTGAGCGTCGCAAACGCATGCAAGCCGAAGACGATGCGTTACGCGAGGCCCGCACCATCGCACCAGCCAGCAACAACGCGCCTCAGACCGCCGATGGCGGGGTGCGTTCGCCCGGACCTGCAATTGAACAAACTACCGCTGCGATCTCTTCCCCGCCCGGTGTGGAGACGAGCGCGGTTGAGGACGCTTCGACGCCGCAGCGGGTGGAGTCGACGACCCGTCCTGCTGATTCGCAAGCGTCCGATCCAACCTCGGTTGCGGTAACGCCAGCGCCGCAACCGCGCGCTCCCGAATCTACGGTCGCTGCCGGCGAGAGAGCCGTCGAAAGTCAACCAACGGCAACGGCAAAACCTGAGCCCGAAGCTCCAGCGGCGGCGTCCACGAATGAATCGTTCGCCGTGCCTTCAGACGCGCGCGGCGCGGTTGGGGAAGGTCCGCAGAACAATGAGGCCATGCGCAGCGTGACGGCGGTCGGTCCATCCGTAGCGCCATCGGAATCCAGTGCAGCTGTTCGATCTAGCTCGCAGCCGAGTGCGGGCTCGTCCGCTGCCGACTTCGTGCGGGTGCGTGATGTATACGGCGACTCCCACCGCGTGCGTGCGACCGATCTGAGTGGCACACGCACCATGTTGCCGACCTTCAACGCCACCGGCCAGCGCAGGCTGGGTCGCTCAGTGCTGCGCGACAACCTCGATCAAGACGGCAGTCGCGCGCGTGAAACGTGGAAAGACGTACGCGAGATTACCCGTAGGGGAGCGACGTCGGCTGAGAACGAAGGGTTCCGTTCTCGCCGCGCCGCCTTGGCCGCCATCGAGCAGCACGGGCAAGCGCCCGAAGACTTCGATTTGGTGTCGCGGGGTGGCGGTCTGGTGCCGGTGCGCAAGCGCTCCACCCCGTCCTCTGAAGCGTCCACGCCATCGGCGGCTACCCCCACGAACGCGCCGGACGATAGCGTCGATGCAATGCCGCCTGCAGGCTCCCCAACGCGCGTGTCGGCGGTTTATGATTCGCCGCCGAACGCCAAGGAGCAGCACGATGGGCAACTACCTGAATCAAGTCATCAAAGCGATCGGTCGGGAGAACTTCCAGACGCTGAACGCGAGCGACCTGCCGCTACTGGACATGTGGAATCTGCTGGAGATTTGGTACGTGGGCAGCCCGAAGAAGTTCCGGCAGCTCGTGGGAAGCGGCGAACTCGTGCCGCTGCTGACGGGAACGCACCGGCACGCCCTGGAAGACGCAAGCGAGACTCGGCTGACGAACCTGCATCTGACGCCGAGCGAGTGCCTGGAAGTGGCCGGACTACCGCTCAAGCTGTAACCGCCCCTGCGGACTTCGCGCTGACCGACGAACTGGAGTTTCAGGGCGTCGGCGATGTCAAAAAGTTCAACCAAAACCTCAATGCCATCCGGGTACTGAAGGCCGTCGAGGCGCGCGGTACGCCGGCGACGCCGGAGGAACAATCGGCCCTGGCGCGCTACGTCGGTTGGGGCGGTCTACCGCAAGCCTTCCGCCATCCCACCACGGGGGCGGTCAAGAAGGGCTGGGAACAACGCGTGGCCGACCTAACGGCAGCGTTGTCTGCCGAGGAGTTGGCCGCCGCCGGCCGGTCCACGCAAGACGCACACTACACCGCCCGCAACGTCGTCGACGCAATGTGGGATGCCGTGAAGCGGCTCGGGTTCACGCACGGTCGTGTGCTGGAGCCCAGCCTGGGCACCGGCAACTTCTTCGGCCGGATGCCGGCGTCGCTGCGCACCGCGACACAGCGTACGGGCGTGGAGTTAGACCCGATCACCGGGCGCATCGCACGCCAGCTGTATCCCACCTCGACCGTGCAGGTTCGCGGCTTCCACGAGCTGCGCACCGTGCCCGAGAGTTTCGATCTGGTCATCGGAAATCCGCCGTTTGGCGCGCAGTCCGTCCACGATCCGCAATACCCGGACCTGTCGCGTTTCAGCATCCACAACTACTTCTTCGCCAAGTCGATTGCCGCGTTGCGACCGGGCGGCCTGTTGGCGATGGTGGTGTCCAATTCGTTCTTGGACGCGAACACGCGCACCACCCGTCAATGGATCGCCGAGCGCGCGCGCTTCCTGGGCGCGATTCGACTGCCGCAAACTGCGTTCGCCAAGAACGCGGGTACCAACGTCACGACCGATATCGTGTTCTTGCAGCGACTGGCAGAAGGCGAGACCGCAAACCCCGAGGACTGGGTGCAGGTCGGCGAAGCGCGCGATGAGGCAGCGGGACAATCGTTCGCGTTGAACCGCAGCTTCCTCGATCATCCGGAACGGATGTTGGGTCGCATGGCGTGGAGCACCCACACCGCGCACGGATCGCAGGGCGCCGTGTTGGAAGCGACGCCGGGTGTGGATCTGACGCAAGCCCTGGCCGACGCGGTATCGGTGTTGCCCGAGGCGGTCTACCGTCCGCCCGGTATCAGCATCGAGCAAATGGAACGCGACGCGCGCGACGCGGAGCAGACCGCTGAGTCCGCCACCGCGCCGCCCGCTAACGTCAAGGTGTACGGCTACTACGTCGATGCCGATGGCACGCTGCGCCAGCGACAGCCCGATCACAACGGTCAACCCACACACGTCGAAGCAGGACTCAAGGCCGGCGAAGCCCAACGCGTTCGCGGCATGGTTGGCATTCGCGACGCGATGCGACGCTTGCTCGCCGCGGAACTGCGCGAGGCTACTACCGACGCCGAATTGGCCGAGCTGCGCGCGGAGCTGAATCGGGTCTACGACGCGTTTACCAAGGAATCTGGCCTGCTGACGCGCGATGTGAACAAGCGGGCCTTCCGCTCCGATTCCGACGCGCCGTTGCTGCTGAGCCTGGAGCGGGACTACGACCGGGGCGTCTCGCGCGAGGCCGCGAAGAAAAGCGGCGGGACCGCGCGTGCCGAGTCGGCGAAGAAGGCCGATTTGCTGAGCAAGCGCGTGCAGTACCCGGTCAAGCCGGTGACGAAGGTCAGCGACGCCAAGAGCGCGATGCTCGCCTCGCTGAATGAGCGCGGACGCATGGACATGGACTTCATGCGCGCGCTGTACCCCGACACCACCGCCGACGATCTGATGCGCGAGCTGGGCGATCTGGCCTATGCGGCTCCGGACGGCACCTTGGAGTCATCCGACGCGTACCTGTCGGGCAACGTCAAAGCCAAGCTGGCGGCGGCGCGCGCGGCAGCAGACGCGGACAACGCCTATCGCCGCAATGTGGACGCCTTGGAGAAGGTGCAGCCGGTCGATGTGGACCCCGCCGACATCTTCGTCCAGCTGGGAACACCGTGGATTCCGACCAGCGACTATGCCGCATTCGCCAAGGAGACCTTTGAAGGCACTTTGACCGGGCAGCACGTCGCAGCACTGGGACGCTGGATGGTCAAGGTCAAGAGCCAGAACAACGTGCTCAATCACGACCGGTGGGGGACCGCACGGATGGGCGCGGATGAGTTGATGGCCGCGTTGATGATGAACAAGTCGGTGACGGTGTACGACGCCAGCGGCTCGCGGGACAAGCCGCCGATACTCAACAAGGACGCGACGGCGGCGGCGCAGGGTAAGGCCGCTGAGCTGGCGCAGGCCTTCGGCGACTGGATCTGGAAAGACGTGGACCGGCGTGAGCGCCTGGCGCGGCATTACAACGACACGTTCAACACGAACGTAGAGCGTCGTTTCGATGGCGCGCACATGAGCTTTCCGGGCATGGCGCGCGGCATCCTGGCCAACGGCGAGCTGCGGCCCCATCAATCCGGCTTCGCTTACCGGATGATTCAGGACGGCGTGGCCCTGGCCGAGCATGTGGTCGGCGCGGGCAAGACCTACGCATCGATCGCGGGCGTGATGGAGATGCGCCGCCTGGGCCTGTGGCGCAAGCCCATGATCGTCGTACCGAACCATCTGGTCGACCAATGGTCGGCCGACTTCCTGCGGCTGTATCCCGGCGCGAATGTCCTGGCGGCCAGCCGTCAGGACTTTGAGCGCGGCAAGCGGCGTCAGTTGTTTGCGCGTATCGCGACGGGCGAATGGGACGCGGTGATCGTCGCGCATTCCTCGTTCGGGTTTATCCCGCTCCCAAGCGATGCCGAAGCGAACATCCTGGAGACCGAGGTTCAGGAGATCGGCGAAGCCTTGGACGCGATCCGGGATGGCGAGGGCAAGAACTCGCTTTCGTTCAAGCAGCTGCAAAAGCGCAAGGACCGCATCACGGAGCGACTGGACCGCATCTCCGAGCGCGGTCGCGACGACCTGCTGGATTTCGCCGAAGTCGGCGTGGACGCGCTGTTGGTCGATGAGGCGCACGAATTCAAGAACCTGTTCTTCGTCACCACCCAGCGCAACGTCGCCGGCCTGGGCAGCCCCGAGGGTTCTAAGAAAGCCTTCGACCTGTTCGTGAAGATGCGGTACTTGGAAGGCGTCCACCAAGGCAAGAACCGCGTGTTTCTGACGGGTACGCCCGTGTCGAACACGCTGTCGGAGGTTTATCACTTCCAGCGCTACCTGCAATACAACGCGCTTCGCCAGCTCAACGTGACCCAGTTCGACGCGTGGTCGAGCACGTTCGGCGCGATGGTCACGGACTGGGAGATGGATGCAGCGGGCCGGTTCAAGGAGAAGAAGCGCTTCAGCAAGTTCGCCAACCTGCCCGAGCTGCGCACGCTGTGGCGGCAGTTTGCCGACACGGTGACGCGCGCGGACCTGATGCGCGACGCGCAGGCACAAGGCCATCGCTTCCCACTGCCGAAGATCAAGACCGGTGGTCCGCAGAACATCGTCGTCGCGCGCTCGCCGTTGCAAGCGGCCTACATCGGCATTCCGACGCGGCAGCTGGATGGCAACGGTCAGCCGTTGTTGGACCCGGAGACGGGTGCGCCCAAAGAGCGGTATCCGCGCGATTCGATCATCGGGCGCATGGAAAACATGCCGAAAGACCCGAGCATCGATAACTTCCTCAAGGCGACGGGCGATGCGCGCAAGGCCGGGTTGGACTATCGCTTGGTCGATCCTTCGGCCCCGGACTTTGCCGATTCAAAGATCAACATCGCTGCCGGCCATATCGCTCGGATCTGGCGAGCCTGGACACCTCGGCGTGGCACCCAATTGGTGTTTTGCGATTTGTCGGTGCCGGCATCGGCGCGGGGTCGCGCGACCGAGGCGGCACAAGCGAAGGGACCGACGTGGTTCGTGCGCAACGACGCTCAGCAGCTGGAGCATGTGGATGGGGTCAAGGTCGCGTTGTCGGCATGGCCGGATCGGGTGTTCTTTCTGCAAAAGCGGCGAGGCGCGCAGGCCGTCATCGATGCGGGCTCCGGCGCGACGGTTGCGCGTGACGTGAAGCGGCAGGACGCGATTGACTTGGCCAATGCCAAGCTGGCCAAAGATCGTGATGCATGGCAACGCAGGTTCGACACCGATGCCATTCCGGCCGAGGACATTGATGCCTATGTCGCGCGCTGGGAAGCCGAGCAGGAGGCCAAGGAAGGCGACGCCAATGAAGCAAGCGATGAAGAAGGCGAGTCCGCGCAGGCGGTGGTCAGCCTGGACGAGCTGCTGGCCGATCAAAGCCGCTTCAGCGTCTACGACGACCTGAAGTCCAAGTTGATCGCGCAAGGGATTCCCGTCGATCAGATCGCTTTTATCCACGACTACGCCACCGATCAACGCAAGGCGGATCTGTTCGCGAAGGTCAACCGCGGCGACATCTGACTGGCCTGCGTTAACTGGTCCAGAAGTAAAGTTAGTTTAAGCGGCTAAACGTGGATGTGCACTTGCGTTGGCAGGCATGAAGGCCTCGGGCGCTGGTGGTCTGTAGTTCAAGGCGCTGTGCGG
>NZ_JBQJIL010000018.1:0-112662 GCF_052078715.1 Lysobacter sp. CA199 | reverse complement strand
GGCTTGCGCCGCTCCTACCGTCGCCCATGTAGGAGCGGCGCAAGCCGCGACCGCGAAACACGTACTCCGGCGAAAGCCAGTCTGCGCGCGCCACCCTAAGCACCCGCCACCACACCCGAACGCACACGCAGCCACACAAACCACTCAGGTCCCGCGCGGTTTGGCCCGATGCGTCGCGGTCGCCGTCCACGGATCGTCCGGCCACGGGTGACGCGGATAACGTCCCTTCATTTCCTTGCGCACTTCCGGGTAGCCGCGTTCCCAGAATCCGCGCAGATCCTGGGTGACCTGCAAGGGCCGGCCCGCCGGCGACAACAGGTGCAAGGTCAGCGGTACGCGGCCGTCGGCGATGCGCGGGGTGTCGGCCAAGCCGAACAATTCCTGCAGCTTGACCGCCAATACCGGCGCATTCGCACCGACGTGCGGGTCGTGACGTTCTTCTTCGAAGTGGTAGTGGATCGCGCGCTCCTGTCCCGACGGCACCGCGATGCGGGTCGGCGCCAAGGCTTCGAGTTTCTGCCGCCAGGTCCAATCGGCGAGCGAACGCAGCGCTTCGCCGAAGCCGGCCTCGTCCAAGGCATCGAGCCGGGTCTTGCCGCGCAGCGCCGGCTTGAGCCAACCGTCGAGGCCGGCCAACAAGGCCTCATCGGTCAAATCCGGCAGCGCGTGCTCGCCCTGTGCCCATTCCGGCATCCATTCGCGCAGGCAGCGCACACGCGCGCGCCACTGCCGCAACGATTCGGTCCACGGCAGCGCATCGAGTCCCAACTGACGCACCGCATCGACCAAGGCGTCGGCGTAGCGCGCCGGATCGGGTTTGGCCAGCGGCCGGCTGTCGAGCACGATCCGGTCGAAGCGGCGTTCGCGCAGCGCCGCGATGCCGCGCGCGGCGGCGTCCCACACCACCCGGTCTTCGCTGACGAAGCGCTGCGGAAACTCGCGCTCCAATCGCGCCTGATCGAGCGGCGCGGCGCGCAGGATGCGCGCGTCGCGCGGGTCGTCGCGCAATTCGGCGATCACCAGCCACGGCTCGCCGTAGACGGCGCTGTCGTCGAACAGTTTCGCGCTGCGGCCGTTGGCCAGCTGATAGCGATACGGGTCGCCGGGGTGCTGGCGCGCGATGCGGTCGGGAAAAGCGTGCAGCAGCAGATCGCCGAGCGCGTGCGCGGGCACGCTCGCGGGCGGGTTCGCGTCTACGCGCAAACGGCGGCGCCATTGCTTGGCCGCTTGATCCAACGCCGCCAAGGCCGAGCGCGAGGCTTCGGCGGGCGCGCGTCCGGCGCGGAACGCCGCCAACGCCTGCCAGCGCGCGGCCAGCGCATCGCCGCCGCTGCGCAGCGGATCGCGCGCTTCGATCAACGCAGCCAGATCGCAGGCCAAGGCGCGTTCGAGCGGATCGTTCGGCGCCAGCAGCATCGCCGCCAGGCGCGGATGCGTGCCCAGCGCGAGCATGCGTTTGCCGAACGCGGTGATGCTCGGCGCGCGTTGTTCGCCGCCGCCTTCCAACGCGCCCAGGCGCAGCAGCAGTTCGCGCGCCGCGCCCATCGCGCCGCTGGGCGGGGTGTCTACGAAACGCAGGCCAGCATCGCCCCAGGCGGCCAGTTCCAGACTCAGGCCGGCCAGTTCGACCTGCGCGATCTCCGGCCGCCGCTGCGGCTCCAGTCGCTGCGATTCCGGCCATAAGCGGTAAGCCCAACCCTCGGCGACGCGGCCGGCGCGGCCGGCGCGCTGATCGGCCGAGGCCTGGGCGATGGCGACCACGTCGAGCCGGGCGAAACCGCTGTTGGGGTCGTAACGCGGCTCGCGCGCCAGGCCCGAATCGATCACCACGCGCACACCCGGCAAGGTCACGCTGGATTCGGCGACGTTGGTCGCCAGCACCACGCGGCGGCGGCCGTCGGGATCGGGTTGCAGCACCCGGCTTTGTTGTTCCACCGGCAGCTCGCCGTGCAGGCTCAGCACATCGACCGCGCGCGCGGCCTCGCTGCCGGCCAGCGCCGCGTCGGCGCGGGCGATTTCGCGCTGGCCGGGCAGGAACACCAGCACGTCGCCGGAGTGTTGGGTCAGCGCGTGTTCGACCGCGCGCTTGAGCTGGTGTTCGAGTTTCTCTTCGCGCCGCGCCGGAAAGTGCGCGAGCGTCACCGGATAACTGCGGCCGGCGCTGCTGAGCCGCGGCGCGTCGAGAAACTGGGCCAGACGCTCGCCGTCCAGGGTCGCCGACATCACCACGATGCGCAGGTCTTCGCGCAGCGAGGCCTGCACGTCCAAGGCCAGCGCCAGGCCCAGATCGGCGGCGAGGTGACGTTCGTGGAATTCGTCGAACAGCAGCGCGCCGATCCCGTCCAGGGTCGGATCGTCCTGGATCATCCGGGTCAGGATGCCTTCGGTGACCACCTCGATGCGGGTGCGCGGGCCGATCTTGTTCTCGAAGCGGATGCGGTAACCGACCGTGTCGCCGGCGGCCTCGCCGCGCTGGCGGGCCATGAAGTTCGCGGCGGCGCGCGCGGCGACGCGGCGCGGTTCGAGCACGATGATCTTGCGACCGCCCAGCCACGGCGCGTCGAGCAGGGCCGGCGGCACCTGGGTGGTCTTGCCGGCGCCGGGCGGCGCTTCCAGCACCAGGCGCGGATGCGCGGCGAGGCTGTCGCGGATCTGCGGCAGCAGCGAATCGATGGGGAATTGGGCGGTGGTCACCCGCGCAAGGATACGGACCGGCGGCGGCGACCGAAATGGCGCTGCGGGCGCAGCGCCGGCGCGACGGTTACGGCTCGCGGTAGTCGCCGCAACCGAAGTACAGCGTGTGCGGGAGGGTTTGCGGGGTGCCCACCTCCATGTACACGGCGTTGTGGTGGATCACCTCATCAAAGGGACAAAGCTGGCCTTTTTTGCTTGCTCCGACCACTACGCTCACCGACAGCGGCTGCTGACCGATCCTGACCGTGCCGGTCAGGCCGTATTGGCCGTCGATCTGCAAGCCCGGCAAGTTCAGCACCGGCGCCATCGAAGTCAGGCTGCCCTCGCCCGCCACGCCGTCCGAACCTTTCATCTGCACCGCGACGGTGCCTGGACCGGTGCGCCGCAGATGGATGTTCCACTTGGCGTGGATGGCGCCGGAACTGCCACCGCTGAAGGGCTGGGTGGGGAAGTCGTAGCTCGGCTGGGCGGGTTCGGCGGCGCGAGCGGGGCCAAGAACGGCCCAGGCCAGGATCATGGCCAGACATAAAGCGGCGTCGCGCATATCGGTCTCCCATGGCGGCCGGATGCCGCCTCGTGCATGAGAACGCGGTTCCCGCGCCGGTGTGAACGCGCCAACGTGAACGCGCCAACGTGAATCGGCATCCGGTTCGCGCGGGCATCGGCGCGCACGAGCCGCCGCGCGGCGCTTACTTCGCTGGCGCAAACACGCCGCAACCGTAGAGTAGGGTCCACGGCACGCCGTTCTTGTAGACCACCAGGATGACGTGGTTGGCGTACTGCCCCTGGTGGCGGCAGTACTGCTTCGGATCGATCGCCTGGATCAGCACCGCCATCGGCCGCTTCTTTCCGAGGTAGTAGACCGTGCCGGCCAAGCCGTACTGGCCTTGCACGACACCGTTCACGCCCAAGTCCACCCGCGGTGCGACCGATTGTATACTCAGATGCGGCGATCTGCCTTGCGGCGTATTCCATACGACGTCCACCTGTCCCGGGCCGAGGCGCTTCAGGGTCACGGACCAGGACGCGTCGTCCCCACCGTTGAACGGCTGGGCGGGAAAGTCGTAGCTCTCGGCCGCGACGGCGCAACCGCTCCAGGCCAGGGCGAACGCGAGCAGTTTGGCTGCCAGACGCATGACATCTCCTCCTCAGACGATCGGAATGCCGCTCACGCCTTACACAACGCCGCAACGCGCTTTCAGCAGCCGGTACGCGGCCCCGTCTGATACAACGCCGAGGCGTCGTCGCCGTGAACTCCCTCACCGCAGGCCGCGGCTTGGGCCTCCCGCCTCGAACCTCTACACTGCGCTGCCCGCATCCGCTCCACTCGCCCCATGCCACTGATCGACATCGGCGCCAACCTCACTCACGACAGCTTCGACCCCGACCGCGACGCCGTGCTGCAGCGCGCGCGCGATGCCGGCGTGGCCCAGATGGTGATCACCGGCGCCAGCCGCGAGCATTCGCCCAAGGCGCTGGAACTGGCGCGGCGGCATCCGGGCGAACTGTTCGCCACCGCCGGCGTGCACCCGCACCACGCCACCGAATACACCGCCGAGTGCGACGCGGAAATGCGCGAGTTGCTCTCGCACGACGAAGTGGTCGCGGTCGGCGAATGCGGCCTGGACTATTTCCGCGACTTCTCACCGCGCCCGGCGCAGCGGCGCGCGTTCGAAATGCAGTTGCAGACCGCGGTCGACACCGGCAAGCCGCTGTTCCTGCATCAGCGCGACGCCCACGCCGACTTCATGGCGATGATGAAGAACTTCGACGGCAAGCTCGGTCCGGCGGTGGTGCACTGCTTCACCGGCACGCGCGAGGAGTTGTTCGATTATCTCGATCAGGACTGGCACATCGGCATCACCGGCTGGCTCTGCGACGAGCGCCGCGGCCTGCACCTGCGCGAGTTGGTCAAGCACATCCCGGCGCAGCGGCTGATGATCGAAACCGACTCGCCCTATCTGCTGCCGCGCACGGTCAAGCCGGCGCCGTCGCATCGGCGCAACGAGCCGATGTATCTGGCGCATATCGTCGAGGAATTGGCCCGCGATCGCGGCGAAGCGGTGGAGATCACCGCGGCGGCCAGTACCGCTGCCGCGACTGCGTTCTTTCGTTTGCCGTAGGCGATCGCGGCGGCAGAATTGACGCGGCCGCAATGCGTCGATGCATCGCCTTGGTCGATTACGAAGTTACCGTCGAGCCCGCGAAAAAAAAAGCCGGCCCGTCGGAGATCGGGCCGGCTCGATGTTGTTGCCTCAGGAACTGTTCTTGATATTGCGGATCGCTTATCCGGTTGCGATCAGTACTTCCATTCGAACGACAAGTTGTAACGACGGCCGAGAATGTCGTACACGCCGATGCCGGTACCGAAAGCCGGGAACGGCGGATCCTTGTCGAACAGATTGGTCACCGCCAAACGAACCTTGCTGCGATCGTTGATGCGGTAGCCCAGCCCCGCGTTGACCAGCCAATAGCTGTCGACGCTGAGGATGTCGCGCGTTTCGGGCACGTTGAGCACGTCGAATTGCGCGCTGCTGAGGTAGTTGGCGCTCAAGTTGGCGGCGAACGCCCCCTTTTCCCAGGCACCGCTGAACAGATATTGGCGCTTGGAGGTACCGATTTCGCCGACCTGCTGATCGGGGCTGATGCCGGTGTTGTCCACGGTCAGATTCTTGGGGAAGTAACCGGTCACGCCGAAGGCGAAACGGCCCAATCGATCGGTATCGAACCGATACGACAATTCGCCCGAGTAGGCCTCCATGTTGTAGTACTTGCCGTTGACGAAACCGCTGGTGAAGGTCGTGGCCTGCCCGCCGCTGCCCGCCGGGCCCGGCGCGGTACGCGTGATGCGGCTGCAGAAATCGTTGGCGTTGGGAATGTCGGAGGCGTTGAAATCATCGGCGTCGAAACAGGCGCGGGCGATTTCCGCAGCGGTCAGATTGCTGATCACATCGGTGATTTCGATGTTGTAGTAATCGGCCGTGAAGGTCAGCCCTTCCAGGAACGACGGCGCCCAGGTAAACCCATAGGTATACGAATCCGACGATTCGTTCTTGAGGTTCGGATTGCCGCCGGAAATGCCCTGAATCGATGCGTTCGACGCGTTCGACGTGAAGGTGGATCCGGGGCCGTAACCGTAATAGTTCAAGAATGCCTGGCAGTTGGCGGTACGTTGCGCCTGCCGCGCGCCGCCGCTGTTGATGAAGCGCGAGTCGCACGGATCGCTGGTTACGAATTGGAACGAACTGCCGCGCGGCAGGAACGCTTCGGCGATCGCCGGCGAACGCAGCGAGCGGGTGAAGTTGCCGCGAATTTCCAGGTCGGCGTACGGCTTCCACTGCAGGCCGTAGGTATAGGTATCGAACTTGCCGTTGAGGGTGTTGTCGACCTGACGATACTTGCCGACCACGTCCAGCTTTTTCAGCATCGGAATGTTGGAGTCGGGATTGACCAACGGCAACACGAACTCGCCGAACCATTCCCGGGTGGAGTACTGACCCTGCAATTGCGGAATCGCGACCGAACGACCGCGACCGGCGACCAGGAACGGATCGGGATCGAACAGGCCGCTTTCCTTGCGATATTCGTAGCCGATGTTGTATTGCAGCGGGCCGCTCCACAGGTCCAACAAGGTGCTGGACAGGTTGGCGTTGAAGACCGTTTGCTCCTGCAATGCCTGCGATGCGGTGCGTACGGTCACGTAGTCGCGCGCGGCTTGGCTCATCGCGCCTTCGCCGAACAGGTTCAACGGCACGCAGTTGGGGTCGGCGATCGGCGTGTTGGTCGGACCTGGCACGCGCACGCCGGCCACCGCGGTCGGCGAACACACGATCTGCCCTTGCGCGTTACGCACCACGTGCAGCGCATTCACTAAGTTCTGCTGGTTGATCGAGGTGCCGTAGGAACGCGAATCGCTGCGGCCGTAGTTGCCGTACGTTTCCCAGTAGAAAACGCGGTTCGCAAGCTCGAAGTTGCCTTCCAGGCCGACCACGATGCGGCCCAGCTCGGTGGTGGCGCTGCCGTTGTTCACCACCAGATCGCGCGAGGCGCGCGATATGCCGAAGCTGGTCAGGCCCAGACCCTGCAAGGTGGCGCGGGACTGATCGTTGAGCAGCGCATAGGTCGATGGGAAGAAAATGCGGTCGCTGATGCCGTTGGGGAAGGCGGTGCCGTTGTACGCCCACTGGTCGGTCAGCTCGGTGCTTTCGGCCGAATAAAACTGGCCTTCGAAGAACACATCGACGTTGTCGGTCAGGCCCCAACGCCCGTTGGTCGAGAACGACATGCGCTCGAGGTCGGACGTGATCTGGCCGGCGTCGACCAGGTTGATGCCCTGGCCGCCGCTGCCGTCGGTGCCGTTGAACGGCACACCCCAGTCATAAGCAACCAGATTACCGTTGGGCGCGAACTGCAGCACGGAGTTGCCGCCGGGACCGAAGCCGGCCGGAACCAGGCTCGAGGTGCCGGGTCGGAATGCGCTGATGGGTTGGCCGTTGGCCGCCAAGCCCGGCGTCAGCAAGCCGCCGTAGGTCATCGTCCAGATGCGACGGTTACGCGCCAAGACGGCGTTCGGAATGCCGTCGGCCGAGCCGGTGTTGAAAGGTACGTCGGGATTGACGCGACCGTCGTTGCCCGGAGTGCGGTTCGGATAGACCGAGGCGAGCACCGAGGCGAGCGGGTTGGTGGCGTTGAAGTAGCCCGCCGCGAAGAAATCGCGCTCGCTTTGCAGCACGCCCTTCTGGTTGTCGTAGGTCAACGAGAAGGTGACGTTGCCGCGGCCGTTGTCGAAATTGGCGCCGACCAAGGACCAGGCGTTGTAGCGTTCGCCGTCGCCGCGCTCGGTGACGCCGTAACTGGTGCCGAACTCGACGCCTTCGTAGTCCTTGCGCAGGATCACATTGACGACGCCGGCGATCGCATCGGAGCCGTAAGTCGGGGCGCCGCCGATGGAGAGGTTTTCGATTCGTTCGACCATCGACGTCGGGATGGCGTTGAGATCGACCTGCACGCCAGGGGCCGCCGGTCCGAACAGGGTAGTCGGCGAGCTGGAAACGAACCGGCGACCGTTGACCAGGGTCAAGGTGCGATTGGTGCCCAGGCCGAAACGGTTGACGAAGTTGACGCCGGTACCGAACGTGGCTTGACCGCCTTCCGGCGTGACGCCGGTACCGAAGCCCGGAATTTCGTTGAGCGCATCGGCGACGTTGGTCAGGCCGCGGTTGGCGATGTAGTCCTTGGTCACGACCGTGGCCGGTTCCAGCGTGTCGAAGCCGGCGCGGCGGATGCGCGAACCGGTGACGATCATCCGGTCCAGGTCGGTGGGTGCGCTGGATGCGCTCTTGGATTCCGCGGCGGCCGGCTGGGCCGGTGCGGTCTGTTGGGCCAGCGATGCCGGCGCGGCCAGCACCAGGCAGATTCCGAGCATCAGCGGCGAACGACGCGGCGCGCGGCCGCGGCAATTGGTTGTGTACATGTTGTCCCCCCAGGGTCTTTATCCGCGGCGTTGCGCGGCGGCGCCTAATTAGTAGGACGGTCCCGGCGGTGGTTGCAAGAAGGAATGCAAAAATTCTGTTATTCAAATCTTAACTTATTGATTTATATGTTATTACTAGAGGCATAGGAGGATAGTCACTAGCACGATCGGCATAGGGTTTGCGCAAAATAGGCAAATAATTGGCTCTACTATACTAAGAGAATAAATTATAAAAATAGAGCCAATTAGATCTGTCGCTTTCCAGTACCCATGAGTAGACACAGGCGTCGGAGCCAATCCAAAGCGGGCACGCCCACCCGCCGCGCGTGCGGATGAGCGCATTCGCGGCAGCGGATCAATCGGTGAAGTTGCCGCAGCCGTACAGATAGCTCGGCCAGGGTTTCGACTGCGCGCTGGGCTGAGCGCCTTGCGGAATGACCTGGATCGCGTAGGTGTAAGGTCCTTGCCGGCTGCCGGTCTTGCCCTTGTTGTCCTTGCAGACTTGGCCCAGTTTGACCGGCGCGATGCTCACCGTCAGCGGCGTCTGCTTGCCGCCGAAGGTGCCGGTGAGTTGGTACTGGCCCTGCGGCGCCGTTTGCTGTTCCAACGCACCGACCAGTGCGTTTTTCACTTGCGGCGCTTGCAGGGAATAGTTCACCGACAAATCGTCCTGAGTCGACAGCGTCACCTGCCAATCGGTGTTGCCGCCCTGGAAATTCTGCGCGGGGAAGGTGATGGACTGTGCGGACGCGGGCGATGCCGACAGCGCCGCGGTCAGGCCCACTGCGGCGAGGACGAGGGAAACGCGCATGGAACACTCCTTGGTTGGGCGACGTCGTGCCGCCGACACCGCTATCAACGAACGGCCAGGGCATTCGTGAAGCGATGTCTCGCCGATCGACGAACGCGCGGCGAGGCGCATCTATTCGGCGAAGCCACGAAGTCTCTGTGGGAGGGGCTTTCAGCCCCGACGCCCGCGGCGACGAATTCGGCCGCGCCGATCGAACCGTCGATCGCACCGCGACGCGATCGGCGAGAACTCGCTACTCTTCGCCCTCAAATCGCCTTCGCCCGGACCCTGCATGTCGACCGCCGTCGCCGAGAACCGTTCTCCCGTCTTCGTTCCGCTGACCCTGACCGCGCTGATTCTGGTGCTGTCCGGCTCGTTCGTGCTGATCGGCGCGGTGACCACGCCGCCCGACGCGCGCAGTCAGCTCTCGGCCGCGGCGCAGGCCTTGCAGTGGTTGTGTTCGACCGGGCTGTTGATCGGCTTCGTGCTGGTCGCGAGCAGCCATCTGGTGGAACGGCGCGGCGTGCCGGTGCGCGCGTGGGCGACGGTGTTGGCCGCGCTGGTGCTGATCTTCGGGCTCGGCATGGCCTGGTCGATGGGACAGAACGCGGCGTTGTCGGCGCTGGCGACCGGTCGCACCCGGCAGGAGCTGCTGATGTGGGTGTCGCTGCTCGGCGCGCTCAAGGTCGTGCTGATCACCCTCATCGCGCTGCCGCTGGCCTGGCGCCTGGGCGGCCGCGGTCGAACGCCGGTGACCTGGAAGCCGTGGCATCGCCGCGTGCTGGGCGCGTTGGTCGCGGCCAGTTTCTGCGCCGGGGTGGCCCTGCTGGTGCAGAACGTCGCCGCATCGTTCACCGCGCTGGGCGACGGCGATCAGCGCGTGGGCATGAGCGTGGTCGCGCTGGGCGTGGGCACGGTGCACGGCCTGTTCGCATTGATGCTCGCGGCACGGCGCGGCTCCGGAGCGATGCCGGCGTTGCTGTCCTCGCTGCTCACGCCGGCGCTGATCGTGATGGCGTCGCTGCCGGCGGTGAAGGGCGGCGAAGGCTGGGACATGGCCGGGCGGATCGCCGTGGTGATGCTGATCCTGCTGTTCGCGCCGATGGTGTCGTGGCTGCTGGTGCGTTGGTTGCACGGGCGCCGTTCGACCGTTGTCGCGGCGCCGTAACTTAGGCGGATCGGTACGCGGTGGCGCCGCTAAATCCATCGGAATCGTTACTGCAAACGCGACGGCCCCAAGTCTTTAGGGCCGGGGCCGTCGGAGTGTTGCTGGTTTCGTATGCCTTACTCCACTCTTGGCCCAAGCCGAACAGGCGCAAACCAGATGTTTAGTTTCTATAGGCAACCGAGCTCAGGCGACTGTCAACCAAGCGCCCGTTAACGCATGTTGCCGATTGCGCCTGCGATTTCAAGTACGGACGCGGCGCTATCAAAGCAGTATTCGCGATCAAGGCTGATGACTCTCCGTTACCCGCCGTCGGCTTGCCTGGATCGGGACAACCGCACATGTACAGGCACGACATGTAGGCGCTATAGCATTGGTCGCCATCCCTACCAGATTCGTGGCAGGCCATGCGTTCGTAGTAGCAGCTGTTGGCACAACCTTGATTGCACCCCGTAGGCGGTGGACCGAAGAAACACGATGGGGTGATGGGTTCGCAGATCGTTTGTGCGAAGGCACCCGCCGACGCCAACAGCAGTCCTGCCAACGCAATCGCACGGGCCGGTGTTACAGCCGACGTTAGTATCGAAAAAGTAGCCACTGTCTTCCTCCATGAGTTGTATCGAGCTACACCAAATTGCAGCCGCACGAACAAGCTACCGCATCGAATCCCTGCTGAATTTCCGTTATTAAAGTGCAAGGGTGCCCTTGGAATTCCACTGCTTTCCTCCGCTAGCGGCAGACTGCACAGCCGAACCTACATCACTATGGAGGTTCGTCGAATGAGTGGTCGCCGCAAGGCGCATCACGCTACGAATAGGAGCCGCGCTGGAAGCAGGTCACGAAGGCTTGTGAACGCTCTACTCGATAGGCGTACTGCCCCGGGTTTGTGCAGCTCCGACAACCTGTCCGAATGCTCGCTTCTGTCCGTGACCGTTCGCCCGGGTGATGGTATTGCACGAGTTTGGCTGATCCTCAGCCGGGGTGGCATAGTCCGCTGCGCTGACGCGGCGGGCATAGATCAGTAAACCGCCAGATCGCCGCAACCGCTGAACTTATCCATGCCCTCGACGTGCACATCGACGGTCTGCATGTGCTTGTTGTCGCCGTCGTCGGTGCATTCCTTGCGGCTGATCTCGATCGTCATCGGCTTGGCGCCGGCGACGGTGGTCAACTCGCCGCTGAGCACGATCAAGGTGCTGGGCGCGTCGGCCGGCTGGCCGTTGTAGCGGGCGCTGCCGCTGGCTTTTTCGCTGCCGCTGCCCCAGGTCAGATCCACTTTGTGATTCATCTCGCCGGTGGCCTGGATGTCGATGCTCCAGTGTTCGCCGAAGCCCTTGAACGCGGGCACCGGGCTGACTTTGCCGACCTGGTCGGCGCCGATCTTGCCCCTCGGCGCATCGGCCGGACCGGGTTCGGCGGGCGTGCCGGCGCCGGTGGCGGTATCGGAAGGCAGCGTGGCGGCATCGGCCGGCGTGTTCTTGGCTGCGTCGGCGACCGCGGGATCGGCGGCAGGCGGCTTGGTGCACGCGGCGAGAATCGCGACGGTCAGCATCGCGGCGAGGGGCAACAGGCGCATGAGAACTCCTTCGATTAGGCGGTAGCGTTGTTGTAACGCTGGCGCGGTGCAGGAGGGGTCAACGCGATGGTTTATGCAGGAGCGGCGCAAGCCGCGACCACGATCTCGCACCTACGACGTTACTGTGATGTCGTGGTCGCGGCTCGCACCGCTCCTACACAAGACGCCATCGTGCTACGCGGTGGAATCACGTTGAGGTCAGCTGCGCAAGCCCACGCCGCGCTTGAGCAACCACAACCCCAGCGACGACAGCGCCACCACGAAGGCGATCATCAGCGCATAGGCCACCCACAACGGCACGTCGCTGCTGCCGAGCAGGCCGTAGCGGAAGGCGTTGACCATGTAGAAGATCGGATTGGCGTGGGTCGCCGCTTCGGCCCAGGCCGGAAGAAGTTTGACCGAGTAAAACACGCCGCCCAGATACGTCAGCGGGGTCAGGATGAACGTCGGCACGATCGCGACGTCGTCGAACTTCTTCGCGTAGACCGCGTTGATGAAGCCGGCCAGCGAGAAGATCGTCGCGCCCAGCAGCACGGTGGTTAAGGTCACCAGTGGATGCGGGATGCGCACGGAGGTGAAGCACATCGCGATCATCAGCACGATCGCGCCGACCATCAGCCCGCGCAGCACGGCGCCGGCGACGTAGCCCCACAGGATCACCCAGTTCGGCATCGGGCTGACCAGCAGCTCCTCGACATGCCGGCCGAACTTGGCGCCGAAGAAGCTCGAGGAAATGTTGCCGTAGCTGTTCTGGATCACGCTCATCATCACCAGGCCGGGGACGATGAACTCCATGTAGGTGTAGCCGCCCATGTCGCCGATCCGCGAGCCGATCAGGCCGCCGAAGATCAGGAAATACAGGGTCATGGTGATCGCCGGCGGCACCAGGGTCTGGCCCCAGATGCGCAGGATGCGCGCGACTTCGCGGCGCACGATGGTGCCCAGCGCGACCAGGTTGCGACGGGTCGCGGTGATTTCGTGGCTGTGCGCCGGTTGGATCTGGCTGCTCATGCGGCGGTCTCCGTCGGCGCGGCGTTCGGTTCGGCGGGCTGATTGATCATGCGCACGAACAGTTCTTCCAATCGGTTGGACTTGGTGCGCATCGAGCGCACCCGGATGCCGGCCTCGCCGAGCGCGGCGAAGATCCCGTTGAGATCCATCGCGCGCGGCATGTCCAGATCCAGGGTGTGATCGTCGCTGGCGACCAGCGTCACCCCTTCGATATTCGGCAACGCGGTCGGCAAGGTGCCGTCGATGTCGAACAGGAACCCTTCCACGTCCAGCATCGCCAGCAGCGTCTTCATCGGGCCCTGCTGGACGATCCGGCCGTGGTCGATGATCGCCAGGTTGCGGCACAGGTTCTCGGCTTCTTCGAGATAGTGCGTGGTCAGGATGATGGTGGTGCCGGCGGCGTTGATCTCGCGCAAGGTTTTCCACATGCCGCGGCGGATTTCGATGTCGACGCCGGCGGTGGGCTCATCGAGGATCAGCAGCCGCGGGCGGGTCATCATGGCGCGCGCGATCATCAGCCGGCGCTTCATGCCGCCCGACAGGGTACGGCTCATCATCGCGGCCTTGTCCCACAGCTGCGCGCGCTTGAGCTCCTCTTCGGCGCGCACCAGCGCCTGCGCGCGCGGCACGCCGTAGAAACCGGCGTAGTTGACCAGGATGTCGAGCGGCTTCTCGAACATGTTGAAGTTGAGTTCCTGCGGCACCAGGCCGATCAGGCGCATCGCTTCGTCGCGGCGGCGGGTCAGGTCGGTGCCGAAGATCTCCACCGCGCCGTCGCTCAAATTCACCAGCGAGCTGACGATGCCGATCAGGGTCGACTTGCCGGCGCCGTTGGGGCCGAGCAGGGCGAAGAAGTCGCCCTCGGCCACGTCCAGGGACACGCCCTTGAGCGCCTGGACCTTGTTGTCGTAAGTCTTGCGCAGCTCGCGCACGCGTAGGGCGGGAACGGCCTGAGCCGTCGGGGCGGGAGGAGCGGGCGGGGCGGAGCCGGCCGGTGCCGAACCGGCCGTTGACGAATCTGGGCCCGTGGCGGGGGCCGTTGGCTGGGTCATTGCGTGGGGGTCTCGGATCGCTGGCCGCGGGCCTCGCGGCGAATGGCTTAGTATAGGCGGCCCCGTGGCGGTACTCAGGCCACAGACTGTTGCGAAATCCCACGTTGCGACGCCCAGGACGGGCCGGAACCTTGCCCTGACGGGCGTGCCCCGACGGGCGTGGTGCCGCCAAGGCTTTGCGCAGTGAGCCCCCCGCGAACCAGGTGATGGGGCGGCCGGGCCCATCCCGCGTCCGATCGCACCGCAAGCCGCCGGACCGCATACCGAGAACGCAACCCACATGAAGCAATTCCCGCTCAAGCTCGTTTCGCGTAGGATGCTGGCGCCCAGCGTCGGCCACTACGTGTTTCTGCGCGACGACGGGGAGCCGCTGGACTACATCCCCGGCCAGTTCATCCAGATCCACTTCCAATACGCCGACGGCACCGCGACCAAGCGCAGCTATTCGCTGGCGACCATCCACGACCACGCGCTGGGCCCGGGCGAGGCGGTGGAGATCGCGGTCAGCTACGTGCCCGGCGGCGCCGCCACGGCCCTGTTCGAAGGCCTGGACGAAGGCGAGGCGGTCCAGGCCAGCGGCCCGTTCGGCCGTTTCTGCCTGATGCCGGCCGACGCCAACCGGCGTTATCTGCTGATCGGCACCGGCACCGGCGTGACTCCGTACCGGGCGATGCTGCCGCAGCTGGAAACCCTGATCCGCGAACGCGGCATCGAGGTGGTGCTGCTGTTCGGCGCGCGCACGCCCGAAGAGTTGTTGTACGGCGACGAGTTCCGCGCCTTCGCCGAACGCGAGCCCAACTTCCGCTTCGTGCCGTGCTTCTCGCGCGAGCTGCCGGCCGATCCGCATCCGGACGTGCGCCAGGGCTACGTGCAGCAGTTCCTCGGCGAATTCGGCCCGAACGCGGCCGGCGACATCGCCTATCTGTGCGGCAACCCGAACATGGTCGACGCCTGTTTCGAGGCGCTCAAGGAATACGGCTTGCCGGTGCCGCAGATTCGACGCGAGAAATACGTTTCGTCGAAGTGAGGCCGGCGCTCGCGCCGTCCGCGCGCATCCGCGGCCGCCGACTGTGGGAGCGGCGCGAGCCGCGACCGCGCCATCGCACGCTACTGCGAAGGCTTGAGGGCGGCCCCGACGGGCCGTCAGGTTCGCGTCGCCGATCGCTTGGGGTTGGCCTTATTCGTCGCTGAGGCGGGGCCTGGGATCGGGGGGCGTGTCGCGTGCGGGAATTCGTTTTTGGTTGGGGGAAGGGCAGCGAGCGGGTGGTTTCGCTTCGGGGGGATTAACCGCTGGCTCTTTTAGTCCACTTCGAACAGTCACATTCTTCCCGCAGCCCCGGTCTGTCATTCTTGAAGGCGCACCCGCCTGGGATGAGAAACCGAACATGCACAGCAACACGAAGGATCAGCGGCCGCCTGGCATGGCCCTCGCTTTGGCCGCGGCGTTGGCGGCACTGGCGCTGAGCGGCTGCGGCCGCGGCGGCGCGACGTCCGCCGATCAAGCCGTCGGCGGCGACGCGGACGCTGCGGCCAAGCGTCTTTACGGCCGGATCGCGTTCGATCCGTGCACGCTGTCATCGGCCTATGCCGCCGGCACCATCGCCGCGCAATGCGCGCGGTTCGAGGTGCCGCTCAATCACGCCGAGCCCAAGGGCCGCAAGATCAGCCTGCGCGTGGCGTGGCTGCCGGCCACCGAAGAAGGCGCGGCCGAAGCCGATCCGGTGTTCTTCCTCGCCGGCGGTCCCGGCCAGGCCGCGACCGAATCGTGGCCGTTGATCGACGGCGCGTTCCGCGATGTGCGCAAGCGCCGCAACATCGTGTTGGTCGATCAGCGTGGCACCGGCCAGTCGACCCCGCTGACCTGCCGCGACGCGGTCGGCGAAGACGACGGCACCCAGAGCGAACAGACGATGATCGACAACTCGGTCGTCGCGGTGGAACGCTGCGCCAAGGCGCTGAGCGTGGATGCGCGCTACTTCACCACCACCGACGCGATCGCCGATCTGGACGCGGTGCGCGCGGCGATCGGCGCGGCCCGGATCGATGTGGTCGGCGTGTCCTACGGCACCCGCGTGGCCCAGCAGTTCGCCGGACGTTACCCGCAGCACACCCGCACGGTGGTGCTCGACGGCGTGGCGCCCAACGAACTGGTGCTGGGCAGCGAACACGCGCGCAATCTGGACGCGGCGCTGGCCGGGCAATTCAAGCTGTGCCAGCAGACCCCGGCGTGCCGCGACCGCTTCGGCGCCGATCCGCGCGAGCAGCTGCGCCAGTTGATGGCGCGTCTGCAGGCCGCGCCGGTCGAAGTCGACTACCGCGATCCCAGCACCGGCGAGCAACTGCGCGAACGCGTCACCGCCGGCCACGTGGCGATGCTCACGCGCATGTTCTCCTACGGGCCGCAAGCGGCCGCACTGCTGCCGTTGGTGCTCAACGAAGCCGACCGGGGCCGCTACGCGCCGCTGATGTCGCTGTCGAAGATGTTCGGCAAGCAGCTCAGCGAAGAACTCAACTACGGCATGCAGTTGTCGGTGAGCTGCGCCGAGGACGCCGACCTGTTCGTCGTCGATCCCGCCGACGCCGACACCGTGCTCGGCAACGCCATGCCCAAGGTGCTGGGCGCGCAATGCAAGGTCTGGCCGACCGGGCAACGGCCGAAGAACTTCCACGAGCCGTTCAAATCCTCGCTGCCGGTGCTGCTGCTGTCGGGCGAACTCGATCCGGTCACTCCGCCGCGTTACGGCGACCAGGTCGTCAAGCACCTGCCCAACGGCCGTCATCTGATCCTGCGCGGCCAAGGCCACGGCGCCCTGCGCGTGGGCTGCACGCCCAAGCTGCTGGGACAGTTCATCGAAACCGCCGACGCCAAGAAGCTGGACGCGCGCTGCCTGGACACCCTGGGCTACGTGCCGCCGTTCGTTTCGTTCAATGGGTGGGAACCGTAAGAGCGCGAGAGGGGAATCGGGACTCGTTCCAACCCGTCTGCGCCCCGACACGCCGCTCTCACCATTCCCTGTTCCCCGTTCCCCATTCCCCATTCCCGGATCCTTATGATCACCGCCCACGATCTGCATAAATCCTTCAAGACCAAGACCGGCCTGGTCCAGGCCGTGCAAGGGGTCGACTTCGAAGCCCGCGACGGCCAGATCACCGGCCTGCTCGGCCCCAACGGCGCCGGCAAGACCACCACGCTGCGCATGCTCTACACGCTGATGCAACCCGACCGCGGCGAAGTCCGGGTCGACGGGATCGACGCGGCCAAGCAACCGGCCGCGGTGCGGCGCGCGCTGGGCGTGTTGCCCGATGCGCGCGGCGTCTACAAGCGTCTGACTGCGCGCGAGAACATCGCCTACTTCGGCGAACTGCACGGCATGAGCCGCGCGCAGATCGACCAGCGCACCCGCGCGTTGTCGCAGGCGCTGGACATGGACGACATTCTCGATCGCCAGACCGAAGGCTTCTCACAAGGCCAGCGCACCAAGACCGCGATCGCCCGCGCGCTGGTGCACGATCCGCGCAACGTGATCCTGGACGAGCCGACCAACGGCCTGGACGTGATGACCACGCGCGCGATGCGCGGATTCCTGCGCGGACTGCGCGAAGAAGGACGCTGCGTGATCTTCTCCAGCCACATCATGCAAGAGGTGGCGGCGCTGTGCGACCGCATCGTGATCATTGCAAAGGGACAAGTCGTCGCCGCCGGCAGCGCCGACGAACTGCGCGCGCTGACCGGCGAGAACAATCTGGAAGACGCCTTCGTCAAGGCGATCGGCAGCGAAGAAGGACTGCACGCATGAACACCCGTACTTTCGCCGCCGTGTGGTCGGTGATCCGCAAGGAACTGCGCGACATCTCGCGCGACCGCCGCACCCTGGCCATCGCCCTGCTGATGGGTCCGCTGCTGTATCCGTTATTGATGCTGGGCATGGGCTCACTGATCGAGCACCGCGCACGCACCCAGCTCGATACCTCGCTGCGAGTACCGGTGCGCGGCGCCGAACACGCGCCGAACCTGATCAAGTTCCTGGCCACCCAGAACATCGTCGCGGTGCCCGCGCCGGCCGATCTGGACGCGTCGATCCGCAGCCAGCAGCACGATGTCGGCCTGATCGTCGGCAAGGATTACGCGCAAAGCTGGAACGACGGGGAACCGGCGCTGGTCGAGATCGTCCAGGACAGCACCCGCCGCGACGCCGACATCCCCAGCCGGCGCCTGCGCGCGGCGGTGGAGGGCTACAGCCGCCAGGTCGGCGCGCTGCGCCTGCTCGCACGCGGTCTGTCGGCCAACGTCGCCCAGCCGGTCAACGTCGGCGACCGCGACGTGGCCACGCCGGAAGCCAAGCGCGGTCTGATGTTGTCGGCGCTGCTGCCGTACTTGCTGATCATGACCTCCTTCGCCGGCGGCGCGTACCTGATCATCGACGCCACCGCCGGCGAGCGCGAACGCCAATCGCTGGAGCCGCTGCTGGCCACGCCGGCGGCGCGCGGCGCGATCGTCAGCGGCAAGATCGCCGCGGCCTGCATCCTGGGCCTGTTCTCGCTGCTGCTGACCCTGCTCGCGTTCAAGCTCAGTGCGCAGATGAGCAGCGGGATCGGGCGCATGCTCGACGTGAGTCTGCCGGCGATCGGCAAGATGCTGCTGATCCTGATGCCGATGTTGTTCATCGGCACTGCGTTGCTGACCTATCTGTCGGCCACCGCCAAGAGCCTGAAAGAGGCGCAGAGCCACATCACCTGGCTGATGCTGATGCCGCTGATTCCGACCTTCGTGTTGATCGTCTATCCGCTCAAGACCCAGCTGTGGCAGTTCACGGTGCCGTTCCTGGCCCAGAACCAGATGCTGCTGAAGGTGATCCGCGGCGAAGCGATTCCGGGTCAGACCTGGGCGGTGTATCTGGCCTGCGGCTTCGGCCTGGCCGCGCTGTTGTGGATCGCGGCAGTACGGCGTTATCACAACGAGCAGTTGGCGATCTCGGGCTGATCGGCGGGCGCGCCGGCGCGCCCACTGCATGCCACGACGATCGGCAGTCGCGAAGTCCCGCGACTGCCGATGCGCAGGCGCCGTTTACTTCTTGACCTCGGCCTTGTGCGACTTCAGCGCATCGACCAGCCCTTGGACCTGATCGGCGCCGTCCGTCACTTGCAGGCTGGAACCGTTGAAGTCGCTTCCGATCGGTTCCACCCGGCCGCCCAGACATTCGCCGAGGAAACCTTCGGCCACCGCGTTGAAGGCCTTGCGGTTTTCCGGACGCTGGAAGCCGTGGCCTTCATCGGGAAACAGCGCATAAGTCACCGGCGTGCCTTTCTTCTTCATCGCCGCGACCAAGGCATCGCTTTCGGCCTGGATCACGCGCGGATCGTTGGCGCCATGCCCGATCAGCAAGGGCCGGCTGATCGCATCCACGCGCGTCAACGGTGAGCGTTCGGTCAGCGATTTGCGACCGGCCTCGGTGCGCGGATCGCCGACCCGCTTGTACCAGGTCGATTCCAGCTGCGGCCCCCAATACGCGGGGAAGGAATTGATCAGCGTGACCAGATTGACCGGGCCGACGATGTCCACGCCGCACTTGAAGGTGGTCGGCGTGAAGGTCAGTCCGACCAGCGTGGCATAACCGCCGTAGCTGCCGCCCATGATCGCGACCTGATCCTTTGTGGTCACCCCTTCGCGCACGGCCCACTGCACGGCGTCGAGCAGGTCGTCGTGCATCTTGCCGGCGAATTCGCCGTCGGCCTTGTTGAGAAAATTCTTGCCGAAGCCGGTGGAGCCGCGATAGTTGACATTGAGCACCGCGTAGCCGCGATTGGCCAGCCACTGGTAACTGCCGGTGTAACCGTAGTCGTCGCGCGCCCACGGCCCGCCGTGCACGAACAACACCATCGGCACCGGTTTGTCGGCGCGGCCATCGCCGTCGGTATCGGCGCCCTGCGGCAAGGTCAGATACGAGACCAGGTTCAGGCCGTCACGCGAGCGGATTTCCACCGGATGCATCGGCACCAGCGGTTTGCCGGCCAGCGCTGGACGCATGTCGAACAGCTTGGTCAACTTGCCTTCGCCTTTGCTGCCGCGGTCGTAGCGGTAGTAGGTCCCCGGCGATTCTGCGGCCGAGTAGGACACGATCCAGATCTTGTCGTCCAAGGTCTGCGCGCTGACCGAGACTTCACCCGGGCCCAACGCGGCCAGCGTCTTGAGGTCGGCGGCGAAGGCATCGCCGATCGGCGTCCATTCCTCGCGCAGATAGTTCACCGAGGCCGCGCGCGCCTCGCCGCTGCGCGCGTCGACCAGGATGCCGCTGAGATCGGCGCGTGGGTTTTCCAGCAGCAGGGTCTTCTTGCCGCTGGCAGCGTCGGTCGCGTACAGCGCGGCGGTGTCGCGTCCGCGCGAATCCATCGAGTACAAGGTCTTGCCGTCGGTGGTGTAGCCCAGCATCCGGGTGGTCAGCGCGTCCTCGAGTGGGATCGTACCGGTGGATTTCCAGCCGCCCTTGCCGTCGGGTTCGAGCAATTGCCTGCTGCCATCGGGATTGGTCGCGACGGCCAGACGCACCTTGAAATCCGGGTCGGTAACGAAGCCGACGAAGCGCTCGTTCTTCTGCACCAGGCTGCGCTGGCCGCTGATCAGATCGATCCGGTACAGGTCGAAATACTTCGGATCGCGGTCGTTCATGCTGACCAAGATCGCATCGGGATGCAGCGCACTGACCTCGGCGATCGAGGCGCGGGTCTTGGGATAGTCGGTGAGATCGCGCTTGGCGCCGTTGGCCAGATTGGCGGCGTAAACGTGGAAGTTTTCGTCGCCGCCGCTGTCGCGCACATACAGCACGGTGTCGGCGCGATGGCTCCAGTCGTAGTTGGTGATGCCGCGCGCACGATCGTCGGTGACCGGTTTGGCCTGATCCAGGTGGCCGATCGGCGCGGCCCACACGTTCAACACGCCGTTCAAGGGCGCGACCCAGCTCAGGTACTTGCCGTCGGGGCTGACCTTGACGTTGGTGCGTTCGGGATTGCTGAACAACAGATCGCGCGGGATCAACTCGGGCGCAGACGCGGAATGCGCCAGCGGCGCAGACAGGGCGGCGATTATCAACGCGGCCAGGATCGAATGTTTCATGGGCGGTTCCTCGCAAGCACGATGGGAGGCGATAGCGGGTGTCAGTATCGCGCGCGGGGCGTCGCGGCCGAGGCTATCGCGTCGGATGACCGGTCGAACTTACGTCGCCGCGGCTTGCGCGCAGGGTGTCGTTGGTAACGGTAGGGTCGGTGGCATTCACGAATGGGGGGCAAAAAAAAGCCCGGCGTACGCTGCCGGGCTCTGTTGTTGCGCTGGCTCGCGACCGATGCGATCAACCGCCCGGATTGAAGCCGATCGTGCGCCGCGTGGTGACCGCCGCCGGAACCGGCTGGAAGCGCCACTTGCGCACCGCGTTGACCGCTTCGCGATCGAACACGCGCGCCGGGTTGGAGCGCACCACCCGCGCGGCGGTGACCGAACCGTCGGTGCCGACGGTGAACTCGACCTGGACCTCGCCGGAGGTGCCGGCGCGCAGGGCCTCGGGCGGGTAACGCGGAGCCGGCGTGGACACCGCGCGCAGATCGCTCGCCGAAGCCGACGCGCCGGCCGGGGCCGCACGTTCGGGCGCGGCGGTTGTAGGCGCTTCGGCCGGAGACGCGCGTTGTTCGGCCGCACGCTGCTCGGCGGCGCGCTGTTCGGCCGCGCGCTGGGTCGCGGCCTGGCGGTCGGCGGCCTGCTGGGTCGCCAGTTGCTGGGCGGCGGCCTGCTGCTGTTGCTTCTGCTGATCCAGACGCTGTTTTTCCAGCTCGGCCTGCTTCTTGGCCTGCTCCTCGGCGGTGAGCTTTTCCTGCTCGGTGCGCTTGGTCACCCCATCCTGGCCGGCGGCGATGCTGGTCTTGAGCCGCGCCAGCGCCGGGTGCTGGGCGTCGGCGCGTTCGATCAACGCGGCCAGGCGCTGGGCTTCGGTGAAATCCTCGCGGCCCACGCTCTGTTCGGTCGCGATCACCGTCATCGGCAGCAGATCGGTCAAGGCGCTGGACGCCGCCGCGTCGGCCGGGGCTTTTTCGCGCAGGGCCAGGTAGTACTCGACGGCGTTGTCCTCGGCCGGCGCATAGAGACGGTTTTCCACGTAGGCCTTACGTGCGGCCTCGCGCAGTTGGTCGACCGTCAGGGCCGAGACCTTGGCCGAAACGGCGTTCTGCGCGGTCACCACTGGCGCGGCGGCGGCGGGCGCGGGCGTCGCGTCGGCGGCCGGCGCGGCGTCTTCCTTCTTACCGCAGGCGGCGAGCGCGCAAGCGAGCGCGAGCGCGGCGGACACCTGCTTTACAACGGACAGCCGGCTGTCACGCCGGTCATAGTTAGCGACGATCATTGATAAAAGCTCCCCTGAAGTACGCGAGACCCGTCCGATACGGGGCCGGGCGCACGTCCGATAGGACGCGCTAGCGGGCCGCGTTTGTCAAGCATTCAGGTTGCCCTGATGCCCGCGATGGGCGTCAGACCCCGAGTGTGCCATCCATCGCGCCGGCCACCGATACCCACTGTGTCGGTTTGCGTGCAAACGCGCGACCGCCGCCACAATTCTCGTGGCCCCGCGCGCCGCACGGGGCCGCCGTCCCAGACCCCCGTCTCAAATATGCAACACACCGCCGCGGGCCGCGTCGCGACGGCCGCAACCCCGGCGGCGGACATCGAACGGGCCGGGTGTGCCGGCGCGACGAGACTTGGCACGCCGACCGTTCGCACCGGCCGGTGCCCGCGATCGCCCCTGGCCGGGTCGCCACCGCCGTGCACTAGAATCGCCGCACCACAGGCAGGAAGCGGGAGCGGAACATGAGCATTCTGGGTTTCATCAAGGGCGAGCTGCTGGAGATCATCGAGTGGACCGATGATTCGCGCGACACCCTGTCGTACCGCTACCCGGACGACGACAAGGAGATCAAGAACGGCGCCCAGCTGATCGTGCGCGAGTCGCAGCAGGTGCAGTTCGTCGCCGCCGGCCAGTACGCCGATTTGTTCAATCCCGGCAAGCACACGCTCAAGACCGAGAACATCCCGATCCTGTCCACCATCCTGGGCTGGAAGTACGGCTTCAATTCACCGTTCAAGTGCGATGTCTATTTCCTCAACACGCGTTTGTTCACCGGCAACAAGTGGGGCACCTCCAACCCGGTGATGATGCGCGACGCCGATTTCGGCATCGTCCGCCTGCGCGCGTTCGGCACCTACGATTTCCGCATCGTCGACGCGCCCAAGTTCCTCAAGGAGGTGGCCGGCACCGATCAGAATTTCCGCCTCGACGAATTCGCCGACACCATGCGTTCGCGCATCGTCAGCGTCTTCACCGACGCCTTGGCCACCGCCAAGGTGCCGGCGCTCGATGTGGCTTCGCGTTACGGCGAACTCGGTGAGGCGCTGTTGCCGGTGATCAACCCGGCGATGACCTCCAAGTACGGCATCGAGATCACCGCGTTCGTGCTGGAAAACGTTTCGGTGCCGCCGGAAGTGGAGAAGGCGATCGACGCGCGCTCGAGCATGGGCGCGGTCGGCAACCTCAACGACTACGTCAAGTTCCAGATGGGTACCTCGATGGCCAACGGCAGCGACGGCGGCGCAGCCGGCGGCGCGGCGCAGATGGCGATCGGTTTCGGCATGGCCCAGGAAATGATGCGCAGCATGCAGGGCAACACCGCCGCAGCGCCCGCGGCCGGTGCCGCGACGGCCACGGCCGGCGGTCTGGACGTGCTCACGCCCGAACAGGCCGCCGCCACGCTCGGGGTGTCGGTCGAGGACGTGATGGCCGCGATCGCCGCCGGCGACCTGAAGGCGCGCAAGATCGGCAGCGCCACCCGCATCGCCAAGGCCGCGCTCGAAGAATTCCTGCGCGGCTGATGGACAACGCGACGGTCGGAAAGCATCCCTGCCCGGAGTGCGGCGGGGATCTGCAATGGAATGCGGCCAAGCAAGCCCTGGCCTGTCCTTATTGCGGCACCGTGGTGCCGTTGGATCAGGCCACCGTCGCGGCCGGCGACGGCAGCGCGGCGGTGGTCGAGCACGATCTGCTCGAAGCGCTCAAGCGCATGCAAGCGCCGGCCGACGGGCCACCGCCGCACGCGGCCGCACAGGCCGACGCCTCGGGTTCGCAGGATCCCGATCTCGCCGGCGCGCACGCGGCCGTAGAGCAGCTGGCGCGATCGCCCGGCGGCGGGCCGCGCGTCGCCGTCAGCTGGAGCGTGCAGACCGACGGCAAGCGTGTGCAGGGCTCACGGCAGGGCAGCAGCGTGCTCGACCTGCTGCAGAGCATGGCCGACACGCCGCAAGCGCAGCGCGGTTACGGCGGGCAACGGCGCGAAGTGCAGTGTCGCAGCTGTCACGCGATCTCGGTGTTCGTCGACGGCAAGGTCGCCGACCGCTGCGAATTCTGCGGCTCGCCGTCGATCATCGACCATCAATCGCTCGGCGATGCGATCACGCCGCAGAGCGTACTGCCGTTCAAGATCAGCGACGGCCAAGTGCGCGATGCCATCCGCAGGTGGTACGGCACGCGCTGGTTCGCGCCCAACCGACTCAAGAGCGCGGCGCTGACCGACACGCTCAAGGGCGTGTACCTGCCGTACTGGACCTTCGACGCGCACGTCTCGGCCACCTGGACCGCCGAGGCGGGTCATCACTATTACGTCACCGAGAGCTACACCGAGAACGGCAACCGCAAGACCCGTCAGGTGCTGCGCGTGCGCTGGGAGCACGCCTCGGGTTCGTTGCAGCATTTCTTCAACGACGAACTGGTGCCCGGCACGGTCGGCGTGCACGCGGCCTTGCTGCAGAAGATCGGCACGTTCCCGACCACCACCGACCTGAAGCCGTATTCGCCCGAATTCGTGCGCGGCTGGCTGGTCGAGCGTTATCAGGTCGATCTGCGCCAGGCCGCGCAGCGCAGCGAGGCGTCGATGCAGGAGCAGACCCGTTCGCTGTGTTCGGCCGAAGTACCCGGCGATACGCAACGCAATCTGCAGGTGCAGGCCACGTATCGCGGCCGCACCTTCAAGCACATCCTGGTGCCAGTGTGGCTGGTCAGCTACACCTACGGCTCGCGCAGTTTTCAGGTTCTGGCCAACGGCTACACCGGGCAGATCGCGGGCGAGCGGCCGTACAGCTGGGTCAAGATTTTCTTTGCGGCGATGGCGGTGTTGCTGTTGGTGCTGGTGATACTCAACTCGATGCGCGCCGATCATTGAGACTGCATCGGAGCGGCCGGGATCCGCCTCGCCGATTGAATCCTGAGGTTTGCCTGTTGCACAGTGTGGCTGCCTTCGGAAAGTTCCCGGCGAGGCTCCATGCTCCAAGCGATCTGCCATTGCGGCGCCGTCACGATCCAGCTGCCGCGCCGTCCACGCGTGCTGACCCAGTGCAACTGCTCGATGTGCGTGCGGGTCCAGCCGCTGTTCGCCTACTACACCGCGCGGACGATCGCGGTGCACTCGTCCCGCGGCGCGCTCGAAAGCTATGTGTGGGGCCGACGGGTACTTCGCTGGTTTCGCTGCAAAACATGCGGGTGCTTTACCCATCATCGGCCGGCCGGCCGCGAGTACGATGCCGGCGCGCGATCGGGCGTGAATCTGCGGCTGGTCGATCCAGCTCAGCTGCGTGGCGTGAAAGTTCAGTTGCGCGATGGCGCCACCGGTACCTGGAAGCTGATCGACAGCTACCGCAATTAGACGACGACTGCATCGGGCGTCGGCGAAAACACCGATCAAAGCTGGGTCAGGCATCGACCGTGCACATGTCTCCAAACTGCCCCGGGTCCGCCATACCCATCAACTATTGATTTTTAATCAAAAGTAATTCGATTAGAACCCTGTTTTTCTGCAAGGACCGTCGGCCGACACTGCGCATCCCGATCCACCGGATGCCCGCCATGCCCCTCGCCCTGTTGGCCCTGACCCTCGGCGCCTTCGCCATCGGCACCACCGAGTTCGTCATCGTCGGCCTGATCCCCACCATCGCCGCCGACCTCGGCGTCAGCCTGCCCTCGGCCGGGTTGCTGGTCAGCCTGTACGCCCTCGGAGTCGCCATCGGCGCGCCGCTACTGACCGCGCTGACCGGCCGGGTGCCGCGCAAGACCCTGCTGGTCGCGCTGATGGCGCTGTTCACCGTCGGCAACCTGGTCGCATGGTTGGCGCCGGGTTACACCACGCTGATCGTCGCGCGCATCCTCACCGGCCTCGCCCACGGCGTGTTCTTCTCGGTCGGCTCGATCATCGCCACCAGCCTGGTGCCGAAGGAAAAAGCCGCCAGCGCCATCGCGACCATGTTCAGCGGCATGACCGTGGCCTTTGTCACCGGTATTCCGATGGGCACCTTCATCGGCCAACACGTCGGTTGGCGCACCACCTTTCTCGTGGTCGCCGCGTTCGGTCTGATCGCGATGCTCGGCAGCGCGTTGTTCGTGCCGAAGAAGATCGCGCACGCCACGCCGGCGCCGTTGCTGAAGCAAGCCTCGGTGCTGCTGCAGCCGCGCCTGTTGCTGGTGTATGCGATGACCGCGGTCGGTTACGGCGGCTCGCTGATCGCCTTCACCTATCTGGCGCCGATCCTGCAGGACATCGCCGGTTTCAGCCCGAACATGGTCAGCCTGGTGTTGCTGGCGTACGGTATCTCGGTCGCGGTCGGCAACGTGTGGGGCGGCAAGCTCGCCGATCGCCAGGGCCCGATCAAGGCGCTCAAGACGATCTTCCTGCTGTTGGCCGCGGTGTTGTTGGTCTTGAGCTTCACCGCGCACAGCCAATGGCTGGTGGTGCTCACCGCCTTGGCCTGGGGCGCGGTCGCGTTCGGCAACGTGCCCGGTCTGCAGGTGTACGTGGTCAAGCAGGCCGAACACTATTCGCCGGAAGCGGTCGATGTCGCCGCCGGTTTCAACATCGCCGCATTCAATCTCGGCGTCGCCGGCGGCTCCTGGGCCGGTGGTCTGGTCGTCACCCACATGGGCCTGGGCCATACGCCGTGGGTCGGCGCGCTGGTGGTGCTCGGCGCGTTCGGCCTGACCGCGCTGAGCGGCTGGCTCGATCGCCGCGACGGTTTGCCTGATCGCGCCACCGGTGCAGCCGTTCTCGCTCACTGATTCGTTGCTTCTCTCCCCCATTTGCCATGAGGTTTTCGTCAATGAACATTCCCGCCTTCGGTCTGGGCACCTTCCGTCTCAAGGGCCAGACCGTCATCGATTCGGTCCGCAATGGCCTTGAAGTCGGCTATCGCGTCATCGACACCGCGCAGATCTACGGCAACGAGGCCGAGGTCGGCCAAGCCATCGCCGATAGCGGCGTGGCCCGCGATGAGCTCTTCATCACCACCAAGATCTGGGTCGACAACCTGTCCAAGGACAAACTGTTCCCGAGCCTGCGCGAGAGCCTGAGCAAACTGCGCACCAACCGGGTCGACCTGACTCTCATCCATTGGCCGTCGCCGGGGAACGCTGTTTCGGTCGCTGAATTCATGACTGCTCTCGCGCAAGCCAAGTCGGAAGGTCTGACTCGCGCGATCGGCATTTCGAATTTCAATATCGATCTGGCCCGGCGCGCGATCGACGCGGTCGGTGCGCAGGAAATCGCAACCAATCAAGTAGAACTGCATCCGTACCTGCAGAACCGCAAGCTCGCCGAGTTCTCGCAAGCCAATGGCATCCACCTGACCTCGTACATGACCCTGGCCTACGGCAAGGCGCTGGGCGATCCGCTGATCGTCGAGATCGCGCGCAAGCACGAGGCCACCCCGGCGCAGGTCGTGTTGGCCTGGGCGATGCAGCTGGGTTACGCGGTGATTCCGTCCTCGACCAAGCGCGAGAACCTGGCGAGCAATCTGCTGGCGACGTCCTTGCGCCTGGACGCCGACGACATGGCCCGCATCGCCACGCTCGATCGCGACGAACGGCTGACCGATCCCGATGGCCTGGCGCCGATCTGGGATTGATCCTCGCGCGCCGCTTCGCCGATGCGCGAGGCGGCGCGACTCACTCAGGAGAAACCCCATGCGTACGTTCAAACCGCTGCTGCTGGCGGCGACGCTGCTCGCTGCCCCGGTGTTCGCGCAAACCGCGCCGAAGGCCGATTGGTATCCGTCCAAATACGGCGACGCCGACGAAATCGGCGCAGCCAACCTGCTCACGCCCGACGTCGTGCTGCAGGCCGCGAAGCTGGTCAAGATCGGCAAGACCTATCCGCTGGGCGTTGAGATCAACAAGGACCTGCCGGCATTTCGCCACCGCAGTTTCAAGCTCTACAACGTGCAGCCCGGGCAACAGGCCGGCCTGACCGCCGGGCCGAACAAGTTCACCTTCAACGACGAACTGGTGGTGGCCTGGACCGGCGTGGGCACCCAGCTCAACGGCATCGGCCACATCGGTATCGACAACGTCTACTACAACGGCCATCGCGCGCAGGACATCGTGACCATGGAAGGGCTAACCAAGCTCGGCCTGGAGAAGGTTCCGCCGATGGTCACCCGCGGCATCGTGCTCGACATGACCGCGTTCTACGGCCAGCCGATCGTGCCCGAAGGCAAAGTGTTCACCCGCGCCGACCTGATCGCAGTGCTCGACAGGCAGGGACTGCGGCTGCGCAAAGGCGACGTGGTGCTATTCAACACCGGCTGGCTGGAACTGATCGGAAAGGACAATCCGCGCTTTCTCGCCGGCGAACCGGGCATCGGCATGGACGCGGCGCAGTACCTGATCGACCGGGGCGTGGTCGCGATCGGCGGCGACACCTGGGTGGTGGAAGCCGTGCCCGGCGAAACCGACGAGGAATTTCCGGTGAACCAGCTGATGCTGGCCAAGCACGGCGTCTACAACCTGGAGCTGATCGATTCGCGCGCGTTGGTGCGCGACAAGGCCTGGGAGTTCTTGTTCGTGCTCGGGCAGCCGCGTTACACCGGGACGACGCAGGTGACGGTCAATCCGGTGGCGATTCGTTGAAGCGGATTTTTGCGTAGCGGCATCGTAAGCGAAGTGTCGTGGTCGCGGCTTGCGCCGCTCCTACATGGGCTAGCTGTAGGAGCGGCGCAAGCCGCGACCGCGCCAACTCAACTACCGCGCCATGCCACCGATTCTTGCATCCAAAGGAAAAATCATTCTCCGCCCGACGTATTTTTCCCGGCCCGCGACATCCCGAAACTAGCCCCAATCCGAACTTCCAGAGAACGTCCATGTTGTTCACCTCCCACCACCTCGGCGAACTCGACCTGCCCAACCGCATCGTCATGCCGCTGATGACCCGCTCGCGCGCCGCCCACGGCGAAGTCGCCACCGAGCTGATGGCGCAGTACTACGCGCAGCGCGCCGGCGCCGGCTTGATCGTCAGCGAAGGCACCCAGATCAGCCAGCAAGGCCAGGGCTACGCCTGGACGCCGGGCATCTACACCCGTGAGCAGATCGCCGGTTGGCGCAAGGTCACCGACGCGGTGCATGCCGCGGGCGGGCGCATGTTCGCCCAGCTGTGGCACGTGGGCCGCGTCTCCCATGTCGCGCTGCAGGCCGAAGGCGCCGCGCCGGTGTCGTCCTCAGCGCTGCTCGCCGAAGGCGTCAAGGTCTTCGTCGACGTCGAAGGGCGCGGGTCCGAAGCCGGCGTCGGCGAGATGGTCCAGCACTCCGCGCCGCGCGCGCTGCGGGTCGAGGAGATCGCCGGCATCGTCGGCGACTATGCGCAGGCCGCGCGCAACGCGCTCGAAGCCGGTTTCGATGGCGTCGAATTGCATGGCGCCAACGGCTACCTCATCAATCAGTTCATCGACTCGCAAGCCAACGCGCGCGACGACGAGTACGGCGGCAGCCTGCCCAACCGTCTGCGTTTCCTGCGCGAAGTCGCGCAAGCCGTGTTCGACGTCGTCGGCCCGGGCCGCCTCGGCGTGCGCCTGGCGCCGCTCACGACCTTGCAGGGCGCGGTCGACGACACTCCGCAGGCGACCTACCTCGCCGCGGCGAAACTGCTCGACGACATCGGCGCGGCCTACATCCACATCGCCGAAGCCGACTGGGACGACGCACCCGACATGCCCGACGCGTTCCGCGAAGCCTTGCGCATCGTCTACCGCAGCAGCCTGATCTATTCGGGCCGCTACACCAAGGAGCGCGCCGAACGCGCGTTGCGCAGCGGCTGGGCCGACCTGATCGGTTTCGGCCGGCCGTTCATCGCCAATCCGGATCTGCCGTATCGGCTCGAACACGATCTGTCGCTCGGCGAAGGCGATCGCACGCGTTACTTCGGCGGCGGCGCGCAGGGTTATATCGACTATCCACACGCGGCCTGAGCTCGCTCGGATCTTCCCCTTGTAGGAGCGGCGCGAGCCGCGACCACGACATCGCGCTTGCGACGCAAGCCAGTTTCGCGGTCGCGGCTCGCGCCGCTCCTACAGTCGCTGCGGCGGTCATTCGGTGAGCGGCTGGCGACGCCGGGCTCATACGGGCAAGCGCTGATCGTTGTTTGTCGGCCGCGACGCCCTCACTTCCCGATACAGAAGCTCGAAAAAATATGCCCGAGCAGATCGTCCGCGCGCACGCGGCCGGTGATTTCGCCCAAGGCGTCGTGCGCCTGGCGCAAAGCCTCGGCGGCGAGATCGAGCATCTCGTGTTCGAGCTGAGCGCGCGCATCGTCGAGTTCCTCGCGCGCGCGCAACAGCGCGTCGACGTGGCGCGCGCGCGCGGTGAACGCGCCTTCGGCCGCATCCGCGGCATCGCCCTGCGCGAGTGTGCGCAGCCGCGCGTGCAAGGTATCCAGGCCGGCGCCGGTTTGCGCGGAGACGAACACCCGGTTCTCGCCGCCGATATCGGCCGGGCCGGGTGAGTCGTAGTCGGATTCGAGCAGGTCGATCTTGTTGTAGACGAACAACCGCGCGGGCACGTCGGCGATGGCGTCGGCGACCGATGCCACGCCGGTATGCGGGTCGCGCGCATCGAGCACCACGATCGCCAGGTCGGCGCGGGTGAGTTCGCCGCGCGCGCGGCGCATGCCTTCGCGTTCGATCGCATCGCCGCCGTCGCGCAGACCCGCGGTGTCGACCAGGGTGAGTTCGACGCCGTCCAGGCGCACGGTCTCGTGCAACAGATCGCGGGTGGTGCCGGCGATGTCGGTGACGATGGCGCGCTCGCTGCCGGCCAGTGCATTGAGCAGCGAACTTTTGCCGGCATTGGGCGGGCCGACGATCACCGCATGCAGGCCGTCGCGCAAACGGCGGCCGCGTTCGGCGGCGGCGAGCAGATCGTCGAGCGATGAGGACGCGGCGGCGAAGCGCGCGCGCAAGGCGGCACCGCCGAGGGTGTCGAGCGGCTCGTCGGCGAAATCGATCGCCGCTTCCACGTGCACGCGGATCGCCAGCACCTCGCCGGCCAAGGCTTCGACCCGGCGCGAAAACTCGCCGTCGAGCGCGCGCCGCGCCGCGCGCGCCGCGCGGCCGTCGGCGGCGGCGATCAGATCGGCGACCGCTTCGGCCTGGGCCAGGTCGAGCCGGCCTTCGAGAAACGCGCGTTCGCTGAATTCGCCGGGTCGCGCCCGGCGCGCGCCGAGCGCGCAGACGCGCGCAAGCAGTTCTTCCAGCAACGCCGGGCCGCCGTGGGCCTGCAGTTCGACCACGTCCTCGCCGGTGTAGCTGGCCGGCGCGGCGAAGTAGAGCGCGATGCCGTCGTCGATGGTGGCGCCGGCCGCATCGCGGAACCGCACGTAATGCGCGTGGCGCGGCTGCAAGTCGCGCGCGGCGATGGTTTGGGCGATTTCTCTCGCACGCGCGCCCGACAACCGCACGATGCCGACGCCGCCCGCGCCGGGGGCGGTGGCAATGGCGGCGATGGTGTCGCGGGCGGCGGGTGGGGTCATGGGGGAATCATAAATCCGGGAGCGGAGCGGATGGTGAGTGGCGGGTGGCGGCGATCGGGCGGCTTCCGTTTTTGCTCGTCATTCCCGCGAAGGCGGGAATCCAGGGCCTTTCATGCGAGAACGCTTGAAGTCTCTGGATTCCCGCCTTCGCGGGAATGACGAGCAAGAGCCGGCCCGGCCCCACCTAGGCAAACCGGAAACACCGCGCCACTCAGTCCCAACAAACACAAAGCCCGCCTTGCGGCGGGCTTTGTGAGCGAATCGAATCGACTTAGACCGGACCTCAGTCCTTGTCCTTATCCTTACCCGCCGTCGCCTCGGCATACCGCTTGGTGGTCAGCCACTGCTGCAGCAGGCCCAGGCCGCCGTTGGCGACTTGGTACAACACCAGGCCGGCCGGCAGGAAAGCCAGGATCACGCCGAAGATCAGCGGCATGAACTGCATCATCTTGGCCTGCGCCGGATCCATGCCGGTCATCGGGGTCAGCTTCTGGGTGGTCCACATCACCGCGATGTTGAGCAGCGGCAGCACGAAGAACGGGTCGCGCGCGGTCAGGTCGTGGATCCACAGCATCCACGGCGCATGACGCAGCTCCACCGACTCGGCCAGCATCCAGTACAAGGTCATGAAGATGATCATCTGCGGCAGCAACGGCAGACAGCCGCCGACCGGATTGATCTTCTCCTTCTTGTACAACTCCATCAGCGCCATCTGGAACTTCTGCTTGTCCTCGCCGTAGCGCTCCTTGAGCTGAGCCACGCGCGGCTGGAACTTGCGCATCTTCGCCGCCGACTTGTACTGCGCGGCCGACAGCGGATACAGCACGAGCTTGAGCAGCACCACCAGGCCGACGATCGCCCAGCCCCAGTTGCCGAACAGGCCGTGCAACTTCTCCAGCACCCAGAACAGATAGCCGGCCAGCGTGGCGAACATGCTGTAGCTGCTGAAGTCGACCGCGCGGTCCAGGCCCTGGACCTTCTGCGCTTCGATCGCCTTGACCAGCTTGGGACCGATCCACAGCCGCGCTTCGGTGCTGGCCTTGGCGCCGGCGGCGACGTTGACGCCCGGGCCGAGGTCGCGGATCAGGTACTGCGGCGCGCCGCCGGCGTTGAGATGCTCGAGCGAGAACTGGCCCTGATCCTTCTCGCCCGGAATCCAGGCGGCGAAGAAATGGTGCTGCAGCATCGCGATCCAGCCGCCGGTGACCGACTTGTCCAGCTTGCCGTCGTCGGCGAACTTGTCGAACTTGCGCTTCTCGTACTTGTCGGTCGGGCTGTACCACGCCGCGCCCTGGAAGCTGTACTGCTCCGGGCTGAAGGGTCCCTTCTGGGCCAGTTCGCGCGGCACGCGGCTGAGCTGGCGATAGACGTAGCCCTGCCACGGCACGGTGCTGCCGTTGCTGACCTCGTCGCGCACCTTGATCGCGTAATCGCCGCGACGGAAGGTGTAGGTGCGGGTGATGCTCACACCGTTGGGGCCGGTCCACACGAACGGCACGGCGATCTCGCCGGCGTCCTTGGCGATGTTCAGCTCGCGCGAATAGCCGGCGTAGCGGAAGCCCGACTCGTGCGTCGGCGCGGCATTGCCCTGGCTGACCCAGCCGCTCTGGGCGACGAAGAACAACGTGGAGTCGTGGGCCAGCAGCCGCATCGGCGGGCTGTCGGGTTCGGAGGTGATCGGGTAGCGCAGCAGATCGGCTTCGCTGACCTCACCGCCGCGCAGGATCACCTTGAATACGTCGGTGGTGACCACGACCGGCGTATCGGCGCCGGTGACTGGCGCGGTGCTGACGGTCGAGCCGGTGGCCGGCGTCGGTGGCGTCGCCGCGCTCGGCACGCCGGGCACCGCGGCATTGGCGGCAGCGCCGGCAGCGACCGGGACGCTGCTGGCCGGCGCGACCGCGCTCGGCGGCAACGCGGGCGGGGTGGCCTTTTCCTTGCCCCACTCCATCCACAGTAAGGTCGCCACCATCAGCCAGGCGAGGATCAGGAAAGCACGGGTCTGGTTCATGGGCAGCAGGCAGGCTCAGCCGGGACCGGAGTCCGGCGTAGTGTCGGAAGAAGGGGAAGCGGCCGGCATTGTGCCGGGCGCCGCAGTTGCGGGCAATGCGAGCGGCGAACGCGCGCCGGCGCGCTTGAGCAGACTATGGAAGGCGGCGCGGAGTTCCTCGCCGGTGCAGCGCGATGCGCCGGGCCGCGCGACCACGACATAGTCGCCACCGGCCAGTTCGGCGCGCAGGTGGCGGAAGGCATCGCGGAGCACGCGCTTGATGCGGTTGCGGCCGACCGCGTGCGGATCGACCTTGCGCGAGACCGCCAGACCCAGGCGCGGCGCGATCGACTCGTCGGCCTGGAAATGCAAAGCAAGCACGGGCAGCGCCACGCGCCGGCCATGCTTGAAGATGCGATCGAAATCGGAGCGCGCGCGTACCCGCGCAATGCGCGGGAAGCGGGTCGAATTCATTGCAGGCGGTCGGCCGCCGAACGCCGGATCGAACAGATCGCGACAGGCGGCCGGCAACGCTTAGGCGGTCAGGCGCTTGCGGCCCTTGGCACGACGACGGGCGAGAATCTTGCGGCCGTCGGCGGTCGCCATGCGGGCACGGAAGCCGTGGTCGCGCTTGCGCTTGAGGTTGCTGGGCTGGTAGGTGCGCTTGGTGGCCATGATCGGCTCGGCTGTAACTGGCGTAGAGGACCGCGGATTCTATGGGTCGAAGGTACCTGGGTCAAGTGTTTGTTTCCCCTGGCGTTTGCATTCCGCGACCGGCGCCCCCGAAGCAGCCGCTCCAGCCTGTGCATGAACCTGTGGATTAGTCCTGTTCCGGACCCGGCGGCGATGGTAGTCTGACCGACCCCCTGGCCTCCTTCGTCGCGATGTCCGCATCGTGCGTTGGGCCGCTTTCGTCCGCCGCCCAGGCTACCCGGCGCGCACGGCCGACCCCGCTCCACGCATGTAATGCTCACGCATAAAGAAGACACGCTACAGATGGAAGCCTGGCCCCGCTGCCTCGAACGCCTCGAAGCCGAATTTCCGGTCGAGGACGTCCACACCTGGTTGAAACCGCTGCAAGCCACGCAGCGCGACACCAAGACGGTGCTCTACGCGCCCAACGCGTTCGTGGTCGAACACGTGCGCGAACGCTACCTGGGCCGGATCCGCGAACTGCTGTCGTATTTCGCCGGCAGCGACGACGTCAGCCTGGAAGTCGGCTCGCTGCCGCGCACCGCGCCGCTGCCGTTGCGCGATGCGGATATCACCGTGGCCGCGCCGCGCCCGGTGGCGCCGCCGGAACCGTTCCAGGGCAATCTGGACACGCATTACACCTTCGACAATTTCGTCGAAGGCCGCAGCAATCAGCTCGGCCGCGCCGCCGCATTGCAGGCCGCGCAAAAGCCCGGCGAACGCGCGCACAACCCGCTGCTGCTGTACGGCGGCACCGGCCTGGGCAAGACCCATCTGATGTTCGCCGCCGGCAACGCCATGCGCGAGGCCAATCCGGCCATGCGGGTGATGTATCTGCGTTCGGAACAGTTCTTCAGCGCGATGATGAAGGCGCTGCAGGACAAGACCATGGACCAGTTCAAGCGCCAGTTCCAACGCGTGGACGCACTGCTGATCGACGACATCCAGTTCTTCGCCGGCAAGGACCGCACCCAGGAAGAGTTCTTCCACACCTTCAATGCACTGTTCGACGGCAAGCAGCAGATCATCCTGACCTGCGACCGCTATCCGCGCGAAGTCGAAGGCCTGGAGCCGCGGCTCAAGTCGCGCCTGGCCTGGGGCCTGTCGGTGGCGATCGAGCCGCCGGACTTCGAGACCCGCGCCCAGATCGTGATCTCCAAGGCCAAGGAACGCGGCGCCGCGATCCCGGAGGAAGTCGCCTTCCTGCTGGCCAAGAAGATGCGCAGCAACGTGCGCGACCTGGAAGGCGCGCTCAACACCCTGACCGCGCGCGCCAACTTCACCGGCCGGGCCGTCACGGTCGAATTCGCCCAGGAAACCCTGCGCGATCTGCTGCGTGCGCAGCAGCACGCGATCGGCATCCCCAACATCCAGAAGACCGTGGCAGACTACTACGGCCTCCAGATCAAGGACTTGTTGTCGAAACGGCGTACGCGTTCGCTCGCCCGTCCTCGCCAGGTCGCCATGGCGTTGACCAAGGAACTGACCGAACACTCGCTGCCGGAGATCGGCGATGCCTTCGCCGGTCGCGACCACACGACCGTTCTGCATGCCTGCCGTCAGATCCGCACCTTGATGGAAACCGACGGCAAACTGCGGGAAGACTGGGACAAGCTGATCCGTAAGCTCAGCGAGTGACGGGTTTGCCCGGCCGCGGCAAGACGGGGCCGGGTAGAACGCACGACGCGGGCCGGTAAGCATCGGCGGCGGTCGATGCGCAGGTACGGCGCGCCTGTTTGCGGGCCGGAAACAGTTCGAATGCGGGCCGAGGTTGTCGGCTTGCAGTGGATCGTTCGACGCGGCGGCTCGGCGATATCCGGGCTCGAACGCGGAACAGGTTTCGATCGCGGGCTTCATCCGTTGGGTTCTACCGCGCTTGCAGGCCGCGCTCATCAGTACTGAGATCGCAAGGCCGACAGCTGCAGGAACGGGGCGGAGGTGGCGGGTCGGATCCAACTCGTTCGGCGTCGGGCGCGGTGTTTTCGAGGTCGCACCGGGTCGATGGAATAAAGGTAATCCCTAAGTTACTGATGCGAAAGGCATAACTTGGGGGATGATATCCCTACAAACTGTGGATAAGTTCGAGGCCGCCACCAGGCGCCTAATTTATCCACAGGTTCTACCTGGCCCCCAGTGCCAGTTCTACCCGCTTTTGAAGTACCGAAAATCGCATGTAGATCAATGGTTTAAGCCAGTTCTCCAACGATTTTCGCCGCTCCACCGCCACTAAGCTTTTGATTTATACATCTCTTTAGTAATTGGGCTTGCGCCCACAGACGGCCAAGGGGTCCGCATGCGTTTCAGTCTGCAACGCGAAGTCTTTCTCAAGCCGTTGGCCCAAGTGGTCAATGTCGTCGAACGCCGGCAGACCTTGCCGGTCCTCGCCAACTTGCTGGTACAGGTCAAGGACGGGCAGCTTTCGCTGACCGGTACCGATCTGGAAGTCGAAATGATTTCCCGCGTTGCGGTGGACGATGCGAAGGACGGCGAAACCACGATTCCGGCGCGCAAGCTGTTCGAAATCATTCGCGCCCTGCCCGACGGCAGCAAAGTCACGGTCACTCAGGTGGCCGAGAAGATCACCGTCCAGGCCGGCCGTTCACGCTTCACCCTGGCCAGCCTGCCGGCGAACGACTTCCCGTCGATCGATGAGGTCGAAGCCACCGAGCGCGTGCGCGTGCCGGAAGCGGCCCTGAAGGAACTGATCGAACGCACCGCGTTCGCGATGGCCCAGCAGGATGTGCGCTATTACCTTAACGGCCTGCTGTTCGACCTGCGCGAAACCAGCCTGCGCTGCGTGGCCACCGACGGCCATCGTCTGGCGTTGTGCGAAGCGCCGTTCGAAGGCGGTTCGCAGACCAAGCGCCAGATCATCGTGCCGCGCAAGGGCGTGCAGGAACTGCAGCGCCTGCTCGAAGGCGGCGATCGCGAAGTCGAGCTGGAAATGGGCCGCGGCCACATCCGGATCAAGCGCGACGATGTCACCTTCACCAGCAAGCTCATCGACGGCCGTTTTCCGGATTACGAGGCGGTGATTCCGATCGGCGCCGACAAGGAAGTGCGGATCGAGCGCGAAGTGCTGCGCGCCTCGCTGCAGCGTGCGGCGATCCTGTCGAACGAGAAGTACCGCGGCGTGCGAATCGAAGTCACCCCGGGCCAGCTCAAGATCAGCGCGCACAACCCGGAACAGGAAGAAGCGCAGGAAGAAGTCGAAGCCGACACCAAGGTCGACGACCTGGCCGTGGGCTTCAACGTGAACTACTTGCTGGACGCCCTCACCGCGTTGCGCGACGAGCACGTGGTGATCGCCCTGCGCGACGCCAACTCCTCGGCCCTGGTGCGTGAGGCGTCGAACGAACGTTGCCGCCATGTGGTGATGCCGCTGCGCCTCTGACCCAGCGCCGAACCGGCTTGGTTCCACGTGGAACATGAAACGCCCGGCCGATGCCGGGCGTTTTTGTTTGTCCGAACCTCGATGCAATTCGTTCGCCCCCTGTAGGAGCGGCGCGAGCCGCGATCAACCGAAGCGATTGATATCTCCGCCCCCCTCCGAAGAGGTTCACCGGCGATCACAGGGGCCCACTACCAGTGCGGTTTATGGGCTTCGGAACCAACGCTTTCTAACATCGCTTCGGTGTATCGCGGCTCGCGCCGCTCCTAGAGGGGCGAACGAAGCTTTGCCGCGAACAGCGAGAAGTGTTGATAGGGCCCTACCCAGCCGCCCTCTCCCCTGAATCTGCGATCATTCCACCATGCACGTAACCCGCCTGGACGCCCGCGGTCTCCGCCGGTTCGCCGAAGTGAGCTTGTTGCCGGCGCCCGGGATCAATCTGATCACAGGCAACAACGGCGCGGGCAAGACCAGCCTGCTCGAAGCCCTGCATCTGATGGCCTATGGCCGCAGTTTCCGCGGACGGGTTCGCGATGGCCTGGTCCGCGCGGGCGATCCCGCTCTGGAAATCTTCGTCGAATGGCAGGAGGCGCGGCGCGATCAGCGCCGCAAGGCCGGGCTGCGCCACAGCGGTCAGGACTGGGTCGGGCGGCTCGATGGCGCGGCCGTGTCCCAGCTCGGTGAGCTGTGTGCGGCGCTGGCCGTGGTCAGTTTCGAACCCGGCAGCCATTCCCTGATCACCGGCGCGGCGGAGATCCGGCGGCGCTACCTCGATTGGGGGCTGTTCCACGTGGAACATGACTTCACGCCGCTGTGGCGTCGGTACACGCGGGCACTGAAACAGCGCAATGCCCTGCTCAAAGCGCGGGCGCGCGATGGGCAGATCGATGCCTGGGACCGGGAGCTCGCCGAATCCGGCGAGCCGCTGAGCCGCCGCCGCCAGCAGTATCTCGATGAGCTGCAGCCCCGATTCGCCGCGTTGGCCGCGGAGCTGGCGCCCGCGCTGGGCGAGGTGCGGCTTGATTACCTCCCGGGCTGGCGCCGCGACGAGTTTCCCTTGGCCGATGCGCTGCTGCTGGCGCGCGATCGCGATCAGCTGGCCGGCTACACCTCGGTCGGACCGCATCGGGCCGACTGGCGCATCGGGTTCGGGGGGATTCCAGGGCGCGATGCCCTCTCGCGCGGCCAGGCCAAGCTGACCGCACTGTCGGCGTTGCTGGCCCAGGCCGAGCACCACGCCGCCATCCGCGGCGAATGGCCGGTGGTGGCGTTGGACGATTTGGCTTCGGAGCTGGATCGGAATCACCAGGAGCGGGTGCTGCAGCGGTTGCTGGCTTCAGGGGCGCAGGTGTTCATCACCGGGACGGAGGCGCCGCCGGCTTTGGCGGGGATCCAGGTCGAGGTGAGTAGGTTCCACGTGGAACATGGGGAGTTGCGGCCTTTGTAGGGCTGATCGGGCGCGCGGCGCTTTGATCGACTAACGGCCGGAGCTACGGAGCGCTCACCGGGCGATGTCGTTGGTGCTGTGGCGTGGTCGCGGCTTGCGCCGCTCCTACAGGGGCTACTGTTCCACGTGGAACATTGGGCCGGCGTGGTTTAAAAGTGGCTTGGGCGGCCCCATCGCATACGCTCCCAATGAACGCTGGCGGCGGTTTCCACCGCGTTCCGCGGCCGGGGCGGTCTGGATCCGCTCCGTCGGCCGCTGCGGCGCTCCCACGCCTCGCCAGAGGGCTCGGGGCGGCAGCCCCTCCCGCCTGCTATACTTCAATCACTTCATTATGTGTCTCGACGCGCCCGGCGGCCCCGCCGGAGCCCGCGTCGTCGGAGCCTGTTGACGCAATGACCAACCGTGAGAACGACCCCTCGACAGAATCGGCCACCGGTTCGACCCCGCCGCAAAGCGCGCAAACCCCGCAGACCTACGACTCGAGCAAGATCACCGTCTTGCGCGGGCTTGAGGCTGTGCGCAAGCGCCCAGGCATGTACATCGGCGATGTCCACGACGGCACCGGCCTGCATCACATGGTCTTCGAGGTGGTCGACAACGCGATCGACGAGGCCCTCGCCGGCCACGCCGACGATGTGGTCGTGACCTTGCACGAAGACGGTTCGGTCTCGTGCTACGACAACGGTCGCGGTATCCCGGTCGACATCCACAAGGAAGAAGGCGTGTCCGCGGCCGAGGTGATCCTCACCGTGCTGCATGCCGGCGGCAAGTTCGACGACAACAGCTACAAAGTTTCCGGCGGCTTGCATGGCGTGGGCGTGTCGGTGGTCAACGCACTGTCCGAGCACTTGTGGCTCAACATCTGGCGCGACGGCTTCCATCACCAGCAGGAATACGCGCTGGGTGAGCCGATCTATCCGCTGAAGCAGCTGGAAGCCTCGACCAAGCGCGGCACCCTGCTGCGCTTCAAGCCGGCGGTGGAAATCTTCACCGACGTCGAGTTCCACTACGACATCCTGGCCAAGCGCTTGCGCGAGCTGTCGTTCCTCAATTCCGGCGTCAAGATCACTCTGGTCGACGAGCGCGGCGAAGGCCGCCGCGATCTGTTCCAGTACGAAGGCGGCATCCGCTCCTTCGTCGAGCATCTGGCCCAGCTCAAGACGCCGCTGCACCCGAACGTGATTTCGGTGTCGGGCGAGATGAACGGCATCACCGTCGACGTGGCGTTGCAGTGGACCGATTCCTATCAGGAAACGATGTTCTGCTTCACCAACAACATTCCGCAGAAAGACGGCGGCACCCACCTGATCGGTTTCCGCGCTGCGCTGACCCGCACGCTGGCCAGCTACATCGAGAAGAGCGGCGCGGCCAAGCAGTCCAAGATCGCGCTCTCGGGCGAGGACATGCGCGAAGGCATGATCGCGGTGCTGTCGGTGAAGGTGCCGGACCCGAGCTTTTCCTCGCAGACCAAGGAAAAACTGGTCAGTTCCGAGGTCAGGCCGGTCGTTGAGAACACGTTCGGTACACGTTTGGAGGAGTTCCTGCAGGAACACCCCAATGAAGCGCGTGCGATCACCAGCAAGATCATCGAAGCGGCCACCGCGCGCGAGGCCGCGCGCAAAGCGCGCGACCTGACTCGCCGCAAGGGCGCGCTCGACATCGCCGGCCTGCCCGGCAAGCTCGCCGACTGCCAGGAGAAAGACCCGGCCAAGTCCGAACTGTTCATCGTCGAGGGCGACTCCGCAGGCGGCTCGGCCAAGCAGGGCCGCAACCGCAAGACCCAGGCGATCCTGCCGCTCAAGGGCAAGATCCTCAACGTCGAACGCGCGCGCTTCGACCGCATGCTCGGCAGCGCCGAAGTCGGCACCCTGATCACTGCGCTCGGCACCGGCATCGGCAAGGACGAGTACAACCCGGACAAGCTGCGCTACCACCGCATCATCCTGATGACCGACGCCGACGTCGACGGCTCGCACATCCGCACCTTGTTGCTGACGTTCTTCTATCGGCAGATGCCGGAGCTGATCGAGCGCGGCCACATCTACATCGGTCTGCCGCCGCTGTACAAGATCAAGCAAGGCAAGAACGAGATCTACCTCAAGGACGATGCGGCGTTGGATCAGTACCTGGCCAACAACGCGGTCGAAGGCGCGGGGTTGATTCCGGCGACGGGCGAGCCGCCGATCGAGGGCGCGGCGTTGGAGAAGTTGCTGCTGGCTTATGCCGGCGCCCGCGAAACCATCGCCCGCAACGCGCACCGTTACGATCCCAACGTGCTGCAGGCGCTGATCGATTTCACTCCGCTCGACACCGAACACCTGCTCAAGAACATCGACGAGCGGCATGAGCTCGATGCCTTGGAAAAGCGCCTCAACCAGACCGGTCTGGGCAAGCCGCGTTATGCGCTGCAACTGCATCCGGCCAACGAAACCCGTCAGGCTGCGTTGCTGGTCACGCGTTCGCACATGGGCCAGCAACTGACCCAGGTGCTGCCGTTGTCGGCGTTCGAAGGCGGCGAGCTGCGTTCGCTGCGCGAAGCGGCGGCGCAACTGCACGGCCTGATCCGCGACGGCGCGCAGATCATCCGCGGCAACCGCGCCCAGCCGGTGGTGAGCTTCGCTCAGGCGCAGGCCTGGTTGCTCGAGGAAGCCAAGAAAGGCCGCGCGATCCAGCGCTTCAAGGGCCTGGGCGAAATGAATCCCGAGCAGCTGTGGGACACCACGGTCAATCCCGAAACCCGCCGCCTGCTGCAGGTGCGGATCGAGGACGCGGTGGCCGCCGATCAGATCTTCAGCACCCTGATGGGCGACGTGGTCGAACCGCGCCGCGAGTTCATCGAGGACAACGCGCTGAAGGTGGCCAATCTCGACGTCTGAGTCCCCTACGGGGATTCGTCGCCCGGACCGGCTCACGCCGAGCCGGGCGAGCGCGGCGTCGCTGCCGGCGCGCTCGCGCATCGCGCACTCGCATCGCAGACGCCATCCACGCACACCTCGCGTCCGCGTTCGTCGCAGCCGCCGGTCTCGGCCCTCGCCGCAGTCGCCGGTTTCTTCATCGACTTGCTGTTATCGCTCGCCCTGCTCGGCGGCCTGTCGGTCGCCGCCATCGCGGCGTGGGCGTTCGTGCAAGGTGTGCGCGGCGTCGCGCCCGCGCAAACCGGGCCGAGTTTGCCCACGACGGTCGCAATCAGCCTGGTCGCGACCGCGATCAGCGCGCTGATCGTCTACTACTTTCGTCGAAGTGCGAACGCAGTCGAACGGCGCGAATCGTGGCGCGCGCTGTGGCGTCCGTCGAGTTGGGCTTGGGTCGCGCTGAGCGTGTTCGTGTGCACCGGTTACAGCGCATTGATCCACACTTTCGCGCAAGGCGCGAACATCGATCTCACACCGACCAATCAAGTCTTCGCACAGATCGTCGCCGATCATCCGATCGTGGTGGTGGCGTTCGCCGTGCTCATCGCGCCGGCGTACGAGGAACTGCTGTTTCGCCGCGTGCTGTTCGGGCGTTTGTGGGCCGCGGGCCGGCCGTGGCTGGGCCTGGCCCTGAGTTCGCTCGCCTTCGCCTGGGTTCACGAGCCGCCCGGGCTGGGCGCCACCCAGGGCTGGGGCATGGTGCTGTTGTGGTCGGTGTACGCGGCGATGGGGGCCTCGTTCGCCTGGATCTACCGCCGCACCGGCAGCCTGTGGACCGCTTATCTGGCCCATGCCGGCAATAATCTGATCGCCTGCCTGGCGTTGCTGGCCGGGCCATGAAGGCCGGGACGGCAATTGACGATTCGTTAATCCTGGCCGGGCTACAAGGTTGGCAACGCTACGGGGAAAGCTTGCGATGAAACGCCTTCTGCTCGGACTGACGATCGCCGCGGTCGCCGCCGCCTGCGCCACCACGACCTCGCCGACCGGGCGCACTCAGCGCGTGGGCGCGATCTCCCAGACCCAGCTCGACCAGATGGGCGCGAAGGCCTTCGACGACGCCAAGAGCAAGCAACGCCTGAGTACCGACTCGCGCCAGAACGCCTACGTGCGCTGCGTGGTCAACTCGATCACTCGCGAACTGCCGCAAGGCTGGCAGGCCAATTGGGAGGTCGCGGTGTTCGTCGACGATTCGCCCAACGCCTTTGCGCTGCCGGGTGGAAAGGTGGGCGTGAACACCGGGATTTTCACTGCGGCCAAGAACCAGGACCAGCTGGCGGCGGTGATTTCGCACGAGATCGGCCACGTGGTTTCGCGCCATCACGATGAGCGCATCACCCGCCAGATGAGCAGCCAGGTCGCGCTCAACATCCTCGGCAGCCTGATGGGCGCGCGTTACGGTGAGGGCGCGGCCAGCGCGACCAGCCAGCTCGGCGGCGCCGCGCTGCAGACCGCGTTCCTGCTGCCGGGCTCGCGCACCCAGGAAAGCGAGGCCGATGTGGTCGGCCAGCGGCTCATGGCCCAGGCTGGTTACGACCCGCGCCAGGCAGTGAATCTGTGGCAGAACATGATCTCCGCGAGCAGCTCGCGGCCGCCGCAATGGCTGTCCACCCACCCCGATCCGCAGGCCCGAATCCAGGAGCTCGGCGCCCGCGCCGGCTCGCTGATGCCGGTCTACGAGCAAGCCCGCGCCGGCGGCCGTACGCCCAAGTGTGGATAACACTGAACGTGAAAAGGGTGTGCAGACCCGTATCGCGCCGCCCCAGGTTTCTGTTAGGTTGGCGGCCCCTTGGCCTTGCGCCGTTCCCGCCGCGAGGCCTCTGGTCTGCGGCTGCTGAGCTCTTTGAGGTGAGTCCATGAACAAGCAACCCACCCGCCATAGCACCCTGCTCGCCGCCGCCATCGGTGCGGTGCTGGTGTTCGGCGCTGTCACGCAAGTCAACGCCCAGGGCGCCCAGGGCGCGGCCGACCGCGCCGCCGAGCGCCGCGCCGCCAAGAACAACAAGGGCGGCTCGTCCAAGCCGGCCGAGAACCAGTACCCCAACGCGACGCGCACCTCGCCCGACGCCAAGGCCTCGTCCAAGGGCGGCAGCAAGCTGCAGAAGATGATGGACGCCTTCGACAAGGAGAAGACGGCCGACGCGCGCGCCCAGGCCGACGCGATCATCGCCGACGCCGCGTTGAACGCGTACGAGCGCTCCTTCGCCGCGCAGATCGGCTTCCAGGTCGCCTACGACGCCGACGACAACAAGGCCGCGATGGAGTACCTGAAGAAGGCCATCGAGATCGGCGGCCTGGACAACAACAGCCATTTCGACCGCATGTTCGTGCTGGCCCAGCTGCAGTTGCAGGAAGACCAGTACGCCGAGTCGCTGGCGACCATGGACCGTTTCCTCAGCGAGTCCAAGAGCACCAAGCCCGAGCACCTGATCGTCAAGGGCAACGCGCTGTACCGTCTGGAGCGCTATCCGGAGGCCGCCAAGGTCATCAAGGAAGCCGTCGACGCTTCGCCCGAGCCCAAGGCCGAGTGGCAGCAGTTGCTGATGGCCACGTATGTCGAAAACAACCAGGGCGCCGAAGCGGCCAAGGTCGCCGAAGCCATCGCTGCCAAGTCGCCCAACGACAAGCGCGCGCAGATGAACGTCGCCGCGGTCTACTCGCAGTCCGACATGCTCGACAAGGCCGCCACGGTGCTCGAGAAGGTTCGCGCCTCCGGTCAGTTCACCGACGACAAGGACTACCGCCAGCTCTACTCCACCTACCTGAACCTGGACGGCAAGGAAAAGGAAGCGGCGGGCGTGATCAACGAGGGCCTGGAAAAGGGCGTCCTCAAGCCGGACTACCAGGCCTACGTCGCGCTGGCGCAGTCTTACTACTTCTCCGATCAGACCGCCAAGTCGATCGACGCGTACAAGAAAGCGGCTCCACTCGCACCCGATGGTGAGACCTATCTCAACCTCGCCCGTGTACTGTGGCAGGAAGACCGCATCCCCGAGGCCAAGGAAGCTGCCCAGCAGGCGATCGCAAAGGGTGTTAAGAAACCCGACGACGCCAAGAAAATTCTTGCGCTGAAAGGTAAGTAATTTCAGCGTTAAGAGACTAACCGCGCTTGGAACCTGTGACGCGGTTTGGTATATGCTAGGAGGTTCCCGCGACTGGAAACGGTTGCAGGAACCGAACGATGGCCCGAGGCGCCCCGGCGTCCGGAAACACCTCCTGAGCTGACGGCATGACGCAAGACCTCGAACTCCAAGTTAGGAATGATGACGACCGCGAAGGTTTGAACTGGGCACGTATTGCCGGTATCTCCTGCGCGATCGCCGTGCATGCCGCGGCGCTCCTGCTGTTGCTGGCCCCGATGACTCCGCCCGCTCAGCAGCAGGATCAGGAGGAGACGGTGATGGTCAACATCATCAAGCCGCCGCCGCCGCCGCCCCCCCGCCGCCGCCGCCGCCGGAACCGCCCAAGGAGCTCAAACAGCCTCCGAAGGAACTGTCTCCGCCCCGCCCGACCCCGACGCCGCCGCCGCCGGAACAGCCGCCGATCGAGAACCTCGATCCGAGCCCGATCGATCCGCCCGCGCCGCCGCCGGCTCCGCCGTCGCCGCCGTCCGCCGCCAGCGATATCAACTCGGGCGTCGATCCGTCTTCGCGCCGCCTGAACCCGCCTAAGTACCCGCCGACCGAAGCCCGTCAGGGCGTGGGCGGTACCGTAGTCCTCGTGATCAGCATCGACGCCCAGGGCAACGTGCTGGACGTGCAGGTCGAAAAGTCCAGCCGTAACCGCAATCTGGACCGCGCGGCCATGGATGCCGCACGCAAGTGGCGCTTCAATCCGGAAATTCGCAACGGTCAGCCGGTCGCCAGCCGCGTCCGAGTGCCCGTCGATTTCGTCCCGCCGACCTGATCGGGGTCGGTTGGACAGTTGTCCGCCTCAAAGCTCTTACGTAAGACCTTCTTTCCTTTCCACGACATTCAAAGGTAAGCGTCATGCTGCAGCAAACCACCACCGCCGCCGCCGGAGGCTCCAACGCTGAAGCGCTTCAGCAGATGAGCTTTTCGCATCTGTTGCAGAACTTCGACCTCGTCGGCTGGATCGTGTTCATCACGCTCACGCTGATGTCGGTTCTGTCGGTCTATTGGATCGTCATCAATTTCGTCAAGAATCTGCGCCTGCGCGGCTCTTCCGACCGCGTCGTCAGCACGTTCTGGGAAACCCCGAACGCTCAGGACGCGATCCGCTACATGGAAGAACAGTCGCGTAGCGAGCCGTTCTCCAAGATCGCTCTCGACGCCGCTCAGGCCGCCGCTCACCACCAGCGCCACGAAGGTTCGCGCCTGGTCGAGTCGCTGAACCGCTCCGAGTTCGTCGATCGCGCCCTGCGTCAGGCCGTGACCCGCGAGAGCTCGCGTCTGGAAGCCGGTCTGACCGTGCTCGCCACCGTCGGTTCGACCGCGCCGTTCGTCGGTCTGCTCGGCACCGTGTGGGGCATTTACCACGCCCTGCTGCGCCTGGGCGCCAGCGGCGAGTCCTCGATTCAGGCCGTTGCCGGCCCGGTCGGCGAGGCGCTGATCATGACCGCGATCGGTCTGTTCGTCGCGATCCCGGCGGTGTTGGCGTACAACTTCTTCGTCCGCCTGAACCGCGTCACGAACAACAAGTTCGACACCTTCGCGCACGACCTGCACGACTTCTTCGCCACCGGCTCGCGCGTCGGCGAAGTGGCGAGCAAGCGCTAAGCAACACACGCCTTCACTTTTAGCGTAGTTGGAGTTCGGACATGGCCTTCAGTACAGGCAACGACAACGGCCCGATGGCTACCATCAACGTCACGCCCCTGGTGGACGTGATGCTGGTGCTGTTGATCATCTTCATGATCACCGCACCGCTGATGACCCATAAGGTCGAAATCAAGCTGCCCGAAGCCACTCTCGCCAAGACAGAGGTGGAGGCGAAAACGCCGCCGATCACGCTGGCGATTCAGGAAAGCGGCTCGATCTTCTGGAACGACGAGCCGGTGACCTTGGACCAGTTGGAAAGCCGTTTGTCGGTGGAAGCGCAGAAAACGCCGCAGCCGCAGATCAACGTCCGTGGCGACCGCACCGCGAAGTACAAGCTGGTGAACAACGTGGTGACCCTTGCGCAGCGTCAAGGCATGCGCAAGGTCGGCTTCGTCGCGATCAAAGAACGTTAATCGGGGACCGCAGATATGGCTTTCAGCAACAACTCCGATAGCGGCGCGATCTCCGACATCAACGTGACCCCGCTGGTCGACGTGCTGTTGGTGCTGCTGATCATCTTCATGGTCACGGCGCCGACGGTGTCCTACCCGATCGACGTCAACCTGCCGCAACCGACGTTGAACCCACCGCCCGTACCGCAGGAACCGCCGCCGCCGATCACGCTGCGGATCGATGCCACGGGCCAGGTGTTCTGGAACAACAACCCCACGCCGTTGACGGCGATCCCGGGGATGATGAAGGAAACGGTTCAACGCGATCCCACCAATCAACCTCTGCTAGAAATCGACACCAACGAAGACGCCGAATACGGCATCCTCGCCAAGGTGCTGGCTTACGCCAAAAACGCAGACATGAAAAAGATCGGTTTCGTCCAGAAGTAATTCCGTCCGAAACCGACGCTTACCGTCGTGAGAACGCCGCCCTCAGGGGCGGCGTTTTTTTTGGCGCTGGTGAGGCAGCGCTTCGGTGCCAAACCGCATCCACGCGCTCGCGTGTCGGCACGGCCGGGCCGGCTCGAGTCGGACCGGGCAAATGTGACCGCTTGCGCCCGGGACCGTGACGGGCTTAACGTAAAAGCGGGCATCCCGCCCAAGGATGGAGGTGCTTATGGCCGGCTCCGCGTACTCCGCATCCACGTACTCCGCCAACCCCACGGTGGCCGAGATCAACGTCACTCCGCTGGTCGATGTGATGTTGGTCTTGCTGATCATCTTCATGGTGACTGCGCCGGCGTTGACCGGGAATCTCAATCTCACTCTGCCCGTGCCAGGACCGAACACGGCTAAGCAGCCGCCTCGCGTCGAATTGATGGTCCAGCAGGACGGCAGTTTCCAACTCGATGGCCAGTCGCTGACGGCCGGCGAATTGCCGGCGGCGCTCAAATCCATCGTCCGTGCGCAGCCCGATACGATCGTCGAGGTCGGCGCCAACGCCGATGCCGATTACCAGGGCTTCGCGCATGCGCTGTCGGCCGCGCAGGAAAGCGGCGTGCGCAATATCTCGACGCGCTGATCGCAATTCGATTACGCGCGGGCTTGGGTTATGGCGAATCGATAGCGACGGAAAGCGGCTGCTACCTGCAGCCGTTCTTCGCTCGCGGTGTTTAGCGGCGCACGAGAAATTTCCGACGTACAGCGTCCCTACCAGTCGTCATTCCCGAGAAGGCGGGAATCCAGGACCTTTTGAGCGAAAGCCCACGAAGTCTCGCAGGTCGGAATCCGACCAGGACCGCGCAGGATATTCTTTGCCGTGAAGCCTGTGCTTGTGCACGTTTATGCTTCTCGCGCGAAAGGCCCTGGATTCCCGCTTTCGCGGAAATGAGGAGACGGGACATTCGTAGCGAGGGCTGATCGCCTCGACGGCGCAAACACTTCAACGCCCGTTAGCGATCACCTGCAAATACCCGCGCACCGTCGCATCCAGGCCTTCGTACAAGGCCTCGCTGATCAGCGCGTGGCCAATCGAGACTTCGAGCACGTCCGGCACGCCGCGCAGGAATGCGCCGAGATTAGCGTGGCTCAGATCGTGGCCCGCGTTGACGCCCAGACCCACGGCCTGGGCACGGCGGGCGGCGTCGGCGAACAAGGCCAGCGCCGCGTCGGCGCGGCCTTCGGCGAACGCCTCGGCATACGGGCCGGTGTACAGCTCGACCCGCTGCGCGCCCAGTTCCGCCGCGCGTTCGATGCCCTCGCGGTCGGCGTCGGCGAAGACGCTGACCCGGCAACCCAGTTCGCGCAGTTCGGCGATGCGCAGGCGCAGACGCTGCGCATCGCGCTCAAAATCGAAGCCGTGGTCGGAAGTCAGCTGGTCGTCGCCGTCGGGCACCAGCGTGGCTTGCGCGGGCCGCGCCAGCCGGCACAGTTCCAACAGGCCCGGATACCCCGCGCGCGGCGGCGCGAACGGATTGCCTTCGATGTTGAACTCGACGCCGCGCGCATGGGCGAACTCGGCGAGCGCGAGTACGTCGTAGTCGCGAATATGACGCGCGTCGGGACGCGGATGCACGGTGATGCCGTGTGCGCCCGCATCCAGGCAGGCGCGCGCGGCGCGCAGCACATCGGGTTCGCCGCCGCCGCGCGAATTGCGCAGCACGGCGATCTTGTTGACGTTGACACTCAGGGCGGTCATGGCGAAAGCCTAGCGCGCCGCGCGAGTGACGGCGAGTGCGCAGTGTGGCTGCGCGTGGATGACGAGCGCCGGCGGCGACGCCGCCGGACGGATCAGCGCTGCGGCGGCTCGGACTGATTGGCGGCGAGCTTGCGCGCTTCGGCTTCCTCGCGCAGGCGGCGCAGTTCGACCGGATCGATGATGTACGAGACGTCGCGGCTGGTGTTGTCCAGACGCCGCGCCAACAGGCTCATCACGCCGGCGACCATCAGGCCGAGCGCGGCCAGCAGGCCGACGGCCATCAACGCGGGCGAGGTGGTCTTGAGCGCCAGCGCGAACGCGGCGATGGCCAGCAGCAGATAAACCCAAGGCATTGCGGCGTGCTCCCTGACGAATTCGAAATCCCGTATCCGACCCGTTCCGCGCGGTGCGGAGCGAAGGCCGTGGGCCGTGGGCCTCGGCGGGCCCGGGTCGAGTGTAGCGCGGGCCGGTGACCGCGACAGCTAGGGCGGGCCCTGGCTGCGACCGGCGGCACATAGCCGTGCGCCCGCGGCGCCAGCGGGCGGGGCAACGGCCCCCGAAGCTGCCCGGAGCGGCCTGTGGCGAACCGTGGCGGTATCCGGTCCGTACCGGCTCGCATCGCTACCCACGCCGTAACTGCGGTGTCGCGGTCGCAGCTTGCGCAGCTCCTACAAACCGCCTCCGAGCCACCGGATAGCCCCTGTAGGAGCGGCGCGAGCCGCGACCACGTTGCATCGACCTCGCGACGTGACCACGCCGCAGTCGCGGTGTCGCGGTCGCAGCTTGCGCAGCTTCTACAAACCGCCTCCGAGGCACCGGATAGCCCCTGTAGGAGCGGCGCGAGCCGCGACCACGTTGTATCGACCTCGCGACGCGGCCACGCCGCAGTCGCGGTGTCGCGGTCGCAGCTTGCGCAGCTCCTACAAACCGCCTCCGAGGCACCGGATAGCCCCTGTAGGAGCGGCGCGAGCCGCGACCACGTTGCATCGACCTAGCGCCGCAACCTAAGCCGTAGCCGTGATGCAGCGGTCGCAGGTCGGATCGCCCGCCATGCGTACCGGCCCGGCCGGCGGAAACTGGTCTACAGCAACGGCGAAACCAGCCGCGCCAAAGCTTCGGGCAAGCGCGAGCGCCACAGCGAGCGCTCGCGGTCGCCACGCACCCGCGGCGCGCGCGAGCATTCCTGTTCGATCAAGGCGGCCAGCTCGCCCCCCAGCCTGGCGTTGTAGAACATCACCGAGATCTCGAAGTTCAAGCGGAAACTGCGGTGATCGAAATTGGCGCTGCCGATGATCGCCATTTCGTCGTCGCATAGCAGCGCCTTGGTGTGCAGCATGCGCGGGCCGTACTCGTGGATCTTGACCCCGGCTTCGAGCAGCTCGTCGAAATACGAACGCGCCGCATAGGTGACCAGACGGCTGTCGCTGAGCCGCGGCACCAGCAGGCGCACGTCCAGGCCGCCGAGCGCGGCCGAGGTCAGCGCCATGCGTGCGGCTTCGCCGGGGACGAAATACGGGGTGACCAGCCACACCCGGCGGCGCGCGGCGTGGATGGCGCCCACGTGCACGCGATGGATCGCTTCCCAGCCCGAATCCGGGCCGGAGCTGACCACTTGCGCGGCGATCGCGCCCGGGTGCGGCGCCGGGTGGATCTGCCGGATCGGCGGCTGGCCGGTGGCGTAGCACCAGTCCTCGATGAACACCAGTTCCAGCTCGCGCACCACATCGCCTTCCAGGCGCAGATGCAGGTCGCGGTAGGCGTCCTTGCGCAGACGCTCATCTTCCTCGTCGGTGATGTTGATGCCGCCGGTGTAGCCGACCTTGCCGTCGATCACCACGATCTTGCGGTGCGTGCGCAGGTTCAACCACGGCCGCCGCCAGAACCAGCGCAGCTTCATCGGATGGAACCACGCCACTTCCGCGCCGGCCTCGATCAGCGGCCGGATGAAGCGGCTGGACGTGGAGCCCGAACCGACCGCATCGAGCAGCAGCCGCACCTTGACTCCGGCGCGCGCGCGTTCGATCAGCGCATCGCGCAGCGCGGTGCCGGTGCGGTCGGGTTGATAGATGTAGTACTCCAGATGGATGTGCTCGCGCGCCTGGGCGATATCGGCCAGCAGCGCGGTGTACTTGGCGCCGCCGTCGATCAGCAGGCGCGCGTCGGTGGCGGTGGTCGGCGGTAGGCCAGTGGTGGCCTGGCCCAGCTTGGCAAGTTCAATGGCTTCCTGCGACGGAGTCAGGCCCGGCGGCGGCGGCGGCAGCGCGGCGCGCGCGCGCACCCGGCGCAGGCGCTGGCGATGGATGCGCTGCGGGCCGAAGAAGTAGTAGATGAAGAAGCCGATGTAAGGCAGCGCGGCCAGGCTGACCAGCCAACTGATGGTCGCCACCGGCTCGCGCTTCTGCAGCACGATCCACAGGCCCAGCCAGATCAGATAGAACATCCAGCCCGCGGTGAGATACAGGCTCAGATGGGGAATGCGGATCAGATCCTGCCACAGCTGGGACAGCGATTCGGGCACGTCGGAGCTCCAGAGGCGGGTGCCGCGGTCCAGGCCGCCGCAGACTGAAGGCTAGCCCGTCCGGACGTGCGCGCAAAGTGTGGGATCGGTCAGCATGAACGGCATAAGCCGGGGTCGCTGCTTGCGCTTAGGATAGCCGCACCCACAGCCAGGACGGACGGCATGACGGCGGCTTTGTTGGTGATCGACGTGCAATGCGGCTTGTTCCAGACCGATCCGCCCCCGGCCGAAGCGGCGGCAGTGATCGAGCGCATCAACGCGTTGGCCGCGCGCGCACGCGCCGCCGGCGTAGCGGTCGTGTTCGTCCAGCACGAGGCCGGTGCCGCCTCGCCGTTGTCGCACGGCGGCGACGGCTGGGGCCTGGACCCGCGCCTGCAGGTGGGCGACGGCGATCGCTTCGTGCGCAAGACCACGCCTGATTCGTTCCTGCGCACCGATCTGCAGGCGCAGCTGCGCGAACTGGAGGCCGACCACGTGCTGATCGCCGGCTACGCCAGCGAATTCTGCGTCGACACTACCGTGCGCAGCGCGGCGGCGTTGGGTTATCCGGTGACCTTGATCGCCGACGGCCACACCACCCACGACAAACCGCATGCCGATGCGGCGCAGATCCGCGCTCATCACAACGCGACCTTATCGAACGTGCGCAGCTTCGGCCCGGTGATCCGCGCCGTGGACGCGGCGGCGGTCGATTTCGCGCATTGAGTTTCATTGGAAGCGGGATCGTCCGCGTCCCTCCGAACGACTCGACAGGAAGCCACGCCATGCACGCAAAGTCGTTACTGCTGTTCGCCACCCTCGCGCTCTCCTCGGTGCCCGCCGCCGCGCAGTTCGCCGCCGCGCCCGCGCCCGGACAACGCAGCGTCAGCGTGTCCGGTTCGGCCGAGATTAAGGTCGCGCCGGACGAAATCCTGCTCAACGTCGGCGTGGAAACCCGCCATCCGCAACTGGAGGAAGCCAAGAAGCTCAACGACGACAGCGTCCGCGGTGCGCTGGCCCTGCTCAAGCGCAGCGGCGTGCCGGATAAGGATGTGCAGACCGATTTCGTCAACATCGAGCCGCGTTACGAATACGACGGCGACAACCGCGCTGCGTTGACGCGCACCCGCGTGGTGCCGTTGGTGTATGTGGTGCGCAAGAGCATCGGCATCCGCCTGACCCGCGTCGACGACTTCGAGAACGTGCTGTCCGGCCTGCTCGCCAACGGCGTGCAGTACATCCACGGTATCGAATTCCGCACCTCGCAGCTGCGCAAGCACCGCGACGCGGCGCGCGCGCTGGCGGTGCAGGCGGCCAAGGAGAAAGCCGATGCGCTGACCCAGGCCATGGGCGTCAAGCGCGGCGCGGTGCAGTCGATGTCGGAATCGTACTCGGGCGGTTGGTGGCGCGGCGTAGGCGGTTGGGGCGCGGGCGGCGGCCAGATGATGCAGAACGTGATGCAGAGCGCCGCCGGCGGAGACGCGTCGGAGAGCGACACCTTGTCGGTGGGGCAGATCAGCGTCAATGCGTCGGTGAGCGCGACGTTCGCGATCGAGTGAGGCCGTTGCCGCGGAACCATTCCCTCTCCCGCTTGCGGGAGAGGGAGAGTTCGACAGCGCGCTATGGACAATCAGAACAACTCGCCCTGACGCGAGGATTCGCGCGGCGCCTTGAACGCACCGGTGTCCAGCGCCGGCAATCTGCCGAAACCCAATCGCGCATGCGCCTTGCGGAAACGCTGGGCCAACAGATCGGCGAACGGGCCCTGGCCGCGCATGCGTTGGCCGAACTCGCTGCGGTAATCCTTGTCGCCATGCATCTGTTGCATGAGGCTCATGACGTGGGCGGCGCGGTCGGGGTAATGCAGCTCAAGCCACTCGCGCCAGATCTGTTTGAGCTCATGCGGCAAACGCAGCAGCACGTAGCCCGCGGCCGCCGCGCCCGCTTCGCGCGCCGCTTCCAGGATGTGTTCCAGATCCGCGTCGGTGATCATCGGGATCACCGGCGCCACCAGTACGCCGACCGGCACGCCGGCCTCGTGCAGGGCGGCGATGGTCTTCAAGCGTGTATGCGGCGCGGCCGCGCGCGGTTCGAGTTTCGCCGACAGCCGGTTGTCCAGGCTGGTCACCGACAGATACACGCTGACCAGCCGGCGTTCGGCCATGCGCGCCAGCAGATCGATATCGCGCGTGATCAGCGCGCTCTTGGTGACGAAGCTGACCGGATGTCCGCACTCGGACAGCAGCTCCAGAATATTGCGGGTCAGCCGGTAGCGTTTCTCGATCGGCTGATAACCGTCGGTGTTGATGCCCAGCGCGATCGGCGCGGGCACGTAACCGGGCTTGGCGATTTCCTCGCGCAAGCGCTCCACCGCGTTGGTCTTGGCGAACAGGCGGGTTTCGAAATCCAGTCCGGGCGACAGGTCCAGATAGGCATGGCTGGGGCGGGCGAAGCAGTACACGCAACCGTGTTCGCAACCGCGATAAGGATTGACCGACTGCGAGAAGCCGATGTCCGGCGAGTTGTTGCGGCTGATGATCGAGCGCGCGCGTTCTTCTTGCACGGTGGTTTGCGGACGCGGCGCATCCTCGCCGAGGTCCTCGTAGACCGAACCCCAGCCGTCGTCCTCGCCGATGGCGACGCGGCGCTCGAAGCGGCCGGGCACGCGCGAGGCGGCGCCGCGGCCTTTGATGGGAGCCTGGGGTTTGTATGCGTCCATCGCCGCAGGCTACGACGGCGGCGTCTCAGCGTCGGAGACGGTCGCGATCGGCGCTTGGACGGCTCGCGGCCAATGCAGGACGCGAACGTGGATCGTTCGCCGGCATGCTTATGGGCTATGGGGCCCGATAGCGAACCGCGCAGCGCGATCCGATCCCGGAGCCGTGTCCGGACCGTGGGGATTCGCGATAGCGTTCCGGTTTTGCGCCAGCGCGCAAGTTGACAGTCATGTAACCGTTTACATACCATAACTGAACGATAATTTCACGCACAGGTGCCTCTCGTAATGTCGGATCGCGTTGATATCGATGCACTGCTCGGCCGGATGACGTTGCAGGAAAAAATCGGCCAGCTGTCGGTGTTGGCCGATTCGATCCGACCGTTCGCGTTCGACGTGAATCCCGATTCGTTCCAATGGGGCCCGCAGCGCACGCGCGAGCTGATCCAGGCGGGCGAGGTGGGCGCGCTGTTCAACGGCGTGGGCGCGGCCGAGGGGCGCGAGTTGCAGCGCATCGCGGTGGAGGAAAGCCGGCTCGGGATTCCGTTGTTGCTCGGCGCCGATGTGATCCACGGCATGCGCACGGTGTTTCCGATTCCGCTCGGCGAAGCGGCGAGTTTCGAACCCGAGCTGGCGCGGCGGACGGCGCGCGCGGCGGCGGTGGAGGCCACGCGCGAAGGTTTGCATTGGACCTTCGCGCCGGTGGTCGATGTCGCGCGCGACCAGCGTTGGGGCCGGGTCGCCGAGACCACCGGTGAGGACACCTATCTGGCTTCGCAGTTCGCCGCGGCGCGGGTGCGCGGATTTCAGGGCGAGGACCTGACCGCGAACGATTCGTTGCTGGCCACGCTCAAGCATTTCGCCGCCTATGGCGCGGTGAGCGCGGGCTTGGATTACAACACCGTCGATCTGTCGCCGCAGACCTTGCACGACGTGCATCTGCCGCCGTTCAAGGCCGCCATCGACGCCGGCGCGTTGACGGTGATGAGTTCGTTCAACGACATCAACGGCGTGCCGGCGACGGCCAATCGCGATCTGCTGACCGGCATCCTGCGCGAGCAATGGGGCTTCGAAGGCTTCGTCGTGTCGGATTACACCTCCGACTTCGAACTGATCGCGCACGGTTACGCCGCCGACGAAAAACACGCCGCGCAGCTCAGCCTCAACGCCGGTCTGGACATGAGCATGCAGAGCGGCGTGTTCATGGATCATCTGGCGACTTTGGTCGCCGAAGGCGCGGTCAGCCTGCAGACGCTGGACGCGGCGGTACGGCGCATCCTCGACGTCAAGGCGCGCATGGGCATGTTCGACAATCCGTATCGCTCGCTGGTGGTGCCGCCGGAAGGGCCGGCGCCGTATCTGGCCGAGCACGACGCGCTGGCGCGCGATGCGGCGCGGCGGTCGGTGGTGATGCTCAAGAACGCGAGCGACGTGTTGCCGCTGCGCAAGTCGGGACAGCGCATCGCCTTGATCGGGCCGTTCGCGCGCGATCGCGAGAACCTGGCCGGCTGCTGGAACATCTTCGGCGACAGCACCCGCGAGATCGACCTGGAAACCGGTTTGCGCGCGGCGCTCGACGATCCCGATTCGCTGACCGTGGTCGAAGGCTGCGAGATTGAAGATGCGATCGAGGGCGGCATCGAAGCGGCGGTGGCCGCCGCGCGCGACGCCGAGGCGGTGCTCCTGGCGGTCGGCGAGCCCACCCGTTTCACCGGCGAGGCGCAGTCGCGTACCCAGATCGTGTTGCCGGCGGCGCAGCAGGCCTTGGTCGAGGCGGTGATCGCCACCGGCACGCCGGTGATCGTGCTGTTGCGCAACGGCCGCGCGCTCGCGCTGAGCCTGGCGTTACAGGCGGCCGACGCGATCCTGGTGACCTGGTTCCTCGGCAGCCAGACCGGGCATGCGCTCGCCGATCTGGTGTTCGGCGATCACAGCCCCAGCGGACGGCTGCCGATCAGCTTCCCGCACGAATCGGGGCAGCAGCCGTATTACTACAACCATCCGTCCTCCGGCCGGCCGTATCAGCCGGGCGGTTTCGAAGCCTTCCGCACACGTTGGCGCGAGACTGCCAATACCGCGCTGTATCCGTTCGGCCACGGTCTGACTTACACCCGGTTCGAGTACGGCGAAGTCGAGTTGAGCGCGCCGCAACTGGAGTGGGACGAAACGCTGGCGGTGCGCGCGCGCATCGCCAACGTCGGCACGCGCGGCGGCGAGGAAGTGGTGCAGCTGTACGTGCACGACCGCGTCGCCAGCCGGGTGCGGCCGCTGCGCGAACTCAAGGGTTTCGAGAAGATCGCCTTGGCGCCGGGCGAAAGCCGGATCGTGGAGTTTCGCTTGAGCCGCCACGATCTGCAGTTCCGCGGCGTCGACAACCGGCCGATCGCCGAACCGGGCCTGTTCGATCTGTGGCTGGCGCCGTCGGCGACTACGGGCGATCCGGTGTCCTTCGAACTGCGACCCGCGGCTTCGGGCGCGGGCTGACGTCATGTCGCCTGCGGGCGCGCGCGCGATCCGATACGTGGTCCGCGCGAGGCCGGGCGATCGTCGCCGCGGTGCCTATCGTTGCGACACGCGCCGGTCTCGGCGTCAAATCCGCAGGATGGGGGCCGCACTGCGATGATCGCGCGTCGGACCGACGACGCGCCGTTGCAGCGGATGCTGCGTTCGTTCCGGCGTTACTCACCGCTGTACGGCGAGCGGCTCTCCAACCATCTGCCGATGGCGACGATTGCGTTGTGGCGGATGGGCGCCGACGATGCGCAGATCGATCGCTTCGCCAAGCGTTACGCGCGGCGGCTGCAACCCAGGCCCGAGTTAACCCAAGCGGCTCAAGCCGATGCAGCGCATGTGCCGCCGCATTTGGGCGCGGGCGAGTTCGCGCGCGATGCGGCGTTCTTCGCCGCGCAACTGGATGCCTCGGGTGCGCCGGCCGTGCTCGCGCAGTGGATTGCGCGCCTGTTGCCCGGCGTGGCCAGCTCGGCGTTCCATGACCTGATCCGCACCGCGTACGCGGTCGAGTCCGGCTGTGTGGAGGAACTCGCCGACGCGCTCGCATCGTGGTCGGCCGAGTACGTCGATTTCGCGATGCCCTGGTGGGCCGACGAGCGTTCGCCGCAGGCGTTGATCGATGAGGTCGTGGCTCGTTTCGACGACCGCCGGGATTACCAGGGACCGATCGTCGACCGAATGCTCGCGGTCTCGCGCGATCCGTTCTTCGCCCGCGGCGTGCCGCTACCGCCCGCGCTGAGTCTGGAACGCATCCGCCAGGCCGTGCTGCAGCTATACGCGTCGGGCGACGATTTCACCGTGCTGCATACGGTCACCGCGACCCACGCGATGAGAACGCTGCAGCGGTTCATGCCCGATCGCGACGCGGCCTGCCGCTATCTGTGGCGGGGCGTGCTGCTGGCGGTGGCCACGGTCGCCGATGCCGTGGCGCGCAATCGCGCGTCGCCAGCGAGCGTCGCGACCGATGCGCCGTGGGAGACGATCGTGCAACGCGGTCGCGACAGCCTGGACGACCACGTCGTCAAACTGGTCTACACGGCGTGGCAGGAATCGGCGTTGGGCGAAGACGACTCGTATCGCCAGGTGGCGGCGCGCAAAGCCGGCGTGTCGGCCTGAGGCCCGCCCGGCGCGGACGGGCGCCAATGTGTTCCGCGTCGAGTCGGCATCGCGCCGTTCGCTCGCGTTCAACCCTTGGCCAACAGGCCGCGCGGGCAATCCTGCGAGCGCGCCGACGCGTCGAAGTAGAGTTTCGCGTCGACCGTCCGGGGCGAATCCAGGCCGAGACGTTCGCGGCCGAAACGCTCGCCCAGCGTGCCGTGGCGTTCGATCTGGGCGATGGTGTCGCGGACCGTGCGCGCGTGCGGCAGCGCGCTGGGCAGGTAGCGGCGATCGTTGTCCTCGGCCTGCCGCAACAAAGCCAGGGCGTCGTTGCGGCGGCAGGTGGCCATGGCGTACCAGGAGCGCACCAGCAGCACGTCGTGGATCAGCATGCGCTGGGCCAGCGGCAACGAGGCGCCGTTGTCGAGCGCGGCGACGTAGTCGGCGAACAGGCGGTCGGCCTGCGCCTGGCGACCGCTGCGATACACCGTCCAGGCCAGGGTGTAGTCGATGTTGAAACGCGAAGGGCTGCGTGCGGGCAAGTAACGGCGGACTTCGCTCTGGGCGTCGCGCAGCAGGCGTTCGGCCCGTGGCAGCTCGCGCTCGGGCGCGCGCAGCGCCAAGGCCGCGGCCAGCACGGTTTTCTCGTAAGGCGCGGGGATATCGGCCTCGCTGGCGGTCTGCACCAGTTCTTCCAGGATCGCCACGCCTTCGCGGTACGGCGCCGAGCCCCACACGCTGTCCATTCCGAAGGTCAGCTTGGCCGCCAGATTGAAGCGCACGCGCAGCGAGAACTCGTGGGTCGGCCCGAGCACCCGCTCGCAGATACGCACCGCGCGCCGCGCCTTGCTGACGCTGTCGAGGTAGCGGTTGTTCATGTAGTCGAGCTGCGATTCCAGACGCAGCACCTCGGCGTACTCTGGATGCTCGGCGCCGTAGCTGGCCAGCACGATCACCTTGCCGCGGTTGAGCGCGCGCGCGCTGTCCAGGTAGCGGCCGGTGCCGTACAAGGCGTCGGCCAAAGCGGTCCAGGCGCGGCCGGTATCGGGGTGGCGCTCGCCGACGTGCCCGCGACGGTCGGCGACCAACCGTTGTGCTTGCGCGACGGCGCGATCGCCTTGTTCGCTGTAGCTGAGCATGCGCACCAGGTAGTAGCGCGCGCTGTCAGCCTGGGCGCCGCCACGGTTTATCGCGATGGCTTGGTTGAGGTCGCGCTCGGCGCCGCCGAAGTCGAAGCGGCGCCCGCGCCATTCGCCGCGCTGGGTCAGCAGTTCGGCGATCAGCGCCGCGTCGGGCGGGACCAGCGTGCGCGCCTGGGCCAGCGCCGATTCCAGCGTATGCATTGCGCCGTCGTCGTCGGCGAGCCCCCATTGCGCGCGGGCCAGTTCGATCTGCAGCCGCAACCTGTCCAGGCGATTGGCGGTATCGAGCGCGCCGTCGTCGCGGCGCAGTTGGGCGCGGGCGACTTGTTCCGCGGGCGCGTAGCGCGCTTGCAAATTCAACAGCGAGACCGAGGTCGCGGTCACCGACAGGTTGCTCAGTTCGGCTTCGCGCAACAGCGTGGTGGATTCGGTGGCCAGACGTTCGGCGTGCGGGTAATGGCCGCTCAGAGCGTGACTGCGCGCCAGCGCCGACAGACCGCAGGCCAGGGTCATCGGCTGGTCGGGCGTGGCCAGCCGGCGCAGCCGGGTTTCGATCGCGCCCAGTTCGCGATCGCTGGCGAACGGCGCCGCGCCCAGATGGCAGATCGCGCCCACGCCGAGCTGCGAGGCGAACAGTTGCGCGACCTGCGCGTGGATGCGTGCGTCGCGTTCGCTGTGCTGACGCTGCTTGAGCGCATAGGCGGTGGCCGTGGTGCCGACCAGGACCAGTATCAGGGCCAGGCCGGCCGCGATCAGGCGGCCCCGACGCGGCAGGCGCGGACGCCGCCCTCCGGAGTCGGGGGCGACGCTCAAATCGGCGGGCAGGTGGGAGGCGTTGGAAGCCATCGATCAGCGGTCTCAGCGACGTACGGGCCAAGGTTCGGCCGCTCGGCGCTGGCTCACGGAACGCATTGCGTGCGTTCAAAGTGTGCAAACTCGCGCCGAAACGGTGGGTCAGCTACCGGATCGGCGTACGGTCCCCAGAACGGACATGCCGTCGGGACTAGATTCATGCTTGAGCACAGGCCGCGGCGCGTAGACGCGTGGCGGATCCGGGCATACGAGATGTGTATACGAAGCTCATGCAGCTACATCTATAGGCGCCAAATACGTGCCATGGCGTGGACTGTCCGGGCCCGGCGCAGACTGCGGGACCGGTCGCGAGGGATCGCTTTGGACGACCGGCGTCGGCCGGTCGCCGAGGGGGCCCGTACCGGACAGGCCCCGAATCGCTCAGCAGGCCGCTTCGTCGGCGAGCTCGCCGGCCGGTGAACTCGTCGCCGGTTCGATCGCGGCGGTCGCGGCAACGGCGGGCGAAGCCGAGCCCTGCTCCGGCGCATGCGCACTGGCGTTGCCGAGCAGGGCGTACACCACCGTGGCGATCGCCGCGGTCGCGCCGGCCAGGCCGTACATCAGCCAGGCGAAGGCCTGGTCGTAACGCAGCGCCAGCGTGGCCGCATCCAGTCGCGGCAGCAGCGCCGCGGCGCGCGCGAGGTCGCCGGTGGCCAGCCGTTGCGCGGCCTGGGCCAATGCGGCCGCGTCGTCGCCGGTCGCGTGCAGGCGCAGTTGCAGCAGGCCGGCCAGGGCCGCGGCTACGATCGCCAAGGCGATGCCCTCACCCGATACCCGGCTGGCGCCGAACACGCCCGCGGCCATGCCGGCGCGTTCCTTGGGCACCACGCTGATCGCCAGGCCGTCCATCAAGCCCCACGGCACCGCCGAGCCGGCGCCGATCAGCAGCATCGGCGCGATCAACCCGGACACCGAGCCCGCCGCGGCTTGCGCGCCCAACCACACCAGGCCGGCCGCGGCCAACAGCAGCCCGGCCGCGCACAAGGTGCCGGCGGCGATGCGGTGATTGAGCAGCGCGGCCAGGAACGGCACCACCAGCATCGGCGCCGACAGCGCGATCATCATCAGCCCGGCATCGAGCGCGCTGAGTCCGTGGATGCCGATCAGCCGCACCGGCAGCACGATGATCAGCGCCAGATAGCAAAAGCCGGTGCCGATCGGCAGCAATTGCGCGCCGACGAAGCGCGGGTACTTGAGCAGGCTCAGGTCCAGCATCGGCCGCGCGGCGCGGTTCTCCACCCGCACGAACACCGCCAGCAGCAGCGCCGCGCCGATCAGCGAGGCGATCACCCAACCGTCGCTCCAGCCGCGTTCGGGCGCTTCGAGCACGCCGATGGTCAGCAGCGCCAGCATCGCCGTCGAGCTGAGGCTGCCGAGCCAGTCCAGCCCGCCCGCGTCGGGATCGCGCGACTCGCGCATGCGCGGCACGCCGAACACGGTGGCCAGCAGCGCGATCGCCAGACTCGACAGGAACACCGAACGCCAGCCGTGGCTCTGCACCAGCCAGCCGGCCAGGCTGGGGCCGAACGCCAGGCCCAGCCCGAACGCGGTGCCGAGCAGGCTGAAGGCCCGGATCCGCGCCGGCCCGTGGAACTCCTGCGACAAGGCGGCGTTGCCGCCGGCCAGCGCCAATGCCGCGGCGACGCCCTGGGCGATGCGCAGGCCGTTGAGCGTGGCCAGGTTCGGCGCCAGCGCCAGCAGCAGCGAGACGACCGCGTAGGCGACGATGCCGATCGAAAACACCCGCTTGCGGCCGTAGGTGTCGGCCAAGGTGCCGGCCGCCATCAGACAGCTGCCGAAGGCCAGCATGAAGGCGTTGGTCATCCAGTTCAGCGCGACCGGGCTGCCGCCCAGCTCGGCGGCGATCGCCGGAATCGCCACCGGCGGGGCGGTGAAGCTCAGCGGCAGCACCAGTCCGGCCAGGCAGACGGCGCCGAGGATCAGGAAACGGTCGTAGCGGCCGGGCGCGGAAGCGGCGGCGGGGGAATCAGGAAGCGGCATGGGGGCGCCGTGGAATCGGGTGGACCAGCTTAGTTGCGCTGCAATTGGCGAAAAACACCGTTCCAGTTCGTGCTTTGCGGAACGATTGGCCATAATCAGCGCCAGATCCCGGGCCGAGAATGCAGCTGACATGGACAAACTAGGCAGTCTGCTGGCGTTCGTACGCACCGCGCAGTTGCGCAGCTTCGTCGCCGCCGGGCGCCAGCTCGGCGTGTCGTCCTCGGCGGTCGGCAAGAACGTGGCCAAGCTGGAACAGCAGCTCGGCGTACGCCTGCTCCAGCGCAACACCCGCAACGTGCGCCTGACCGATGAGGGCCGGCAGTTCTACGAGCGCTGCAAGCCGCTGCTGGATGAGCTGGAAGAAGCCGAGGCCATGCTCACCCATGCCATGCAGGCGCCGCGCGGGCGCCTGCGGGTCAGCCTGCCGACCAACGGCTACAAGTTTCTGGTGCCGGTGCTCGGCGAGTTCCGTCGCCGCTATCCCGAGGTCGAGCTGGACCTGGACTTCAACGACCAGATGGTCGACGTGATCGAAGGCGGCTTCGACGCGGTGATCCGCAGCGGCGACATGCCCGACTCGCGTTTGCGCGCGCGCCGCCTGGGGCCGTTCTGTTTCATGTTGTGCGCCTCGCCCGAGTACCTGGCGCGGCGCGGCGAACCGCGCGCGCCGGCCGATCTGGAAGCGCACGAGTGCATCCACTTCCGCTTCGCCAACAGCGGCAAGCTGCAGGAATGGTCGTTGCGGCTGGAACCGGGCGAGAGCCCGCCGCATCTGCCGGCGGCGCTGGTGTGCAACAACAGCGAGGCGGCGGTGCAGGCCGCGGTGCACGGCCTGGGGATCGTGTACTCGGTGGATTTCCTGGTCCGCGATCATCTCGCCGCCGACCGTCTGCGCCGGGTGCTGCCGGGCTTCGAGACCCAACGCGGACAGTTCTGGGCGCTGTGGCCGGCGCACAAGCACGTTTCGCCGAAGTTGCGAGTGTTCCTGGATTTCGTCGACGAGCATCTGTTCGTGCACAAGCCGCTGGCGTGAGCACGCGCGGCCTGGGCGGTGTCCGCCTCTGGCACGCCGACCCAAGCTGACCGACAATGCCGGCAACGCGCCGCGTGGATGGCGGCGCATACGCCGGCCCGCACGCTTCGGCCGTCTGCGTCCTCTCTTTCGAAGACCGACCACCGCACGGATGCGCGAACCCGACACCCCCGTCGAAACACCGGCTGCGCCGATCCGGGCGTGCGGCCGCGCGCCGTCGAAACGCGTTATCGAAAACCGATCGCCGCGCGCCCGGTCGCGGGCGCCGCACTTTGTCGCGATGTCGCCACCAGAAATTCCGATGATCCGTGCGCGCGGCCCTGAAGGCCGATCGCATGCTCGGCTACTCCAAGGCCATCGACGAGAGCGCCGATGAGAACGGCGAGGTGCAGAACCTGTGGCCGATCGATGCGGGCGGGTATTTGCTGGAGAACGACGACATCTACCAACAGCGCGTGTTCAAGAAGGTCGAGGGCGTCTACAAGCTGCAGCGGATTCCGTTCTATTCGTAATCGCCGGTCGGATTCGCGATCGAGGGCGCTCGTCGTCGATCGATCCGCGTCGCCGATACGCTCGATCGCATTCTTCCGATGTTTCATCGCCATGGAATCAGGCCATGTCCGTTCGTCGTAACTCGATCCGCCGCATTCGCCGCCGAGCATCCGCGCTGGCCGCGGCGTTCGCCCTCGCCTCGTGCGCCTTGTCCGCCGCCACGCAGACGGCGGCGCCCAGAGCCTTCGACGGTTTCTGGGAGGCCTGCCAGGGCTACCAGGGCGAGCTGTGGTGCAGCCAACTGCAACTCGAGCGCCACGGCGATCGCATACGCGGCGCGTGGGACTGGCGCGCCAGCAACACCGGCGGCACCGATCTGTTCAAGGGCAGCGTCGAAGGAAACCGTATCGCGTTCGATCCGGACAGTTGCGTGGTCGGTCCGGACCAGGCCTGCGATCCGCGTCCGCGGTCCGAACACCCGTCTTACCTGCTGATGTGCGCTGACCGCTTGCACTGGGTCCACGACCGGGCCGCCACCTGTAAGACCAAGATCGACGCGGGCCGGCGCTATCTGCGCGTCGCGCAGGACTGGGTCAACCCGGTCGAGTTCGCCGCATTCGATTTCTTCAAGCAAGAATCCACCGATCCGGCCGTGGCCGCCGCGGCTCGCAAGCCGTCCTTCGACTGCGCCAAGGCCGGCAGCGACGCCGAGCATGCGATCTGCGCGCAGCCGGCGTTGGCGCGCGCCGATCGCGCCATCGCCTCGCGCTACCGACGCGTGCGCGCCGCGTTGGACCCGGGCGCGGCGCAGGCCCTGCAGAGCGATCAGCGCGACTTCCTGAGCCGGCGCGATGCGTGGTTCGATCGCGACGGCAAAGACGGCCGCGGCGGCGGCGACGGGCTGAAGGACTATCTCAACGCGCGCCTGGTTTTTCTCGATCGCATCGATACCCGGCCGCGAGAGGGTCTGACCGGTTTGTGGGGCGATGCGGCCAACCAGGCCTCATTCAAGGCCGTGGGCGAGGGCCGCATCGAGGTAGACGCGGACGGCGCCGAGCCGGTGCTGGGGCGTTGGATTTGCGAATTCGACGGCAGCGGCAAGCCCGTCGGCGCGGTCCTGACGATCGACGGCGACGACGGCAGCCAGCTGCGTTTCGCCCGCGACGGCGGCGCGTTGGAGGTGCAAGAACGCTTTCCCGAACGCGGCGACTACAAGGGCCGCTCGGCCCATTGCGGCTATCGCGGATCGTTGACCGGTCGCTATCTGCCGCTCAAGTGATGCGCACCGTCCGATGCGCGCCGTCGGCGCACGTCGCCGACGGATAAAGAACGGCCCCCGCCGCATCGCTGCAACGGGGGCCGCAACAACCGTCAATACTTACCAATCCGAGCCCGGGTACGACTCAGTGTTCGCTCAGTTCAGTTCTTGCAGCGCGCGGCGGTGGAACCTTCCGGCAGCGGCACGGCGACCGCTTCCCAGGCGCAGGCGACGGTCTTGACCGCACTGGCCTTGAGCAGGCCGCGATCGACCAGGTCCTGCGCCGCGGTCTGGGTGGCCACGCGCGCGTCGGGGTAGCTGGACTGCGAGGTCAGGTACAGCGTGTTGGCGCGGTACCAGATCTGGCCGGCGACGGTCGGCGTCAGGCCCTTGAGGCCGGTCGCGCCGTTGCACACCAGGTCGGAGGCCAGCACGGTCTTGCGATGCGACTTGGGCACCTTCTGGCCTTCGGCGAGCAGGTAGAAGAAGTGGTTGCCGATGCCGGAGGTGTAGTGCGGATCGTGCGCCTGGTTTTCCGGATCGAAACCGCCGGCCGGGTAGCAGTCGTAGGAACCGTTGCCGTCCTCGTCCTGGTCCAGGCTGGGCTTGAACATGAAACGCAGCGGCACGCCGCTCAGCATCACGTTCTCGCCGATCAGGTAATCCGGCGGATCCTTCGGGCTGTTGTCGAAGAACTCGACCAGGGTGCCGTGGATGTCGGAGGTCGCTTCGTTCAAGCCGCCGGCATCGCCGGAATACAGCAGGCCCGAGGTCGCCTGGGTCACGCCGTGCGACATCTCATGGCCGGCCACGTCGATGGCGACCACCGGATTGGACACGCCGTAATCGCCGTTGCCGTAGACCATGCGCTTGGCGTCGCCGTCCCAGAACGCGTTGGTGCCGCCGATGTCGATGAAGCCGAAGTAGCTGAAGGTGACATTGACGAAGCTCTGCACGCCCAGGCCGTCGCCGAAGATGCCGACGCGGTCGTAGAACTTCTTGTAGTAGTCCCAAGTCTTCGACACACCGTAATGCGCTTCCACGCCGGTGCGCTCGATGTTGGTCATCTGCTGGTTGCCCCAGACGTTGTCGGCGTCGAACATCGGCGGCGCGGTGAAGTCGCCGCCGCCGAACACCAGGTCGACCACGGTACCGCCGGTGTTGTGCACGCTGCCGCCGCCGCGCTTGTCGTCGCGCAGCAGATAGCCCGCGCCACGGCCGTCGCTTTCTTCCGCGTCGACCTTGCTGGTGGAGATCGCCACCTTGCCGCGGGTGATGGTGAAGCCGTCGCCTTCGGCCGCTTCGGCGGTGTAGATGCGGCTGTCGCGGCCGAGGAAACCGCCGTGGTCGGCGTCGACATAGATCAGGTCGTGGACCGGACGCTCGGCGGCGTTGAGGCCGCGGAAGCTGACTTCATACGCCAGGGTCGGCTGGTTGTCCTTGGCGAAATACACCATGCGCGACTTCGGCGCTTCGAGAAAACGCCCAGCGAAATGCGTGCCCGCGTCGGCGATGGCCTGCACTTGCGACAGCTTGGGCGCGGCGGCGGCGCCATTGCCGAGCTTGAGGTCCAGGGACTTGCTGATCGAGGTCAGCAGGCCGCCTTTGGCGTGGGTGACCAGGTCGCCGCCGATCACCGGCAGGCCCTGGTAGTCGCGCTGGAAGCGCACGTGTTCGCTGCCGTCGGCTTCGACCACCACATCGCGCGGCCGATAGGTTTCGGCGGCCATCGCCTGGGCGCCGGCGTTGCCGCTGGCCAGGCCTTGCGCGCCGGTGTCGCGCGCCTTGCGCGCCTGCAGCAGTTCGCGCGCGCGCTGCACCGCCGGATGGCGTTCGAGCTGCGCGGCCGGAGTGGCGCCCGAACGCGCGGAGGCGTCGGCGAAGCTGTTGGTGGCGCTGGCGTGCGCGGCGATCTGCAGCGGCGACTGCGCAGCCCAAGCGGTGGTATGAGCGGTTTGCGTCGACGGCTGGCCTTGCGCGGCGCTGCGATCGAGGTCGTCGCGCTGCGCGGTGATCAGCGCGGTCGCGGTGGTGCCGGTGATCGCGAGCAGGATCGATGCGGTCAGCACGCGTTGTTTCATGGTCATGCGAGGTTGTCTCCGAGTCATGCGAAGCAAAATAGGAAAGAACGCAAAGTCGTCGTTTCGCGATCGGTGTCGCGAAATCGGCGTTACTGCACAACGGCAGGGAGCTTGTAATACCCGGAATATTGCGTTCTACGACGAGTAAGAACGCGACCTTCCATCATTTCCCCATCCATGCGAACGCTCACGGGCACGCTCTACCCCACCTCGCGGGCACGCGAACGATGCATGACCGACGCGAAATGCGATGCGCGTCTAACAGAGCGATGCGATGAGCGCCCGAATGCGGGCTTGAACGCGGCGCGGCTTGGCGGGTTCGGATCGGGGCCGTGTTCGGCGCGGGCCGGGTCGATGGCCGCGCGCGACGGCGCGGCGTTTCAGCGCCGCGGCGCGGGCATGATGTGCGACAGATAGATCCGGCTGTCTTCGAAAATGCGGATCGACACGGCGACGCCGAGCTGCACGGACAGATGAAAGGCCTCGGTCTTGGCCGCGGCCGACGCGTCGGACGGATTGTCGAAGCGCTCGTCGGCGACATCGCACGACAACGTGCGGCCGAGGTAGGTGGATTCGTTGAGTTGCACGGTGTAGCGCATAGGAGCGGCCGACCATCGAAGAAACGGAGTGCCCCGGCCCAGCTGGACCGCTTGCTCAAGGCGGCGACTCATTCGTGTGCTGAGCGGCGTCCGTTGCCGGCGCATAAGTCGTGCTTCCGGGGCGTGCATAAGGTGACTGAGTGGTTCAGGTTTTACCCTCAGGGGACCACAGGGCGTGGTGTAGGAAATGTCTGATCAGCCGCAAGCGATTAACAACGCGCCAGTCCCGAAGCCCGTCCTCCGCCCGCCTGAAAAGCGCCCTAACCCCAACCCTCTCCCGCAAGCGGGAGAGGGAGCCGAGCCCCTATGAACAAACCCCTGTCGCCCCACGCCATCCGCGACTTTCGACGGATTCGCCCGCTCCTCCGTCGCCTTAGCGTGTTCGCGCCGCGGCGCAGCGGCTCGACAAGGACCGACCATGTTCGCGACCGCCAGGACGATGTCTCTGCGCTCCCCGCTGCGGTCGAGATCGGCCGGGCCGCGGCCTTCGCGCCTGCTGTTCGCGCTGAGCCTGCTGCTGGTCTGCGCCAGCGGGCCGGCGGCAGTCGGTCAGGGCGGCGGCGCGCCGATCGCTCAGGACAGTCCGGGCCACAACGGCCCGCCGAGCCACAACCAGCGCGCCATCCAGGCGCTGACCAAAGCGATGAGCACGGTCAGGGGCAAGCCGATCCGCAGGAAATCGCTGAAGCGGTACTGGCCGGGCCCGAGGATGAGAAGGTTGCCGTGGTGACCGATCGGGGTCAGGAACGCGACCACTGCGCCCAGCGCGGTGCACACCACGAACGGCGTCGCCGGCAGGCCCAGCGATTGCGCCAGTGAAATCGCGATCGGCCCCAGCAGCACCGTGGTCGCCGCATCCGACAGAATCTGGGTCAGCAGCGCGGCGACGGTGAACATCACCAGCAAGATCGCCAGCGGCGGCCAGCCGGCGATCACCTGCAGCATGCCCTGGGCGAGCAGTTGCGCGGTGCCGGTCTGCTCCATCGCCACGCCCAGCGGGATCACGCCGGCGATCATCACGAAGATGCGCACGTCGATCTCGCGATAGGCCTGCTCCACATCCACGCAGCGCGTGGCCACCATCGCCACCGCGCCGAGCAGGAACGCCAGCGATGCCGGCAGCCATTCGGTCCCCGCGGCGAGCACGGTCATGCCCAGGATGCCCAGCGCCAGCGGCGCGCGGACGCGGCGGCGCGCTTCGCCGGCGAACGGCACCAGCATCAGAAAGCCGTGGTGCGCGGCCAGTTCGGCGAAGCGCGCCGGCCGACCCCACAGCACCAGCAGATCGCCCTCGCGCAGGCGCGCGTCCGACAGCCGCGGCGCCACCGCGCCCTGACGCCGCCACAGCCCGGCGATCACCGCATGGAACTGGCGCGCGAAATCCAGCTCGCGCACGCTGCGGCCGATGAATTCCGAACCCGGCGCGACCACCGCCTGCACCAGTTGCGCCTCGCCGTCGCCGTCGGCATGTTCGCCGAAGCGCTTGATCGCGTTGAGGTCCAGGCCGGCGTCGTCGTGCAGCGAGGCCAGCGCGTCGGCCGAGGCTTCCACCAGCAGAATGTCGCCGCTGATCAGCGGGCTGCTCGGCCCCAGGTCCTGGCGCCGCTGCCCGTCGCGCAGCCAGCCGGTCAACACGAAGCGGTCGCCCAGGGCCTTCTGCAGTTCGGCCAGCGGACGCGTGCTCCAGCGCGAGCCTTCCACGATCACCAGCTCGGTGCGGTAACGGTCCAGACGCAGATAACCGTCGTCGCCGTGCTCGCCGCCGCGCTTGGGCAGGATCCAGCGCATCGCCAGCATGTACAGCACGCCGACCAGGATCAGGGCCAGGCCGATCGGGGTGATCGAGAAGATGCCCAGGCCCGGCGCGCCGGTGCGTTCGATCAGATTGTCGGCGAGCAGGAAGGCCGGCGCGCTGACCAAGGTCAAGGTTGTCCCTAAAGAGGCTGCAAACGACATGGGCATGAGCAGACGCGAAGCCGACAGCCCGCGCGATTTCGCGAACCGGGTCAGGATCGGTAGCATCATCGCCGTGACCATGACGTGGTGGGTGAACGAGGACAGCGCCGCCACCGCCGGCATGGTCACCGCGATCGCGCGGGTCTCGCTGTGCCCGGCGGCGTGGCCGATCCATTGGCCCAGGCGCTCGGTGATGCCGGTGGCGGCCAGCCCGCCGGAGATCACGAACACCGCCGCGACGATGATCGCCGGCTCGCTGGCAAAGCCCGACAGCGCCTGCTTGGCGTCCAGCACGCCGGTCAGCACCAGCGCCAGCAGGGTCAGCATGGCGGTGACGTCGACCCGCAACCGCTCGCTGACGAACAGATACAGCGCTGCGCCCAGAATCAGCAGGAAGGCGATCTGTGAGAAATCCATGCCGGCATTGTGCTGGACCGGCTCGTGTCGAAGCCGTGTGCAGCGTCCACCGCGCCGTCACGACCGGATTGGCTACACTCTGCGGCCACTTCACGCCCACACCGTGCCCGCCGTTTTTACGCGATGACCCTGCCGCAGACCTCGATGCCCGCCCATTCCGCCGCAGACGACCGTTTCCGTCTGGCGATGGCGGCATCCAACATCGGCATGGCGATCGTCTCGCCCGACGGCATCTGGCTGGAGGTCAATCCGGCGATGTGCGCGATGCTGGGTTACCGCATCGACGAGTTGACCGGGCATCACTACAGCGAAGTCACCCATCCCGACGATCTGGCGATCAGCGACAACCTCGTCGCCGCCCTGGTCAGCGGCGCGCTGGCCTCGGTCGACGAACACAAGCGCTACGTGCACCGCGACGGCAGCGACGTGTGGGTGCAGCTCAACGTGGCGGTGATGCGCGATGAAGACGGCGCGCCGCAGTACTTCATCTCGCACATGCGCGACATCCGCGGCGAGCGCGCGGCCGGCATGGCGCTGAGCGTGCGCATGGCCGAACACGGCGCCGCGCTGGATGCCTCCAACCGTCAGCTGCAGCTGTTCGCCGACGCGGTCGCGCACGATCTGCGCGCGCCGCTGCGTTCGATCGAAAGTTTCTCCGCTTTGCTGGGCGAACGCGCCGTCGAACGCCTGAACGAAACCGACCGCGACTACCTGGCGCGGATCCGCGCCGCGGCCTCGCGCATGACCGGCCTGCTGGCCGCGCTGACCGAGCTGTCGCATGTGACCCGCGCGGACATGCGCATCGCGCCGGTCGACCTGAGCCTGCTCGCCGATTGGGTCGGCGCCGAGTTGCAGGACACCGATCCGCGCCATCGCGGCGAGATCAACGTGCAGCCCGGGCTGCAGGTCGAGGGCGACGAACGCCTGCTCAAGCTGATGTTGAACCAGCTCATGCACAACGCCTGGAAGTTCTCCCGCGAGCGCGACGCCGAAGACGCGCCGGTGAATATCCAGGTGCGCGGCGAAGTGGCCGGCGGACGCCTGCTGCTGTCGATCCAGGACCAGGGGTCCGGATTCGACATGCGCTATGCTCATAAGCTGTTCGAGCCCTTCCAGCGCCTGCACGGGCCGGACCAGGGCGGCGGTCACGGCCTCGGCCTGGCGATCGCGCGGCGGGTGGTGGAGCGGCATCGCGGCCAGTTGCGCGCACATTCGCAACCCGGCGCGGGCAGTACGTTTACAGTCGAACTGCCCGTCGTATCGGCGGGCGAGGAAAAGCCGAATGCATAAGGAAATCCTGCTGGTCGAGGACAACCCCGACGACGTCGAGCTGACCCGGCTCGCCTTCGACGAGGCCAAGATCGCCAACAGGCTGGTGGTGATGGGCGACGGCGCCGAGGCGCTGGATTACCTGTTCGCCCGCGGCCGCTATTCCGACCGCGATCCGGCCGACCTGCCCTCGATCGTGCTGCTGGACCTCAACCTGCCCAAGGTCGACGGGCGCGAGGTGCTGCAGGCGATCCGCGCCCACGAGCCCACCCGCACCTTGCCGGTGGTGGTGCTGACCACCAGCACCGAGCCGTTCGATGTCGAGGCCAGTTATGCGCTCGGGGTCAACAGCTACATCCAGAAGCCGGTGGATTTCGAGCAGTTCGTGTGGGCGGTCAAGCAGGTCGGATTGTATTGGCTGGTGTTGAACCATCCGCGTAATCCTTGAGGCGCGGTGGCGGGCTTCAAGCTCGCGCCGTCGTCCACGTTTCGCGGTCGCGACTTGCGTCGCTCCTACAATCGCTGCGCCGCCGCCTGCGAAATAGCCGGAAATCCTCCCTGTAGGAGCGGCGCAAGCCGCGACCGCAGGGCTTCAAGCTCGCGCCGTCGTCCACGTTTCGTGGTCGCGACTTGCGTCGCTCCTACAATCGCTGCGCCGCCGCCTGCGAAATAGCCGGAAATCCTCCCTGTAGGAGCGGCGCAAGCCGCGACCGCAGGGCTTCAGGCTCGCGCCGTCGTCCCTGCTGCGCAGCAACCGTCCGGCGAACGCCTGATCAGCCGCCACCGCCATACAACCGCTCCGCGCGCTGGAACAAAATCCAGCTGGTGGCGATGTACTTGTCCCCGCCCTTGGGCCGATTGCCGCGATGGGTGTGGGTGAACGCCGCCGGCGCGATCAGCAGATCGCCGGCGCGCGGGGCGATCTTGCGCCGCTGGTACAGGAATTCGGTTTCGCCTTCCTCGAACCCGTCGTTGAGATAGATCGTCCACAGCACGTGGCGATGCAGGGTCTCGGCGTGCGGATCGCGCGGATACAGCTCGCAATGCCAGTACGGATAACCGCCGCGATCGGCGGTGTAGCGCTGCAGATTGATCGCGCCGGGACGGAACACGGTCTGCGCGACCGGCGCCAGCGCGTTGTCGTCCATCTGGGCCATGCGCTCGGGCGTGAGCCGGTGGCGCTTGCCGTCGACGCTGGGCGTTTCCAGCATCAGCGGCGCGATCATGGTGTGCGGATAGCGGCGCAGGTACAGCAGCAGGCCGCGGAACACCGCCAGGTTCAAGGCGACCTCGATGTCTTTCCAGCCCTCGCGGCCGGTGATGGTGAGATCGCGGCTGTCCTTCAGATCCGGGATCACTCCGCCGCCGACCCGGCCCGGTTCGCTGTCGCGGCTGGCGTCGAAGCGTTGCACCAGCTCGGCGCACTGCTCGCGCGTGAGCGCTTGCGGGTAGACCTCGATGAAATCGTCTCCGGCGGCGGCGGGTGCAACGGTGTCGGCTGTGGATGACATGGCGGGCGATGGCTCTGAGAAAACGCGCCAACGGTAGGCGCGTGGACAGCCCACATCCTCGCATGCGCGCGGAGGCTTGCAAAAAAAACGGGTCGCGAATGCGGTCCGGCCGAGCCGTTTCGGCCGTCGGAGCGGGTTTGAGCGGCGGCAGCGACGGCCTGAAGCGATCAGGAGCATGGGCGGGCCCGCTGTCCGGCCGCGAGCGCGGTATGCGCGATCTCGGCCGGGTCCGGCGCGGTGAGAAGATCCGTTCAGATTCACCGTCCTGCGCGCGCGCCGCGGCCTCGCGCGCAGTGTCGAACCGTACGCTCGGCGAAGCGGCGAACCCGAGCCGCCCTCGCCCTGTTCGGACTTGGCGACCTTTCCGATGGGCGCGCTCAGCCGGCCTGCAGACGCGCCATTCGGATCGCCGTCGCGCTTGAAACGTGTCGCTGACTCGCGCATGAGCGACGGCGAATTGCGCGGCCGCGCGCGCCGCGCAAGAATCCGCAGACGCGCCACAATAGTCTGCGTACCACGAACGTTTCCTTCTTCCGCACGGTCCCGCGCACGCTCATGAATCTGCATTGGCGCTTGTTCGTTTCCGCCACCACCGAGCCGGCCGCGCGCGCGGTGGCTTCGCGCCATTTCCAGCGCGCGCAGGTGGAGCCCTCGGCCTTGGCCGTCGCGCCCTATGAGAAGGGCGGTTTCAAGATCGACGCGCACAGCGAACACGCGACCGCTTCGTGGCCCGAGAGCGTGGTGGCGGCGATCGCCCTGGCGCAGCGCGCCGGCCACGGCTGGAGCCTGAGCGGGCTGATCATCGATGAGTTGAGCCTGTGGAGCACGACCGCTTCGACCGCCGGCATCGAGGCGATCGAGGTGAGCCTGCAGCGGGTGGAAACGCCGGTCGCGGACGAATCCGGCGACCACCCGGGTTGATCCCGGCGCCGGTCAGGCCGTGCGCACCGCGTCGTCGTCGATCTCGTCTTCGCTGCCGCGCATGCCCAGGCGTTGCATCAACCGATACAAGGTGACCCGCGACACGCCCAATTCGCGCGCCGATTCGCCCAAGCGCCGGCGGTTGCGGTGCAAGGCGCGTTCGATCGCTTCGCGGGTGGCCAGATCGCGTGCTTCTTCCAGGGTCATCGGCACGCCGTCGGTGGCATCGTCGATCTGCAAGTCGGCGGCGGTGATGTAGCGGCCGTCGGCCATCACCACGGCCTGGCGCACGCGGTTGATGAGTTCGCGCACGTTGCCGGGCCAGGGGTGGCGGTGCATGGCTTGGCGCGCGCACGGCGAGAAGCCCTTGATGCCGCGCGAGGTTTCCTGCGCATAGCGCTGCAAGGCGTGATCGGCGAGCAGATCGATGTCGCCGCCGCGCTCGCGCAGCGGCGGCTGTTGCAGCCGCAGCACGCACAGGCGGTGATACAGGTCGGCGCGGAAACGGCCGTCGGCGACGGCCTGGTCCAGATCGTGGTGGGTGGCCGAGACGATGCGCACGTCGACCGCGACCGGTTCGTGGCCGCCGCCGCGTTCGATCGAGCCTTGCTGCAGAAAGCGCAGCAGCGAGGCCTGGCTGTCCATCGGCAGGTCGCCGATTTCGTCGAGGAACACGGTGCCGCCGTCGGCCATTTCGATCCGGCCGAGCTTGCGTTGCTGCACGCCGGCGATCGCGCCGCGCTCGTGGCCGAACAGTTCGTAATGGACCAGGTCGTGCGCGATCGCGCCGCAGTTGATGGCGATGAACGGATAACGGCTGCGTTGCGACTGGCGATGCACGGCCATCGCCGCCAATTCCTTGCCGGTGCCGGTTTCGCCGGCGATGAACACCGGCGCGTCGGTCGAGGCGGCCTTGTTGAGGCCGCGGCACAGCGCGCGGATCGCCTCGCTTTCGCCGATCATGCCGTCCCTGCCGCCGCTGTGCATCGCATCGGCGCTGCCCGCGCCGCAGGCGAGCGCGGCCATGCCGTGGGCATGGCCGATCACGGTGTGCAGCACGCCCTCGGGACAAGGCAGGGTGACGTAGTCGTAGCAGTAATCGCGGATCAGGCGACGCGCGTTTTCGTCGTCGAGCTGGGCCGCGGCGACGCCGGCGATCCAACCGGCATTCTGTGCGGCCAGCGCGGGGCCCAACTCATCCAGGTCGCGCGCATCGAAGCCTTCGCGCAGATCGATCAGCACCGCATGCGGCAGGCGCGGACTGGACTGCAGTTGGCGCAGCGCGGCGCGCGCATCGGCGGCGCGGCGCAGGGTCCAGCCGAGGGTTTGCAGCGGCGCGAGCGCGTGCATGCGTCCGGCGCCGCCGGGGCAGAGGTAGATCAGTTCGCGCGCGCCGTCGCCGCGCGCGGCGGTGGCCTTGGCGGCTGAGGTGCCGGACGCGTAACGACTCCCCAGGTCGCCGCGGATGCTGTTGGCCATGATGTCGTCCCCCGCCGGCGCAATGCGCCTGCATTTACCGCAAGTTCTTACTCCAACGCAGGACGTTGCGAAAGACGGTCACCGACGGCCGGTAGGGCGGGCGCGCTGCGTTTATACGGGCGGCGGTGAGCCGGGGTGAATGGGGCGATTCGGTTTGGGTGGCCGTGTTGTCTCGATCGAATTGGCGCGGCGACCAGGTGAGGAGCAGCAAAAGAGCAAATCCCCTCCTCTGTTTTTCGAAGGAACGGGACGGTGAAGCAACGCTTGCGCAACCGACTCGAAGCGACGGACTGGCGCGAGCCAAGCGCTTATCGATGCGCGGCGATCGGTTCCCTTTTAAAAAGGGGCGGGCGCCTGCGTTGTCGGTAGTCGCGGCGAGCGAACCGCACCGGGGGATTTGCCTTTGCGCACGATCACCGCGGCATGGCGACTCCTCCTGAAAAAGGGCCCGCCAAACGCGCGGCGCCCGCCGCGGGCTCAGCCCTGTTCGGCGTCGAACTCGCGGTGGTAGCGCACCGCGGTTTCGACCTCGCTCTTGCTGCCCAGGAACACCGGCACGCGCATGTGCAGACCGGTGGGCTGCACTTCCATCATGCGCTGGCGTCCGGTGCTGGCCGCGCCGCCGGCCTGTTCGACCAGGAAGCTCATCGGGTTGGCCTCGTACATCAACCGCAGCTTGCCGCCCTGGGCGGCGCACTTGGCGTCGAGCGGATAACTGAAGATACCGCCGCGGGTCAGGATGCGGTGCACGTCGGCGACCATCGAGGCCACCCAGCGCATGTTGAAGTCCTTGCCGCGCGGGCCTTCCTTGCCGGCCAGCAGATCGCCCACGTAGGCCTGCATCGGCGGCTGCCAATGGCGCTGGTTGGACATGTTGACCGCGAATTCCTTGGTGTCTTCGGGGATCTTCATGTCGCGCGTGGTCAGCACGAAGCTGCCGACTTCGCGGTCCAGGGTGAAGGAATGGGTGCCGTTGCCGATGGTCAGCACCAGCATGGTGCTGGGGCCGTAGGTGGTGTAGCCGGCGCAGACTTGTTCGGTGCCCGGCTGCAGGAAATCCTTGTCCTGGGCCTGGGTCACGCCATCGGGCGCGCGCAGCACCGAGAAGATGGTGCCGACGGAAATGTTGACGTCGATGTTGCTCGAACCGTCCAGCGGATCGAACAGCAGCAGGTAGTTGCCGCGCGGATAGACGTCGGGGATCGGGTGCGAGGTGTCCATCTCCTCCGAGGCCAGGCCGGCCAGGTGGCCGCCCCAGGCGTTGGCTTCGAGCAGGATCTCGTTGCTGAGCACGTCGAGCTTCTTCTGCGCTTCGCCCTGGATGTTCATGCTGGCCGAGCCGGGGGTGCCGGCTTCGCCAAGCACGCCGCCCAGGGCGCCCTTGCCGACCGCGATGGAGATGGTCTTGCAGGCGCGGGCGACCACTTCGATCAGCAAGCGCAGGTCGGGATTGATGCGCTCGGCGCGCTGTTCTTCGATCAGATAGCGGGTCAGGGAAATACCGGTGTTGCTGGGGCTGGGGCTGACGGAGGACATGGGCTCGGGGCTGTGGCGGCGAGGGCGGCCATTGTCGCCGATGCGGGCGACCGGGCCGAGTCCGCCGGGCGGGCACGTTCAGTTTTTAAGGGGCGGGACTGGGCTGCGCGAGCACAACAGTTGCTCCGGCGGTTGCGTCGGTGTGCGAGGCTCTCAGGCCAGGAGCGGTAACCGGCGCCAGCCTGTGGGTCAGAGTGTCGCTAGCGTAGCCTCGCGCCGCAGGTGCCGCTCGGTCACGCCGAAGGCCTGCGCGACCTCGCGCTGGCTGCGTCCGGCGCGCACCGCGGCGCGGATCGCGACCCGGCGCAGGCCGACGAACACGCCCCAGGCCGAGGGAATCTCGATGGTGCCCGCAGTGCTGGCGCGGTCGAGCAGGCGCCGGTGGCTGGTCGCGTCCAGGCGCACGCCCAGCCGGATCGAGCAGTCGTCGCGGCCGCGCGGCAGATACAGCCGACGGCCGCCCTGATGGCGCACCAGCCGCAGCATCGCCTCGAAACCGCCCAGGTCGGCGACCTCGGCCGCGATCCATGGCAGCGAACCCAGCACCGCGACCCGATGGTCTTCGCAGAACCGACACAGCGACTCGAAATCCTGCGAGTCCGGCGCTGGCAGCCCGGCGAAATAGGGTTGCGCGGCAGTCGCGGCGTGGTCGGGCGGGGCGATGCGAAGTTCGTAAGTCATGTCCGTCAGAACGCGGTCGCGCCGACCACGTGAATGGCCGCCCGCATCGCCGCGTGCGCGCACGGGCTGGCCTGCGCCGGAGGTATGCAAGCAAACACGCAGCAGCGGCCAAGCGCGAGCGAACCCGGTATCGACACCTGCGCGCACGGTCCCCATGGCGCAAACGCGGAACCAGGGCGTTTCATCGTCGCGACGCGGCATCCCGCCGCGCACAGGAACGCAGCGATGCCTTACACCCTTACTCCGGCCGGCAATGCGCTGGCGATCGCCGAATACCAATGGGCCGCGGCCGCCACCGTCTCCAGCGATAGCAACCACATCCGGCCCACCGTCCAGTTCACCGGCTCCCCCTCGTGCATCGGCATCGCCGCGCGCAACAACAACGGCGCCGATGTGATCGGCATCCATCTGGCGATCGACGCTGCCGACGGCACCCGATTTGGCGTTGGCGACGTCGCCACCGTCACCAAGGTGCTGCAAGGTTGGAACTACGATCCGCTGACTGCGCTCGTGATCGGCCAGATCCCGACCTGGAAGGGCACGATTCCGACGGCCTTCGACCAACTGATCGCCGCGCTCGGCAATCCGCGTCAACTCGCCTACAGTGATGGCGTCTACGGCGCCGGCGTGAACGATATCAATCTGTTGGTGCCGACCTTCTGACCACCCGCATACGTCGCGCCGCTCGTCGATGCGGGCCTGCGCGCGACGGCGCTCGCAAAGCATCCGCGGCGCGCGTCACTCCAGGCCGACGGTCACGGCCGAGCTACTATGCGTCGTCACCCTGCGGCCCGCGTACCGTGTCCGTTTCCAACCGCAAGATCCTGCATGTCGACATGGACGCGTTCTACGCGTCGGTGGAGCAGCGCGATGCGCCCGAACTGCGCGGCCAACCGGTGGTGGTGGCCTGGCGCGGCGCGCGCTCGGTGGTGTGCGCGGCCAGTTACGAGGCGCGCAAGTTCGGCGTGCGCTCGGCGATGCCGGCGGTGCGCGCCGAGCGGCTGTGTCCGCATGCGGTGTTCGTGCCGCCGGACTTCGGCCGCTACAAGGCGGTCTCGCGCCAAGTGCGCGAGATCTTCGCCCGCCACACCGACCTGATCGAGCCGCTGTCGCTGGACGAGGCCTATCTGGACGTCACCGCGACCAAGACCGGGCTGCCGTCGGCGACCGCGACCGCCGAGGCGATCCGCGATGCGATCCGCGAGGAGACTCAGTTGACCGCATCGGCCGGCGTCGCGCCGAACAAATTCCTGGCCAAGATCGCATCGGACTGGAACAAGCCCGACGGCTTGTTCGTGGTCAAGCCGCATCAAGTCGAAGCGTTTCTGGCGCCGTTGCCGGTCGGGCGCCTGCCGGGCGTGGGCAAGGTGATGGAACGCAAACTGACCGAGCTGGGCGTGAGCGTGGTCGCCGATCTGCGCGCGCTGGGCGCGCAGGCGCTGGAGCAGCGTTTCGGGCGCTGGGGCCGGCGCCTGCACGAACTGGCGCACGGCATCGATCATCATCCGGTCGAGCCGTCGCGGCCGACCTTGCAGATTTCCTCCGAGGACACCTTCGAACGCGACCTGCCGCTGAGCGAGGTGGAAGCCGATCTGCGCACGCTGGCCGGCAAGACCTGGGCCGGGTATCAGCGCGAGTTGCAGCAGCATCCCGGGCGCATCGCGCGCACCGTGGTGCTCAAGCTCAAGACCTCCGATTTCCGCATCCTGACCCGCAGCCTGACTCCGCCGCAGCCGCCGGCGAGCGAGATGGAACTGGCCGATCTGGCCTGCGCTCTGCGCGCCCGCGTGGAGCTGCCGGTGTCGACCTTGTACCGGTTGGTCGGCGTGGGCGTGTCGGGGTTTTCCGAGGAGCTCGACGCGATCGCGCAGTCAGATCTGTTTGCCGATGGGGTTGAGGTTGTGGTGTGAGCGAGATCCGGACGAAACAGGTCTGCGCCGTGGCGTGATTGGCGTGGTCGCGGCACTGATGTGCCGTCGCCGCATCGAAGCCGTCGCGAATCTTTCCGCAGCGGCCACGGTATCGCGACCACCTCAAACCACCGCCTCTGTCTGCGTGCGCACCACATACTTCACCGCCTCCACCCGCACCGCGCGCAACGGCGCGTCGAGTTCGCGCGCGGCCTCGCTCCACAGCGGCGACTGGCACTGCAGGTTCAGGCAACCGAAGCGTTGCGCCGCATACAGCGCCTGGCGAAACAGTTCGGCTTCCACGCCGTGTCCGCGCCAGGCCGGGCGTACGTAAGGATCGTCCAACTGCAGGCAGTAAGCGCGTTCGAGCATCGAGAAGCCCGCGGTCGCGCTGGCGTAACCGACCACTGCGCCGTCGACCTCGGCCAACCATGCCCAGGCGCCGAACGGCGGTTCGAACAACACCTCCATCAGCTCCATCGCATCCGCGCGCGGCGGGCCGTAGGGACGCCGTTCCAGCGCGCGGCTGTCGGCGTGTTCCTCGCACAGCGCGATCAGGGTCTGCGCATCGGCGGGCTGCACCGGACGCACGGTCAGGCGGAGGGGCTCGCGCGCGGCGGCGGGAGCGGAGTCGGACGCGGCTAATTGGAGGGTCATCGCGGGCTTCCGGTTGGGGGGAGAGGCTGATCGGGCCGATCGCCGACGGCCCGGGCGCGGGCCGCGGCCTGACGCACCGGCCTTCGGGGGCGTAGCATCGGCGGCGACAAGCTCGGCGACGACGGCGGGCGGACAGCGGTCACGGCGGGTTCCACTGAGAATGCAGCCGCATCGTGCGCGCCGCCTTTTAAGAAGTTTTTAATCGTGCCAGCGCACCGTGCACAACGGCGATGCGGCCAAATGACGCAAGACGAGGCATGAAAATTCTGCTGGTGGAAGACGACGCGATGCTGGCCGAAGCGGTGCGCGCGGGATTGGTGCACGACGGCTGGCGCGTGGACTGGGTCGCCGATGCGCCCCTGGCCAAGACCGCGTTGGTCGATCACGATTTCGACGCGGTGGTGCTCGACGTCGGCCTGCCCGGCGGCTCCGGACTCGGCGTGCTGAGCACCTTGCGCAACCGTTACGACGCCACCCCGGTGTTGATCGTGACCGCGCGCGACAAACTCAGCGAGCGCATCGCCGGACTCGACGCCGGCGCCGACGACTACATCGTCAAACCGTTCCAGTTCGACGAGCTGTGCGCGCGATTGCGTGCGGTGATGCGGCGCAGCCAGGGCCGGGTGTCGCCGGTGCTCAGTTGCGGCACCGTGGTGCTGGACCCGGCGCGACGCCTGGTCACCCGCGACGGCGAACCGGTCGCGCTGAGCGGCCACGAGTTCCGCACCTTGATGCTGTTGCTCGAACGCCAGGGCCGCGCGGTCACCCGCGAGCAGTTGGAAGAAGCGGTGTACGGCAGTTCCGGCACCATCGAGAGCAACACCATCGCGGTCTACGTGCATCAACTGCGGCGCAAACTCGGCGAGCAACTGATCGTGACCGTGCACGGCTACGGCTACCGCATCGGCGGCGGGCCGGCATGAGCGCGATCGAGCAGCCCGAGCGCGTCGACGCGCCGGCCGAACACGCCCCGGCCGAACACGAGCAGCGCCGCGAGCGCTGGCGCGAACGCCGCCGCCGCCGTCGCGCCTGGCGCGAGCGGTGCCGTCAGCACGAATCCTTCGCCGGCGGCCGTTCGCTGCGCTGGAAGCTGACCTGGGTGTTGATCAAGACCGTGCTGCTGGCCTGGTTCGTCTGGTTGGCGTGTCAGGTCTGGCAGCTCAGCCGCGAACACTCGGGCATGCTCGACAACTCGCTGCGCGAGATCGCCGAACAGATCCTGGCGTCGATGCCCGAAGGCCTGGAGCGGCTGCCCTCGCGCGATCCCAAGCGGGTCACCGTGCCGGTGCAGGCCGACAGCAAGATGACCTTTCAGGTGTGGGCGCAGGGCCGCAACGTGGTGTATTCGGCGGCCGCGCCTTTCGAACCCCTCAATCCGGCGTTCAAGGACGGTTTCGCCCGGCGCACGATCGATGGCGAGCGCTGGCAGGTGTACACGCTGACCGATCGCCAGCGCGGCCTGATCGTGCAGGTAGGCCGCAGCAAGCAGATGGCGATCCAGGAACTGCGGGGCTGGATCGTCGGCAGCCTGCTGGCCGCCGCGCTGATTCTGGTGCTGTTCGGGCTGGCGACGTGGAAAGTGATCGGCCGCTCGCTGCGCCCGATCACCGCCTTGCGCGAAACGCTGCAGCGGCGCCCGCCGCTGGATCTCACGCCGCTGCCGACCCAGGCCTTGCCGTCGGAGTTCCGGCCGCTGGTGGACGCCTTCAACAATCAGCTCGAACGCGTCGACGCCGCGGTCCAGAACGAGCGCCGTTTCATCTCCGATGCCGCGCACGAGTTGCGCACGCCGCTGGCGGTGTTGAGCACCCATGCCGAACTGGCGTTGCGCGCGACCACCCTGGAGGAGAAGAACGCCGCGCTGGTCCGGCTCAATGCCGGTGTGCAGCGCAGCGCGCGCTTGTCGGAGCAGTTGCTGGATCTGGCGCGCCTGGACGCCGGCGAGGAATCGGTGCGGCTGGCGCCGCTGGATCTGTCGGACCTGATCGTGCTGGTGATCCGCGACTTCGAAACCCTGGCGCGCGAACGCCGCCAGCGCATCAGCCTGCGCGCCGGTCCGGCGCCGGTGCTCGGCGATGTCGATCAGCTCGGCATCTTGCTGCGCAATCTGATCGACAACGCGGTGCGCCATGCTGGCGCCGAAGGCCGGGTCGCGGTGTCGTGCGAGGCGCAGAGCGACGGTACGGCGATGCTGCGCGTAGCCGACGGCGGTTGCGGCGTGTCGCCGGAGGATTGCGAGCGCATCTTCGATCGCTTCTACCGCGCGCCGGGCAGCCCCGACGGCGGCAGCGGCATCGGCCTGTCGCTGGTCGCGCGCATCGCCCAGACCCATGGCGCCAAGATCACCTGCGGCCCGGGGCTGGAACGCGCCAGCGACGACCCGCGCGGCCCCGGCCGGGGGTTCGAGGTGTGCGTGCGGTTTCCGGCGGCGCCTGCGGGTTAGTGGGCTGGGCGTCGGAGCATAAAAGCAAATCCCCCCTAGCCCCCCTTTTCAAAGGGGGGAACTGCAAGGCGAGTTCATGGGGGCGGTGCCGAGCGAGTGAGTTCGCCCCTTTGAGTGGGGGCAAGCGCCTGCGTCGCTTGTGATCGCCTTCCGACCAAGCGCGTGGAGGATTTGCGCGTAAACCATCCGCGTCTTGTTCCCACGTCGCGCTTTCACCTTTCCACGCCGCCTGCTGACAACAGGCTGGCAGCAGCCCTCGCCCATCGTGTGCGAGTGCGATCGGCACGGTGAGGGGAGCGCGCGGTGGATAACAAAGACGTGGATCAGCGACGTCGGACGATGCTCCAGCTCGGCGCCGTCGCGCCGCTGGCGGCGCTGTCGTCGTCGCTGCAGGCGCAAACGGCGGTGGTGAGCGCGGGCCGACACGGTAAGTCCGAGCCATCGGCGCCCGAACCGGCCCGCGCCGCGGACGACGGCCGCCACGATTTCGACTTCTACCACGGCCGTTGGCAGGTCAAGAACCGTCGCCTGGCCAAGCGCTTGGCCGGCAGCCAGGACTGGATCGAGTTCGACGCCAGCGACGAATGCCGGCCGGTGCTCGGCGGCCTGGGCAGCGTCGATCGCTACCTCACCGACTGGAACGGCGGCATCGAAGGTTTCGCCCTGCGCCTGTACCGCCCGCAGGACCGCCAATGGCATGTGTACTGGGCCAGCGATCGCGACGGCATGCTCGAAGCGCCGCTGATCGGCGGCTTCCGCGACGGCGTCGGCCTGTTCGAAGGACTGGAGCTGCACGACGGCAAGATGCTGCCCTCGCGCGCGCGCTGGTTCGACATCCGCGCCGACAGCGTGCGTTGGGAGCAGGCGCTCTCGCCCGATGGCGGCAAGAGTTGGGAAACCAACTGGGTCATGCACATGAGCCGGTTGGCATGAGCTTGGGAGCGAGGGCGATGAACGACGCCAAGGCCGCCGACGGCCGCCACGATTTCGATTTCCTGTACGGCCGCTGGCAAGTGCGCAACGAGCGCCTGCGCCAGCGTCTGAGCGGCAGCGACGATTGGGAAATCTTCGCCGCCCGGCAGACCTGCGAGCCGGTGCTCGACGGGCTGGGCAATGTCGACGCTTTCCTCAGCGATTGGCACCGGCCCGGTCTGGACGACGCGTTCCAGGGCATGACTTTGCGGTTGTTCAACCTGCAGCGCCGGCAATGGAGCATCTACTGGGCCGGCAGCCACGACGGCGCGCTGGAGCCGCCGGTGGTCGGCGGTTTCGAGCACGGCGTGGGCACCTTCATCGGCGAACTCGAACACGACGGCCGGCCGGTGCAGGCGCGCTTTATCTGGAGCGAGATCAGCGCGAACACCGCGCACTGGCAGCAAGCCTTCTCCGCCGACGGCGGTCGCACCTGGGAAACCAACTGGCATATGTGGATGCGCCGCAGCGACGAGCACGGCCGCCTGCTGCACGAGGACGCGGTGATCGAACTGCGCCAGTACCGCATGAATCCCGGGCGCCGCGAGGACCTGATCGAACTGTTCGAACGCGAGTTCATCGAGTCGCAGGAAGCCCTGGGCATGCATGTGATCGGCCACTTCCGCGATCTCGACGACGGCGATCGCTACACCTGGATGCGCGGTTTTCCCGATCACGCCGTGCGCGCGGCCTCGTTGGACGCGTTCTATTCCGGCCCGACCTGGAAGCGCCATCGCGAGGCGGCCAACGCCACCTTGCTCGACAACGACGACGTGCTGATGCTCAAGCCGGCGCGGCCGGACTCGGGCTTCGCCCGGGCCGCGCGCGAACGCGAACCGGTCGGCAGCCGCGCCCGGGCCGATGAAGTGATGATCGCCGGCCTGTGCGCCTTGAACGCGCCGGCGCACGACGGGTTCCTCGCGCGCTTCGAACGCGACTTCGCGCCGTTGCTGAGCGAAGGCGGCGCGCGATTGCAGGCCGTCTACGTCACCGATGCCACGCCGAACGGCTACCCGCGCCTGCCGGTGCGCGAGGGCGAACAGGTGCTGGCGTGGTTTGCGAGCTATCCCGACGAAGCGACCCAACGCGATCACGCGGCGCGATTGGACGCCGATCCGCGCTGGCGCGCGGCGCTGGCCGACGCGATGCTCGGCGAACTCAAGCAAGTGCCGCAGCGGCGGCGGCTGTCGCCGGCCGCGCGCTCGGAACTGCGCGGGTGAACGCGCGCGGCGGGCCGTCGCGCGGTGCCGTGCGCCTGCGGTGCCGGCCGCGAATCGCAAATCTCGCGCTTGAGCGGCGCCGCGCCGCGCGGGATCATGCGGCATGCGCCGCGCCGACCGATTGTTCCTGCTGATCCATGCCCTGCGCGGCCGCCGCCAAGCGATCACCGCCCAGCAGCTGGCGCATACGCTTGAAGTGTCGCTGCGCACGATCTACCGCGACGTCGCCGACCTGCAGCGTTCCGGCGTACCGATCGAGGGCGAGGCCGGCGTGGGCTATCTGCTGCGCAAGGGCGCGGACATTCCGCCGCTGATGTTCAATCCCGACGAGCTCGAAGCGTTGGTCGTCGGCAGCCGCTTCGTGCGTGCCTTCGGTGGCGAGCGCCTGGGCCGCGGCGCCACCGCGGCGTTGTTGAAGATCGAAGCGGTGTTGCCGCCGGAGCTGCGCGAGCGCAGCGCGCGCACGCGGATCTTCGCTCCGGAATTGGACAATCGGATCGAGGCGAGCGGTCTGATCGACCTGCTGTACGGCGCGGTCCAGGAGCGCCAAGTGCTGCGGCTGCTGTACCGCGACGGCGAAGCGCGCGCGAGCCGGCGCGAGATCGAACCGCTGTGCCTGTCGTTCTGGGGCGGCAGTTGGACCCTGGGCGCGTGGTGCCGGCTGCGCGAGGATTTCCGTAGTTTCCGCCCCGATCGCATGGTCGAGCAGGTGTTGACCGGCGAGGTCTTCGTCGAGGGTCGCGAGCGCGGTCTGGACGCGTATCTGCGTTCGGTGGGCGCGCGCGGTTCGGACTGACGCGCTCGGATCGTGACCTCGGCGAAGCGCGCACGACAACCGGCCGCTCCGCGCAAGGGCGGCGAGCCCTCACCCGACGCGACAACTTCCAGCAACGCTCACCGCAGCCGCGCGCGCATGAAGTCGCGCGCTCGCCCAGTCACGCCCCCGGCCGCGCGATGCCCAGCACGTCGAGCATCTGGTCGATCTGTTGCATCGATTCGGGCGCGCGGTTGCCTTCGCGGATCAAGGTCTCGCCGTTCTTGATCCGGCCGCCGCGGTAACCGCCGGACACTTCGCTGTGGTCGAGGAAATCGGTGTCGCTGTTCGGGTCGGTCGCCGGCAGCTTGCTCGGGTCGCCGTCGATCGCATCCAGGGTCAGATGCAGGTTGTCGCGCAGCAGATCCAGCGGCGACTTGCCGCCGTCCACGCGCGTGGCGTCGATGTTGTTGATCCAGGTGCGTGTCTGCTCGGGGGTGAGGCCGCGGCTGCTTGCGTAGAAGGTCAACAGGTCGACCGGACTGTGGCCGTTGGCGCTCTGGTCGGCCAGCGAGTCGGCCGCGTCGGACTCCAGGCCCAGCTTAGTCAACAGTTCGCGCGTGGCGGCCGTATCGAAGCGATTGGAGGCTTCCACGTGCTCGTACTGGTTCACCGCGAGCATCGAGCCGACCACCAGGCCGCCGCCGATCAGCGTGGCCGGGCCGCCGCTGACGAAGATCGGTATGGCCGCGCCGCTCAGGCCGACGAGTTCCAGCGCGGCCTTGCCGTACTTGCCCTCGGCCGTGGACTGGAAGACCTTGACGCCGTCGCCCAACAGGCCCACCGCGCCTAGCGCCTTGTTGGTCAGGCTCGACCATCCGGTCGCGTGTTGTCCGGCCAGGAACGCCAGCTTGCCGTCCTGCGCGCCGACACCCAGGGCGACCAGGGATTCCGCGCCGGCCTTGGTCACGTTGGCCAGCTCGCCGACAAAGGTGAGCGAATTGCCCAGATCGGGTTCGCCGGCGAGCTGGGTCAGCGAATCGACCAGCGCCGCGGCCGGAGCGGCGTTACCGACCAGGCGCAGCTTGCGCATGATGCTGGTGTCTTCGGTCAGATTGTTGCCGCTGCCATCGGCCAGGCCGTTGAGGCCGGCGTTGATCCGACCGAGCTTTTCGGCGATCTCCGCGGTGGTGTCGCCGGCTTGGGGCAGATTGGCGTCGGTGATCCGCAGCGCCTCCTCGAATGCGGTGCGAGGCACGCCCAGGCCGCGGTAGAACGAATCGGGCATGGACGCGATCTTGGTCCGCAGACGCTCCTGCAATTGCGCGACATTGGTCGTGGTCGCGCCGGTCGGGTCGACGGTGTTGGCCGAGACGTCGTTCAGGTCCAGGCCGGCGGTCTTTTCCCCGATCTGGGTGTTGATCATGTTCGACACCCATTTCTCGCCGACGCGCGCGGCGAAATCGCGGGCCGGGTCCAGGGCCTTGGTGATGTCGGCGTTCTGTTCGGTGATATCGCCTGCATCGCCGAGCGGATCGGGCACGTCGATCACGTTCGGCGCCTTCACGGCCAGGTGCTGGTCGCCCAGACCGGCGTCGCCCAGGCCGGAGATGAAGCTCTGCGCGGCGTCCCCGCCGAGCAGCGAGGGATCGCGTTCGAGCGCGACCTCGATGGACTGCATCACCAACGGATCCTTGAAGGTTTCGGCGAGCATTTCGCTGCGTACCGCGGCCGGATCGCTTGTGATGCCCAGGTCGATCGTCCGGCCGGAAGCATCGACGAAACCCGGCGAATCCAGGGTCGCCTGCAAGGCCGGCGGCAAATCGTTGAGTTGGGCGAAGCTGTTGAACACCGCGGCGCCGTAATCGCCGACCTGGTCGCGGCTCGCCCGCGCCTCTTTATCGCCGGCATAGAAACCGTCGATGGCGGCGCGCCGGTCGGGCAGGCTGCCGTTCAAGCGCTGCGTGCCATCGATCAATTTCAAGGACGCGTTGAGATCCCCGATCGCATCGTCGGGGGCGTTGCCGAGCAACTGGTCGAATCCGCTCTCCACCGCGCTCATCACCGTGCGCGCGCCGTAGGTGTCGCCGGTCGCGGCGAACTGCCGCGCCAGTTCGATCGCCAGCGCCGGGTCTTCGCCGTTGCGCACCGCGGCGGTGACCGACATCGTCACCGGTATATCGCGCGCCACCTCGCCGGGCGCGGCCAGCGCCCGGTTGTTGCGCACCACCGTGGCCAGTTCGGGCACCAGGGCTTGGCCCAGCGCGCGGCCGTCGGGATCGTTGCACAGGTCGGTGAGCAGCGTCTGCATGCGGTCCAGACCGGCGAAGCCGGGACTGTTGGCGGCGAAATCGGCGCTGATCGCCTGGGCGCCGGTGCGCAGCAGTTCGTCGCGCACTATCGCCGGCATCGGCTGCGCGGCGAGCTGGGCGAAGCGGTCGCCGGTGGCGCGCGCATCGCCGTTGGCGATCGCGGGCTGGGCCGCCCACTGGGTCGCCTGGCTGAGCAGTCGCGTGGTTTGCGGCGTGCCGAGCACGAAGGTGGTCAGGCGTGGTTGCAACTCCGCCGGCACCTGATTCAGCGAGGCGGTCAGTTGCTGCACCTGATCGGCCGGCTGCTTGGCCGCGCTCGCGGTGGTGGTGGCGTCCTGCACCCAGCGATCGGCGCGGAAGCTGTCGATCGCCTCGCGCAGCGGCTGGGCCAAGGCCGGATCGTCCTGGTAGCGCGCCAACACATCGTTGCCGTACTGCTGGATGATCTGATCGGTCAGCGCCCGGCGCGCTTCCGGCGGCGCGTTCATCGCGAACAATTTCGCGTTGGTCAGCACCGCCAGCTCGCCCTCGACCGCATTGTTGAGATCGACTTGCGAAGGCTTGTCCTCGAAGGGCCCGTACGCCTGTTCCAAGCGCACGCCTTCGACCGCGTTGGCGAGGTTGCCGCGCAAATTCTCGATACCGCCGTTGGCGCCGGCGTTGACCACGCGCGAGGCCTGGTACTCGGTGATGGTCTGCTGTTGCTCGGGCGCGCGTCGGACGAAGGCGTCGACCCGCGTCGGGGTGATGACGTGGCCGGGATCGAGCCGGGCCAGTCCGAGCTCGGCCTGGGTGAGGCTGTCTTCGGCGGCGATCAGCGTCGCCCGGCCTTGCCCGGAGGTATCGGAGAAGCCCGCGTCCATGCGCGCCTGGCGCTGCACTTGGCGCGCCAGACTGACGTCGGCGCGGGCCTGTTCCAGCGGCGGCAGCGCCGGCTTGGCCGGCGCGACCGGCGTTGCGATCACCGGCGGCGTCGAAGCCGGCGGTTCGAGCGACTGTTGCGCGCGCCGCAACTCGGCCAGGGTCGGCAACGGCTCCGGTTCGGGCTCAGGCTCGGGCAGCGGCAGAGGCGCCTGCGGACGGATGGCATCGACCATGACAATCTCCCGAAGTGACCTGACACCGCGAGCCTAGTGAGCGAACCGGTTTCGCGCGCCTTGGGGCGTACCCTAGGTTTTTCGGGGGAAAAGCGCGGGTTTCAGGCGATTTGCGACGCGGTAGTCATTGTGTCAGCGCCGTTTGCGCATTCATCGAATCGACACCGCCTCCAGCCGCGCCAGCTTGTCGGGATTGCGCATGATGTAGATATCGCGCAGGCGGCCGTCTTCCTCATAGCCGAAGCTCATCGCCGCCTCGATCTTGCCGGCGCGTTCCAGGATCACGCCGCGCGAGCCGTTGAGGTCGACGAACAGCCAGCGGTCCTCGCGGCAAGCCGGGTGCAGCACCGACTCGATGAAGCCCAGCACCTGGCCGCTGCCGTGCAGCGCGTGCGGCGCCGCGGTGGCCTTGCCGCCGCCGTCGGAATGCAGGGCGATGTGTTCCGACAGCAACGCCGCCAGCGGCGCGGTGCGGCCCTGCACGATCGCGGTCTCGAACGCGGCCAGCAGGCGGTCCTGCTGCTCGGCCGGCGTGACGTGGCGCACCTTGGCCTGTTCGACGTTGCTGCGCGCGCGCTGCACCAACTTGCGGCAGGCGGCTTCCTCGATCTCCAGGATCCGCGCCACGTCGGCATAGGGCTGCTCGAAGATCTCGTGCAGCAGATAGGCCGCGCGCTCCTTCGGCGTCAGCCGTTCCAGCAGCAGCAAGAACGCGGTCGACAGCGAGGACGCCAGCGCCAGTTGTTCCTCGGGCTGGCCGGCGGTTTCGGCGTGGATCGGTTCGGGCAGCCAATCGCCGACGTAGTCCACGCGGGTGCGATGGGCCGAGCGCAGCAAGTCGATGCAGCGGCGCGTGCAGGCGGTGGTGAGCCAGGCGCCGGGGTTGTCGATGCCGGCGCGGTCGGCCGCCTGCCATTTGAGGAAGGTGTCCTGGACCGCGTCCTCGGCGTCGGCGCGCGAGCCGAGGATGCGATAGGCCAGGCCGGTCAGCATCGGCGCGGTTTGGGCGAACAGGCGGGTGTCGTCGGCGGTGGTCATCGGGCTCGATCGGAAAACGGTACGCAGGGGGCCGGGTCGCCGCGCCTGGGGTCGCAGACGATGGCGATGGCGGTGTCGGCTTGCAAGTGCCGGGGCCGGAGGCTCCGGTGGATGCGCGCGTGCATGGGTTCGACGATCCAGGTGCAGCGCCCGTGACACGCCCGCGATAATTTTCGTGATCCTCCCTGTAGGAGCGGCGCAAGCCGCGACCGCGACACCGCGCCAACGACCCAGGCCCGGCGGCAGGTTGATCGCTCAGCGTTGCGGTTCGCTGTAGTTGCGGTGTCGCAGTGGCGGCTTGCGCCGCTCCTACAGGGGGATGTTGCGGGCTCAGATCACCCGCAGCGTGATCGCCTTGAGCACCGCGCGGGTGCGATCGCGGGTGTCGAGTTTCTCCAGGATCACCGACACGTAGTTCTTCACTGTGCCCTCGGCCAGGAACATCGCCCGCGCGATTTCCTTGTTGGAATAGCCGCCGGCCATCAGCCGCAGCACCGAGACTTCGCGTTCGGTGAACAGCGCGCGCGGCGCGTCGTCGGCGTGATAGCGATAGCGCGCGCGCACCGGTTCGGTGCTGACCGGCTGCAGCAGGGTTTCGCCCGCGGCGACCCGTTCGATCGCCGCGCGCAGATCCTCCGGCGCGGCGTCCTTGAGCAAGAAGCCCTGCGCGCCGGCTTCGGTGGCGCGCAGCAGCAGATCGCTCTCGTCGAAGGTGGTCAGCAGCAGCACCGGCGTGCGGTCGCCGCGTTCGCGCAATTTCAGCAGCGCGTCGATGCCGTCCAGGCCGGGCATGCGGATATCGCTGAGGACCACGTCGACCGGGGTGTCGGCCAATCCATCGAGCAAGGCCTGACCGTCGCTGGCTTCGAAGGCGATCTGCAGGCCCAGGCGCTCCAACAGCGCGCGCAGACCGGCGCGCACCAGCATCTGGTCGTCGGCCAGGGCCAGCCGCACCGGCGGTTTCGGGTCGGCGCTCATGCTTGCGCGACCGGATGGATGGCGCCGTTCAAGGGAAAACTCGCTTCGATGCGCATCGCGCCTCGCGGACTGTGGGACAGCGCCATGATGCCGCCCGCGGCGGCGACGCGCTCGCGCATGCCCGCCAGGCCATTGCCCTCGTGCAGGGCGCCGCGCACGCGGCCGTCGTCCTCGATCAGTATCCGCAGCGTCGCGCCGTCGCGGCGGATGTCCACGCTCACGCGATCGGCTTCGGCATGGCGAGCGCTGTTGGTCAGCGCCTCCTGGACCACCCGCAACAGAGTTTCGGCCAGCGCCGGATCGGTCAGATGGATGTCCGCGTCGATGCTCAGATCCAGCGTCGGCTTGGGCATCGGCGCGGCCAGCGCGCGCAGAGCGGTGGCCAAGTCGAGCCCGCGCGCGTCGCGCAAGGCCTGGACCACGCCGCGGATGTCGCCGAGCAGCTCGCTGGCCAACTGCTGCGCCAATTGCACTTCTCGGCGTTGGCCAAGATCCGGTTCGGCGGCCAACAAGCGCAGGTTCAACATCATCGCGGTGAGCTTGTGCCCGGCCACATCGTGCAGTTCGCGCGCCATGCGCAGGCGCTCGGCGTCGCGCGCGCTGTCGGCGAGCAAGGCGCGGGTGGCGAGCAGGTCGGCGTTGACCAGGGCGAGTTGGTCGCGGGTCTGCTCGGCGCTGCGCGCGTAACGCGCGATCAGCGCGGCGAAGGATTGGAAGCCGGCGAAGATCAGGGTGATCACCAGCGGCGCGGGGCTGTGCGCGTGAACCAGGACCAGGTACAGCGCGAGGTTGATCGCGACCGACAACACGATCACCACGCCCCGCGGATAGACCATGCTCATGTGCGCGACCATCACCACCAGCAAGGCCGGCGATGCGCCGCCGCGCGAGGCGAACCAGCACACCGTCAGCGCGCTCGCGGCTTCCAGCGCGAACAGCACCGCGCGCGCGTAGACGCGGCGGTCGGGCAGGAAATCGTGGGCGAGGAAGGCCGCCGCGAAGCCGAGCATCGCCAGCCACAGCACCGGCGAAGTCGGGTTCTGGGCATAGCGCAGCGACAACGCCACCGCCAGCCAGGTCAGCAAGGCCGGAAGGTTCATCGGTTGCAGCACGGTCCGGCGCAGCAGGGTGGTCATGCCGGCATGCTGCGGCGCGGCCGCGGCGCTGGCAATGCTCGCGGCGCAGAAAGTGACTTCCGGCAGGTCCAGGTCGTGACCGGCGGGCCCTGCCCCGGCGCCGCCCGCGGACCACCATGAGCCTGCCCCGGCGACGTCCGCCGGGCGGGAGGTCGGACATGGAACACGTCTTCATCCAGCAGGTCTACGCAGTCGTCAAGTACGTGCACATCGCGATCGGCGTACTGGCCTTGATCGGTTTCTGGAGCGCCGGCCTGGCGCACAAGGGCAGCGATCTGCACCGGCGTGCTGGCCAGCTGTTCTTGTTGGCGATGACCGGCATCGTCGTCACCGCGGTGGCGATGACGCTGTACGCGTTGCGCAACGGCAACCTCTATACCGCCGCGTTCCTGGGCTATCTGATCGTGATCACCGCCACCGGCACCTGGGTCGGCTGGCGCGCGATCGTCGATAAGCGCGATGTGCAGCGCTACACCGGGCCGGTCTATACCGCGCTCGCCGCGCTGTCGGTGGTTTCCGGCGCGGCGATGTTGGCCTTGGGCGTGAAGATCGCAGCGCCGCTGTTCATGGGATTTTCCAGCATCGGCCTGTACATCGGCATCGACATGCTGCGCAAGCGCCGCGCTCGCGACCGTCTGGCCGCGCGACCTCGTTGGTGGTTGGTCGAGCACTACACCGCGATGATCGGCAACGGCATCGCCGTGCACATCACCTTCCTGGGCGTCGGCCTGCCGCGGTTGTTGCCGATGATCGATGGCGCGGCGTTGCATTACGTGGCGTGGTTCGGTCCGTTGCTGGCCGCGATCGCCGCCAAGCTGTGGGCCGACCGCCGTTGGGGTCCGCGGTCCGCGCGCAAACCCGCGGTGCGGGCGCAGGCACAGCACATCGGCGGCTGAAACGAAAGTGTCGAGCGTTGCCGCAGCGGGGCCGCAACGGATATGGCGCAACGCGCATCACAAGCCACGACCTCCCTCTACGGCTACCTAGATGAACGCTTCCGTCCTGCGCACCACTGTCTTGTTGACCGCGTTGCTGGCCAGTGCCGGCGCATCCGCCGCCGCGCCGGCCACCGAGGCGAAGATCGACGCGCGCTGCCACGCCGGCGCCTACCGTCTGGACGACGGCAGCGTGGTCGCGCTGGGCACCTTGGATAAACCTTCGCTGCTGCGCTGGCGCTTGATCGACGGCCGCACCGGCAAGCTCACGCCCAAGGACGGCGGCTGGGTCAGCACGCGCGGTTGGACCGACCAGTCCGACGGTGTGCAAGTGTCGCTGGGCAGTTGCGCCGAAGGCCGAATCCAGTACGCCAGCCACACCGGAAAGAAAATCGAATTCGACATCGTCGACACCAAGTTCGAAGGCAACGGCGTGAGCCTGCGCGGGCGTCTGGTGTTGCCGCGGGGCCAGAAGAACGTGCCGGTGATCGTAATGGTGCACGGTTCGGAGAGTTATTCCGGCGTCGACGGCTATTACCAGCAGCACCTGTTCCCCGCCGAAGGCGTGGGTGTTTTCGTCTACGACAAGCGCGGTACCGGCGGCTCCACCGGCAAGTACTCGCAGAACTTCCACGATCTGTCCGACGACGCAGCGGCGGCGTTGCGCGAAGCGCGGCGGCTGGGCGGCAAGCGGATCGGCCGGATCGGTTTCCACGGCGGCAGCCAGGGCGGCTGGGTCGCGCCGTTGGCGGCGAGCAAGACCTCGCAGGCGAAGTTCGTGTTCGTCGGCTTCGGCTTGGCCGACAGCGTGCTGTCCGAAGACCGCGATCAAGTGGTGCTGGATCTGCGCGCGGCCGGTTTCGGCGATGCCGACACGTTGCGCAAGGCACGCGAAGTCAGCGACGCCACCGGCGTGGTCGCCTCCAGCAATGGCGCGCGCGGGTTCGAGCAGATCGACGCCTTGCGCGAGAAGTACCAGGGCGAGCCGTGGTGGAAGGCGCTCAAGGGCGAGTACACCGGTCTGATCGCGCTGCGCACACGCGCCGAAGCGATCGCCGAAATGGCCAAGTTCGATTTCGAAGTCAGCTGGGACTACGACCCGATGCCGGTGCTGCGCACCTTGAAGACGCCGCAGCTGTGGGTGCTCGGCGGCGACGACGTCGAGGCGCCGTCGGAAGAAACCCAGAAGCGGCTCAAGGCGCTCGGCGACGCTGGTCGGCCGATCGCCAGCGTGGTGTTCCCGCAGGCCGACCATGGCATTTTGGAATTCGAGAAGGACGCCAAGGGCGAGCGCCAACACACCCGCACCGCCGATGGCTATGTGCGCATGCAGTTGGACTGGATCAAGGACGGCACGCTGAAGCATTGGCCGTATGGCACGGCGAAGCAGTTGGCAGGGCCGAAGTGAGTCCGAACGTTTACGACAATGCCCCGCTTTTGTCGCCCTCTCCCGCTTGCGGGAGAGGGCGACCCGAGAGAAGCCCAGCAAGCGATCGGGCGAGCGACTCCAACCCAGTTTGCAGTTTCGCGTCGAATCTCATACCCGATCGTCATAACGTAGTTCCGCATCGTGCGCGTCGCTTTACGAAGCGGTAACCCCCGCTTTACACGGTCGGCGGCGCAAGCGGATAGAACATCTGCTCCCCAACGCGTCGCAGGAGCAGCCTCATGCGGATCACGATCGTCGGAGCGGGTTTCAGCGGCAGTGCGCTGGCCAGCGAATTGGCCCGCAACGCCGGACCGGGCGTGGAACTGTGCCTGGTCGGGCAGCCGGAAAGTTATGGACGCGGCGTGGCCTACGGCGAGGCGCGGCCGGAGCATCTGCTCAACGTGCGCGCCAGCGATCTGGGCGCCACGCCCGATCGCCCCGGCGGTTTCGCCGATTGGCTCAACCTGACCGACCGCGCGCGCGGCAGCTATCTGCCGCGCTTGCTCTACGGCGAGTACCTGCATGCGCAATTGCAGACCGCGGTCGTCGGCAGCACCGCGGCGTTCAGTCAGATCCGCCACGAGGCCATCGCGGTCGAGCGCGCCTCGGCGGGTTTTCGCGTGCATCTGGCCGACGGCAGCGACTTCGTCAGCGATCGGGTGGTGCTCGCGCTCGGCGCCTTGCCGCCGCAACCGCTGCCCGGCGTCGGTCCGCGCTTGGCGGTGCATTCCAGTTACCTGGGCTGGCCGTGGCAGGACGGCGCGATCGACGCCATCGCGCCGGATGCGCGGCTGTTGATCGTCGGCACCGGCCTGACCATGGCCGATGTGGTGATCACCTTGCAGCGGCGCGGCCATCGCGGGCCGATCGTGGCCTTGTCGCGCCATGGCCTATTGCCGCGCGCGCACGGCGAAACGCCGCCGCCGGCCGTGGCTCTGCCGCCGGCGGTGCTGCATGCACTCGACCGGCATGCGCCGCGCGAACTGTCGCGGGCCTTGCGCACTTTGGCGCCGGTGGTCGCCGACTGGCGCAGTCTGGTGGACGCCTTGCGCCCGCATCTGCAGAACTTCTGGCAGGGACTGCCGACGGCGCAGCGGGCCAGTTTCCTGCGGCACCTGCGTTCGTACTGGGAGATCGTGCGTCACCGCATCGCTCCGCAACTGGCCGAGGAACTGCAGGCGCTGCGCGACAGCGGACAACTGCAGGTGCGCGCCGGCCGGTTACTGCGCGCACGCCGCGGCGACGACGCGGTCGAGGCGTTGATCCGCGAACGCGGCGGTCAGCGCCTGCACACTGAACGCTTCGATGCGTTGATCCGCGCGACCGGCCTGGATACCGATGTGGAACGCACCACCCATCCGCTGATCGCGCACTTGCGCGAATCGGGCTTGGTCGCGGCCGATCCGCTGGGCCTGGGCCTGCGTAGTTCGGCGCAGTTCGAAGTGCTCGATCACAAGGGTGTGGCGGTGCGCGGCTTGTACGCGATCGGCCCGCTGCTGCGCGCGCAGTTGTGGGAGATCACCGCGGTGCCCGAGCTGCGGGTGGCCGCGCGCGAGTTGGCCGGGCGGCTGTTGGCGACTTCGGCGGTGGCCGGGCGCGCGGCGGAGCGGGTGGCGATCGCTTAAGGCCCGAGGTTTCGTTGCGGCAGCTGTTGTGGGAGGGGCTTTCAGCCCCGACGCTTTTCGATCCGCTCGCAGCGAAACTTTGTCCATGTCCGATCGAAAAGCGTCGGGGCTGAAAGCCCCTCCCACAAAAGACCTCGTGCAACATCGCGCCTCAGCGTATCCGCGTCGCACCGATTTCGATCCTGCGGGTATCGCGCACCTCCACCGTCACCGGCAGCGCGCCCTCCTCCACCGACCACGGCAGCGGCAGGTTGTCGGCGATCACCTGCACCCGGTGCGTGCCGACCGAAACCCGCGCGAACGCGAACTGGCCGTTGCTGTCGGTGCGCACCGAATAACGGCCGTCGAGCACCACGGTGACGTTGGCCGCGGCCAGTTCGGACGCGGCGCGCACGCCGTCGGTGTTGTCGTCGAGGAAGATCGAGCCGGCGATCTCGCCGGTCGCCGCGCCCGGCGCGCCGCCGATCACGGGCAGCGGCCGGCCGGCGTTGTAGTCGTAGCGCAAGGTCAGGAAACCCGAGCGTTGCCGCGGCAGGTTCTGGAACGGAGAATCCAGCGCCAGCGGATCCAGCGCGAACGGCGAACGCTGCGAGCCGCGGCTTTGATACAGCGCCGCGCTCAAGCCCCAGCCCGGCGCGATGCGCCAGTTCAAACCCAGATTGAGATCCACCCCGCGCAGCGCCGACGGGCCGTCGCCGCGGGTCCAGCGCGCGTTGCCGTCCAAGGACCAGCGCTGGCCCAGTTCGATGCCGCCGTACAACGACAGCGTGGTACTGCGGGCGCTGCGCTGGTCGGGCTGGCCGAGTTCGCCATATCCCAGCGAGACCGACAGGCGCCGGCCTTCGCGCAACGGCAGCGCCTGATCGATGCTGGCCTGCCAGCTGCGGCCGATGTCGCCGCCGCCGCCGGCCTGATCCCACTGCAATCGGGTCAGGCCCCAGTCGCTGCGGCGGTCGAGGAAGGTCTGCAGCGCATAGCTGTCGCTGCCTTCGACCTGGCGCAGGCTGGCACTGGCGCCGTAACCGAGCGAGTTGCTGGCCTGATAACGCGCGAACGCGGTCGCGTAACGGCCGTCGAAACCTTCGCCGCTGATCGAGCGAATCTCGTCCACGCCGGCGTTCCAGATCCAACGCCCGTACTGATAGCCGATGCGGTAATAGCCGCCGCGCACGTCGCGGTTGATCGGCAGCGCGCCCCAGACCAGTCCCGGGTCGAGCGAAAATACGCCGTAGTTATGGCGGAAGCGACCGCGCCGGGCGCTGGCGTCGATCCAGCCGCCGGTGGCGTCGGTGCGCACCGCGCCGGGATCGAGCACGCTGGGATCGGGGCCGCGGCTGTTGAGCAGATTGATCTGCACCGCGTCGTGCGCCGAGCCCCAGGCCGCGGCCCAATGCACGGCCTGACTGGAACCGCCGGCCAGACCGGGCTGGCCGAGCGCGTCGGGCACGATGCGCCCGTCGGTGCTCAACAGCGAGGCCGACGCGGTCCAGCCCGGTGCCGGTCGCCACTGCGCGCCGAGCGCGCCGACCCGGCCGTCGGCGACATCGAAACCGACCACGCGGGTGCCCTGGTAGACGCCGGCGCGGCCGAACGCGCCGTACAGGCTCAGGCCGTCGGCGTCGCGATTCCACTGCGTGCTCAGGCCGGCCAGCGACACGGTCGGCAGAAAGAAGCGGTACTGATTGCGCTGCAGATCCAGCGACGGGGTGTTGATCGCGCCCAGGCCGTTGTCGATCCGCCAACCGCCGTCGACGAACAGGCCGCGCTGCCACAAAGTCGCTGCCCCGCCCGAGCCGCCGCGGCCGTTCTTGCGCTCGCGGTCGCTATGGAAGGCGGTCGCGTCCAGCGACCAACTGCCCCAGTTCGCGGTTTCCCAATAGCCGCCGGCCGACAAGCCTTGCTCGTCGTAACGTTGTTCGCCTTGCTCGTTGCGGGCCCAGTCCACTTGCACCCGCAGCGAACGTGGCAAGCCGTCGCTGTCGCCGCGTTCGCCCTCGTCCGGCGGCAACGGCGCCAGCGCCTGCGCGGCGATGATGCGATCGCGGTATTCGCCCGTCGTCGCGCCGTCGCCCTCGCCCACCGTTTCGCCGGCGTGCGCGCCCGCGCCTGCCGCAGCGAGCGCGGCGGCGAGGCAGGCGGCGAGCCTGGAGCGCGGGAACGCGGGCGACTTCAACGGCGCGCGCTCACGGATCGAGTCGGGTGTCGATCGGCAAGCGTTGCTTGTCCCAGTCCAGCGCGCCTTTGAGCTGCAGCGGATAGACGATGGTCGGCGCCGCCGAGGCGTCGTCGTCGGCCTGCGGATTCAGCGCGATGGTGCGGGTTTCGCCCGGCATCAGCGGCAGGCTGCCGGGTATGAAACTCAGCTTGCGGCCGTTGCCGTCGGTGCCGTCGATCAGGCCTTCGAGTCGGGTGTGCGCGTTGCCGTCGTTGCGCACTTGCAGCAGCGGCAGCTTGCGGCCTTCGACATCGCCGACCGTGGTGCCGATCAGCCGCAGTCGCGCGGCGGCGTCGCCGATGCCCAGGTACACGATGATGCCGATGCGACCCGACACCGGCAGCGCCAACGCGCCGCCGAGCATCTCCGGATCGCCTTCCAACAAGATCGCGAAGCGGCATTCGCCGACCGGCGCGTCGGCCGGCACCGCCACTTCGAAGCGATAGCGGCGCTTGCCGTTGGCCGGCACCTGGATCTGCGCCGCCTCCAGGCCCACCCATGGCCGGCAACTGCCCGGCGCGAGCGCGGTGTCGAACACCGCCGAGCCCTGCGCATCCAGATGCCAGTCGGCGGTCTTGAGGCTGTAGCGCGCGGCCGCGCCGGAAACGTTGGTGATCTCCACCACGTTGCGATACACCGTGCCTGGCCCGGCGCGATCCTCGAAGCGCGGCGGCGAGACCAGCGCGGAAAAGCCCTGCGCGGTGGCGAAGGTCGGGGCCAGCGCGCACAACGCCAACAACAAGGTGCCGCGCAGTCGGGCGGCGTCGATAAGCGAGCGGCGCATCAGAGTTCGTCCAGGTCGATTTCGAAAGTGAAGTTCAGCGTTTCCGCGCGCAGCAGGCGCTGGCCGTCGGTGCGCAGGCTCAGGCGCAGGTGGTCTTCCAGCGCGGTCTCGGGAATCAGTCCGCTGTAGACCAGGCCGCGTTCGCCGGCGCGCAGGCTGCCGGGCAGCAAACGGCCCTGGCTGGTCCAGGTCGCGGTGAGCGGAGCGGACGGCGACGCCGGCAAGCTCATGTAGACGCGGCCGACGCGGCCGCGCCAGGTCGCCACGTTCAAGCGCAGCGCGACATCCAGCACGCCGGTCACGCCGCTGCCGGCGCCGCCGCCGGGCAAGGGCGAATCCCAGCGCATCTGCACGTTGGGGGCTGAAACCTGGGTGCCGCTGTCGTCGACGCGATAACTCGCCGCGAGCGCCGGCGCGGTGGCGGCCGACAGCGCGAGCGCGCTGGCGACGCCCAGCGCCGCGGCGCGCATCTTCGCGCGATCGATGGCGCGGCTCATGGCGCGCTCAAGGTGTAGGTCACCCGGCCGGTGTAGACGCCGGCGCCGACCAGCGCGTCGTTGGAATAACTGAAGCTGTGGCAGCTCTCGCGCCAGGTGTTGACCGGAAAACTGGCCAGGGTCTGGCTGCCGCCGGTGAACTGCCCGGCCGGGATCGGCTGCGCGCCGGTTTCGTTGTTGCCGCTGCTGGTCCATGTGATCTGCGAAAACGCGATCGTCTGGCCCTGCGCGTTGGTCAGGCCGGCCGGCGCATTCGCGCTCAGGGTCGCGGTACCGGTGATGCCGGGCCGGCGATAGAAACCGCCGACGTAGATCTGCGCGGGCACGTTGCAGAACGCGAAGCCGTCGTAGTTGCTGTTGGCCTGGGTGGCGTTGGTGGTCATGGTCTGATCCACGCCGTTGCCCAGTGCCGCCGCCGGCACCGTCACCGAGACCAAATTGAGCGTGCCGCCCGAACCGGGCGTGCCGCCGCTGCTGTAGTTGCCGGTGAACACGCCGTTGCCCACGCGCAGATAGATCGCGCGACTGCCCGGCTGGATGGTGGTGGTGAACGCGTCGGCCGCCTGGCTCCATGCCGAGACGAGCAACAACAGCGCCCAGCCGCGGGAACGTGCGGTCATGGTCGATCTCTGGGGAAAGCGCGTCGCCGCCCGGATCGGCGGCGACGCAGGACGCGCGTGGGATGCCGCTTACGGCATCGAAGCGGTGTAGGTGACGCGGCTGTTGTTGGCGTTCACGCCGCCGTAGGTGCCCGGTGCGACCAGGTTGTTGTTGCGATACGTGTAGGTCCACTTGGCATCGGAGTTGACCACTTTGCCGGAGGCCGGTGCGACCGCAATCGTGGTGGTTGCGCCGTCGGCCAGCGTGGGATGCAGCAACTTGGCGGCCAGCGAGCCCGGATCGGAAGCAACCGCGATCTGGCTGTAGGAGATCGTGTCGCCCGAGCCGTTGCCGAGCGCGCCCAGCGTGGTCGAGGAGAAGCTGATGCTGCCGTTGTTGCCGACCAGTTTCGCAGTGACGGCGCCATCGGCCAGATCGCCCGAGGCGGCGGTGGCAGCGACGGCGGTGCCGTTGCCGATCCCGTTCGCCGGTACCGCGAAGGCGATCTGGTTGATGGTCGTGCCGGCGGCGAAATCGCTGCCCGCACCCACGCGCAGGAACAGGATCTTCGGCACCGTGATCTGGAAGTCCAGGCGCGCGGTCGCGGTGATGGGGGTGGTGCTGCCGGTGGTGAACTGGGACTCGGCTTGGGCGATCAGGGGCACGCTGGCCAGCAGCGAAACGGCCAGAAGGGCTTTCGTGAGCTTGCGCATGATGGGTTGGGGTTCCGCAGAAAGGCTGCCGGGGAATCCGGAGCTCCCGCCAAACACCGCAATATCCATGCCATAAACGTGATTTACATCGCAGTGCGGTTTGTTATGGGCACGTGATCGATTTAGTTAAAAATGTGACGAATTACCAAAGAGCAGGGCGACCTCCCCGGCGGGTCGTGAACCGTCGTGTTTGGTCAGGTGGCACCGGGATCATGTGACGTGCCGGGACCAACCGGCGCAGGCGAGGCTTCGGCCGAAGGCCGCGGTGAGCCGATGCGCGACCGAGCGCAGGCGATGTCGCCCGGCCCGTCGGCAACCGTCTGCGGCGCCGAAGTGACTTCCGGCAGGCCGGATCGGTGACCGTCGGGACTGCGCCCCGCGCCGGCGCGGGCCGAGCATGAGCGCCACACCGCCGCGACCGCCGCCCGCGTGTCGCGGCCCCGCCCTGCCGCTCTCCGAGGTTCGCCATGTTCCTGTCCGCCCTGTTGACCCACACGCCCCTGTGGGTGTTCGCACTGTTCGCGGTGCTGATCTGGCTTGGCGCCAGGCGCCTGCGCGCGAGCACCTTGCCGCTGGCGCGGGTATGGACGGTGCCGGCGATCTTCATCGCCTGGGGCTTGTGCGGTCTGTTCGCGCACGCCGGCGGCACGCCGATCGAGAGCCTCGGCCGCTGGATCGGCGGCGCCCTGATCGGCGGCGCGCTCGGCGCCTGGTCGCTGTCGCCGTCGGCATTGCGTTTCGACCATCGCAACCGGCTGGTGCGCCAACCCGGCAGCGCCTTGCCGCTGCTGCGTAATCTGGCGATCTTCGCCGGCCACTACGTGCTGCAGATGATCGCCGCGGCGCATCCGCAAATGCGCGACAGCGCCATGGCCTGGGACTTGTACGTGTCCGGTTTCAGCGCCGGCTTCTTCATCGGCTGGGCGATCCGCTTCGTCAGCGCGCGCCGCGTGGCGATGCAGACGGATCTGGTGGCCAGCGCGGCTTGATGGCGCGCTGGCGGTCGGATCGACTGAAGGTTCGGCGCGATCTGAGCGAAGGCCGACAAACTCAAACCTCGACCTGAGCCGTATACGAGCGCTCCACCGGCAACAAAGCGCGGGCCTCATCCAACTGCCCCGCCTCGACCAGCGCATGCAGCCGATGCGCCAGCTTGGTCATCGGGCGCCAGCTTAGCGCGCCGACAGCGACTGTAGGAGCGGCGCGAGCCGCGACTGCGAAACCCTGCCTGCGTCGTAACCTTCGTCGTAGTCGAAATGTCGCGGTCGCCGCTCGCGCCGCTCCTACAGTCGGAAGTGAAACTCAGACGTCGCCGTCGAGCAGCCAACCCTCGCCGGTGCCGCGGTTGTAGACCGTATCGCTCGCGAGCACGTCGCCGGCCGGGATCGAGTCTTGGTGCGCCAACCGCTGGTAGATCGGCGTGAAATCCGGCTCGGTGGCGCGCATCAACTGCTCGAAGCTGTCGATGACGAAGTAGGTCTTCTGGTAGGTGTCGATGCGGTAACGCGTGCGCATCAACCGCTCCAGATCGAAGCCGATACGGTTGGGCGCATCCGATTCCAGGCTGTAGATCGACTCGCCCTTGGACGAAACGATGCCGCTGCCGTAGATGCGCAGCCCGTCGGCCTGCTTGATCAGGCCGAATTCGACCGTGTACCAGTACAGACGGGTCAGGTGCACCAGTGCGTCGGGATCGATGCCGTGCGCCTTGACGCCACCGCGGCCGTAGGCCTGCATGTAATCGGCGAACACCGGGTTCATCAGCAGCGGCACGTGGCCGAACAGGTCGTGGAACAGATCCGGCTCGGACAGGTAATCGATCTGTTCGGGCTTGCGGATCCACCAGGTCACCGGGAACCGGCGGTTGGCCAGGTGATCGAAGAAGGTCAGCTCCGGCAACAGGCCTTCCACGCCGATCAACTCCCAACCGGTGTGCGCGCGCAGCGTGCGGTTGAGATCGTCGAACTTCGGAATCTGGTGCGGGGTCATGTGCATCGCGCGTTGCGCGGCGATGAACTCGTCGCTGGCGCGGCCCACCAGCACCTGCTGCTGGCGCTCGAACAACTGCGCCCACACGGCATGGTCGTCGGCCGAATACGACGCCCACGGCTGCTCGATCACGGCGGTCGTATAGACCGGCACGTAGCCCTTGTCGGTGAGCTGATGTTCGACGCGCTGCGGGGTGGCGGTGTTCATGCCGGGTCGCTCCTGACCACGAGGGGAGGTGATCACACGACTCTAATCGCGTTTTGGCGCAATTAGCTTGCGTTCTTGCGTATTTCGGCCTTGATGGCGCAATATTGTTGCGCCAATACTGCATAAGGCGCTGAAAATGGCCACCATCGAACTGGACCGCACCGACATCGTCCTGCTGGCCGAATTGCAACGCGACGGCCGCCTGACCAACGCCGAATTGGCCGAGCGCGTGCACCTGTCGGCCTCGGCCTGCCTGCGTCGGGTGCAGCGGCTGGAACGCGAGGGCGTGATCTCCGGCTACCGCGCCGAAGTCGATGCCGCGCGCCTGGGCCTGGGCCTGCAGGCCTTCGTGCGGGTGCGCCTGGGCCGCCACGACAGCGAGGCGGTCGGCGCCTTCGCCGAGTTCGTCGAGACCTGGGACGAGGTGGTCGCCTGTTACGCGCTCACCGGCGACATGGATTATCTGCTCCAGATCGTCGTGCGCGACCTGGAGCATCTTTCGCGCTTCCTGCTCGACCGCCTGCTCAATCAGGCCGGCGGCGCCGACATCAACTCCAGCCTGGTGCTGCGCACGGTCAAGGCGTTCAAGGGACTGCCGCTGCCATCGCGTTGACCTTGGGGGCGCCTTCCTCGGGCGGTTGGTCCTGTTCGGATTCGTCCTTGGGCGCAGCCGGATGTTTCGACGGCGCTTGCGCAGGCGGCTGATCGATGTCCGGCGGTGCGATTTCGCGATCCGGCGATGCGCGCCCGTTCGCGCCTTCGCCCTTGCCGAGCAGATCGATGCGTTGGTCGCTGCCGTCGATGGCGATCTCGATCAGCGAATAGGTCCAGCGCCCGGCCGAGCGTTCGGCCTTCAGATACAGCTTGCCTTTGCCCTTGGGACCGGTGAGCGGCAGCGACAGATCGGCGCTGCCGTCGTCGTTGTGGGTCTGCATGCTGCCCTGAATCATCATGCCCGCTTCCAGCGGTTTGCCCAGCGCCGCGACCACCGCCGGATCGGCTTCGGCCAGTTCGATGGAATGCCGGACCGGTTCGGAGCCGGCGAAAAGTCCCGACACGCCTTTCAGGCCGAGCCCGATCAGACCGGCCAACAACAGCGCGCCGAACAACACCAGCGTCAGGCAGCCGGTGGGCACGAACCATTTCCAGTTGCGGCCGAACCAGCCGGGATTGGGGCGGTCGTTCATCGCAGGCTCCGTTTGCGCAGGTCAAGACCGCAGTGTGGCGGCAGCGCGGCCGCGACGCCACCGTCGCGCGGCGGTGGCGCCTTTCAGCCCGATTCGGTTTCGCCGATGCAGGCCAACGCGGCCGCGCGCGCATGCAGCGCAGTGGTGTCGAACAAAGCGATGTCGACATCGCCCGGCCCGATCAGCAGACCGATTTCGGTGCAGCCCAGGATCACGCCCTGCGCGCCGCGCGCGACCAACCCCGCGATGATGCGTCGATACTCCTCGCGCGATTCTTCGCGGATCTTGCCCAGGCACAATTCCTCGTAGATCACCCGATGCACGATCTCGCGTTCCTCAGCCTGCGGCACCAGCACCTCCAGACCGTAGCGTTCGATCAAGCGTTGCCGATAGAAGTCCTGCTCCATGGTGAAGCGCGTGCCGAGCAGCCCGATCCGGCCCATGCCCGCGGCGCGGATCGCCGCACCGGTGGGATCGGCGATGTGCAGCAGCGGCAACTGCGAGGCCGCTTCCACCGCATCGGCGACCTTGTGCATGGTGTTGGTGCAGATCACCAGCAACTGCGCGCCGCCGTCGCGCAACGAGCGCGCCGCGCGACCTAGCAGCGCGCCCGCCGCGTCCCAGTCGCCGGCGTGCTGCAAGCGTTCGACCTCCGCGAAATCCACGCTGTACAACAGCAGCTTGGCCGAATGCAGACCGCCCAGGCGCTCGCGCACGGTCTCGTTGATCAGGCGGTAATAGGGCAGGGTGGATTCCCAACTCATGCCGCCGAGCAGGCCGAGGGTTTTCATGGGGATTTGGCTCATGGGGCGAGTATAGCCACGCACTCCGACCAGCCGCCTGTAGTGGGAGTGGCGTCGGGTCACTCAATTGATGGCTTGCATGAGTGCTATCGGCGCGTACTGTCGCGAATCGATCCGGTCGCAAGAATAGTCGCCGAAGCGCAGTCTGCCGCTTGTCGTATCGCTTTGGTGTCGATCCTGTTTTCTGCGAGACTACAGCTGCAAGGTCGTCGCGATGAGCACGACCCTGTGCAAGGCGGGCAATGAATGCCCGGGGGAACTAGTCCCAGCCGCAATGGCTGACTGACATGGAAGAAGGTATGAAATCTTCGGGTAAAAACTTCAACCGCGGGCTCCGGGTCGGGGCAGCTTGGATGGCGCTTGTCTTGTTGTTTTCCTTTGGCGCCGCGCACGCCCAAGGCACGGACTGGCCCAACGAGTACGCCAAGCGCGTGCGTTCGACCGAGAACGTCTCGCCGCTGGGCGATGAGGCCTTCGGCGACAAGGTCAATCTGTTCAACGGCACCGTGCGTTTCGCCCACGATCTGATTTCGGTTCCGGGCAACAGCGCGTTGCCGGTGGGGCTGGGCATCTTCTTCGACCCGCACGACATCACCCAGGGCCATTTGAATGGCTACTGGGATTTGGATATCCCGCACGTTAGCGCGATCCACGCCGCCAAGAACTCACAGGTCAACGGCTGGGTGCCAGAGCCGCCTCACCAGGTCAGCAACGGTTCCGTCAGCTTCGACCGCTCGATGTTTTGGAGCGGCAACCGGCTGACGATCAACGGCGGTGGTGGTGGCGATCTGCTCAAGATCCCGGTCGACCCCAAGCGCGTCAAGCCGAACAACTCGGTCACCTATACCTACGCGACCAAGGATGGTTGGTTCTTCTCCGAACTGCCCAGTGTGCAGAACGGACCCGGCAAGGGCCTGATCGGCTACGCGCCCGACGGCAACAAATACACCTTCGATTGGCTGGTGTATCGGCGCTATTCCACCATTTCTCATCCCTGGGGCTACAACGTCCCCAACGCTCTGATGCCGCGGCACAAGCTCAAGCTCTACGTCACCAAGATCGAGGACCGCTACGGCAACTGGGTCAAGTACGACTGGGAGTACGACTACCCCAAACGGATCTACGCCAGCGATGGCCGCCAGATCACGATGACGTACACGGCGCCGGCCATCCATATGTTCGAAGGCAACTATCACGCCGATATCCTGACGGCGACCGCCAACAACCGCACTTGGACGTTCACGGATCAGTCGGCTAAAGGCGGAAACGTGCAGAACCCGGACGGCACTCAATGGAAGTTCGAGGGGTCCGGCACTGCGACTCCGTATCGCCTCTCCGTCGCTGAATATTTGAGAGACCCGCGAAACAATCAAACTTACGAGGACCAGAAGGTTCCATGCTCGCCCGGGTCCATCCTTCTGGACACTCGGTATACCGTCAAAGTAACCCACCCCTCCGGCGCGGTCGGCGAGTATGTGTTCAAGCCGATGCGGCACGGCAGAGCGAACGTTCCCTATATTTGCGAGACCGGCTTCGACGAAGGGAAGAGCCGACGCAACCGCTATTCGACCTACCACGACACCTGGTCGCTTATCGAGAAACGCATTTCCGGCTCCAATGTCGCACCACAGGTGTACACCTACGCCTACAACGGCCTGGACGAGGGCTATGAGCCCCAAGACGAATCGCGTTGGGATATCGGCCCGGGCTGGAACGCGAAGTACGCGCCGCCCGCACCGAACTACAAGACGGTGACGGTAACCGAACCCGACGGCACCCAGAACGTCCACACCTTCGGTCGCGATCGCGATATCAACGAAGGCCAGTTGTTCCGCGTCGAGACGCGCAAGAACGGTGCGGTCCACAAGGTCGTCCAGAACGATTACCTATCGGAAGCCGAGGCGGCCAGCCAGCCGTTCCCCGCGTGGATGGGCTCCAGCGGCGACGAGTACGCCGATCGCCTGCCTAACTCCAACCGGCCGCTGAAGTCGGTCGTCACCAGCCAGGACAGCGCCACCTTCAATCGCAGCTTCAACAGCTTCGATGCCCTGGTGCGTCCGCTCAACGTGCGTCGGTGGTCCGCGGCCACGCAAAGCGACCGCAGCCGCAGCGACACCAGCGAGTACCACGACGATCTGGCGCTGTGGGTGCTCGGTCAGCCCAAGAAAGAAACCAATACCGACACCGGCCGCGTGGTCTCGGAAACCGTCTACAACGACAAAGCGCAGCCGGTGCAGCGTTTCTCGTTCGGCCGTCTGGTCGAAAGCTACGGCTATCACGCCGACGGCACCTTGGCGAGCGTGACCGACGGGCGTAACAACGCGATCTCGCTGAACAACTGGAAGCGCGGCTTGCCGCAGTCGATCGGCTACCCCGACCAGACCGGCGAGTCGGCCGTGGTCGACGACAACGGCTGGATCACCTCGGTGGCGGATGAAAATTCGTTCACCACCTCCTACGCCTACGACGCGGCGGGCCGGTTGCAAACGATCGCGTACCCTGGCGCCGACACCAACGCCTGGTCTGCGACCCAGATCAGTTTCACCCGTCGCGACATCGACGAGCACGGGCTGGCGCCCGGCCATTGGATGCAGAACACCACCACGGGCAACCGCATCAAGAACCTATTCCTGGACGCGTTGTGGCGGCCTGTGTTGACCCACGAATGGGACAGCACCGATCTGGCCGGCACCTTGCGCACCACCGCGGCGCGCTACGACGATCAGAACCGGCCGGTCTTCGCCAGTTATCCGGGCGCCACCGCCGCCGCGCCGACCCAGGGCGTGCACACCGAGTACGACACCTTGGGCCGCACCACGCTGGTCAAGCAGGACAGCGAACTGGGCCAGCTGATCACCCGCACCGAATACCTGCCGCAGCTGATGACGCGGGTGACCAATCCGCGCCTGCAGGCGACGGTCACCTCGTTCCAGGCCTACGATCAGCCCGGCTACGACGTCGCGGTCGGCATCAATCACCCCGAGGGCATCGCGACGGAGTTGCACCGCGACGTGTTCGGATCGTTGCAGGCCTTGCGTCGGCGCAATGCCGACGGCAGCGTGCAAGCCTTGCGTCAGTACGTCTACGACGACCGCAACCGCCTGTGCAAATCGATCGAACCCGAGACCGGCGCGACCATCGTCGATTACGACGACGCCAGCAACCTCGCCTGGTCGGCGTCCGGCGTGGCGGCGCCAGCGACTGACAACTGCAACCGCGATGTAGCGATCGCCGCCGGACGCGCGGCATCGCGCAGCTACGACAGCCGCAACCGGGTCAAGACGCTGAATTTTCCCGACGGCCGCGGCAATCAGGGCTGGGATTACTACCCCGATGGGCAGGTCAAAACGGTCGTCACCCACAACGCCAATGGCGGCGCCACGGTGACCAACAGCTACGAGTACAACAAACGTCGCCTGCTGACCCGCGAGCGTTTGCAGTTCGACGGTATCGATTGGGCGATCGGCTCGGCCTACACCAACGAAGGCAATCTCGAGGCGCACACCTATCCCAACGGACAGCCGGTCGCCTATGCCGCCAACGCCCTGGGTCAGCCGCGCCAGGCCGGCGCCTACGCGACCGGCGTGAGCTACTTCCCCAACGGCGGCATGTCGCGCTTCGCATACGGCAACGGCATCGTCCACACCCTGCAACAGAACCTGCGCGGTTTGGCCGAACGCAGCCGCGATGCCGGCAACGCGGTCGTCCACGACGACAACTACGACTACGACGCCAACGGCAACGTGGCCGCGATCAGCGACGGCCTGCCCGGCGCGCGCGGCAACCGCAGCATGGTTTACGACGGCATTGACCGGCTGACCGCCGCCACCTCGGCGATGTTCGGCGCGGCCAGCTACAGCTACGACGTGCTCGACAACCTGCGTACGGTCAATGTGGCCGGCCGCGATCACACCTACGTCTACGACGGCTCCAATCGCCTGACCAACGTGCAACTGACCGGCACCAGTCAGTCGGTGATCGGCCTGGGTTACGACGTGCAGGGCAATCTGGAGAACAAGAACGGCCAGCAGTTCCAGTTCGACTTCGGCAACCGCTTGCGCGAAGCGGTGGGCAAGGAAACCTACCGTTACGACGGCCACGGCCGGCGTGTGCTCTCGACCAGCCCGAGTTTGGGCAACATCGTATCGATGTACGGCCAGGACGGCGTGCTGCGCTATCAGCGCGACTATCGCAAAGAGAAGGACATCGCCTACATCCAGTTGAACGGCAGTCTGGTCGCTCGCGCGACCACACCGGTCGCTCCCGATGTCCCGGTGCTGACCGCGCCGAGCTACGTCTCGCAGAGCGGCTTCGCCGTTCAATGGAGCGCAACCACTACGGCCGGCAGCTATGAGCTGCAAGAGCAGGCCAATGGCGGCGCCTGGCAAGGCCTGTACAGCGGCGGTGAACGCAGCCGTGCGATCTCGGGCAAGACCGATGGCAGCTACGGTTACCGGGTGCGCGGGTGCAACAGCGCCGGCTGCGGCGGCTGGAGCGCCGCCGCGACGGTGGTCGTGCAGCGTCCGCCGAGCACCGCGCCGGTATTGAGCCTGCCGGCCACGGCCTTGAACGGCCAATACAGCGTCGGCTGGACCGCCGCTGGCGGCGCGACCGACTACGTGCTGGAGGAAAGCTTCAATAACGGCGCCTGGACGACGGCCTACAGCGGCGGCAACCTCGGCCAATCGTTCGCCGGCAAACCCGGTGGCTCGTTCGCCTATCGGATCAAGGGCTGCAACCCGGCCGGCTGCGGTCCCACCTCGGCCGCCAGCACCGTGCAGGTGCTGTATCCGCCCGGCTCGGCGCCGACGATCAGCGCGCCGGCGCAAAGCGACGCGGGCAGCTTCACGGTCAGTTGGAACGCGATCGACGGCGCGGCGAGCTATCAGCTGGAACAAAGCGCGCTCGGTGGCGGCTGGGGTCTGATCCAGGACGCGAATGCGACCAGCCGCGTGATCCACGGCGGCAGCACGGGAACCTACAGCTACCGCGTCCGCGCCTGCAACGCCGCCGGCTGCGGCGCTACCTCAGCGCAAGCCAACGTCCAGGTGATCGGCCCGCCGACCGTGGCACCGTGGGTCAATGTCCCGGTCAGCAGCAACACCGGCACGTTCGGCCTGAGCTGGACCGGCGTGGCGACCGCCACGGTCTATCAGTTGGAGGAAAGCCGCGAAGGCGCGGCCTGGACGCTGATTTACCAGGACGGCAGAGGCGACACCACCGTGTGGAACCGTGGCGACGGCCGTTACGGCTACCGCGTTCGCGGCTGCAACCCCGCCGGTTGCGGGCCGTACGGCGATGCGCAGTTCATCACCGTGGATCTGCCGCCGTCGACGCCGACCATCACGTTCGCTGACCTTTTAAGGCAGACCTTGAACGGTCGACTCGTCAATCAGACTTGCACCATCAAATGGACGGCGGCCGCTAAAACCACCAACTACGAACTGCAGTCGTCGGACACCGGCGCGCTGTTGTACCGCGGCCCATTGAATCAAATCGCATCCAGGTCGAAGAGCGAGTACTGCGCGTCGAACTACGCGGTGCGCGCTTGCGGTTCGGGAGGCTGCTCAACCTGGTCGAGCCCGCCGTTCCCGGCCACCCAACGCACCGAGCCAATGGACTGATCTGAGGAGATCGACATGAAATGGATATCCAAATTCGTAGCGGCCGCGATCCTGGCCAGCGTGGCGTCCAGCGCACACGCACAGACGGCCATTGAGTACATCCACACGGATGCGCTGGGCAGTCCGGTCGCGGTGACCGACGCGAATCAGAACGTCATAGAGCGTACTGAGTACGAGCCGTATGGAGCGCAGATCAATCGGCCGGTGCAAGATGGGCAGGGCTATACCGGGCATGTCAGTGATGCAGCGACCGGGCTGTCGTACATGCAGCAACGCTACTACGACCCGCAGATTGGCCGCTTTTTAAGCGTCGATCCGGTTCAGGCAAACATGACGGGGGCGAATTTTGGTCGTTACCTCTATGCCAACAACAATCCTTACAAGTTCACCGACCCAGATGAGCGACAGGGTGAGTTCTTTGCACTTCGTATGGTGTTCGCGACTGCTGGCGCAGATGCAGTTACACCCGATCCTTCAGATGCTGTTGCGCCGGCAAAGATAGGTTTATATGGAGCAGCGATCGCCGGGACTGCAATTGGTGGTGCCATCGTGTGGGCAATGAATCAAGCGCAGGAAGCAGGAAACGCGAGTAGTAGCGAGGGTAACCCTCATGCGCCAGGTGACGTTCCAGACGAAGGCGTGATTGTTCGTGGGGGCCAAGGCGATATGCCGGAACCTGGAACTACATTTTCTGGATCTCAGGGTGGCACGGTCGAAGAGGCTTCGGCCGGAGTTCCGCATAACACGATTAGGCCGTCAACAGCCGGGGAAATCAGAGGAAATGGCGGCACTGTCGAAGTTGCACCCGAACCAACGCGTTCGGGCAATATCAATGGGCAGCATGTAAACGTTACAGAAGGGGGGCGGGCTAGTTCATTCGGTCCTCCACAGCCAAACCCCGTCCTGAAGGAGGACAGAATTAAATGAACATCCCACAAAACATTCCGCTGACAATATTGGACTACCGAGATTTTCATGATTTTCCACGACTAATTCTTGCCGGCGATCACGACGCAAGATTCTGGATCCTTGATAGCCCGTTCGACGATAACACCGATGAATATTCGAAAAATTATTCAGTTTTCTTTGTAGGTCATGATCTACTTGAATCGCAGCGATTACTTGAGTCCTGGTCCAGCCATCCAGGAGGACTTGGTGTCGGTTCTATAGCAGTTGATCGGGTTTGCTTCGATGAAACTCGGCGAAAAGAGTTTATGTGCACTTAACTCGCACAACTCCTGGGAGGGCCCGGGCCATGCCGCGAGAAGGTGAATATTGCGGGAAGCGGTAGGATGTCGAGCAGAAAGGCATGAACGAGCGCGGAGGAAAGGGTGATCTCGACAACAAGCGCGATGAGGTCGCCGCGGAAAAATGGGGTGCTCGAGGAATCGAACCACCGGTCAGGGATCCAGGAAAGAACAATGAATGAACTGAATATTCCACCGGCAGCTCAAGAGGACGAGAACTCTGTCGAGATGCTGCGTGTCTGGATCGCGCAAAAGGGATTACATTGCTCGCTGAAAATCGGTATGTATGAGAAAAAGAGCGGTGCGTCAGAAGAGAAGGCATGGGGCATCATTTTGGCTGATGCGGTGCGGCATATCTCTGACGGGTTGGAGAGCGGATACAACAAGAACTATGTTGGTACTCTCCAGACAATCTGCCGGCACTTCAATGATGAAATATCCAAGCCAACCAGCCGAATGCGAGGGGGCTTCAACAAGGAACACTAGGGAGGGTCTGAACTACTCTCTCTTAAGCGACAATGTTGCTGGGTCTACCGGGAACGTCCCTTATGCAACGGAGCTTTTGCGATGGAGAACGGGAAGGTAAAGGTAAGCGGACACTGTGCTAGAAGTTCCTGTCGAAAATGGAGCAGATGCGCCGTGGAAGGAACTGTTGGCACTGAGTTCGGATTTTAGATTATTTGCGGCGAGTTGTTCAGATGGTATGGGCGCCTCCGCCTAGTCTTCGGTGGCGCGAGAGGGTCGCCTGCAAGGCGGTCCCTCCGGCCACGGCATCGATGTGCCAATGTGGCTATGTGATTCGCCACCAACC
>NZ_JBQJIL010000017.1:0-123389 GCF_052078715.1 Lysobacter sp. CA199 | reverse complement strand
CCGGTTGGTGGCGAATCACATAGCCACATTGGCACATCGATGCCGTGGCCGGAGGGACCGCCTTGCAGGCGACCCTCTCGCGCCACCGAAGACTAGGCGGAGGCGCCCATACCATCTGAACAACTCGCCCTAATCTGCGAAAATCAGCGAGAGACCCAAACGAGTTAAAGCCATGCAGCTTTCCTTCGGAGATGCGGAGTACAACGGCAAGCGCAAGCGGACGCGGCGGGAGCTCTTCCTGGCCGAGATGGAGCAGGTGGTGCCGTGGCAGGATCTGTTGGGATTGATCGCGCCGCACTACCCAAAGCAGGGCCAACCAGGCCGGCAGCCGTATCGTCTGGATACGATGCTGCGCGTGCACTTTTTGCAACAGTGGTATGCGCTGAGCGACCCGGCGATGGAAGAAGCGTTGTACGACACAGTGTCGATGCGCCGCTTCGCTCAGCTGGGCGGTCTGGACGAGGTGCCCGATGAGACGACGATCCTCAACTTCCGCCGCTTGCTGGAGCGGAACGATTTGGCGCGGCCATTGTTCGAGCGAGTCAACGCGCATTTGGCTCGCAGGGGCCAGAGCCTACGCGGCGGCACGATCGTCGATGCCACGATCATCGGTGCGCCCAGTTCGACCAAGAACGCCGATGGCGAGCGTGATCGGCAGATGCATCAAACCAAGAAGGGCAACCAGTGGCACTTCGGAATGAAGGCGCATATTGGCGTGGACGATGAGTCCGGCCTGGTGCATCACGTGGAATGCACGGCCGCCAATGTGGCGGACATCACCCAGGTGCACAAGCTGCTGCACGGCCGAGAGGATACGGTGTGCGGGGACAGTGGCTACACGGGTGTGGAGAAACGAGAGGATATGCGCAAGTGCAAGGCGCGCTACCTGATTGCCGAGAAGCCTTCGACGCTGCGTAAGATCAAGGGCCGGCGCGAGTTGAAATGGGCGTTGCGCTGGGAGCACACGAAGGCCAGCTTGCGGGCGAAAGTGGAGCATCCGTTCCGGGTCATCAAGCGCCAGTTCGGCTACACCCAGGTGCGCTATCGCGGCTTGGCGAAGAACGTGGCGCAGGTGCTGACGCTGTTCGCGTTGTCGAATCTGTGGATGAAGCGAAAGCAATTGTTACCGAACCCAGGATGAGTGTGTTTGTGAGGCGGGAGATTCCGCCGCAAGGCGCCGCAAGCAGCACCTGAAGCGATAACCGCAACGTGTTGGATGCAATTCGCACGGCATCTGCGCACTCAGGGCGCGTTGTTCAGACCTTCCTTAGCGGCCTTGCTTGTCCTGGTGTGCTGTGCACTGACAAGTTGCAAAACCGTCGAGCCAACGAATCGCACGCTCAAAGACTTACAGGAGTGGGCAACGCCCGAGCCGCGAGACCGTGTGTCACCTGCGCACGAACAGGTGCGCGCAAAAGCGGGAATGGTGCGGTGGGTCGAGCAGTATCTTCAGCACGAATATCGGGTGATCGGTCAACGTTTCGTCTTGACCGAGCCTGGGTTCACCGCAGGAGCGGCGATCGGCTCCAAGGCGCTTCAACACGTTACGCAGAACTTGAACGGTACGTTGAAGATCAATGGCTGGTATGACGATGACAAATACAGAATTTTTCTGTGGACATTTGGCGATAGCTCACCGCGTTATGTCGCTTTTGTGTGGGCCAATAATTTCCTTCCCAGTACGCGTGAGCGCACTTTAGTCGGTTATTTTGAACTCGTGCCCTATGCGAGACATTGACGAAAACGGCCCAGGCAAGAAATCAACATGGCGACGAAGCGGCAATACACCGCGGCGGATTGTATGGCGTTAACGGCCGACAGGGCGCGTTCGATATCGACCAGCCGGCGAGGAGCAGCGCAGTGAAGGTCACGGCCATCCGACCCGCGACGATCCGATGATTGGCCTGCAGCGGCCTGCGATGATGCAGTGCCCAGAACGGCACCATAAGTAGGCATGGGCAGCCATGACAGGCCCGGTCTACACTGACTGCATTCGGCAGAAGGAGACTCGCCATGAAATTCCGCTCTCTCGCGGCCTTGCTGGTCCTGGTGTGCTGCGCGTTGATCAGTTGCAAAACCATCGAGCCAGCGAACAGCACGCTCAGAGACTTGCAAGAGGCGGCGACGCCTGAGCCGTACGACAGCGTGTCGCCCGCGCACGAACAGCGGCGTGCCAAAGCGGCGATGGTGAAGTGGGTCGAGCAGTATCTAAAGCACGAATATCGGGTGATCGACCAACGTTTCGTCTTGACCCCGCCCGGGTCCACCGACGGGGCGGCTATCGGCTCCAAGGCGCATCACTACGTTACGCAGAACTTGGGTGGTGCGATGCAGACTGATGGCTGGTTTGGCGATGTTGATTACAGGATTTTTCTGTGGGCATTTGGCGATAGCTCGCCGCGTTATGTCGCTTTTGTGTGGGCCAATAATTTCCTTCCCGGTACGCGTGAGCGCACTTTAGTCGGTTATTTTGAACTCGTGCCCTCTGCGAAACATTGACGTAAACGACCCAGGGAAGAATCAACATGGCAACGGAGCGGCAATACACGGCGGCGGATTTGTATGGGGTAGACGGCCGGCCGGGCGCGTTCGATATCGACCAGCTGGTGAGGAACCTCGCAGTGAAGATCACGGCCATTCGGCCCGTGACGATCCGATGAGTGGCCTGCAGCGGCCTGCGATGATGCAGGAGCCAGAACGGCACCATAAATAGGCATGGGCAGCCATGACAGGCCCGGTCTACACTGACGGCATTAGGCAAAAGGAGATTCGCCATGAAATTTCGCTTGCTCGCGGCCTTGCTTGTCTTGATGTGCTGCGCACTGATGAGTTGCAAAACCGTCGAGCCGAGGAACAGCGTGCTCAAAGATATGCAAGAGTGGGCGACGCCTGAGCCGCTGCAAAGGTTGTCGCCCGCGCACGAACAGCCGCGCGCAAAATCGGCGATGGTGCAATGGGTCGAGGAGTATCTGAAGCATGAGTATCAGGTAGTCGATCAACGTTTCGTCCTGACTGCGCCCGGGGAAACCAACGGCGCTGCGATCGGCTCCAGGGCGCGGCAACACGTTACGCAGAACTTGGGCGGTTCGATGAAGGTCGATGGCTGGTATGGAGATGATGGCTATAGGATCTTTCTGTGGTCATTCGGCAATAGCGCGCCGCGTTATGTCGCTTTTGTGTGGACTAATGATTTTCTGCCCGATACGAGCGAGCGCACTTTAATCGGATATTTTGAGCTCGTGCCCTCTGCGAAAAATTGATGAAAACAGCTCGGTTAGGAGATCGGTATGGCAAAGGACCGGCAATACACAGCGGCGGATTTGTATGGGGCGAACAACCGTCCGCGTGCTTCGGATATCGACCAGGATCTTATTTATAACTGCTATTTTCTGGCGCCGATGGGCGCGCTCGGCGAGCGGCAGCCTGATCGCATCCGCGATGCCATCGGCTTCAATGCCGAGACCGGCGAGTTCACGGTAACGCTGTACCGCCCGCCGAGCACGCAGGAGCGTGGGCAGGGGCAGGCCGACCCGGTCCGAGAATCAATCGTCGTGTCGCAAGAGGATATTCGTCGGAACTTCCGCGAGAGGGGTGGTGGCACGGCTGACAACAATCGCGAGCGTAATGGCCCTCTGTGGCCGACCGTGATCGAAGCCGGGTTCGCCGAGCTGTATGGCCGCGATGCGCAAGGACAAATCAATCTGAGCCAAGGTTATCGCTCGGTCGGTGATTCCGCGGGTGGTGGTGGTCTGGCCGACGGCATGTATGCCTTGACCGGTGAATCAGGCCGCAATTTGCGAATCCTCGATCCCAACGCGCCGCCGATGCGGCCGACCGGTCCTGACCATGTGCGACGTCCCGAGCCGCCGCCGTACCAGGCGCCATTGCACGCTGCCAGATTGGAGCTAAATGCAGTCTATGGCGAGGTGGAGCAGGCGCTGGCAGCTAATCGTCCAGTGTCGATGGCGACGCAGGGCAGAGATGTTCACGATGGCCTTGAAGAAAGCCACGCCTATATGGTGGTGGGCGTGTCACGCGATCCGCGAACCAACGAGGCCCAGATCACTCTGCGTAATCCCTATGGAGACAACCGGCTCGCACAAGAAGGCAATCAAAACATCGGCCTGGACTGGAACGCAGACAACCCGGAGATCACGGTCAACCTCAATCGGCTTGTCAGTGAAGGCAGTTTTGCCGAGTTCAACATCGGCCCGGCGGCGCGCGTGCAGACGCAGCAACCCGGTGCGCCGGCGCCCGAGCAGGGCGCACCAACGCAACCGGCTCAACCCGGGCCGCAGGCGCCGGCCTCTTCGCCTCCGGGCGCGGCCGACATCACCGACCGCAATCACCCCGGCCACGAACGCTTCCAGCAAGCGATGGACGCGATCGAGCGTTCGCCGAACATCCCGCCCGGCACATTCCCGGACGAACGCCTGCAGCAAGCCGCCGCCAATCTGGCTTACGCCAGTCTCGCAGGCGCGCAGCGGCCGCAGGGCGGCCAGAACGAGCGGCTGGATCGAATCGATTTCGTCGTCTTCAACAACGACCGCAGCGGCCTGATCGCCGGTCAGGGCGAACTGGGCAATCCGACAGCGAAACTGGCCCTCCTGCCCGCCGCTCAGGACAGCGCCACGAGCCTGACGCAAGCCTCGCAGCAGGTTCGCGACACGCTGGCCCAACAGCAAACACAAGCGCAGAGCGTGGCGCAACAACCACCCGCGCAGACGCAGGACGATCCGACGCCGAAGGGACCGAAGCTGTAACGAGCGGGCGTGCAAGCCATCGTTACCCGCGGACGGCGAGGCATGGACGAGGGCTGAGCGCATCGACGCGACCCGAGGTCATGGCGATCGACTTTCGAAATGGAATCGACGCCATCCGCGGACCAAGCTTGGTCCCATGCGCGCGGCAAAAAAATGTTTCGTGGAATTCGTCGGGATACCCAGCTCACCAACCCCTCTCCCGCGCGGGAGAGGGGTTGGGTAAGGGCACTCAGTGGAACTTGTACGTCACACTCAGACCATAACGCCGCCCCAGAATGTCGTAAGTGCCGATGCTCACCTCGCTCGGCGTGGTGCCCAGCGGCGGATCCTTGTCGAGCAGGTTCTGCACGTTGAAGCGCACCACCACGTTGTCGCCGAAGCGGTAGTTGGCGCCGGCGCTGAACAACCAGTACGACGGCACGCGCAGGATGTCGCGGGTCTCCACGGTGTTCTCGTTATCGAACACCGACGAGCTCAGATAGCGCGCCTGCAGGTTCAGCCCAGCCGCGCCCTTCTGGTAGTCCACGCCGAACTGGTACTGCCGCTCGGCCATGCCGATCTCGCCGACGTCGTCGTCCACCGACACGCCGGTGGTCGAGCTTTCGAAGCGCTTGACGATCAAGGCATTGGCGGTGAAATCGACCTTGCCCCAATCGCCGACGTCCCAGCGATAGCTCAACTCGCCGGTAATGCCCTGGAAGTGGATGAAATCGCCGTTGCGGTAACGCACGGCGACGATGTCGAACTGGCCGTCGGGATTGCGCCGCACCTGCTGGCAGTAGTAGTTGGCGGTGTTGACGTTGCCGGCGTTGAAGTCGGGGTTGTCGTAGCACGCCGACAGCACGTCGTTGATGCTCTGGGCGAAGATCTGATCCTTGAGCTTGACCTCGTTGTAATCCACCGCCATGCGCAGGCCGCGGATGAAGTCCGGCTGCCAGACGATGCCCGCGGTCCACGAGTCGGCCGATTCGTTTTCCAGATTAGGTTCGCCCTGACGCGCGCCGCGCGCGTTGGCGTTGTTCTGCTGGAAGTCGACCGAATTCAAGCCGTACTGTTGATAGAGCGCGGCGCAGTTGCGCGCGCGCACCGCCGGATTCGGGCCGCCGGTGACATTGCGGCGGTCGCAGGGATCGGAGGTGGCCTGGAACAATTCCACTTGCGGCAGGAACAACTCGGTGATCACCGGCGCGCGCAGCGAACGGGTTTTGTTGCCGCGGAACAACAGGCCGGCGATCGGCTCCCACTGCAGGCCGTAGGTGTAGGCGTTGAAGCCGCCGTTCACGCTGTTTTCGACCCGGCGGAACTTGCCGGTGACGTCGAGCCGGTGCAGGCCGGGAATATCGGCTTCTTCCGACACCAGCGGCAGCAAGGCTTCGGCGTAGTACTCGTTGGTGTGGAACTTGCCGTTGAGCGGCGGAATCGGCACCGCACGTCCCAGCCCGCGGCGGGTGAAGTCGTTCGGGGTGAAGCCGCCTTCTTCGGTGCGGTGCTCGTAGCCCAGCGCGACGTTGAGCGGGCCGCTCCACAGATCGGCGATGTTGCCGTTGATGAAGGCGCTGAACACCTTCTGCTTCTGTTCGAACTCGGTCCTGGCGATGTCGGTGACGTAGTTGATCGCTTCCTGCGACGGCCGGCCCTGGCCGAACAGATCCAGCGGCACGCAGTTGGGATCGGCTACCGGCGCGGAGTTGGCGCCGGCCGAAGCCAGGTACACCGCGTTACGAGCCGTCGGATCGCACACCAGCCGGCCGCCGACGTTGCTGACGTTGATCGCGTTGATGAAGTTCTGCTGGTTGAGCGAGGTCGAGGAGACCGTCGCCTGCATGCGGCCGTAGTTGGCCGAGACTTCCCAGTCGAACGAACGCGCGCCCAGGGCGAAATCGCCGCGCGCGCCGACCACGATGCGGTCGATGTCGCTTTCCACCCGATCCGGCGTGAGGCCCAGATCGGCCGAGGTGCGAGCCAGGCGGAAATTGTCGATGCGCAGCGCCGACAGCTGCTGGCGCGCCTGCGCATTGAGCAGCGGATGCGAGGACGACACCAGCAGCGCGCTGTTGAGACGCGTGCCGGCGGTGGTGTTGCCGGTGCTGGCGATATCGACAGGCGGATCGGCCTCGGAGTGGTAGTGCATGCCTTCGACGAACAGGCGCACGTTGTCGGCGACGTCGTAGTGCGCGATCAGGTTGGCCGATTCGCGCTTGAGGCTGGTCAGCAGCGGGGTGATATCGGCGGTATTGAGCCCCTGGCCGCCGGATGCGGTGGCGGTGCCGAAATTTACGCCCGGGTCGTAGGGCACGATGTCGCCGTTGGGCGCGAACTGCAGATAGGTGCGCTGGTTCGGACCGAAGCCGCGCAACGCGCCGCCGGGCAGGGTCACCGCGCCGCTCGCCTGTAGGAGCAGGCCGCCGAAGGTGTTGGTGAAGGTGCGCGCGTTGCGGATCAGCACCGTGCCCGGAATGCCGTCGGTCGTACCGGTGTCGAAGGGGATGCCCGGGTCGACGCGGCCATCGGTGGCCGGGTTGCGGCCGGGCTGATTGGTCGCCATCTGCGCGGCGTTGGGATTGGCCGGGTACGCATAGGCGCGGGCGAAATCGGTGCGGTCCGAACGCACCAGGCCCTCGCTGTCGTCGTAGGAGCCGCTGACCATCACATTGCCGCGGCCGTCGGCGAAGTCGGAGCCGGCGACGAAGCTGTAGCCCAGCTTCTGGTTATCGCTCTGATCGCTGATGCCGTAGTTGAAGTTGACCTCGGCGCCCTGGAAGCGGTCCTTGAGGATCACGTTGACCACGCCGGCGATCGCGTCCGAGCCGTAGGTCGGCGCGCCGCCGATGGCGACGTTCTCGACCCGGTCGATCATTTGCACCGGAATCGAATTGAGATCGACCTGCGCGCCGGCCGAGGCGCCGAAGTTGCTGAGCGCGCGCGAAGTGACCACGCGGCGGCCGTTGATCAAGGTCAGGGTGCGATTGCTGCCCAGGCCGAAGCGATTGACGAAGTTGACGCCGGCGGCGAAGTTGGCCTGGCCGCCCTCGGGCGTCTGCGCGATGCCGAAGCCGACGGTCTGGTTGAGCGCGTCGGCGATGTTGGTGAAGCCGCGTTCGCGCACTTGCTCGCCGCCGACCACCGTGGCCGGTTCCAGGGTGTCGAAACCGGTGCGCGGGATGCGCGAGGCGGTGACCTGGATGCCTTCCAGTTCGGTCGTCGAGCGTTCGGCCGGAGCGGCGGCGGCTTGCCCGGTGGTGGGGGTGGTCTGCGCGCCCTGAGCCCAGGCGGAGGTGGCCAAAGCGGGCGTCGCCATCGCCACGGCGATAGCGATCAGCAAGGGCCGGCGCCGCGGCGCCTTCCCCTTGAAGGTGGTGGTCATGTTGTTCCCCATCGATACGCCGGCCCGAGGCGGCTGGCATACCCAGTACGCCCAGCAGGCGCCGGCTTGGCAACCGGGCAATGTGCCTAAATGCATTAAAATTTTGTGATGGACTGCGCTATCTTGCTGATTCTGTTAAATCATCGTTGCGGCATGAGCGGATTTGTCGATTGTGGGCCAGGCATTTGCCGGATCCGGGCAGTCCGATCCACAACTGGGGTGAGGCAACGGCCAGCTGGCGACGCGTTGATGTGGCCGGCAAGCTGAACCCGGTCGAGACGCGGTACCCTCCCGCTTGAACTCGAACCTAAGTAACTGATTTATAATGATCTGCCCCGCGCATGAGCGAGGCTCAGGCGCCGCACCGCCCGCGCTCGCGCCGACCTGAACGAAGGCCGTATTTCGGCCCGCAACTCGTTCTACTGCCGCAACACTGCGGAACTTCCCCAACCTTTAGCAGTCCTATAGGCCGACTGCTAAGATCGCTGCCATGACCTCTATCGCCCAATCCTCTGCTCTAGTCGCCAATAACCTGCCTGTGCCCAGCGCGCTCGGTTCGCTGGACGCCTACATCGGCGCCGTGCACCAGATCCCGGTGCTCACCGCTGAAGACGAGCAGGCGCTGGCGCGCCGCTTCCGCGAAGGTGAAGACCTCGACGCGGCGCGCGAACTCGTCCACTCCCATCTGCGCTTCGTGGTCCATGTGGCCCGCGGCTACAACGGCTACGGCCTGCAGATCGGCGACCTTATCCAGGAAGGCAACATCGGCCTGATGAAGGCGGTCAAGCGCTTCGACCCGGATCAGGGCGTGCGCCTGGTGTCCTTCGCGGTGCACTGGATTCGCGCCGAGATGCACGAGTTCATCCTCAAGAACTGGCGCATCGTCAAGGTCGCCACGACCAAGGCGCAGCGCAAGCTGTTCTTCAACCTGCGCAAGAGCAAGAAGCGTCTGGGTTGGATGAATGCCGAGGAAGTGAGCCAGGTCGCGAAGGACCTCAACGTCTCCGAGCGCGAAGTGATGGAGATGGAATCGCGCCTGTCCGGCCGCGACATCGGTTTCGATGCGCCGGCCGACGAGGACGACGACCACGCCCCGCCGTCGCCCGCCGCGTATCTGCGCGCCGCCGAGGAAGATCCCTCGCAGAGCTACGAACGCGAGGACGAGGAAGACAATCAGCTCGCCCTGCTGCGCGAAGGCATGGCCGGTCTGGATGCGCGTTCGCGCGACATCATCAAGCGGCGCTGGCTCGATGCCGACAGCAAGATCACGCTGCAGGAACTGGCCGACGAATACGGCGTCAGCGCCGAGCGCATCCGCCAGATCGAGGCCAATGCGCTGAAGAAGATGCGCGGCCTGTTCGCGGCCTAACGAAGCTGCGTACAACGCGATGCACCCAACGGCCCGGGAAACCGGGCCGTTTTCGTTGTACGCCGCAATCGATGCCGGCACCCATCGATGCCGGCACGAGCCGCAAGCAGCGGATATCGCGCGGGCAGGGCGCGGCCTAGCCTGGGGCCTGTCCTTCCGAAAACCTGCGAGCCTGCAATGACCTCCTACCGAATCGACGGCCTGGCGCCGGATACCTTCGCGCCGCTGTTCGCGCTCGACGACCACCAACTGCGCGCGCACGGTATGCGCCGGGTCGTCGCCGACAGTCCCAACGGTTATCCCTGTCGGGTCTCGCTGTGCGACGCCGAACCCGGCGAAACCCTGGTGCTGTTGACCTACGAGCATCACGCCTGCGACGGCCCGTATCGCGCGAGCGGCCCGATCTTCGTGCGCGAACAGGCCGCGCGTGCCGCGCGCTACCAGGACGAATTGCCGCCGGTGCTGCGTACCCGGCATCTGTCGCTGCGCGCCTACGACGGCGAGGGTTGGATGCTCGCGGCCCGCGCCTTGGACGGCGACCAGGCCGAGGCGGCCCTGGCCGAACTGTTCGCCGATGCGCGGGTGAGCCGGATCCATGCGCACAACGCACGCTACGGTTGCTTCCTGTGCGCGATCGCGCGCGCATGAGCCCGCACGCATGAGCCGTTGACGCAAGCGATTGCGAGTACTGACTTGAGCGAACTCTGCCTCGCTCCCCGATCGGGCCGTACGGCCTGACCGGAGTCTGGATGCCTCATCGGGACGACGTCCGCGTTTTGCGGGCGTTGCTCCGGCCGGCCCGCAATCGCAAGTCAACGGAGGGTTTATGCAAGCGAACAAACTGTACGCGCCGGTCGTGTTGTTGGCGGTATTGGCGTTGGCGCACACTCAGCCGGCGCGCGCCGACGACATGAGCAACGCGGTGGTGACCTGCTTCGTCGACACCTATGCGCTCGACGTTCCCGAGGCCGGTAGCTGCACTTCGATCTGGACGCCCAATTCGGCGACCAACCCGACTACCGCTCATTTCGAAGTCACCGGCCTCGGCCCGGGCCGCTATTCCTTCGCCTGGCGCGATCTGGAAACCAATCGCGTCCCGGCCGGTTGCGGCAATCAGAACTACTGCCAGAAATCGATCAAGACCGAAACCCGCGGCGATGGCGAAGCCACGCTCGGGGTGACCGTCACCGATCTGGACACCGGCGCGACCCAGAACGCGCAGGCCACCGCGTACTACTGGGACGGCCATACCTGATCCGTAGTTGCATCGCGAACGCCGAAGGCGCCAGAAGGCGCCTTCGGTTTCGCGCGCGCAAAGCCGTCGTCTGCGTTCATCGAACGGTCGCTTGTCGCCGATCCACCTCGGCGAGCCGGGCTGGTCCGATTGCGCAGCTGCAACGCGGAACCGCGTCACGAATCGCACCGGAAACCGGAAACCGGAAACCGGAAGCCCGTGCCATTCATGTGCCGCCAACCTCGGGTCGCCCCCAGTTCACCGGTGTCCATCAGCGGACCAATCTCGGCACGATCGCGAGCGAAAACACGCTCCGCACATCGTGCGAGGAAGCCATGTCCGTTCAGCCTGTCGCCATCGCGCAAAAAAGCTCTCCGTCGCCCGAAAACGATCCCCACTATGTTTCGCCGAGCAAGGCCGAGCTGGAGGAGCTGGCGAAGGATCTCCACAACGTCGGCGAGAAGTCGGGCAAGAAGGACGATTACGACCGTCGGCTGGAGTCGTTGGCCAGCGAGTTCCTGCCCACGCTGAGCGACGCCGATCGCGGCCGTTTCATCGGCGTGGTCATGGAGAAGGACAAAGGCGCCCTGAACTCGTGGCTGCAAGGCGATCGCCTGAACGGTCTGGTCGACAAGGGCCGCATCAGCGCCGACGATCGCCAGCGAGTGCTCGACGGTGTCGCTCGCGGCTACGCCGACAACAATATCCCTAAGGACAAAGCTGCCGAGTTCATCGACACCGAGAAGGAGTACAAGCCGTCTGCGGGTGGCGACGGCGGCGGCGATCCTGCGGCTCCCGTCGATGCGCCCTCCGATGTGCTCAGTGATGGTTTCAAGCAAGTCGGCGCCGACGACACGTTCGTCTACAAGGACATCAAGAACGTTTCCTACCCGGGCGAGTACGAGGACGGTTGGCTGCGGTTCGAAACCAACGCGGGCGAAAAATATGCGGTCAACCAGAACAACACGCCGGACGTCTATGCCCAGGCCGAGCGCAAGTACCTGGACCTGGGTCAGCAGACCATCGACAACGCGCGCGACCGCGCCGGCCTGGATCCCACCGCCGAGACCGACCTGTTCTCGCTGGAGACTACCGAAGAAGTCGACGGCCACAAGCTGAAAGTCGGCGACGCGGCGATGAAGCTGATGATCGACGAGATCAAAGACAAGGACGATCTTTACGAAGGCAGCCCGCAAGCCGAGTTCCTGCGCATGATCGAAGCGCGCAGCGCGGTGACTAGCGGAAAGTTCATCCATCCGGTGTACGAGAACCGCCACATCAACGTGGGCGGGCGCACCAAGACCGAGACGGAGAATCTGCTCAAGCTCGAACCGGCGGACATGAAGGAGATGCTCGACGAAGGAGCCATCAACCAAGAGCTCGACCAGGTCATGCGCGACGAGCAGGTCTCCGCGCTCTACCAGAAGAGTCTGAAGGCCGCCATCGACAAGATACCGCAGGACCAGCGCAACGAGATGGCCGACAAACTGGCCAAGGTCGTCGAGAGCGCGGACTACGTGGTCGAAGCCAGCAAACTTCCGGCCCACGACAAACCGCGCGCGCAGGCCGACGTGGAAGACGCCGTTTCGCAACTGGCCTTGCTCGATCCGGAGCGGGCCAAGAAGGCCGGGCAGACCTTCGCCGTCAACGCGCTGGCGCGCGACGTCGATTCGGCGTTCGGCGATCCCGAGTCGATCAAGCCCGAAGCCGAAGTGGACGCGGTCGAGGCCGGCCTGGGGGCGATCACCAACGGCATGGAAAAAGCCCAGCTGCCGCTCGACGTGAAGAACGGCATCGAGGATTTTCTGAAGAACGGCGGCGACGAGGCCAAGAGCGATTTCGCCAAAGTGTCCGCGCAACTGCGCCAGGACGGCTACGCGCCGGAAGACATCGACAAGGCCTTCGCCAACGTCGACTTCTCCAGCGACAAGAAGGAAACCATCCGTGGCCTGGTCGATGGCCTGTCGTCCAACGGCGTGCTGCCTGCGATCACCGGCGCGATCGGCATCGCCTCGACCGTGCGCAGTCTGGTCAACGACGGCTTCGGCGAAACGCCCGAGGAAAAACTCGCCGTCGCCGGCGGCTTGATGGGCATGATCGGCTCGCTGCCCGATACCGCCAAGCTGCTGACCCACCTCAAGGGCATCGACGGTTCGGCCCTGGACTTGTTGGGGGTAGACAAGCAGATCAAGGACAACATGGGCGTGGAGACCCGCTACGGCAACCAGGCCGTATCGGCGATCGGCGACAACGTGGCCAAGACCGAGATTCCACCGACCGATATCGCCAACGCCGACAAGATCGCCGAAGGTCTGGGCAATGCCGCGGGCGAGCCGGCGCAAGGCAATCTGTCGCGCATCTCCAAGTCCACGTTGGCGGTGTTGTCCGACTACAACGGCAAGGCCGGCGGCGTGCTCGGCGTGGTGACCGGCGGCATGGGCGCGGCTTCCGCGTTGTCCGGCGACGGCTCGCCGGCCGAAAAGGCCGAGGCCGTACTCGGCGTGGTGTCGGGCGCGCTCGATCTGGCGCCGGACGTGATGAAAGGCGCCAGCAAGTTCATCTCCGCCGTGGGCGGCAACGCCGCCGGCGCCGTCGCCGAACGCGCGGTCGGCGCCATCACCCGCGGTCTGGGGCCGATCGGCATCGCCCTGAGCGTGGTGTCCGAACTGGTCTCGGTGTTCGTCAACAACGCCAAGGACAAGAAGGAAGCCAAGGAACAGTACGAGTGGTTCTCCAAACTCGCAGAAGACGGCGTGACTCAGGGCGACTGGAATCTCAAGTACGACTACGCGGTCACCACCCTCAACAGCTTCGGTAATGCACGCGACTACATCAAGAACCTGCGCGAACTGCGCGGCGCCGATTGGGGCGGTCGGCAGGCGCCGGGCGATCGCAGCATCTTCGACTTCCATCGCGAGGAATTCGCCGACTTCAAGAGCAAGTGGGAGAAAGATCGCGGCGCCGCGACGTACGTGGAGTTCCTGGATCCGGACAAACGCGAAGCGGACTTCAAGCGCGAGAAGGAGCATATGGACGAGGTGGACGCCTACATGGATGCCCATCCCACTTACTTCCCGGGTTACAACGACTGGGTACTGGACCTGTAGGTCGGCCGGTTCCGCCCTCGCCGGCATCGGCATGCGGCGAGGCGGCGGTTACCAGGGCCGCCGAGACCGGCGTGCGTGCGACCGATCCCGCACCACGTCTCAATCTTCGCGCGCGCCCCTGCATAGACTCCGCCACGGGCCATGGCCCGCGGAGCCGTCCGGACGGTCGGTCCGCAATCGCAAACCAATGGAGGGTTTATGCAAGCGAACAAACTGTACGCGCTGGGTGCCTTGCTGTCGGTGTTGGCGCTGTCGCACAGCCAGCCGGCGCGCGCCGGCGACATGAGCAACGCGGTGCTGACCTGCTACGTCGACACCTTCGCCTTCGACACGCCCCAGGCGCACTCGTGCACCTCGATCTGGACCCCGGGCACGGCGAACAACCCGAGCGTGGCCTACTTCGAACTGACCGGGCTGGCTCCGGGCCGTTACTCCTACGCGTGGCGCGATCTGGAAAACAACACCGTGCCCGCGGGCTGCGGCAACCAGCATTACTGTTCGAAATCGATCAGCACCGAAACCCGCGGCGACGGCGAAGCCACGCTAGGGGTGACCATCACCGACCTGGACACCGGCGCGACCAGGAACGTGCAAGCCACCGCCTATTACTGGGATGGTTGGACCTGAGCGATGGTGAGGCGATATCGGCCGATGCGGTAAAAACGAAGGGCGCCGCGAGGCGCCCTTCGTCTTGCCGCTCGCTCGCAAGCGCGCCGAGCCGCGCTCAAACCACCCAATCGGGTTTGAAGTAGCGGGTCTTGCCGTCGCTGTTCAACAGCGGCCGATGGTATTTGCAGCCTTCGAAATAGTAGTGGCTGACCTGACTGTGGCGAGTGCGGCTCAGGTCGTTGCGGCGCGAACCGCCGTGCAGCAGGTTGGCGGCCCATACGAAGGCCTGGCCCTTGCGGATCGTGGCGAGCGCCGGCGGGATGCCCATCTTGGGCAGCTGGCGCTGGATGAATTCCTCGTACAAGGTGTATTCCGCCGTTGTGTCGAGCAGCGGCCCCAGCCCTTTCAATCTGTGGCGCAACGCCTTGGGAGAGAGCGGCGGGTACAACGGCTTGGGACGGCGCGCGCCCAGATCGGGTTCGGCGAACACGTCGGCCATGTTCCACTCGCGCAGTTTGTGGCTGCCGGGGTAATAGATCACCGCGCCGTTGTTCTCGTCGATGTCTTCCAATGCCACCCACACGCCGCACATGTAGCCGGCTGGAGCGGCGTTGAAATGCACGGTGTCGGAGTGCTCTTTCTGCTGGGTGCCTACGCGGAAGTTCAAGGTCTGGAACGGCAGCGGCTTGCGGCCATAGAGCTCTTCGAGGATGGCCAGCACGGCCGGTGCCTTGGCGATCTGCCTGGCGCCGGCGTCGCGACGCCAAGCATCAGCGATGCGCTGCTGATCCGGACCGTCGCCCAGCAGCAAGCCGTTGCCGATCCGCTCGACGACGCCGTCGATCACCGCCGTATCGATCTGCGGATCGATGACGAGGTACCCCTGGTCATCGAACTGTTGCTTCTGCTCGGGAGTCAGCACGACGGTTTCCTTATGTCGAAGGGCGGCGGCGGTCGGGTTCGGATGCGCGCGAACGCGACCGTATCCGTGCGACCTGTCGGCAGGTATGCGGTGAGCCACCGCGGGAATGCCGCAGGGCGGGTTGCGCGCATTCTACGAACAAGTCGGCGGCTGGCAATGACGGCGGCGACGCCAGGTCAGCCGCCATTTCAGAACCCGGACCGAGCCCGTGCAGGCACTCATCAGCCGGACGATCCGGGACTCTCCTTGCCGCCGAAAATGATCCGCGCATGCCGTTGATAGGTGAAGTAAGCCCACGACCAGTTGAGCATCAAGATCAAGCGGTTGCGGAAGCCGATCAGGAAGAACACGTGCGCGGCCAGCCAGAACGCCCAGGCCGCAAAGCCTGAGAATTTGAATCCGCGCAGGTCCACCACCGCGGCGCGGCGGCCGATGGTCGCCAGATTGCCGTAGTCGACGTAGCGGAACGGCGGCAAGGTGCGTCCGCTCAGCCGCGCGTGGATCGCGCGCGCGACGTAGCTGCCCATCTGCTTGGCGCCGGGAGCGACGCCGGGCACCGGTTGGCCGTTGGCTTGTCGGACGCTGGCCAGATCGCCGGCGACGAAGATCTCCGGGTGTCCGGGCACGCTGAGGTCGGGTTCCACCAGCACCCGTCCGGCGCGATCGCGCGGCGCTTCGAGCAAGGCGCCGAGCTTGGACGCGGCGACGCCTGCGGCCCACAGCACGGTGCGCGCGCGGACGAACTCCGCGCCCAGGGTGTAGCCCTGGGCGTCGATGCCGGCGACCGGCGTGCCAGTGACCACTTCCACGCCGAGCCGTTGCAACTGCGCGCGCGCTTTGTCCGACAGCGATTCGGGAAAGCTCGCGAGCACCCGCGGCCCGGCTTCGATCAGGCGCACGCGCGCCTGCGCCGGGTCGATGCGGCGGAATTCGCGGCGCAAGGTCTTGTGTGCGATCTCGGCGAGCGTGCCGGCCAACTCGACCCCGGTCGGGCCGCCGCCGACCACGGCGAAATGCAGCCAGGCGTCGCGTTCGGCGTCGGTGTCCGCGGCCTCGGCGCGCTCGAACGCCATCAGCACGCGACGGCGGATGTGCAGCGCGTCGTCGAGCGTCTTCAATCCCGGTGCGTCGTCGGCCCACTCATCGTGGCCGAAATAGGCATGGGTGGCGCCGCTGGCGAGCAGCAGGTAGTCGTAGCCGACGACGTCGCCGTCGGTGAGGGCGACGGTGCGCGCGGCCGCATCGATGCCGATCACTTCGCCCAGGCGCACTTCGACATTTTTCTGATTGCGCAGGATGTGACGCAGCGGCGCGGCGATGTCCGGCGCCGACAGGCCGGCGGTGGCGACCTGATACAGCAGCGGCTGAAACAGATGATGATTGCGGCGGTCGATCAGGGTGATGCGCACGTCAGCCGAGGCCAGCGCGCGCGTCGCCCACAATCCGCCGAAACCGCCGCCCACGACGACGACGTGTTTGCCCGAATCGTTCATGGCCGGCGCCCTCAACCGCGCAGACGCTGGGCGAGCTGGTCTTCCAGCTTGCGCTGATCGGCGGCGAAGCGGCGGATGCCGTCGGCGAGCTTGTCGGTGGCCATCGCGTCCTCGTTGTGCTGCCAGCGGAACGCCGATTCGGAGAGCTTGTCGCCGGCCGCCGCGCGCTGGCCGTCGTCGTTGAGCGCGCGAGGCACCGCGTCTTGCGCCGCTTCGAGTTCGCCGAGCAACTCGGGCGAAATCGTCAGGCGGTCGCAGCCGGCCAGCGCCAGCACCTGCCCGGTGTTGCGGAAGCTCGCGCCCATCACCACCGTGCCGTAGTCGTGGCGCTTGTAGTACTGCCAGATGCGGGTGACCGACTGCACGCCCGGATCGTCCTGCGGCGTCGCCGGCTTGGCCATGCCGTTGGCCAGGTGCCAGTCGAGGATGCGGCCGACGAAGGGCGAGATCAGGTACACGCCGGCCTGCGCGCAGGCCACGGCCTGAGCGAAGGAGAACAGCAGGGTCAGATTGCAGTGGATGCCTTCGCGCTCGAGCTGCTCGGCCGCGCGGATGCCTTCCCAGGTCGAGGCGACCTTGATCAGCAAACGGTCGCGGCCGATGCCGGCCTGATCGTAGAGCTCGACGATGCGGTGCGCCTGGGCCAGGGTGGCCTGAGTGTCGAAGCTCAATCGCGCATCGACTTCGGTGGACACGCGGCCGGGGATCAGCTTGAGGATCTCGCCGCCGATGGCCACCGCCAGGCGCAGGCCGGCGTCGCCGACGCGAGCGGCAGCATCGCCGCCTTGGGCGCCGGCGATGGCCGCGTCGATCAGCGGCGCATAGGCCGGCAGGCCGGCGGCCTTGAGCAGCAGCGAGGGATTGGTGGTCGCGTCGAGCGGGCGGAAGCGGGCGATGGCTTCGATGTCGCCGGTGTCGGCGACCACGGCGGACAGTTCGCGCAGTTGTTCGAGTTGATTGCTCATGGGGGAGTCGTTCGTATCGTCGTTGGATTCCGGGCCATTCTCGCCGATGCGGGTTAGCGCGTCATGAAGCGGGCCTATCTTCTGCTGCACGTCGCGGCGGCGGTTGCGCTAGGCTGGCCGCGACAAGGCCGGCCCGCGTCCGGGCGGCCGCAGGGAGGGCGCCCGGATGGCCGCGGAAGAAAAGCGCATCGCGCTGCTGATCGACGCCGACAACGCGCCGGCGGCGAAGATCGAAGTGATCCTGGCCGAAGTGGCGCGGTTCGGCGTGGCCAACGTGCGCCGCGCCTACGGCAACTGGAAAAGCCCGGGGCTGAAAAGCTGGGAGGCGGTGCTGCACGAGTACGCGATCCGGCCGATCCAGCAATTCGCCTACAGCAAGGGCAAGAACGCCTCGGACATGGCGATGGTGATCGACGCCATGGACCTGTTGTACGCGCGCAATCTGGACGGTTTCGCGATCGTGTCCAGCGACGCCGATTTCACCCCGCTGGTGATGCGGCTGCTGACCGACGGGGTCAAGGTGTACGGCTTCGGCGAGAAGAAGACGCCTGAGCCTTTCGTCAACGCCTGTTCCAAGTTCACCTACGTCGAAGGCCTGGGCCAGCTGCCCAGCGAAGACGCGCCGGCCGATGAGGCCGCGACCACGCCGCCGCGCAGCGCCAAGGAGATGCGCAGCGATACTCGCCTGGTGCGGATGCTGCGGCGCGCGGTCGAAGCGGTCGCCGGCGACGACGGCTGGGCGCACTTGGGTGCGGTCGGACACCAGATCGCCAATCAGGCCTCGTTCGATTCGCGCAATTACGGCTACCGCAAGCTCAGCGATCTGATCGATGCGATCGGCTTGTTCGAATCGCGCCGCGACAATCAGATCGTGTGGATTCGCGACAAAGCCAAGGGCGGCGGCGCCAAGCCGGCGGCGCAAGCCGCGCCGGCGGTCGCGGCGGCGAAGCCCGCGGCTGCGCCGGTTGCGAACAAGCCCAAGGTCAAGCCGAAGGCGTAGTTGCGTGGTGGGGGCGGATGGTTTTGTGGCTTGGCCTCGGTTGCGTCGTAGATGGGGTTTCGCGATCGCGGCTTGCGCCGCTCCTGCAGCGAGAATCGGATTACCCCGGTAGGAGCAGCGCAAGCCGCGACCGCGAAACCCAAAAACGACGCAACTGCGAAGCAACCGCGCAATTCAATACAAATCCGCCGGATCCACATCCAGCGACCAGCGCACCTTGCGCGCTTCCGGCGCGGCGTAGATCGCCGGCAGCGCGGCGTCCAGGGCGGCGTGCAGTTCGCGCCGATCCGGCGCCGACAGGATCAGCTGCGCGCGCAGATACCCGGCGCGTCGCGGCATCGGCGCTGGCACCGGGCCGTTGACCTCCAACGTGCCGCGCGCATCGCCGCCATGGCGCGCGCGTTGCGCGGCGGCGTCCTGGAACTCGCGCCGCGCCAGCGCCAGAAACGCATTGGCCGCCTCGACCTGTTGCGCTTCGGCGCGGATCAGCGCCATGTGCGCATACGGCGGAAAGCCGGCGGCTTCGCGCTGCGCCAGTTCGACTTCGGCGAAGGACGGATAACCGCCGGACAGCAGCGTGTGCAACAACTCGTGATCGGGGTGGTGGGTCTGCAGCATCACTTCGCCAAGCTTGTCGGCGCGGCCGGCGCGGCCGGCGACCTGGATCAACAACTGCGCGAGTTTTTCGCGCGCGCGGAAGTCGGCGCTGAACAAGCCTTCGTCGATGCCGACCACCGCGACCAGGGTCAGGTTCGGCAGATCGTGGCCCTTGGCGAGCATCTGCGTGCCGACCAGTACGCCGGGTTTGGTGCCGAATTCCTTGAGCAGGTTTTCCAGCGCGTCGCGTTTCTGCGTGCTGCCCCGGTCGATGCGCAGTACCGGGAAGTCGGGAAAGCGCGCGGCCAGCGATTCCTCGATCCGCTCGGTGCCGGCGCCTTGCGATTGCAGCGCCAGACCGCCGCAATCCGGGCAAGCATCGGGTGCCGGACGGCGGGTGCCGCAATGGTGGCATTGCAGACGCCGACCGCCGCCGTGCACGGTCATCGGCGTGCCCTTGAGCGGGGTGCTGCAACGCGGGCAGTGCGCGGTCCAGCCGCAGTCGTGACACAGCAGCACCGGGGCGTAGCCGCGCCGGTTCTTGAACACCAGCACCTGGCCGCCGGCGCGCAGTTCGCCGTGGATGCGTTCGATCAGTTCCGGCGACAGCCCGGCCTGCAGCGGACGCTTGCGCACATCGAGCACGCGCACCCGCGGCGGCTGCGCCTGGCCGGCGCGGCGCTTGAGCTGCAGATGGCCGTAGCGGCCGGCGTGGGCGTTGCGCAGCGACTCCAGCGACGGCGTAGCGCTGCCCAGCAGCACCGGCACGTCCAGCGCCTTGGCCCGGATCAGGGCGAAATCGCGGGCGTGGTAACGGATGCCGTCGAGCTGCTTGAAGCTGCCGTCGTGTTCTTCGTCGATCACGATCAGGCCCGGCTCGCGCAACGGCAGGAACACCGCCGAGCGGGTGCCGACCGCGACCCGCGCTTCGCCGCGCGCGAACGCGGCCCAGGTGCGCGCGCGTTCGCCGTCGCTCAGGCCCGAGTGCAGCGCGTGTACCGGCACGCCCAGGCGGGCGCGGAAGCGCGCCAGGGTCTGCGGGGTCAGGCCGATCTCGGGCACCAGCACCAGCGCCTGCTTGCCGCGCGCCAGGCAGTCGGCGATCGCGTGCAGGTAGACCTCGGTCTTGCCGCTGCCGGTGACGCCGTCGAGCAGGAAGCCGGTGAAGCCGCGTGCGGCCAGCACCGCGTCGACCGCGGCCTGCTGCTCGTCGTTGAGCGCCGGCCCGGGCCGCGGCGCGGGCGCGTGCTGGCCGGCCGGGACCGCGATGCGTTCGGCCTGTTCGCGCTTGGCCAGGGCGCGGGCGGCGCTGCGCCAGTCTTCCAGCAGATCATCCAGGCGGTCTTCGTCCAGGGCGCCGTGTTGGTGCAGCAGGTCGGCCAGCCGTCGCGGCTTGCCGGCGCGCAGGCCCTCGCGCGCGGTCGCTCCGGCCTCGCTCAGGCGCCAGGCCCAGGCGTGGGTGTCGGGCAACGGCTCGCCATGGCGCAACGGCCCGGGCAGGGCGGTCGCCAGCACCTCGCCGAGCGGGGCGTGGGTGTAGCGGGCCAGCCAGCGTAATGAGTTGAGCAGCTCGCCTTCGAGCAGCGGAGCGGGGTCGAGCCGGGCGATGACGCTTTTGAGCGCGGCCGGGTCGGCATCGGGCTCGGGCGCTCCGCGCTCGGCGACGATGCCGACCAGTTCGCGCGAGCCGAACGGCACCCGCACGCGCGCGCCGACCGGATCGACCGCGACGTGGTCGGCGGCTTCGGCCGGCGGCAGGTAGTCGAACAGCCGTGGCAGAGGAAGCGGCAAAGCGACACGCCAGACGGTCTGCGGCGGGGGGAAAAGGGCGTCGGGCATGGACTCAGTCTAGCGAGCGGGGCGGTTCGGCGGCAGGCGGGGCAGTTGCAGGCCATTGCTTCGGTTTATCTGACGAAAGTCACGCAACTAACGGGACGGGAAAGGAAATTTTCCTTATCCACACGGCCTGTGGATAAATCTGTGCATGGCGGGTCGGCAGCGATGCGCGAGAGCGTTTAAATAAGCCCTCGGGTTAGGTTGGTGAAAAAATCGCCAACAGGCTAAAATCCTTGTGTATCAAGGCTTTGATCGTGAAACATCGCTGTAATGAGGCCTGTGGAGCCAGCAAACTGAGGCCGGATGACGGTTCCATTACTGCTGTGCACAACCGGATTTGGCCGTAAGCCGCGTCCTGCTTCGCGCTGACGCGCCTGAGCGGTTTGTCAAGCAGTTTTGTGGGCCGCGCGCATCGCTATGATGCACCGTATGGTGAAGCCGTTCCGATGAGTTCCACGCCCCCCTCCGCCGCCCGGATCCCGGGCGCTTCCGCTCCCCGATCGAACGCCCCCGCCGCCTTGTCGGCCTTCCTGCGCGGGGTCGAACGGCGCGGCGCGGTGCTGGCCGAATTGCAGGCCGGCGATGCCGCCGCGGGCGATGCCGCGCTGGCTTCGGCCATGGCCGGGTTCCGTACCGTGGCCGCCGAATCGGCACTCAACGAGTGGCCGGCCCGGTTCTGGTCGCTGCTGTTGACCCAGCCCGGCTTGCGTCATCGCACGCCGGTGGCGATCGCGGTGGAAGCCACCGACCGCCTGGCCGAACTCGGCAGCGGCCCGCGCGCGGCCTTGTTGCTGCGCCTGGCCGCCGGCCTGGGCGAGAACGAAGCCGCGGCCGTGCTGGGCGTGGCCCCGCCGACCTACCGGCTGGCGCTGCAGCGCGCGCTGCAGCGGCATGCCGACGGACGCGCCGACCCGCAGGCCTGGCAGCAACTGCGCGAACAGGTTCACCGCCGGATCAAAACCTTGCCGGCCGAGCGCCTGGCCCGGCTCGGGCTGGCGCGCGAGGCCGCGCTGCAGGGCGCGGCGGTGACTGCATCTGCGGCGACCGCACGTCAAGTCGCGGCCCGGCGTCCGCGTCCGCGCTGGCTGATGCCGGTGCTGTGGATCCTGCTGGCCCTTTGCGCCCTGGCCTTCGCCGCGACGTTTTGGTCGCCCGGTGGCATCGTCGGCGGTTGGTTGAACGGCCCCGACGGGGTGGTGGTCAGCCCGTTGCCCGAGGCGGCGGCCCCGGCCGACCGCTACAGCCGCGAATCCGGGCTGATCGCCCACCGCGATTTCGACCTGCTGGCCGACCCGCAGGGCCAGGCCGCCTCCGACGATCTGGAATTCCGCAACTGGCTGGCCGCGCGCGACGCCGGCACCATCCCGGCCGAGGCCCCGGCGGTGCCGATGGAAGCCGAATCGCCTGCCGCGACCGTGCCGTCGGCCGGCAGCGAACCCCAGGGTTCTGAAACCGACACCCAGGAGGGCGAATGACGCCTCGCCTCTCTCCAACTGCGCGCCGCGGCCGTGTCGCGGCGCTCGCCCTGAGCCTCGCCCTGGCCGCATGGCTGCCCGTGCAGGCCCTGGCCCTGCCGCCGGATCTCAACGAAACCCTGCAGCGCCTGCCGCCCGAGGCCCAGGCCCGGCTGAAGGCCAACGGCCAGCGCTGGGACGGCTGGAACGAAGACCAGCGCCGCGAGTTCGGCCAGAGCGCCGCGCAATGGGGCGAACTCAGTGCCCAGCAGCGCGGCGAACGCCGCGAGCGCTACCAGGCTTGGCTGGCCCTGAGCCCAGACGAACGCGCCCAAGTGCAGGCCGCCGCCGCGCGCTACGCCGCGCTGCCGCCGGAACAACAACAGGCGCTGCGTGCGCAATTCGACGAGATCGACCGCAGCCAGCGCCGCGGCTGGCTGCTCGGCCCCGCGCTCGGTGCCGACTATCCGGCATTGCAGCCGCTGCTGGCGCAACTGCCCGAAGCCCAGCACGCGGCGATGCGCGCCGCTCTGCGCGGACTCACCGCCGCGCAACGTAAGGATCTGGCCGTGCTGGTACAACGCACCCAGCCGCAGGATCGCGAAAAGCTGCGCGCCGGCCTGCTCGGCGCGCCGGCGGAACAGCGCGGCGCGTGGTTGCAAGAGGCGCTGGCGCACTGAATCGTAAGCCTGTGATCGCAGTGGCGGATGTACACACCGGCGCGATGGGTGTGACATCCGGCTGCTAGATTCCGCGCGTCCTCATCCGGTGCGCGCCATGATCGTCGAATACATTCGCTACGCCCTCGCACCCGGCACGGCCGAGGCTTTCGAACGCGACTACGCCCGCGCCGCACTGGTACTGGATGGTTCGCCGCATTGTTTGGCCTACGAACTTTCGCGCTGCGTCGACGAACCCGAGCGCTACCTGCTGCGGATCGAGTGGGACAGCGCCGACGGCCATCTCAAGGGATTCCGCGGCAGCCCGGAATTCCGCGAGTTCTTCGCCGCGATCCGCGGCTATGTCGATGCGATCGAAGAGATGCGGCATTACGCGTTGACCGCGATCGTCGCGGCGAAAGCCGCGGCGGTTTGAGCGCAAGTATTTGTCGAATTCGATGCGCGAGCGCTCTTGTGGGAGGGGCTTGAGCCCCGACGCTCTTCGCTCAGTTTGCGATGCGCTCGCCTGTGGGCTACTCAGACCTGATCGGAAAGCGTCGGGGCTGAAGCCCCTCCCACAATAGATTTCGTGCTTTCGCTGTGACCGGCTAACCTGGATGCAGTCACGCGCAGAGCCGATCGACATGGATTTCGCCCAGTACCTTCGAAAAATCGAAAAGATCTACGCAAAACACGATGTCGCGTGGTCGGCGAAAGTCGGCGCTGCCGAATCGAAGATCGTCGCCGGCGAGAACACGCTGGGATTCGCACTCGATCCGGGCTTGCGCGCGGCGTGGGGCGCGATGGACGGTTCGGACGAGGATATCTGGCTGTTCGCCCGGCCCGACTATTTATCCAGCTATGAGTTTCTGTCCGTGACCGATGCTTTGGCCCAGCGCGAGAGCATGCGGCGACGGGCGGGCAAGTACGCGGGCTACGAAGACCCGGAGCCGCGCGATGCGCGGATCCGTCCGGGCTGGTTTCACGAGGGCTGGCTGCCGTTCGCCAACTTCGCCGGCGCGACCTTGATGCTGATCCAGGATTACTCCCCGGCCCCGGGCGGTCGCGCGGGGCAGATACTTTCCTTCAGCCACGATCCGGATCGGATCGAGTACGTCGCCGCGGATTTCGGCGATTACCTCAAGCGTTCGCTGAGCACGATCGAGGCCGATCCGGAAGAGTTTCTGCAGCTGTTCTGAGGCATCGGGTGGGTCGCTCCGAGGCATCGGAGCGTTCGCGTTCGACTCGCCCCGCGATCGCTTCAGCGCGCCGGCACCCGCAACACCCGCCGCGATGCGTTGAACTTCCCGCCGAAACGCGCGATGCCGTCGGCGCGCAGTCGCGGAGCGTGATCGCGCTGGTAGTCGTCGAACGAGGACTGATCGCGCAAGCGGTATTGCACGCACAGCGCGACGCGGCCGGGCTCGGCGGCCGGTTCGCTCACTTCGTGCAGGCTGGCGCCGAGAAAACCCGGCAGCGCGCAGATTTCGCGCATATGCGGACGCAGCCAGGCCAGATAGTCCTCGGCGATGCTCGCGTCGAGATCGAGATTGACTTCGTAGATCACGGCCTGAGCGACGCCATCGGCATCGCCGCAACCTGCGTTCGCGCCGCCGCTCACATCCGCACCACGGCCGCAACCGCCAGCGCCATCGCCGCGAACGTCATCAGGATGAAATACAGCGAGCCGACCACGCTGTAGCGCAGCAAGGTCAGCAACCAACCGTTGCCGTACACGCGCTTTTGCATGATCAGCAGATAGATCGGCATCCACGCCCACAACAAGCCGATCGCCATGCCGCTGATCCAGCCGAAGGCGCTCCAATGCGGGGTGATCGCGGCGCCGAGCAGCATCAGCGCGAAGATCGCCAGGATCGACAGGCACAGATAGACGTGGCTGTACAAGGCGATCGCCAGATGTTCCAGATAACCGCGCCCCGAGCCCAGATAGGCCAGTTTCAGCAGCAGCGCGAACAGCGGCACCATCAGGAACAGCGCGCTCGGTACCGCGCTGGCCAGCGCGCTCACGTAGCGCCACGGTTCCTTGGTCAGCCGCTGGAAATTGGCTTCGCCGCGGCCGATCTGGCGGTTGAGCCAGTCGTTGGCGAACTTCGGCCACCAGGTCACAGTCAGCGGATTGGTCTGCGCGTTCCACGGTTTGCCGTTGAAGCTCAGCGGATCGCCGACATCCTTGCACTCGGATTCGCCGTAACGCTCGGCGTCGGACTTGCGCGCGGCCGGGCCTTCGCTGGCGGTGGCGTGCGCGCGCTGCAATTGGGCGGCGCGGCAGCCGGCTTCGGCGTTGATCAGACGGATCTGGTTGCCTTGTTCGACCGCCGCGTCCGAGCCCGGCGCCAGCGTGGCCAGTTCCTCGCGCAGCGGCGCCACGCGCCGATCGCGCAGGGTTTCGACTTCGGCCAGGGTCTTGGCCGCCAGGATCGAATCGGGCGCGGGGGTGACCGCATCGTGCTGGCCCTGGGCCTTCTGCGCGGCGACCTGCGCGCCGTCGAGCTTTTGTTCCACGCGCAGCGCATCGATGCGCTTGTCGGCCTGGCGGTTCACCGCCTGGATCGAGGTATCGATGGCGTTGCGCGCCTTGGCCGGCACCGCGGCGCTGGCGGCCAGCAATCCCTTGACCGTGCGCGTGCGCAGTTCCTCGACTTCGGCGATGGTCTGCGCGTGCTTGATCTGCTTCTTGGTGTTGCCCAGCCGGACCGTGCTGCTCTGCATGCCGTTGATGTCGAGGAACTGGCTGTTCTCGTCGACATGGATCGCGAACTGGGCGACGAAGAAGGTCAGTACCGAGACGATCACGAACAACCGCAGCGGCGCGACATAGCGCACGCGCTGGCCGGCGATGTAGTTGCGGGCGACCCGGCCCGGAGAGAGCAGATCACGCAAAGTGCGAAAGATCCGCCCGTCCAGGTGCCAGAACGATTCGAACACCTCCTCCAGCGCGTGGCCGACGTGGCGGATCGGATTGACCACCGATTGGCCGCAGGCATGGCAGTAGTGGCCGTGCAGCTCGGCGTTGCAGTTTTCGCAGTGGGTCAGGCCGTGCTGGCTGTCCGCGCCGTGACCGGCAGACTGGCTGGCGCCTGAAGAAGAAGATTCGCTCATCGTGATTCGAGTAAGAGGCTCCCCGGCCTTCACTTTCGAGCGGGTAAGATAGCCGTCCGCCGCGACCCGGCGCCAGCGCCCTAGACCGGATGCGCGGCCGCAGTCGTGCTGTTGGTCTCTCCCATGTCTGCGTCATCCCCCTCTGTCTCCCGCGCCGGTCTGGCTGGGGAGATCCGTACTACCGCGGTTCTGGCCGCGCCGCTGGTCGCCGGCCACGTCTCCACCGGCTTGATCGGCTTCGTCGACAACACCTTGGCCGGCCACCACAGCACCACCACGCTCGCGTCGGTGACGATCGGCACGGCCTTGTGGTGGCTGCCGATGATGGTGCCGATCGGAACCTTGCTGTCGGTGCCGCCGTCGGTGTCGCAACTCGAAGGCGCCGGCCGCCGCGGCGAAATCGGCGCGCTGTTCCGTCAGGCCTTATGGATGGCGGTGCTGCTGAGTGTGTTTTTGTTTGCGTTTTTGACCTTGATCCCGCATACGCTGGGCGCGATGGGCATCGCGCCGGAAATCGTTCCCGGCGCGCGCGAGTTCCTGCACGGCATCCGCTGGGGCGTGCCGGCGCTGACACTGTTCTTCTGCATGCGCTATCTCAGCGAGGGCCTGCATTGGACCTTGCCGACGATGCTGCTCAGCGCGGGCGGTCTGTTGGTGCTGTTGCCGTTGGGCTACGTGCTGACCTTCGGCAAATTCGGCTTGCCGGAAATGGGCGCCGGCGGCCTGGGCATCGCCTCGGCGGCGATGCTGTGGGTGCAGGCGATCGGTTTCTTCCTGGTGTTGCGCAGCGCCAGGCGTTTCGCCGATCTGCGCCTGTTCGAGCGTTTCGACAAGCCGCATTGGCCGACCATCCGCGGTCTGCTCGCGACCGGTCTGCCGATCGGCGTGACGGTGTTGATGGAAGGCAGCTTGTTCATCGTCACCGCGCTGTTGATCGGACGGCTGGGCGAGATTCCGGCGTCGGCGCATCAGATCGCGATCAACCTCTCGGCGTTGTGCTTCATGGTGCCGATGGCGCTGGCCGAGGCGACCACGGTACGGGTCGGCCATGCGCTGGGCCGGGGCGACTACCTCGGCGTGCGCCACGCCGGCATGGCCGGCTACGCGATCGTGATCGGCACGCAGTTGCTGTCGGGCATTTTGCTGCTGACCGCGAACGATCTGCTGGTGAGCTTCTATACCGCCGACGCGGCGGTCGCGTCCCTGGCCGCGTCGCTGCTGCTGTATTCGGCGATGTTCCAGTTCCCCGACGGTATCCAGGTGCTCTCGGCCGGCGCGCTGCGCGGGCTCAAGGACACCCGGGTGCCGATGGTCCTGGCCGCGCTGGCCTATTGGGGCGTGGGCATGCCGGTCGGCGCCGGGCTCGGCCTGGGCCTGGGCTGGGGCCCGAAAGGCATGTGGATCGGCCTGATCGCCGGTCTGACCGTGGCTTCGGTGCTGCTGTGCGCCCGTTTCATCCGTTCCAGCCAGCCCGACCGGCTGGCCGCGCGGGTCGAGGCCGAGCATCCGCATGAGCTCGATCCGCATGAGACCGGCTGTACGTGAGGCAGGGATTGGGGATCCGGGACCGGCGCAGCCCGGGCGTGCCTTTACCAATCCCTAATCCCCAATCCCAATCCCAATCCCGTCGACACAGTTACGAATGGCGGGTGAAACCCGGCCCCGCGCCGGGTTAATCTGCGCACGTATACATGGAGCTGTGCCCAATGAACGATACCTCCCCGCGCCGGGGGCCTGTGCCGCGTTTTTTCATCGGTCTTTGGGACACGATGAACTTCACCCGGCGATTGGTCTTCAATCTGCTGTTCTTCGGTTTCCTGCTGTTCTTCCTGGCCATGCTGGTGATGGGCGGCGGCGCCAAGCCGTTGCAGGAACGGACCACCCTGGTGGTCGCGCCGGAAGGCAATCTGGTCGAGCAGTACAGCAGCGATCCGGCCTCGCGCGCGCTCAATCGCGCGTTCGGCGACAAGACCCCGGAAGTGCAGCTGCGCGACGTGGTCCGCGCGCTGGACGCGGCCAAGGACGACAAGCGCATCGAACGCGTGGTGCTGCGTCTGGACAAGCTGCAGGCCGCGGGCATGGCCTCGCTGCGCGAAGTCGCCGCGGCGGTCGCGCGGGTGCGCGCGAGCAAGAAGGAAGTCATCGCCTTCGCCGAAACCATGGATCAGAAGCAGTACCTGGTCGCCGCGCAGGCCAATGAGGTCTATCTCGACCCGATGGGCGCGATGATGCTCGAGGGCCTGGGCCGCTATCGCCAGTACTACCGCGAGGGCCTGCAGGACAAGCTCGGCGTGGATATCCACTTGTTCCGCGTGGGCGAGTTCAAGTCGGCCGCCGAGCCCTACATCCTCGATGCGGCTTCGGAAGAGTCCAAGACCGCCGACCTGTTCTGGATGAACGACCTGTGGTCGCGTTACCTCGACGACGTGGCCAAGGCGCGCAAGGTCAAAGCCGCCGACCTGATCGCGTCGATCGACGAACTGCCGCAGCGCCTGGACGCGGTCAAGGGCGATGTCGGCAAGTTCGCGCTCGGCCTGAAGCTGGTCGACGGGCTCAAGACCCGCGAAGAAGTCGATGATCTGCTGATCAAGCGCGGCGTCGCCGACGAGGACGCCGAGGGCGGTTACCGCCAGATCGCCATGGACGCCTACGTCGCCGGCCTGGATCGCCTGGTCAATCCGGCCGACCAGCGTCCGCAGGTCGCCATCGTGGTGGCCGAAGGCGAAATCAGCGGCGGCGAGCAGCCGCCGGGTTCGATCGGCGGCGTGTCGACCGCGGCGTTGCTGCGCGATGCGCGCGACGACGAGAACGTGAAGGCGCTGGTGCTGCGCGTGGATTCGCCCGGCGGCGAGGTGTTCGCTTCCGAGCAGATCCGCCGCGAGATCGTCGCGCTCAAGGCCGCCGGCAAGCCGGTGGTAGTGTCGATGGGCGATCTGGCCGCTTCGGGCGGTTACTGGATATCGATGAACGCCGACAAGATCTACGCCGATCCTTCGACCATTACCGGTTCGATCGGCATCTTCGGCATGATTCCGACCGTGCCGCGCGCGCTGGAGAAGATCGGCGTGCACACCGACGGCGTGGGCACCACCCGTTTCGCCGGCTCCTTCGACGTCACCCGTCCGCTGGCGCCGGAAGTCGGCCAGGTGATTCAGACCATCATCAACAAGGGCTACGCCGACTTCACCGGCCGTGTCGCCGCCGCGCGCAAGAAGCCGGTGGCCGACGTCGACGCGGTCGCGCGCGGCCGCGTGTGGAGCGGCGCGCAGGCCAAGGAACGCGGCCTGGTCGACGCGCTGGGCAGCCTGCAGAACGCGATCGACGATGTCGCCACGCGGGCCAAGCTCGGCAAGGCCGGGGACTACCGCGTGCGTTACGTGGAGAAGGTGCCGACTCCGTTCGAGCGCTTCTTCGCCAACTTCGCTTCCAGCAGCGCCGGCAGCGCCCTGCTGGGCCGCTCCGACCTCGCCCGCGGCCTGTTGGCCAAGGCGTTGCCGCAGACGGCTTCGGATCTGCGTTTCGTCGAAAGCGCGATCAAGCCCACCAGCGGCGTGCCGGTGAAGGCGCTGGCTTACTGCTTCTGCGAGCTGTAAGTCTCACGGCTCCTCTCCCGCGGAGCGGGGTGAGGGCCGCTGGCGACGCCGCGCACTGAGCGCAGCGCGTCGGGGCTGAAGCCCCTCCCACAAGAAACGTCAAGCCGACACAACCGACGGGCCGCATCGCGCGGCCCGTTTGCGTTTGCGCCAGCGCTCAGCCGCCGGCCGCTTCGATCGCATCGCGGGTCTGTTGCGCGCCCTGATCGACCGTGTCCTGCGCCGACTTGGCCTTGTCCAACGGCTGCTGGATCGCATCGCGCAGTTGCGTGGCCTGCGGCTCGACCGGGCGTTCCTTTTCCGGCGGCTGCGGCTTGGAGCAGGCGGCCAGCGCGCAGCACAGCGCGGCGCAGGCGAGGGCGGGTACGATCCGGTTCGGGTTCATCGCGGCATCCTCGGGGCGGTTCGGCCGTTATGCTACGCCGGTCGCGTGCCGCGCGGGTCGAACCGCGGCACGGCCGCGACATGGCGCTCATCGAATCAAGGCCATCGAGTCAAGTTCACAGAATCTGGAGAACCTCATGGATCCCAAGCGTTGGCGATTGGACGGACAGCTCGCGCTGGTCACCGGCGGCAGCGCCGGCATCGGCCGCGCGATCGCGCGCGAACTGCTGGGCTTCGGCGCCGACGTGCTGTTGGCCGCGCGCGACGCGACCGCGCTGGAATCGGCGCGGGCCGAATTGCTCGAGGACTTTCCCGAGCGCGACGTGCAGGGCTTCGTCGCCGACGTCGCCGACGACGAACAGCGGCGCGAACTGCTGGACTGGGTCGAGGACTTCGGCGAAGGCCTGCACATCCTGGTCAACAACGCCGGCGGCAACCTCAGCAAGCCGACCACCGACTACACCGAGGACGAGTGGCGGCATATCTTCGAGATCAATCTGTTCTCGGCCTTCGAACTGTCTCGCTACGCCTACGCTTTGCTGACCCGGCACGCGTCTTCGAGCATCGTCAACGTCGGCAGCGTGTCGGGCAATCTGCACGTGCGCACCGGTTCGCCTTACGGCATGAGCAAGGCGGCGATGCATCAGATGACCCGCAATCTGGCGGTGGAGTGGGCCGAGGACGGCGTGCGGGTCAACGCGGTGGCGCCGTGGTATATCCGCACCCGTCGTACCTCCGACAAGCTGGCCGATCCGGATTATCTCGACGAAGTATTGCTGCGCACGCCGCTGGGACGCATCGGCGAAGCCGAGGAAGTCGCCGCCGCGGTCGCGTTTCTGTGCTTGCCGGCGGCCGGTTACATCACCGGCGAATGCATCGCGGTCGATGGCGGGTTTCAGCGTTACGGGTTTTGAGTGCGCGGGCGTGAGCAAGCCGAAGCACGAACTCAGGCCGTCGAGGAAGGCGGCCGTATACCTGCCATTGGGTGTCGTCTTGTTGTTGATGCTGGTTCTCGCGGCGGCGGCGATGGATCCCTTCGTGCCATCGCCGGAAGCGGCCTGGCTCGGCCCGGCGGTGTTGCTGCTGGCCGCGGCGGCGACCTTGGCGCTGATCTTGGCGACGGCCGTCCGGTCGGATGAGTCGCAGCTGACGTCATGGGCCCACTGGCGCGACGCGGCGATCGGGATGCTGTTTTACGCAGGGTTTTTCTTCGTCCTGTACGTCGTGCTGCGCCTTTGCGTGCCGCTGCTGCTGCATCATCTGGCCGGCACGCGCCCGGCGGTACAGGTCGAAGCGGTGCAGGTGCACGAATCGATGTTGGTTCGCGGCTGCCGCAACGCGGCGGTGTTGCCGGGTGACAGCTTGTTGTTGCGCCGTCGGGTATGTCGGGTGCCGAAAAATCTCGTCGGCGCGCTGCGTGACAGCGGGCGCATCCAATTGCGCGGCACGCGTTCGTATTTCGGAATTCAGGTCGAGGACTACTCGGTCGCGCCGCCGTCGCGCTGATCGGGCGTTGCGGTGACGATGCGCGAACGCGGGGAGGGCGCGGGCGTGGCGCGCCGCGTTGGCGCCGGGGGTTGCGAGGCCCTTCCACAACAGACCTCGCGGGCGCGTGGAATCGGACATCGTCGCTTGCGGCTGCGGCTGCGGCTGCGGCTGCGGCTAGGGCTTCGGCTTCGAATCGAGCGAATCGAGCGAATCGAAATCCTGGTCCGATCCGAATCAGAGCCGCGGAATACCGCTGCTGCTTGGCGTTCTACTTACCGCAGGTACTCTCGGTCACGATACGCTGAATCCGTTCGACTTCCGCGGCCGAGGCGTCGCGGCTGTCGCTGCGGCCGAAGCGCAGCGCCGATTGCGCTTCGCGCAGGCGTTGTTTCCAGTTTTCGCACAGATGATCGTCGGCGATGCGCTGGCATTGGTCGCTGGTCATCTGGCAGGCCGTGCCGGCTCCGCTGCCGACGCTGCCCAGGCCGGTGGTCTGCAACGGCGCGCAGCGCTGCGGCGGATTGGCGTCGTCGTTGAGGTAACGGCTGCCATCGTAGATCCGGCATTCGTACAGCACCGGCGGCGGCAGGCGATCGGCGTCGGCGATGGTCGGAGCGGCCGGTTTGGGCGCGGGCTTGGGCGCCGCTTTGGGGGGCGGCGTGGCCACCGACGGCAATTGCGAGGACACCGGCGGATGCGGCGGCGGCGCGTTGGCCGGCGCGTACGGCGCGACCGGCTGGGTGATGAAGGTCGGCGGCGAGGACGACACCGGCGCGCCCTCGATCACGCGTTTTTCCTGTTGGCTGCCTTTCGGGCACGGCGTGTTGTTCTGCACCGTCAGCTGGCCCAGCGCGTCGGTGCAGCGGTAGATGACGATCTTTCCCTGGGCGTGCGCGCCGGCGCTGATCAGCAACACGAGGGACACGAACCACACGCGCATCAGTAAGCTCCGCAATCGGTGTTCAACTGCGCATCGATGACGCGCTGTTCCTGGGTGATCTGGGTGCGCTCGCTCTGCAGCGCGCTGTTGTAGCGGCGGTCGCCCTGGTAGCGCTGGTCGCGCAGGCGCGAACACACTTCCTGTTGCGGCAGTTGCCGGCATTCGTCGCGGACCAGCTGGCTGCCGTAGTAGACGCCGTAACCGTAATCGTAGCCGCCGGGATAGTAACCGCCCGAACGCGCAGTGGCGGCGTACTGGACGTTGCGGTGGCGTCCGGACACGGCGATGCTCGCGCTGGACTCGCCCAGACGCGGCGGCGGCGCGCCGATGCGATTGCCCAGGGTGTTGCGATCGGGGTAGTAGGGAAGGCCGTAGCCCAAGTCGACGATCGGCATCAGCCGCGGATTGCCGTCGCCGTTGCTGCTGGTGTACGAGCTGCCGTCGGGGCGCACGCAGTCGAACATCGGTTGCGGGTTGCGCAGCATCAGCACGCGCGGCCTGGAGTCGGCGGTCGGTCGCGGCGACGGCGCGGCCACGGCCTGGACGGCGCGCGGCGGCGGATCGACCGGCCGGGTCATGGTCACGGTCTGCTGTTGTTGGCCGCGCGCGCAGGGCGTGTCGCGCAAGCTCAATTGGCCGCGCTCATCGGTGCAGCGATAGATCAGCACATCGGCGGCCTGCGCGCCGCCGGACAGGGCGCCGCCCAGCAGCAATCCGGCCAGCGCGGCCAGGGCGAGGCGGTTACTGCGGAAAAGGGCAGAGTTCATGCGCGCATCTTGCGCCTGCGCTGCGTTACGGGAAAGTCGAATCCGGCCCTGGATCCGACTGCCGGCGCAGGCTCAGCGCCGCCAGACCAGAACCAACACGCCGCCGCCGACCATCAGCAGCCCCAGCCACTCGCGCGGACTGGGCCATTCGCCCAACAGCAGCACCGCGAACAACGCCGCCAGTACCACGCTGAGCTTGTCCACCGGCACCACCTGGGCGACGTCGCCGAGCTTGAGCGCGCGGTAGTAGCACAGCCACGAAGCGCCGGTCGCCAGCCCCGACAGCACCAGGAACAGCAGCGAACGTGTGGGCAGCGTGCGTGGATCGACCCATTGCCCGCTCAGCGGCACCAGCAACGCCAGGACCGCGACGATGACCAGGGTCCGCACCAGGGTGGCGTAGTCGGCGCTCACGCCCTGCACGCCGAGTTTGGCCAGCACCGCGGTCAGGGCCGCGAACACCGCCGACAACAAGGCCCAGGCCGCCCAGGCCGGTATCGAGTTCATGGCAAGGCTCCGCGATTGCGACCGGCCGAGCATAGCGGCACCGCCATGGCCGCACGGTCGTGCCGCGCGGCTCAGGCGCGCAGGACTTCGCCGGTTGCGGCCACCCGGATCGGCGTCGGCGCGGTCAGCCCGCCGGTCTCGCCGGTGCACACCCCGTCGGCCAGCGCGAGCAGGGCGCGATCGAGTTGGTCGCGCTGGAACGCCGGCGGCTGGCCGGCGAGATTGGCGCTGGTCGAGACGATCGGTCCGCCATGCGCCAGGCACAGCGCGCGCGCCTGCGGATGCGCGGTCACCCGCACCGCGACGCTGCGGTGCTGGCCGCTGATCCAGGCCGGTACCGCGGCGGTCGCCGGCACCGCCCAGGTGTTGGGGCCGGGCCAACTGCCGCGCACCGCCTCGCGGCGGTCGGGCGGCAGGACGTCCCAGTCGATCAGCGCATCGAATTGATCGGCCGACGCGGCGATCAGGATCACGCCCTTGTCCACCGGCCGGCGCTTGATCGCCAGCAGACGCAGCACCGCGGCCTCATCGAACGGATCGCAGCCGATGCCCCAGACCGCCTCGGTCGGGTAGACGACGATACCGCCGCGGGCGAGCGCGGCGGCGGCGAGTTCGAGGCTCAGATCGGGCATGCGGATAGGCGCGCAAGGGTCGATGCGACAGTGTCGCACGCACGCTCCGGCGCTGTGTCCACCGTCGATCGTGTCGCCGCCGGGCATCGCGGCCGCGCCTTCCAGGCACGGCTGCGATATCCGGGGCTGCTTTCAATGCCCGTGATGCGCGTGTTCGCTCGCGGCCGGTTTGGCCGAATCGGGCAAGCGCACGTCGAAGGCGAACGAGCGGTTGCCGCTGAGGAACACCCGGTTGCCGGCGTCCTTGGCCAGCACCTGGCCGCTGCGCTGCTCGCCGATGCGGGCGAACTTGGCGCGCGCATTGACCTGCTCGGCGACCCGGCGCGGCCAATCGGCGACCGAGGTTTCGCCCGCGCGCAGCACCGTCTCGATCTTTTCCGCGTCGCTGCCATCGGCGTTGAACACCCGCAAGGTCACCGACGTGCCGACCGGATAATCGTTGACCACGTTCAAGTTGCCCGACTCGCGCCACGGCGATTTCGCATCGGCGAGCGAGGCGTTGAAGTTGACGTCCATGCAGGTGTAGAAGGCTTCGGTCGAATCCGAGCGTTGCCAGGTGTTGTAGATCACGTGGCGTCCGCTGCGGCTCGGCAAGGTGCAGGTGATGTGGTAGTTGTTGCCCGCCGACAGCGGCACCGAGCCGGTCTTGCAGAACTGCTGCAGATCGCTCCAGCGCACGGCGCTGTTCGGATTCCAGCCTTGCCGGGTCACATAGAACGTCCAGTCCTTGGTCGCGTGCGGCGCGGTGGCATAGAAGGTGAAGGTGTAGCTCGAACCCGAGCGCACGGTGCTGGTCTGCCAATCGCTGCGGATCACGTCCAGACCGCGGAAGGTCGGGTTGTTGCCGCTGCACAGTTTGCCGTCGGGCACCACCGCCTGATGGTTGCTGTTGGCGTTGGCCTGGTTGATGCCGTTCCAGTCGTAGAACAGCTGCGAGCCGGCGACCGCCCAGGCGGCGCGGCAGGCCGGATCGGAGGGGTTTTCCTTGTTGCCCAGATAGCACTTGTAGATCCGGCTTTGCGGATTGACGAAGGTGCCGTGGGCGAAGACGGAAGAGGTCGGCAGCGCGGCGGCGCACACGGCGACGGCGGCGGAGAGCAGATAAAAACGATGAGCACGGTTCATGGCGACTCCTGTCGATGGGATAGGTGAACTACACCCCCCCAGCAGGTTTCGCGATGGCGACGGTTTGCGCGATTGATATCGCGTCTCGATGGGCTTGAGCCCGATGGCCGCGCCCTTATGCGGCCCCGATCCTATGGGCCGTGTCCGGCTGAATCTGTGCGGGCGGTCGCCTGAGCGGACATATGCGGCCACAGCCGGCGTCGGATAGTGCAAAACGGAAGCGGCGTCACGGCTTGGCCGCGCGGCTGCGACACTGTGTCGCTGGCGAATGTTGCGGCGCGTCGGGCCTGAAGGCCCTCCCACAAAAGACCTCGGGGCTATGGTTCGATGGTGTTCCGCCCGCAGCGCACCCGCGAAGTCTTTTGTGGGAGGGCCTTCAGGCCCGATACCCGAAGCCAGGCAACGGCCAAAAACGAAACGGGCGCCGAAACCGGCGCCCGCTTTGCATCGATGCCTCGCCGCGGCGACCTACTTGGCCGCGACTTTCTTGACGACTTTCTTCGCCGCTTTCTTGGTCGCGGCCTTCTTGGCGACGGTCTTGGTCGCTTTCTTGGCGGGTACCTTCTTAGCCGGCGCCTTCTTGGTCGCGGCTTTCTTCGCCGGCGTCTTGGTCTCGCCGTCGGCGCTCACCGCTTTCTTGGCGACTTTCTTGGCCGCCTTCTTGGCCGGCTCTTTCTTCGCCGCGGTCTTCTTGCCGAAACGCCCGCGCATCGGCTTGCCGGTGTCCTCCATCAGCTTGACCACTTCTTCCAGGGTCAGCGAAGCGGGCTCGCGGTCCTTGGGGATACGGCCATTGAGCTTGCCGTCGCTGATGTACGGGCCGAAGCGGCCGTTGAGCACCTGGATGTCGCTGCCGTCGAACTGCTTGATGATGCGGTTGCGCGCGATCTCTTCCTTCTCCTCGATCAGGAACACCGCGCGCGCCAGATCGATGGTGTAGGGATCGTCCTCTTTCTTCAGCGAGGCGTACACGCTGCCGCGCTTGGCGAACGCGCCGAAGCGGCCGATGCCGACGCTGACTTCCTCGTCCTTGTCCTGGCCGAGTTTGCGCGGCAGCTTGAACAGTTCCAGAGAATCTTCCAGCGAAATCGTGTGCATGCTCTGGCCCGGACGCAACGAGGCGAAGGTCGGCTTGTCCTCGTCCTCGGCGGTGCCGATCTGCGCATACGGCCCGTAACGGCCCAGGCGCACGCTGACCGGCTTGCCGCTCTTTGGATCGGTGCCGAGCTCGCGCGCGCCGGTGGCTTCGTTGCGATCGACCGATTCCTTCTTCTCTTCGACCAGTTGCTTGAACGGCGCCCAGAAGCGTTCCATCAACGGCACCCAGTCTTCTTCGCCGCGCGAGACCGCGTCGAGTTCGTCCTCGAGCTTGGCGGTGAAGTCGTAATCGACGTACTGGGTGAAATGCCCTGACAGGAACTTGGACACCGCGCGGCCGACGTCGGTCGGACGGAAGCGGCGGCTGTCGAGTTCGACGTACTTGCGGAACAACAGCGTCTGGATGATCGAGGCGTAGGTGGACGGACGGCCGATGCCGTATTCCTCCAGGGTCTTGACCAGCGACGCTTCCGAGAAGCGCGGCGGCGGCTCGGTGAAGTGCTGGTCGGTGTGGATCTTATCGACCGGAATGCGGTCGCCGACTTTCATCAGCGGCAGCTTGCGGCCCTCGTCTTCGTCCTCGGCGGCCTTGGCGTCCTTGCCTTCCTCGTACACGGCCAGGAAGCCCGGATCGATCACCGTGGTGCCCGAAGCGCGGAAGCTGTGTTCGGAGCCGGCGGCCAGATCGACGCTGACGGTGTTGAGCGTGGCCGGCACCATCTGCGATGCGACCGCGCGCTTCCAGATCAGCTCGTACAGGCGGCGCGCGTCGTCGTCGAGGAAGCGCGCCATCTGCGACGGCGTGTGCAACGCGGCGGTCGGACGGATCGCTTCGTGCGCTTCCTGCGCGTTCTTGGACTTGGTCTGGTAGGTATTGGGCTTGTCCGGCAGCGCCTTGGTGCCGAAATCGCGGGCGATCACGTCGCGGATCTCGCTGACCGCGTCCTGCGACAGGTTCACCGAGTCGGTACGCATATAGCTGATCAGGCCGACCGTGCCCTCGTCGCCCAGCGCCACGCCTTCGTACAGCTTCTGCGCCACGCGCATGGTGCGCGAGGTGGTGAAGCCGAGCTTGCGCGAGGCTTCCTGCTGCAGGGTCGAGGTGGTGAACGGCGGCGCCGGACGGCGCTTGCGTTCCTTGCTGGTGACGTCGGTGACGTGCAGCGCGCCGTTGGCGGCAGTCACAATCCGCTTGCGCGCGTCCTCGGCGGTCTCGCCGTCGGTGATGGTGAACTGCTCGAATTTCTTGCCGTCGAACTTGTTGAGCTTGGCGGTGAAGGCCTGCTGCGGATGCGCGCACTCGGCTTCGATCGACCAGTACTCGCGGGCGACGAAGGCTTCGATCTCTTCTTCGCGCTCGACGATCATGCGCAGCGCCGGCGACTGCACCCGGCCGGCGGACAGGCCGCGCTGGACCTTGCGCCACAGCACCGGCGACAGATTGAAGCCGACCAGGTAGTCGAGGGCGCGTCGCGCCTGCTGCGCATCGACCAGATCGCTGGCGATGGCGCGCGGCTGGCTCATCGCTTCCTTGATCGCGCGCGGCGTGATCTCGGTGAACACCACCCGCTGCAGCGGCTTGCCTTCGAGCAGGCCGCGCTCGCGCAGGATCTCGCCGATGTGCCAGCTGATCGCCTCGCCTTCGCGGTCCGGGTCGGTCGCCAGGAAGAGGTTGTCGGCGCTCTTGGCGGCCTTGGCGATCGCGTCTACGTGTTTTTCGTTCTTCTCGATGACGGCGTAGTCCATCGCGAAGTGATTGTCGGGATCGACCGCACCCTCTTTCGGCACCAGGTCGCGGACATGGCCGTAGGAGGCCAGGACGGTGAAGTCCTTGCCGAGGTACTTGTTGATCGTCTTGGCCTTGGCGGGCGACTCGACGATGAGGAGGTTCTTGGCCATGGGTACTCCGCAGGACCCGGGGGCGGGCGCTGCTCGACTGCTTGCTCGGGTTGGGGCGGCACGCGGGCCGGGGCCCAGCGGGGCGGGGTTTAAGAAGGCGACGCCCGCAGCGTTCGGCCGCGGGCGTTCAGGTTTCCTTTTTCTAGTGGAATCATGAGGCGGCCGCGGCTGTCAAGCTCGGCCTCCCGGAAACATCAATAAAGTGGCACCGAAACGCTTGAAGGGGGCGTGATGGAGTGTGCCCGGTTCAGGTTTCAGCGCGCTGTGACGCCCTTGGACGGCCTCATCAACGCTCCATCATCGCCGAGAAGAAGCCGAATGCGGCGACGCCGACCGCCAACACCCAGATCAGGCCGCCGAGGATCAGCACCACCCAGGCCACCGGGCCCAGGTCGCGCTGCTGCATCTCCGGCCGGGTAGTGTAGGCGTAACGGTCCACCACCTCGGTCTTGGCGACGATGTCGTGCAGGCCGCGCTTGCGGTCGGTGAAGGCGACCAGCAGGAAACCCACGCCCAGGCTCAGGTAGGACAGCAGGCTGGCGGCCCAGCGGCCGAGCGCGCGCAGACGGGTCAGGCGCCGGCCCTGGGCGTCGGCGACCTTGATCCCGACCGCCAGCTTGCCCAGCGTGGACTGCATCGAGGAGGACTCGAAGCCGACGTAGTAACACACGCTGATCAGGCCGTAGATCAGCGGCACCACGCCCATCATCAGCGCGCCGAGGACGCCCGGGTTCTTGCCTATTTCGCCGAACATGCCCAGGGCGAACACGGCGACGAACAGGGCGGTGCTGATCCCGTAATAAGTGAAGGTGATCAGCGTCGAATCGATCATGTACGCCGCCAATCGCTTCCAGAAGCCGGCCGCGACCACTTCGAAACCATGCACGACATCGGTGTTCTCGGCCACGCCGGCGCGCGGCGCGGCGTAGGGCGAGTCGGATGCGGTCGCGGTGATGGATTGTGCCGGCGCGGCGACGCCCTGGGCCGGCGGGGCGGGTCCCTCGGCGGCGGACGTGGCCGCCGGAGCGCTCGCCGCATCGGAGGCGGGTGCGCGAACGGTCGGGACTTCGGTCGGTGCGGCCCGAGGGTCGGCGCGGTCCTCGATCCGGGTTACGGCGGCGTCGATCGCGGCGGCGGCGCGCGTGCCGATCGCCTCGACGGCAGGCGCGGCCGCGGCGGGGGTGAAGCCGCTGTCGGCGAGCAACTCGCCGGCCAGCTCGCGCCACGGACGCCATTGGCTCAGGCCGTCGCGCCAGACCAGGGTGTCGGCGGTCAACTCGCCGTTGCGGTGGCGTTCGACCATCCCGGCGCCCTCCAGCGGCCCGTGCCGGTTGCGTTCGCTGTCGCTGTAGTACCACTGGGTCATCGCGGAATCTCGGTCTCGGTCGGTGCGAAGCGGCGCCATGATGCCACCCCCGGCCAAGCCGCGATCACGCCAGGCCGGCCTTCCGCTTGATCCGGGCCAGCATCGCGATGCCTCGTTTCAGTTGCGGCAGGCCTGCGGCAGCCAGCTCGGCCGTTCGAGATCGGAGGTGCAGGTCCAGGTGCCGTTGGTGGGGTCGTAGGACTGCCAGATCTTCTTGCCATCCAGGAGTTCGTTGTTGAACCCGCGCAGCTCGGTCTGGATGGCGCAGTGGCCGTTCTCCTCGAACCGGCCGAATTCGACCGAGGCGATCTGCGGGCTGGCGTAGGCGATCGCTGCGAGGAAGCTCGGCGAATCGTTGGTGGGGCAGGCCTCGTTCTGGTGGTAGTGCTCGGCGACCTGGGTCTTGTAGGCGCCGGTGGCGGCCAGCGCGGCGGAGACCTTGGCGCGGAAGCTGTAGTCCTGATACGCAGGCAGGGCGATCGCGGCCAGGATGCCCACCACCGGGATGGCGACGACGGCGAGCACGATCAGCGCGATCATGCAGCCCGACAGGCCGCGCTTGGGCGGCGCCTCGGCTTGGCGGCGGGCGACATGGGCCGGCGCGTAGTCGGCCGGACTGACGCTGCGCTGGGCGTGGGATTGGGCGTGTTCGGGCGCGGTCGCGTCAGTGCCGTAGTCCGGCGCTGCGGGCAGCGGCGGCGGCACGGCTGGCGGCGACGACAGCTCCTGGTCCAGTTCCAATTCGGCCGACAAGCGTTCCAGCGGCTGCCATTCGCGCAGGCCTTCGCGCCACAGCAGTGTGTCGCGGCCGATACGTCCAGCGCGGAAGTGGCCGCGGATCGCGTCGGCATCGATCGGTCCGACGCGGCCCTGGGCCGGGTCGTGGTAGTACCAGTTGGTCATGTCTTTCCCCGTGATCTTGCGAGCTTCCCTGTCGGTCCAGCGCCGGCGCCACGGCCGCATGAAGCATGCGTTGAAGTGGCGTCCAGGCGCGCGAAATCATCCCGTGGCATGCGCGCGCGGGATGAAACTAGCACGGAGTTCGCAAAACGCGGTGTGCCCGGCACGGACGGCGCGGATTGCGCGACGGAAGGAGACGGTGAGGGCCTGCGCGAGGCCCGGCGAAGCAATTGCGAGGCGCGCGGCTGGCGCGCGCCGTACAGGCCGGCAGGACGCGGCCGGCGTCAGTGCACCGGCTCGGGTTCGTCGGCGAACATCTGCGTTTCCATCCAGGCGTAGGCAGCCTCGGAGCCGGGCTGGTTGAACAGCACCATCAGCACGACCCATTTGAGGTCGTCCAGGTCCAGTTCTTCCTGATCCAGCGCCATCGCCCGATCGAGCACGAGTTCGCGCTGATCGGCGTCGAGGATGCCGTGCTGCTCCAGGAACATCAGGAAGCCGCGGCATTCGACATCGAGCTTGTCGAGTTCCGGGCCGAAATAGATCCGGGTCGGGCCGCCCGCGCGCGGTGCACTGACGCTGGGCCGTTGCTGGGCCAGCGCATCCAGCCATTCGATGGCTTTGTTGATCTCGGCGGGGCTGAAACCGGCCTGGCCCAATTCGTCGAACAGGGGGCCGCTGCGGAGCGAATCGCGGTCGCGGACCAGGTCCGCATCGTCGGTGAAGTAATGCTCGAACAGGTACAGCAGGACGTCCAGAATGCTCTCTTTCATTTCCCTCGGCCTGCGCCGCATGCGGCGCGGTGGGTCAGGAGTTGCTGATTGGCCGGGTGAACCGCCGGTGGGTGGCACCGATTCGAGTTCAGCGGATACGGATTTCAGCAATCGCCTAATCAGAGATTTTAGCGATTGCGGAAGTAACGGCCGTGCAGCGCCGCGACGCGACCCTCAAGCTCCATGACCAGCAGCATGGAGGACAGTTCCGCGGTCGTCAATCCAGTACGTTCAACGAGTTGATCCATACCGGTAGGGTCGTGGCCCAGCGCGTTCCACAAGGACTGGTAGTCCGGATCGGCGAAATCGGGTGGCTCGACGGCTCCTGAGACGGGGCTGGAACCATCCTGACCGCCGTCTGTGACCGCCGCGTGGCCGGGCTTAATGGGGGCGCCCAGGCGCCGGCGCAAGCCGTCGGCCAGCTCGGCGGCCAGCGGCGCCAGCGCCGCGGCGACCTCCGAGGCGCTTTCGACCAGGCCGGCGCCTTCGCGGATCAGGCGATGGCAGCCGCGCGCGAGCGGGTTGTGGATCGAGCCGGGTACGGCGAAGACCTCGCGTCCGCATTCGGCCGACAGGCGCGCGGTGATCAGCGCACCGGAACGCTCGGCGGCCTCGATCACCAGGGTCCCCAGGCTCAGGCCAGCCAGAATGCGGTTGCGGCTGGGGAAGTGTTCAGCGCGGGCGGCGGTACCAGGCGGGTATTCGCTGACCACCGCGCCGTGCGCGGCGATGCGTGCGAGCAGTTCGCCGTGGCGGCGCGGATACGCCAGGTCCGGGCCGGTGCCGAGCACCGCCACGGTCAGGCCGGCGGCGGCCAGGGCCGCCTGGTGCGCGGCGGCGTCGATGCCCGCGGCCAAGCCGCTGACGACCGCCAGGCCGGTGCGGGCGAGGGCGCGGGCGAAGTCGGCGGCGTTGTCGCGTCCGCCCGGGGTCGGCGAACGGCTGCCGACCACCGCCACCGCCGGATGCCACAGCAGGCCGGGCTCGCCGGCGACGAACAGCGCCAGCGGCGGGTTGGGCGCGCGCCGCAGCAGGGCCGGGTAATCGGGGCTGGCCCATTCGATCAGATGGTGGCCGGCCTGGTCCAGCCAGGCGATCAGGCGCTGATGGGTGTCGGCCGGCCAGCCCATCGCTGCCCAGGCGGCTTGATCGGGCGGCGCGCGCAGGCGGGCGATCTGTTGCGGCGACAGCCCGGCCGCAGTCCATGCCGACACGCCTGCCGCGAGCGCGGACGCGGCATCGCCGTGTTGCTCAAGCAACGTGCGGCGGACCGCGCTGGAGCCGCCAGCGGCGAGCAGGCTCAACAACGCGAGTGGATCGGCGGACGGGTTCGGGCGGGTCATGGCCTCAGCCTAGCCCGCGAACGACGAAGGCGCCCGAAGGCGCCGTCGCGTTCAACCGTAGGAAAAGCCCGCGGGCTTTTCCGGACTCAGTACGGCGAGTCGGGATGCTTGAGCTCGTAGCCGACCTTGGTCGGACGCACCGCGTCCATGATCAGGGCATAGCTGACCTTGTCGAAGGTGCGGAACACCATCGCATGGCCGGAGAACTCATCGGGCAGGCGCACGCGCGAGTTTTTGCCGACCAGGGTCGGATCGCGGTCCGGACCGACCTTGACCCGGTCCACCGCGCGGCTGCCCACGCGCCAGGCCGAGAACACGGTGCCGTTGTCGATGCCGTCGCGGGAGCCGACCGACAGCGCGATCACGTCGCGCGGACCGCCGTTCTTGATCAGGTCGGCCACCGCCATGACCTGGGCGCGACCGTAGTCGAACTGAGCCTTGGGCGGATGCGGGAAGAACTGCAGATCGTAGGGCTGCGCTTCGACCGGAATCAGGCGATCGCCGACGCGGATTTCGCGGCCGGTGTCGTCGATCACCAGAGTCGAGGCCTGCATGCCGCCGACGGCGCCGCGGCTCAGGGTGCCGGTGGAAACCTGCATCAGCTCATAGCCGAGCAGTTCGCGGCCCTTGTCCGGCACGACCACGTCGGTCCAGATGGCTTCGAAGTCGACCGTGCGCTTGCCGCGGAAGTCCAGGTCTGCGGCGCGCATGATGTCGCAGCAGGCCACGCGGTCCAGGCGGGTGTAGCGCTGGGTCGGACGGACCACGGCGTAACGGGTGCCCGGGCTCTGATCCGGCAGGCCCTTGATGTAGGCGACCTGGCCCTGAGTGATCCGCAGGCGGTCTTCTTCGAGGCCGACCACGTAGGGCAGCTGCTCGAACTGGTCGACCACGCGCAGGTTCTTCAGGAACGGTTCGATCTCCGACAGCGGCACGCCGCTGATCGGAGCTTCCTGGCGCGGACCGGGCTGGACCTGGGCCGCGGCGACGCGGTCCAGGTACGCCAGCGAGATCACGTCGCCGGGATAGATGAGATGCGGATTCTTGATCTGCGGATTGGCCTGCCAAATCTCCGGCCACAGCCACGGCTTCTTGAGGAAGCGGGCTGAAATATCCCACAGGGTGTCGCCCCGCTTCACCGTGTAGGCGTCGGGGTGGTCGCCACGCATTTCCGCCGCGAGGGCGTAAGTGGCAACAGTCAGCAACGCAGCGGCGCAAACCGCGCGGATCGGTTTAAACATGGCGGCCATCTACCTGATTCCCCTTCCAGGTTTCCCTCTGCGGGCACCCGGACTATAGCCCAGAAGACGCGAACACTAGCAGGCCTTTGCAGCCTATAACGGGGGTACAATGCAACCAAAGCTTGCGTATGTGACCCACGCCCCCATTTTCGGTGCCCTATGGCCCTCTTACCCATTCTCGAGTTCCCCGACCCCCGTCTACGCACCAAAGCGACGACGGTAGATCTCGCGCGCGTGACCCAGCCGGAGTTCCAGCGTTTGCTCGACGACATGTTCGAGACGATGTACGAATGCCCCGGCATCGGACTGGCCGCGAGCCAAGTCGACGTGCATCAGCGCTTCATGGTGATCGATATTTCGGAAGAAAAAAACCAGCCGCAGGTGTTCATCAATCCCGAAATCGTCGCCCGCGCCGGCGAACAGGTGTATCAGGAAGGCTGCCTGTCGGTGCCTGGCATCTTCGCCGACGTGACCCGCGCCAACGAGATCACAATCAAGGCCGTGGGCCGCGACGGTCAGCCCTTCGAGCTGAGCACCGACGGTTTGCTGGCGGTGTGCATCCAGCACGAGATGGATCATCTGGAAGGCAAGCTGTTCGTCGACTACCTCTCGCCGCTCAAGCGCGAGATGGTGCGCAAGAAGTTGACCAAGCAGCGGCGGCAGTCGGCTTAAGGGCCGGGATTCGGGATTGGGGATTCGCGATTCGTTCGAGCATTACGGCGCGAACGGACAGATCGAGCCCGGATACTGAGTTCGGCCTGGACGCTCTCACAATCGCAGCGGCCAAGCCGCTGCTTTTGCTTTTACCAATCCCCAATCCCGAATCCCTGCTCTCATGCGCCTAGTTTTCGCCGGTACCCCCGACTTCGCCGTTCCCGCCCTGCGTGCGGCCACGCAGAAGGGCGAGGTGGTGGCCGTCTACACCCAGCCCGACCGGCCGGCCGGTCGCGGACGCGAGATGTCGATCTCGCCGGTCAAGCGCGAGGCGCTGCTGCGCGGGATTCCGGTGCTGCAGCCGGAGAACTTCAAGGCTGCGGTTTCGCGCGAGGCGCTGCGCGCGCTGCAGCCCGACCTGATGATCGTGGTGGCCTACGGTCTGATCCTGCCGCAGTCGGTGCTCGATATTCCGACCTACGGCTGCTGGAACCTGCACGCCTCGCTGCTGCCGCGCTGGCGCGGCGCCGCGCCGATCCAGCGCGCGATCGAGGCCGGCGACAGCGAAACCGGCGTGTGCCTGATGCAGATGGAAAAAGGCCTGGACACCGGTCCGGTGCTGTTGGCCCAGACCACCGAAATCGGCGAGAACGAAACCGGCGGGCAGTTGCACGATCGCCTGGCCGAACTCGGCGCGCAGGCGCTCAGCGACGGCCTGGGCCTGTTGCGCGCGGACCTGCGCCTGAAGCCGTGGATCCAGCCCGAACAGGGCGCGACGTATGCGCATAAACTCGACAAGGCCGAGGCGCGGCTGGACTGGAGCGGTCCGGCCAACGCGCTGGCCAACAAGGTGCGCGCATTCAACCCCTGGCCGATGGCCGATGCGCTGATCGCCGGCGAGCGCGTGCGCGTGCACGGCGCGATCGCGTTGCCGCTGGAGCACGGCGTCGAACCGGGCACGGTGCTGCAGGCCGGCCGCGAAGGCATCGACATCGCCTGCGGCGAAGGCGCGCTGCGCATTCGCGTATTGCAGCGCGAAGGCGGCAAGGCGATCACCGCCGCGGATTATTTGAACGGCCGCCGCGATCTCGCGGCGGCGCGCTGACATGAGCGCCGGACGCGAACCGCCGAAGGGTCCGCCGGGCGACGGCGAAGCACGGCCGGCGCGCGGTCGGGTGCGTAATCTGGGCACGCTGGATGCGGCGCGCGCGGTCGGTGCGAAGACGAGCGGCGCGAAGACATCGAACGAGGGCGCAGCGAAAGCGGGCAGATTGGAGCGGCGCGAAGCGCAGCGCAGCGATTCGAAACGTAACGATTCCAAACCGCCCGATTCGAAGCGACGCGGCCCGGGTCAGCGCGGTGCCGGCCCGCGTACTGCCGGGGGACGCGATGTGGTCAAGCGCGATGCCGTCAAGCACGATTCCGGCGCCCGTAACGCCGATCGGCCGGTTTCGACCGCGAACGCCTCCAAACGCGCCGCGAGCGACAAGCCGGTGTACACCGGACCGGGTTCGTTACGGCTGGCCTACGCCAAGCGCGACTTCGAAAAGCGCCGCGCCGACAAGCGCGCCGCCGAACGACGCGGCGATGGCGGGCGCCCGGACACGAGCGTCGCCGAAAACAGCGCTGGCATTGCGACCGTCCAGCCTGCAGCGCAACCGCGTCGCTCCGGCCCGCGTGCGGCGCCACGGTCGCGTCCGGCAGCTTCCGCCGGCGGCTCGCGCGACCCCTATTCGCGTCATCGCGGCGGCGGCGCATCGAATCGCCTATCGGCGCTGCCCGAAAGCGAGCAGCCAGGCGCGCCGTCGCGCGCCATCGCCGCGCGCGTGCTCGACGCGGTGCTGCACCGCGGCCGTTCGCTGAAGGCCGAACTCGCCAGCGCCTTGCCGGCCTTGGCCGACCCGCGCGATCGCGCGCTGGTCGAAGCGATCTGTTTCGCGGTGCTGCGCCAGCCGCTGCGCTTTGATGCCGCGCTCACCGCCTGGATGCCGCGGCCGCTGTCCTCGCGCGACGGCGAATTGCGTGCGCTGCTGTACGTCGGGCTGGCCCAGCTCGATCCGCTGCAACTGGCCGCGCATGCCGCGCTGGATGCGACGGTTGAGGCTGCGCGCCTGCTCGGTCATTCGCATCAGGCCGGACTGGTCAACGCGCTGCTGCGCCGCGCCCAGCGCGACGGCCTGCCGGCCGCCGAGCACTCGCATTGGCCGAGCTGGCTGCGCGGACTGGTGCGCAAGGACTGGCCCGAGCATTTCGACGCCATCCTGGCGCAAAGCGCGATCCCGGCGCCGATGTGGCTGCGCGTCAACCGCGCGCAGATCGCCCGTGAGGACTATCTGGTCTCGCTGAAGCAGGCCGGAATCGAAGCGGTCGCGCCGGAGGACTTGCCCGATGCGCTGCGCCTGGATACGCCGCTGCCGGTGGCCGCGCTGCCCGGTTTCGCCGACGGCGAGGTTTCGGTGCAGGACGCCTCCGCTCAGCGTGTCGCCGACGCATTGGCGCCGGCGCCCGGCGCGCGCGCGCTCGACGCCTGCGCCGCCCCCGGCGGCAAGAGCGCGCACTTGCTCGAACGCGATCCCAGCCTGCGCCTGACCGCGCTCGACATCGATGCCGGCCGCCTGCAGCGCGTGCGCTCGACCCTGCAGCGGACCGGCGTCGCGATCGAACGCGTGGAGCTGCAGGCGGCCGACGCCACCGATCTGGACAGCTGGTGGGACGGCGTGCCGTTCGACGCGGTGCTGCTGGACGCGCCGTGTTCGGCCACTGGCATCGTGCGCCGCCAGCCGGACGTGGTGTTGCATCGGCGCGAATCCGACATCGCCGCCTTGACCGCATTGCAGGCGCGTTTGTTGGACGCGCTGTGGCGGACGCTCGCGCCGGGCGGGGTGTTGCTGTATGCGACTTGTTCGATTCTGCGCCAGGAGAACGACGGACAGGTGCGTGCGTTCCTGGATCGCACCGCCGACGCGAGGATCGATGCATTGGACGCGACTCATGGTCGCGACTGCGAAGTCGGCCGCCAGCGCCTGCCCGGCGAGGACGGCGGCGACGGTTTCTTCTACGCTCGCCTGCGCCGGGCCCAGTGAACCGCCGCGCCGATCGGCGCCGGGGCGGTCCGGCGCGTTGATCCGCAGGTGGGGCCGGCCGATGGCCCGCGCGGCGGCGGCCGGACGCCTTGCGGATGAGTCGGCGTCCAAGCGGGGTCCGGCCATCTCCTCCCAGTCAAAACCGCTGCGTATCATGGTCGCGCATGCTCAAGAACGCCCTTTCCCGCCAAGGCTGGTTGTTTTGGATCGTCGCTTGGCTGGTCTTAGGGGCCGGGCTGGGGTTGCGCGATCCCTGGCCGGCCGACGAGCCGCGTTTCGCCCTGGCCGCCAAGCAGATGGTGGACAGCGGCCAGTGGCTGTTCCCGCAGCGCGGGATCGAGTTGTACTCGGACAAGCCGCCGATGTTCATGTGGACGCAGGCGCTGTCCTATCTCATCACCGGGCACTGGCGCGTCGCGTTCCTGCTGCCCTCGCTGCTGGCGGCGCTGGGGACGCTGTGGTGCGTGGTCGATCTCGGCCGCAGGCTATGGACGCGGCGGGTGGGCTACTACGCCGGTTGGGCGCTGCTGCTGACCCTGCATTTCGTCTATCAGGCCAAGAAGGCGCAGATCGATCCCTCGGTGGTGTTCTGGATCACCTTGGCCAACTACGGTTTGCTGCGGCACTTGCTGACCGGACCGGCCTGGCGCTGGTGGGCGCTGGGCTGGTTCGCCGCCGGCGTGGGCGTGATCACCAAGGGCGTGGGCGCGATCGCGCTGCTGATGCTGGTGCCGGTCGCGTTGGCGGCGCTGCTGCGTCCGCTGCAGGCGCGGCTGGCTCCGGGCGGCCTGGGCGCGCGTGCGCTGGCCTGGGTGCGCATGCCGGTGCGCGCCGGCGTCGGCGATCCGCGCTTCTGGCTGGGGCCGCTGGCGTTGCTGATCGCGGTCTCGCTGTGGCTGGTGCCGATGGCGCTGGCGGCCACGCACAACACCGGGCCCGGTTACCGGTTCTATCTGCACGACATCCTGTTCCGGCAGACCGCCGGTCGTTATACCCAGTCCTGGGATCACCACCAGCCGGTCTGGTACCACGTCGGGGTGATGCTCTCGATGTGGCTGCCGCTGATGCTGGCGCTGCCGTGGGCCTTGCGCGCCTGGGGCCGGCGCCTGGGCCGCGCGGATCCGCGTTACCTGCTGCCGCTGGCGTGGTGGGCGCTGGTGATCGTGTTTTTCTCGATCCCGCACGGCAAGCGCGACGTCTACATCCTGCCGGCGCTGCCGATGGCCTGCCTGATGTTCGCGCCGCTGCTGCCGGGCATCCTGCGCCGGGCCTGGCCGCGGCGCCTGGCGCTGGGGTTCGCCGCGCTGTTGACCCTGGCGATGCTCGGCGTCGGTCTGTCGATGTGGTTCGGCGATCCCGCGTTCGAGCTCAGGACGATCGCCGAACGCGGCTTCACCGACGGCGGCCGCGCGCTGGAGGCGGGCATCCTCGCGATCGGCGCCTGGGGCGCGGCCTGTGTGTTGTGGTTCGGCCGCCGCCGCCCGGTCCAGGCGATGGTGGCGATGCTGTGCGGGCTGTGGGTGTTGTACGGTTTGCTGATCGCTCCGGTGCTCAACGATTCGTCCTCGGCGCGCGGGGTGATGAGCGCCGCCGGCCGGCGCATCGGCGCGGACGCCGAGCTCGGCCTGGTCGCCTGGAAGGAACAGAATCTGCTGATGGCGCCGCAGGGTACGCAAAACTTCGGTTTTCGGATCAGTTGGCAGACCCAGCTGGAGCGCGGTCTGGCCTGGCAGGAACAGGCGCCGCGCACCCGCTGGCTGCTCGTGCAGGAGCCGGCGCTGCCGGCTTGCGTGAACCGCAGCGCAGCTCAGTGGATCGGCCGGTCTAACCGACGCGTCTGGTGGCTGGTACCGTACCGGGCGCGCGCGGGATGTCCGGCGGCGCCGCCGTTGGCCGAACATGAAGACGACCACCGGTTCGAAGAGTGGGATTGATCCACGCCCCAACCCCTGCCAAGGTTTCCATGTCCGGTTCGTTTCTCGCCATCAACGCCGCATTCGAGGGCGAGTCGCCGCGCCAGCGCTATGCCCGTCGGGTCCTGGAAATCGGCCTGTTCTGTCTGCCGGCGCTGCTGATCTCCACGCCCTGGGGGCTCAATCCGTTCACCGCCTTCGCGCTGATCGCCTTCGCGCTGACGCCCGGGCGCATCGTGCAGGCTTGGCGACAGGTCGGCCGCGAGCTGCGCTGGCTGGTCGCGATGGTCCTGGTCGTCGTCGCCGTGGTGGTGTATTCGAAGCTGCATTTCGAAGTGCGCTGGCGCGAGGCCGACAATCGCATGCGGCTGCTGACGCTGCCGTTCTTCGCGTTGATGGTCTATGCCTACCGGCCGTCGCGGCGCTGGCTGTGGGCGGGCGCGCTGGTGGGGCTGGCGGGCGCGTTCGGGGTGGCCCTGTATCAGTTCGGCGAAGGCGTCGAGCGCGCGTTCGGGTGGACCGCGAACGCGATCGTGTTCGCCGACGCGCTGATCGCGCTGATCGTGGTGGCGGTGTTCACCCGCCCGCCCGGCGAGCTGCTGTGGACCACGCTGGCCTGCGCGCTGGGCGTCGGCGCGGTCGCGCTGAGCGGCAGTCGCGGGGTTTGGCCGGGGTTGGCGATCGTGCTGATCGTGGGCCTGATCGTCAGCGGCGGCCGCGCGCGCAAACTTTCGTGGACGGTGCTGATGACGCTGGCAGTGGGTCTGGCGGTGAGTTGGTGGATCGGCCCGCTCGCTCAGCACATGCGCATCCATGAACTGGTCTCGGACATGGACCGGGTGCAGAAGGGCAACGACCACGAATCCTCGCTGGGCGCGCGCATGACTCTGCTGGAGTTGGCCGGCGACACCTTCGTCGAGCATCCGCTCGCCGGCGTGGGCTTGGGCAGCTTCGACAAGGTGGTGCGGGCCACGCCGCAATGCGCGCCGCCGGCGCCGCGGGAGGGGTTCTGCAAGCTCGGCCACGCGCACAGCGACGTCCCCGAATGGGCCGCGACCATGGGCGTGCCCGGGTTGATCGCGATCCTGGGCATCTACCTGGTTCCGCTGGCGCTGTTCGCGCGACGCCTGCGCGCGGCGCCCGGCGGCGCTTCGCGCAGCACCGCATTGGGAGGCTTGGTGCTGGTGCTGGTCTACATCGTCTGCGGCCTGACCCAGTCGATGTTCGCGCATCAGCTCGTCGCATCGTTCTACGCGGTGATGATCGGCGCGATGTACGGCTTTGCCTTGCGCGAATCCTAGGACCAGCCGCTGTAGCAGCGGTGCGAGCCGCGAACAACCGCAGCTGTGTACGAAAGCGAAAGCTCCCGAAGCAACGGCCAATCGGCATATAGATAGCCAGAAGCGACGCTTGAAACGTAGGGCTTCGGCGAAAACGCTTGCGTACACCTCTGCGGTTGGTCGCGGTTCGCACCGTCCCTACCTGCAGACCGCGCTCAATCGCGCGGTGGCGGGTCTTCGCGCACCGGCGTGGTCACCGGCTGTCCGTGCTGCAGCAGCCACAGCATGATGGTCTTCTGCCGCACGTAGTTGGCGCGCACGTAGGCATAGATCAGGCCATGCCAGCCGTCGAGAAATCCCGCGCGCAACACGTAGCCGCGCCAGAAACGCCAGGCCGGCGCCAGCACCAGCTTGGCCAGGGTCGCGCGCTTGCCGCGCGTATGATCGTGCTCGGCCATCATCCGCGCGTAGCGCTCGGTCTTGCTCAGCTGTTGTTCCAGCGAGCGGTACGGGTAGTGGATCAGATCGCCGGACAGGATCACGACCGCGCCGTCGACGCTCGCCGCCTCGTGCACCTCGCGCTTGCCGCGCCAACCGCCGCGACGGCGGTCGAACAGGCGCAGCACGCGGTCGGGATAGGCGTTGCCGTGACGCAGGAAACGGCCGAAGTAATCGGACAGGCGCGCGAATCGATAGCCGGCGGCGTCGGCGAAACCGCGGTCGCGCGCGGCCAGGATCGCCGCGCGCAGCGAATCGTCGACGCGTTCGTCGGCGTCCAGGCACAGCACCCAGTCGTGCGCGGCTTGCTCGATCGCGTATTGCTTCTGGCTGCGGAAGCCGTCGAATCGCCGCTGCAACACGCGCGCGCCGGCGCCCTGGGCGATGGCTACGGTGGCGTCGGTGGAATGCGAATCCACCACCACGATCTCGTCGCAGAACGCCAGCGAACGCAGGCAATCGCCGATCCGGTCGGCCTCGTTGAAGGCGATGATGCAGGCCGACACGCGCGGGCGTGCGGCGTCGGCGGCGTGTTCGGCGGGGCGAGGACTGTCGATGGCGGCGATCCGGCGGGGCGGCGTTCGCAAGAATACCGCCTGCGGCCGGCAAGCCCGCGCCAGGCCCGGGTCGGAGCGTGCCCCGATCCGGGCGTTCACGCCCTGGCTTTCCGGCGGCCGTGGATAATGCCTGAGCCGGTGCGTCCGCCGTGCCCTGTCTGGAGACTTCATGGCCGATTACCTGCTTTTCGCGACCGAACGCTACGCGCTGCCGATCCTGCAGCCGCTGGCGCAGGCGTTGCACGCGGCCGGACACGTCGCCCACGCCTGGTTCGCCGACGGCGCGGCGGCCTCGCAACTGCCCGCGCCGGTGCGCATGCTCGAACCAGGCAAGACCGGCTTGCGTGCCGCGGTCGCGCTCAAGCCGCGCGCAGTGTTCAGCGCCGCCAATTGGGTGCCGCCGTTCATCTCCGGCGCCAAGGTGCAGTTGTTCCATGGTTTCAACGTTGAAAAACGCGAAGACGCGCGCGGCCATTTCCGCGTGCGCGGTTTGTTCGATCTGTATTGCACGCAAGGTCCGGCGACCACCGCGCCGTTCCGCGCGCTGGCCGAGCAGGCCGGCCATTTCGCCGTGGTCGAAACCGGCTGGTCCAAGCTCGATCCGTTGTTCCGCGACGACGACGGCGGCGCGGCCCGATGGCGCCGCCTGGCCGGCCGCCGGCCGACGGTGTTGTTCGCCTCGACCTTCACCGAGCGCTTGAGCGCGGCGCCGCATCTGTTCGAAGCGATCCGCGCGCAGATCGCCGAAGGCGAACGCTACTGGCTGCTGACCCTGCATCCCAAATGCGCGCCGGAGCTGTTCGAACGCTACCGCTCCCTGGCCGGGCCCAACGCGACCTTCGTGGAAACCGAGGATCTGATCGCCGCCCAGCGCGCGGCCGACGTGCTGGTCGCCGATACCACCTCGGTGGTGTCCGAATTCGTGGTCCAGCGCAAGCCGGTGGTGACCTTCCGCAATCGCTCGCCCAAATCGCACATGCTTGATTTCGACGATCCGACGGGCTTGGGCGAGCAGCTCGAACATGCCTTCGCGCCGAGCCCGGAATTGCAGGCGGCGATCGACGCCTATGCCGATGCCATTCATCCCTACCGCGACGGGCGTTCGTCGGAGCGGGTGATCGCGGCGACCGAGGATCTGCTCGCCGGGCGCCTGGGGCGTTTGCGCAAGCGGCCGTTCACCGCTTTGTTGCGCGGTCTGCAGATCCGCAGGGAGCTGGGCTACTGGGGCCCGACCGGCTGAGCCGGCCAGGCCCGCGCCGGTCGCCGCGCGTCGCGCGCGTTCAGCGCCGCGGATGCTGACGCTGCAGCAGCCACAGCCGTATCGTTTTCTGACGCGCGGTGTACGCGGTGACGTAGGCGTAGATCAGCCCGGGCCAGCCGTCGAGAAAGCCGCCGCGCAACACATAGCCGCGCCAGAAGCGCCAGGCGGGCGACAGCACCAGCCGTCCCAGCGAGGCGCGCTGCCCGCGCGCGTGGGCGTGCTCGGCCATCATCTGCGCGTACTGCCGGCCCTTGGCCAACTGGTGTTCGAACGAGCGGAACGGCAGGTGCAGCAGATCGCCGTTCAAGGTCCCCACCGCGCCGTCGACGCTGGCGGTCTCGTGGATTTCGCGATCGCCGCGCCAGCCGCCGCGGCGACGGTCGAACAGGCGCAGCTTGCGATCCGGGTAGGCGTTGCCGTGCCGCAGATAGCGACCGAAATAGCTCGACAGCCGGGCGAATCGGTAACCGGCGGCGTCGGCGAAGCCGCGCTCGCGTTCGCGTTCGATCGAGGCGCGCAGCGCCGCGTCCACCCGTTCATCGGCGTCCAGGCACAGCACCCAGTCGTGCCGCGCCTGTTCGACCGCGAACTGTTTCTGACTGCGGAAGCCGTCGAAGGCCCGTGAAATGACCCGCGCGCCCATGCGCTCGGCGATCTGGCGGGTGAGATCGGTGGAATGCGAATCCACCACCACGATCTCGTCGCAGAACGCCAGCGAGGCCAGGCAGTCGCCGATGCGGTCGGCTTCGTTGTAGGCGATCACCGTGGCCGATAATGTGACGCGTGAGGTATGTTGCGATGAACTGGAGCGGTCCGGTAACTGCATCGTCGTATTGGGCCGTTAGTGTGATCGCGCCGTAGCAGGGGAGGTGTCGCGAGCCAGGGTGGCGCGGCGCCGTTGCGGCTTGATGTCCGTCATTAGGGGCCGTCGCCATGAACGCACCGCTCGCCGCGAGCGTGATATTCACAACTTACAACCAACCGGCGTGGTTGGAGAAGGTGCTGCTGGGCTTCGCCGCGCAGAATCGCCTGGATTTCGAGGTGTTGATCGCCGACGACGGCAGCGGCGACAGCACCCGCGAAGTGGTCGAGAGCCTGCGCCCGGACATGCCGGTGCCGATGCGCCACCTGTGGCAGCCCGACCTGGGTTTTCGCAAGTGCGAGGCGCTCAACATGGCCATCCGCGCCAGCCGCAGCGACTATCTGATCTTCACCGACGGCGACTGCATTGCGCGCGCGGATTTCGTCGACACCCACCTGCGTTTGCGCGAACCGGGCCGGTTCCTGTCCGGCGGTTATCACAAGCTGCCGATGCGCACGAGTCTGAGCATCGGCGCGGAGGACATCGCCAGCGGCCGTTGCTTCGACGTGGGCTGGTTGCGCCAGCACGGCATGCAGGCCTCGCGCCGAGACCTCAAGCTGAGCGCGGGTCCGCGGCTGGGCTGGTGGCTGGACCTGCTGAGCCCGGCGCGGGCGAGCTGGAACGGCCACGGCGCCTCGGGTTGGAAGCACGACATTCTCGCGATCAACGGCTTCGATGAGCGCATGCGTTACGGCGGCCAGGATCGCGAGTTCGGCGAACGCCTGGAGAACGCCGGCGTGCGCGGCAAGCGCATCCGCCATCGCGCCAGCGCCTTGCACCTGGATCATCCGCGCGGCTACGCCACCGACGAAAGCATCGCCTACAACCGGCGGTTGCGCGCGCAGACCCGGCTCGAGCGCCGCACCTGGACCGAATTCGGCATCGATCAACAACCCGCCGCGGCGCGACCGCCGCTGGTGTTGACCGGTTCGCCCGTGCCGGCGGGCTGAGACGTCGCCTGCAAGCCGCCGCGCTTACCAGCGCAGCGGCCGTTCGGCCAACGCCGCCGACAAGCGTTCGTAGATCCGCCGCGCTTCCGGCTCGGGCAGGAAGCGGATGCGCAAGGCCGGGCCCAGCGCGCCCGCGCCGGCGGTGTCCACCCACAAGGTCGCGGTGCCGCAGCGGCGGTCGATCGGCGAACGGGTGAGCTGCAGGGCCTGCAGCTTGTCGAGCTCGGCGAAGCGCCAGTAACGGCGCCACCAGCCCTCGCGCGTGGCGATGACTTCGGCGCCCAGGGCGTAGCCGATGCGCTGCGCCTGCCGGCGCGCCTTGAACGCCGCCCACGGCAGCCACAGCAGTGCCAGCAGGCTCCATCCGCCCAGGTGCCAGTGCAGCGCGAACGCCGCCAGCAGCGCCCACGGCACGTCCGGCAGGAACAGCCGCCACCACGCCGCCTCGGGCAGCCCGCGCCATTCCAGCGCATCCCAACCGGCGCGCGGCAGCAGGTGATCGATCAGGCCGGTGCAGGTCGCAGGCGGTGCGATCGGCGCCAATTCCTTGAGCGCCCGGCCTTCGTCGTGCCCGTCGCCGCCGACCGTGTCCACCGCCAGCCGGCGGCGCTTGAGCCATCGGTGCAGCAGGCCTTCCTCCAGGGTCCAGGCCTGGATCCGCCGGCGCGGCACGGTGGTGCGCCAACGTCCGAGCAGACCGCGCTCGGCGGTCAGCCGGCGCCCTTGTTCGCTCAGCTCGAATCCGTAGTAGCGCAGCAGGGCCAGGATCACCGACAAGGTCTTCAGGGCGACGGCGACGAAGGCGATCACGCCCACGGCCAGCATCGCGTAACCGGTGGTCTCCAGGTGATAGCCCTCGACCCGTCCGAACAACCAGCTCGCGCCGTGGCGCAACACCGGCTCAGGCACTCGGCCGTTGAAATCCGGCACGGCCTGCATCGCCGCGGCCAGGCCCGCGCCGACCAGCACCAGGCCACCGTTCGAAACCAGTCCCAGGCGCAGCACTTCAGCCGGCGACAACCGCAGCAGCGAGTCCACCGGTTCCTCGACCGCATCGGCCGGGGCATCGCCGCGCCGCCGCACCAGCGTTTCCAGGGCCAGCGCGTCGGCGAGCTTGAGCACCCGCATCTGCGCTTCGTGTTCCTTGCTGCCGGCCGATTCCAACCGCACCTCGGCCACGCCGAACAAGCGATGCAGCATGGTCTGCTGCACCGCCACGTTCTGGATGCGCACGAACGGAATCACCCGCAGGCTGCGGGTGAACAGTCCGCTGCGGATCACCAGGCCGTTGGCGCCGACGCCGTAGCGATAGGTCGCGTAGCGCCACAACGCGACCACCACCAGCACCGCCACGCCGACCAGCGACCACAGTTCGTTGCGGTCGCCGCGGCCGACGAACACCAGGATCAGCAGCGGCACGATGTACTGCTTGAGGTGCTGGATCAGCACGAACAACCACGACATCGGATGCAGGCGCCGGCCGGCGGCCGGTTCGTCCGCGGCCTGCGCGGCCGTCGCGGGCGGGCGCTCGAACTCGGACGCGCTCATCGGTCCTCGTCGTCCTCGTGATCGAGCTGGCGGCCCAGGCGTTCGCGCAGGCGTTGCGCGTCGTCGGCATCGAGATGATCGATCGCCACCGCGCTATGGCGGGTGCCGGCGGTATGCACCACCAGCGTGGCCAGCCGGCGCATGCGTTGCAGCGGGCCGTGCTTGAGATCCAGATGCTGCACCCGGGTCAGCGGCACCAGGGTTTCGCGCTGCCAGGCCACGCCGCGCCGCACCGCGAAGCCGTGCGCGTCGAGCCGCCACAAAGTGTTGCGATAACGGCGGAAGCCGATCCACATGCCGATGCCGGCGCCGAACAGGGCGCCGCTCAAACCGCTGGCCAAGGCCGCGGGCTTGCCGATCAGCAGCACGCCGAGGATGGTCGCGGCGCTGGCGAACACCAGCGCCAGCGCCAGGCTGATGTCGATGGTGCACAAGGGAATGGCGCGCGCCGGCAGGCGTTGCCAATCGTCGTTGCGCGGTTCGGCAGCGGCCGCCGCCGGGGGGGCCGCGTCGGGCGCGGCAACCTCGCTCGGCGCGGTGGGCGCGACCGGCGTGGTCGGCTGCGGCATCGCGCCGGATGCCGGATCGGACGCCGGAGCGTGCGCCGGATCGGATGCGGTGGAGTCTGCGGGCGGGATTTGCGTCATCGTGCGGCCGGAACCAGGGGCGTGGGGCAGTGTAGCCGCGCGCGACACGACGGAACTGCGCTGCGTGTGTAATGAACGTGCCGTGCGCGGCTCAATGCCGGTCGGTTTCGATCGAGCGGTACGGGTTGTCCTTGCCGTCGCCGGAAGGCCGCAGCGTGTAGCGCTTGTACGTCCACTGGTACTGCGCCGGATCGCGCCGTGCGATGCGTTCCACCGCGGCATTGAGCGCCGCGCAGGCGCGCCGCGGATCTGGGTCGGCGATGCCCTCCGGCGCGGCTTCGATGCGCAGCGCGAAGCCGGGTTCGCCGACATGGCTGTCGATGCGCTCGCAATAGGCGAACAGCACCGTCGCGCCGGTGCGTTCGGCCAGGCGGCCGAGCAGGGTCATGGTCAGCGCCGGCACGCCGAAGAACGGCGCGAACTCGCCGTCGCCGGCCTTGGGCTGCTGATCTGGCAGGATGCCGACCACGCCGCCGGTGCTCAGACGCTTCCACAACTGGCGCACGGCGGCGCCCTCGGCGCGCACCTGGGTCACCCGCTGCGCGTCGGAGTCGGCGCGGACCAGGTTCAAGAACGCCTCGCCGACCGCCGAATCCGGCGGCCGGTACAGGATCGCCAGCGGGGTGCGCCAGGCCAGCCACTGGTTCAGCAGCTCCCAATTGCCGTAGTGCGGCGCGGCCACGATCAGGCCCTTGCCCGCGGCCAAGGCCGCGTCGAACAGCTCGGTTCCATGCTGCTCTCTGAGCAGAAGCAGATTCTCCGCGTGCGGCCGGGTCCACAGCCGCAAGGTTTCCACCGCCTGGCGCGCCGTGGTGCGCACGATCGCGCGCTGCCATTGCTCGCGTTCGGCCGGCAACAGTTCGGGGTAGGCCAGGCTCAGGTTGACCCGCGCGACCCGGGCTTCGCGGCCGTCGCGGCGCTGCCAGACCGTGGCGACGGCGTCGCCCAGCCGACGCTGCCACGCATCGGGCAGGCGGCCGATCAGGCCGGCGAAAAAGTACAGCACACGGGCGGCGAATCGGGTCATGCAGCGAGTGTAGCCGCTGCGTATTCCGGGCCGCCGCGCCCGAGCCGGCCGGAGCGATGACGTTGGCCCACAGAAGCCTGCGCGATGCAGGCTTTACACTGGCGTTCCCCCTCCAGATCGACGGCAGCGACGCATGCTCAGCCTCATCCAGCGCGTGACCCGGGCCAGCGTGGCGGTCGACGGCGAAACCGTCGGCGCGATCGGCCCCGGTCTGCTGGCCCTGGTCGGGGTTGAACCCGGCGACGGCGAACCCCAAATCGCGCGCATGGCCGAACGGCTGCTCGGATACCGTGTATTTGCCGATGAGGCCGGTCGCATGAACCGCGGCCTGGCCGATACCGGCGGCGGGCTGCTGTTGGTCAGCCAGTTCACCCTGGCGGCCGACACCAGCAGCGGCATGCGTCCGGGCTTCAGTACGGCCGCGGTCCTGGGCCTGGCTGAACCGCTATTCAACCGTTTGGTCGAAACCTGCCGACAACGTCACGCCCCAGGGGTGGAAACCGGTCGGTTCGGCGCCCATATGGTCGTCAGCCTGGTCAACGACGGCCCGGTCACCTTTCTCCTCCGGTCCTGATCCGACCGCCGCCCTGCCGCGTAGTCCCGGCCGGGCCGCCCGGACCTGATATACTGGAGCGTTCCCTACCCTCAATAGCGCGGTGGCGCAGCCCATGGCCAACGAACGTCAGCCCCCTCCGTCCGATATCAAGCTCCTGATCAGCAAGGGCTTGGAGCAGGGCTATCTGACCTATGCCGAGGTCAACGATCACCTGCCCGACGATCTCGTCGACGCGGAACAGATCGAAGACATCATCGGCATGATCAACGGCATGGGCATCGAGGTGCACGAAGTTGCCCCCGATGCCGAAACGCTGCTGCTCGCCGACGGCAATACCGGTAACCGCGAAGTCGACGATACCGCCGCTGAAGAAGCAGCGGCCGCGTTGACCGCACTCGACGGCGAAGGCGGCCGAACCACCGACCCGGTGCGCATGTACATGCGCGAAATGGGCACGGTGGAACTGCTGACCCGCGAAGGCGAAATCGCCATCGCCAAGCGCATCGAAGAAGGCCTCAATCAGGTCCAGGCTTCGCTCGCTCTGTTCCCGGCGACCATCCAGCTGATCCTGGACGATTACGAAACCCACAAGGGCGGCAAGAAGCGTCTTGCCGAGATCGTGGTCGGCTTCAACGATCACCTCGACGAAGAACCCGAACCGCCGGCGCCGCCGGTGGTGGTGGCCGACGCCGATGCCGAAGCGGACGACGACGAAGAAGTCGAAGCCGCCGGCGACGATGCCGATGCGGAAGAAGTCACCTCGGGCCCGGATCCGGTCGAAGTGGCGTCGCGCATGGAAACCATCGCCGACCTGCACGGCAAGTTCCTCAAGGCCGGCGCCAAGAACGGTGCGGGCCACAAGACCGTCACCAAGCTGCGCGAAGAAATCGCCGCAGTGTTCATCACCTTGAAGCTGCCGCTGGCCCTGACCGATTCGCTGGTGCGCAACCTGCGCGAGGTGGTCGGCAAGATCAAGGACCACGAGCGCAAGATCCTCGATCTGACGACCCGCGTCGCCAAGATGCCGCGCAAGGACTTCATCCGCGCCTGGGAAGGCAACCAGACCAATCTGGAGTGGGTGGACGAGCTGCTCAAGCGCAAGCAGAAGTGGTCCTCGGGCCTGCGCGACGTCAAGGATCAGATCATCGCCGAGCAACAGGCCACGATCGAAATCGAACAAGCCTCGCTGCTGACCTTGAACGACATCAAGGAAATCAGCCGCGCGATGGCCTACGGCGAAGCCAAGGCGCGCAAGGCCAAGAAGGAAATGGTCGAGGCCAACCTGCGTCTGGTGATCTCCATCGCCAAGAAGTACACCAACCGCGGCCTGCAGTTCCTCGACCTCATCCAGGAAGGCAACATCGGCCTGATGAAGGCCGTGGACAAGTTCGAATTCCGCCGCGGCTTCAAGTTCTCGACCTACGCCACCTGGTGGATCCGTCAGGCCATCACCCGTTCGATCGCCGATCAGGCCCGCACCATCCGTATTCCGGTGCACATGATCGAAACGATCAACAAGCTCAACCGCATCTCGCGCCAGATGTTGCAGCAGTACGGTCGCGAGGCCACGCCGGAAGAGTTGGCGAAAGAAATGGACATGCCGGAGGACAAGATCCGGAAAGTCATGAAGATCGCCAAGGAGCCCATCTCGATGGAGACTCCGATCGGCGACGACGAGGACTCGCATCTGGGCGACTTCATCGAGGACACCAACGTGGAGTCCCCGGTGGAAGCGACCACCAACATCAACCTCTCCGAGACGGTCCGCGACGTGCTCGCTGGCCTGACCCCGCGCGAGGCCAAGGTGTTGCGTATGCGTTTCGGCATCGACATGAACACCGATCACACGCTGGAAGAAGTCGGCAAGCAGTTCGACGTGACCCGCGAGCGCATCCGTCAGATCGAAGCCAAGGCGCTGCGCAAGCTGCGTCATCCGAGCCGCTCGGAACAGCTGCGCAGCTTCCTCGATATCGATTGATCCCGCGCAGGCGATAAGCAACAAGAAACAGGCCCCGGAAACGGGGCCTGTTTCGTTTTGGGGATTGGGTTACGCTCTATGAGGAACCGGCAGCGGCGAACTACGGACGCTTGATGGATCGGCCGTTCGCCGATGCCGCGCCAGCATAGCGATCCTGTTCGCGGAGGATGTCATGGAGCAGACGAGTCCTTGTCACGCATCGTCTTACGCACCGCCGATGCCGGCCGCGCCGGTAGTGGACCGAGCGTCCGATCCCGCGCGCGCTTGGTTCAGCGTCAAGGCGATCGTGGTCGCCAGCCTGTTTGCGCCGCTCATGGGCGGCGTGTTGATGATCGCCGTGAATTACCTTGCGCAGCAGCGCAGAGTGCTTGCTGTGTGCACGGCGGTGCTGGCCTTCGTGGTGCTCGGTCCGTTGCTGTGGGCAATCGCCTACACCGTGCGTGTCCTGGGCTACAACCATTCGCCCGCCGCGGCGACGTCGGGCATCGTATCGTGCGTGCTGCTCGCGCCGTTGATCGTGTGGGCGCTGGCCTGTTGGGCGCAGGGCCCGGAAATAGCGGATCGGCTCAGATGGGGATTGCCCATGCGTTCGGGGTCGAGTTGTATGCTCGCGATCGCGGCGGGGTGGGCGCTGCTCATTCTCGACTTGGCGTTGCTGATCGGGGCGCTGCGCTTTTTCCGCATGAGCGGAGGCTGAGATGGCGAATACGCAGAGGACCGCAAGCGCAGACCCGCAGGACCGGCGTCTGTTCGGTTGGTGGGCCATCGCCGTCGCCAGTGTGTTCGCCGGGCTCATGGCCGGCGCATGGATGCTCGCGTGCAACTACGCGGCCCTGGGGCGCCGTCGCGCGGCCTGGCTGACCGGGGTGGCGGCCGTGCTGGTGGTCGGCCCGGCAGGCGTGTACGCGATGCTCATGTGTTTCCTCTTGAGCCTGGATTACTTCGGCGGCGACGGCGGCCTGGCCTGCGCCGCGTTCTTGCTCGCCCAGCCGCTGCTGGCGCTGGCATGGGCGGCACTGGCGCAAGGCGGTGCGATCAAGGCGCGTTTGGCCGCTGGGTTGCCGATGCGGTCGGGCTGGCATGCGGTAGCGATCGTGCTGGCGATCTGGGCGCTGGCGGTGTTGGTCTGTGCGGTGTTGTGGGCGGCGTTCGGTACGTATTTTCTGACCGGGCCCGACTGAAGTCTTGCCGATGGCCGGTCGGGCGACACGATCGGCCGGAGCGATGCATGATCGATGCGGGTCAAACAGGAGTTCCATTGCGATGAGCGCACCTGAGCTTTCTCCATCGTCGGTCGCGCGGGGCGAGGCATCGCCCGATCCGGGCCGGCCGTTGTTCGGCCTGATCGCCATTGCCGTTGTCAGCATCCTCGGCAGTGTCCTCGCGGCCATTTGGCTGATGTCGATGAACTACGCGGCGTTGCGTCAACACGGCGCGGCCTGGGTGTTGCGGTTGGTGGTCGTGCCTGTGGTGGCGTTCGCCGCGATCCATGCCTTCGGCTACGCGGTCAACTCGCAGGGGGCATCGCGGGTCACCGTGGTGCTGACCTACCTGGTGATCCTGCCGGCGGCCGCGTATCTGTTCGCCGACTGGGCGCAAGGCGGGGCGATCCGGGCGCGCGCCGCCGCCGGTTTGCCGGCGCGGCCGCTGTGGCAGGCGGTGTTGGTCGCGTTGGCGTTCGTGGCGCTCGCGTTCGTGTTTCCCTTGATCTTGCTGCTGATGTTCACGGTGGTCGGCTTGGTCGAGGCGTCGGTGTGAGCGGTCCAACGCCCGATACCACGGAGGCCAAACCGGTGACCGATGTCGATCCGTATCGCCCACCGGGGGTGGGTATCCGGCGGCCCGATGGCGCCGATGAGGAGCTCGCCTTGTTCGGCCTGCCCGCGATCGCTCTGGCTACTGCGATAGGCAGCGTTTTTGCCGGCACAGTGCTGATCGCGTTGAACTACACCGCGCAGAAGCGGCGGGGCCTGGGATGGGTGGTGGCCTTGCTGTTTGGCCCCTTGCTGACGACAGTGGCGTTGAGTGCGTTGCTGATCGGCTCGCGAATCTTACACATCGCGCCGATGACGTTGCTGGTGGGAGTCTGGCTGGCGCAGCCGCCGGTGATGACGGCGCTCGCCGCGCTGCTGCAAGGGGCCGCGATCAAACAGCGTAGGCGGGCCGGCCGGCGGATGGCACCGAACGCGCTTGCCTTCGTGATCGCGATGGTGCTGTTGCCGGTGCTTGCGCTGTTCGCCGCACCGGCCAGTGCGATCTTGGCGGGCGTGATCTCGCGTGCGTTGACCGATTGACGCCGCGGGATCGCGCCTGCGATCCCGCGCGTCGATCACGCGCCAGCCGCTTCAGCCGTAGAAAAACTGTTCGTGCACGATCTTGCCGTTTTCCACCCGGTACACCGCGACTTCCGCCACGGCCATGCGGCCCCGGCTCTTGTAGGTCGCGTCGATGCCCATGGCCAGGGTGAACCAGTTGCCGCCGACCACCGCGTCGCTGCACCAACTGTCGTGCAGTTCGGCGATGTCGTCCTGGAATACGCGGCCCTTCTCGCGGATCGCATCGGCGCCGGTGACGTTGCCGAGCGGGCCGGTATCGAAGCCGGCGGCTTCGACGCTGACCGCGTCGTCGGCGTAGAGCTCGTCGGTGATCTGCTTGTGCTTGCCTTCTCGGCACAGCGCGACGTAACGATCGGCGATTTGCTGGATGTCCATGCGGATGCTCCGTGGGAGGAGCGGCCAGGATAGGCGGATGTGCGTTGGCGTTCCGTCAGCGGCAGTTGGCGTCGGCAAGCATTCCGACGAGCGGGAGATGAAGGCCCCTCGTAGGAGCGGCGCAAGCCGCGACCGCGAAACCACGCTTACGGCGTATGTGCGGTTTCGCGGTCGCGGCTTGCGCCGCTCCTACGAGGGGGCTTCGAGTTTTGCGGAGCTAGCGCTCGAAATTTCGGGGTTTAGGTGGTTTGCGCTTGCGTGCGTCGCTTCGGTTGGTCGCGGCTTGCGCCGCTCCTACAGGGGGATTTCAAGCAGGGCTCAGGTTTCGCGCAGCAGGCGCATCACTTCGTAGCATGCGCCCATGGTGTGGTAATCGGTCTTGCCGGCCGGGCTCTTCTCGTCGCTGTACTTGCCGTTGCGCCGGTCGAGGATGCGGTACCAGGCGCCGTAGCGGTGGTCGACCATGTGCTGCCAGGCGTAGGCCCACAGTTTGTCGTACCACTGCCAGTACAAGTTCTCGCCGGTGCGCGCGCCGAGCAGGGCCGCGGTCGCCAGCGATTCGGCCTGGACCCAGAAGTACTTGTCGTCGTCGCAGACCGATCCGTCCGGGGCGAAGCCGTAGACCAGTCCGCCGAATTCGCCGTCCCACGAACGCGCGACCGCCACGTCGAACAGATGCCGTGCGGTCGGCACCAGCCAGCCCGGCGCATCGCCGCGCGCGGACAGGTGACGGTCGAGAATCAGCAGCAGCTTCGCCCATTCGGTCTGATGGCCGGGCTGAAAGCCCCAAGGGCGGAACAGATGCTTGGGATCGTCGCGGTGGTAATCCCAGTCGATGTTCCAATCGCGGTCGTAGTGTTCCCACACCAGTCCCTCGGCCTTGGCCGCCTGGCGCTGGGTCATGTTGTGCGCCAACGTCAACGCGCGATCGAGGTAGCGCGCTTGGCCGCTGGCCTCGAACGCCGCCAGCATCGCCTCGCACATGTGCATGTTGGCGTTCTGGCCGCGATAGTCGGTGAAGTTCCAGTCGGCGTCGGCTTCGTCGCGGTACAGGCCGTGCGGGGCTTCCCAGAAACGCGTTTCCAGCAGCTCCCAGATTTCGTCCATCCACGCCGCGGCCTCATCGATGCCGGCCTTGAGCGCGGTGGAGTAGGCCAGCAGCACGAAGGCGCCGCCGTAGCAGTGGTTCATGCGATCTTCGGGCGCGCCGTCGCGGATCGTCCAGGCGTAGCCGCCGGTGTCAGGGTTGCGGTGTTTCTCGCGCAGATAGCGCAGGCCGTGGCGCGCGCGTTCGCGGTAGTCCTCGCGGCCGAACTCGATCGCCGCCATCGCATAGTTGAAGACGAAGCGTGTGCTGCTGACCAAATGACGATGCGATGCATCGTAGACCGAGCCGTCGTCGCGAAAGTAGTGGAAGAACCCGCCGTTCGCGTCGAGCGCGACCGGATCGTAGAACGCCATCGTGTCCTGGATATGCGCGCGCAGCACGTCGGCATCGCGGAAGTCGGGCAGCGGGTGCAACGGTAGATTCATGATTGTTCCTGCATCAGTCGTTCAACGTCGGCCGCGCTGGGCATCGCCGCGAACGCGCCGTGACGGGTGGTGGCCAGCGCGCCGGCGGCGGCGGCATAGCGCAGCGCGCCGACCAGGTCGTCGTCGCGCTGCAGGAAGTCGGAGAAGTTGGATGCGTCCACGCCCAGGTCGGCGAGACGCTGCAACAGGCCGCCGACGAAGGCGTCGCCCGCGCCGGTGGTGTCGCTGGGCGCGACCTTGAACGTCGGCGCTTCGCCGTGTCGGGTGCGGGTGTGCCAGCGGATCGGGGTGGCGCCGTCGGTGATGAGCACGCATCGCGCGTAGCCGTGCCACAGACGTTGCAGCGCCGCTTCCTCGCCGCCGAGGTGGCGGGCCAGGAATTCGAATTCGCTGCCGCACAGTTTGATCAGGTCCGCTTCGAGCAGCGCGGCCAACAGCCGCGGCGCGGGGTCGACGTCGGACGGCCACAGCGACGGCCGCAGGTTCATGTCCATGCTGACCAGTGCGCCGGCCATGCGCGCGCGGCGCATGCCGGCCAGCGTGGTCGCGGCGATCGCTTCTTCGGTCAGGCTGTTGGAGCACACGTGGAACACGCCGGCGTCGGCGAAGCTGTCGGCGCGGAAATCCGAATCGCGGAACAGCAGGTCGGCCGCCGGCGGGCGATAGAAACTGAAGCTGCGTTCGCCGTCGCCGTCGAGCGAGACGAAGGCCAACGCGGTCTTGGCCTGCGCCGTGCGCAGGATATGCCGGGTGTCCACGCCGTAGCGATCGAACTGCTCGGCGATGAAGTCGCCGAACATGTCTTCGCCGAGCATGCCCAGAAAGCGCGCATTGCCGCCCAACCGCGCGGCCGCGACCGCGACGTTGGCCGGCGCGCCGCCGGCGTACTCGACGAAGTGACGCGGCTCGCCCGAGGCGCCGCCGGGACGGGCGAGAAAATCGATCAGCGCTTCGCCGAAGCAGACGATGGCGGGATTAGGGCCCGCGGAGGGCGAAGCCGACGGTGCAACGGACATCAATGCATTACTCCTGAAGCTTGCGCGCTGGAGTGCTGGCCCTGGCCGGCGCGGATGCGCGCGCCGCTCAGGCCGTACCAGACGATGAAGGCGTAGCAGATCAACGGAATCACGAACGAGTGCTGGATGCCGATGCGATCCGACAGCGCGCCCTGCAACAGCGGAACCACCGCGCCGCCGACGATGCCCATGATCAGCAGGCTGGAGGCCTTGCTGGTCATCGGCCCCAAGCCTTCGATGGCGATGGTGAAGATGGTCGGGAACATGATCGAGTTGAACAAGCCGATCGCCAGCACCGTCCACATCGCGATCGTGCCCTTGGTGCCCATGGTCAGCGCCAGCAGCACGATCACCACGATCGCCGCCAGCGCCAGCAGACGGCGCGCGTCGAAGCGCTGCAACAGCGCCGCGCCGATGAAGCGGCCGACCATCGCGCCGCCCCAGTAATAAGCCAGGTGTTCGGCGGCCACCGCGTGGCTGATGTTGCCGATCTCCGGCGCGGAGATGTAGTTGATCAGGAAGCTGCCGATGGACACCTCGGCGCCGACGTAGACGAAGATCGCGATCACGCCGAACAACAGATGCTTCTGGCTCAGCACCTCGCCGAAGCTGTGATGCACCGGGTCGGCGCTCTCGGTGGCTTCCTTGAGCGAGGGAATGCGCATGGCGTAGACGAACACCGCCAGCAGCAGCAAGCCGCCGGCGATGATCATGTACGGCATCTGCACCGCGGCGGCTTCGTGGGCGCGATAGGCGGCCTGTTCGGCGACCGACTTGGCGGCCAGATCGGCCGCGCTGAGCACCGCGCCGGACAGGATCAACGGGCCGATCACGTACGGAAACACTGTGGTGCCCAGCGAGTTCAACGCCTGCGCCAGATTCAAGCGGCTCGGCGCGCCGGCCGGATCGCCGAGCAGGCTGATGTAGGGATTGGCCGAGACCTGCAGCAGGGTGATGCCGCTGGCGAGCACGAACAGCGCGCCCAGGAACAACGGATACGAGGGAATGCGCGCGGCCGGGAAGAACATCGCCGCGCCGATCGCGGCCACGATCAGGCCGATCACGATGCTGTTCTTGTAGCCGAACTTCGCCACCACCTTGCTGGCCGGCAGCGACATCAGGAAGTAGGCGCCGAAGAAGGTCGACTGGATCAGCATCGACTGCGCGTAGTTCATGTTGAACACGGCTTTGAGATGCGGGATCAGCACGTCGTTGAGACTGGTCAGGCCGCCCCAGGTGAAGAAGATGATGGTCACCACCGCCAGCGCGGCGGTGTAGGACATGTCGCGACGACTCATGCGGACTCTCCGGACGGCGGAACGAGCACCTCGCTGCTGCTGCGTGCCTGCAGCCGGACGGGGGCGATGGTGTGGGCGGGCGCCAATTCGGGTTCGCGCAGACGCTTGAGGATCAGTTCGGCGGCCTGGCGGCCGCGCGCGCGCGGATCGACCGCGATCGTGGTCAGGGTGGGCGAGGCGACCGAGGCTTCGGGAATGTCGTCGAAGCCGACCACGGCGAAATCGCCGCCGGCGCGGCGTCCGCGCGCGACCAAGCCCGCCATCAGGCCCAGCGCGACCGCGTCGTTGTAGCAGACCGCCGCGGTCGGCGCGGGATCGCGCACGAACAACGCGCCGGTCTGCTGCGCGGCCTCAAGACGCGTGGGCGCGCATTCCACCAGCCACTGCGGTTCGGGTTCGATCCCGGCTTCGGCAAGCGCTTCGCGGTAACCCTGGCGGCGTTGCCGGCACGAGGAGGAATCACGATGGCCGCCGAAGAACGCGATGCGGCGATGGCCGCGATCGAGCAGATGACGCGTGGCCAGGCGCGCGCCGTGGGTGTTGTCGAGGGCGAGGAAATCCCAGGCGGTGCCGTCGAGCTCGCGGTTGAACACCAGCACCGGCGTGCGTTCGCCGACCTGCTGGCGCACCCGCGCGCCGTCGCTGCCTTCGGCGGGCGAGAGAATGATGCCGGCCGGGTCGTGTTCCATCAGCGAGGTCAGCACCGCCTGCTGGCGTTCCACCGACTCGTTGGTGCTGCCCAGCAGGGTGACGAAGCCGGCCGTAGCCAGCCATTCGTCCACACCCGCGGCGAATTCGGCGAAGAACGGGTTGGACAGGTCGTTGATGACCAGGGCAACGCCGGTCGACACCTTGCGGCGCAGGTTGGCCGCGCCGCGGTGGTAGACGTAGCCTTGGCGCTTGAGTTCGGCCTCGACCCGGGCGCGGGTGTCGGAATGGACCAGCGGGCTGCCGCGCAGCACCAGCGAAACCGTCGCGCGCGACAGGCCGCAGGCGCGGGCGATGTCGGCCAGGGTGACCCGGCCTCGGGGGGCGGGCGCGTCGTTCATCTATGGCACCTCGCAAACGGTGGACGTTCGGGACTCATGGCGGGCCGGGCTCGGAAGCTTTTGGATCGTTCTAAATGCCGTCATCCTGCGGCTTAAGCCCTGTCCCCGCATTCTGCAATGCAGCATGAACGCGGCCTGGGCGCGTGTTAGCTTGCCTGTATTTAGAACGATCTAAAAGTGGCTGTCCCGTCGGCACCCGTGCTGATCGGTGCGCCTGTGCCCAGTTCCCCGCCTTCCCCCAGTTTTGTACCAGACGGAGTGCCTCGGATGACCCTGCCGACCCAGTCCAGCTCCTCCCGTTCCGCGACCCGCGTCCGGCCCTGGCTGCGCCGACTGTGCGCCCTGGCCCTCGCCGCCTGCGCCTGGAACGCGGTCGCCGCCTCGGCCGGCGATGCCGGCCAGCGCGCCTTCGAGGCGGTCGACCCGTTCATCGGCACCGGCGGCGAAGGCCACACCTTTCCCGGCGCGACCGTGCCCTTCGGCATGATCCAGCTCAGCCCCGATACCGAGATCAAGCCGCGCAAGGAGGCCTACGGCTGGGCCGCCGGCTACCGTTACAGCGACAGCAGCATCGTCGGTTTCTCGCATACCCACTTCTCCGGCACCGGCCATTCCGATCTGGGCGACGTGCTGCTGATGCCGATCGCCGGTGAGGTCAAGCTCGATCGCGGTGATTCCAAGATCGCGCGCAGCGGTTACCGCTCCGCGTTCCGCCACGACGATGAAGTCGCGCAGCCCGGTTACTACGCCGTCACTCTCGACGACTACAAGATCCGCGCCGAACTCACCGCGAGCGAGCGCGTCGGCGTGCACCGTTACCGCTACCCGCAAGGCCAGGCCGCGCACGTGCTGATCGACCTGCGCACCAGCCTGTACGACTACCCCGGCAAGATCCTGTGGTCGCGACTGCGCCTGCGCGCGGACGGCACCGTCACCGGTTTTCGCGAAACCCGCGGCTGGGCGCCGGGGCGTCAGCTGTATTTCGCGATGCGTTTCTCGCGCCCGGTCAGCGGCCACAGCTTCAACGACACCGAAGCCGACGTGCTCTACAAGGGCTTTCCGCCGCCGGGCGAAAAAGATCCGACCCGGCGCGCGCAGATCGAAGGCCGACAGATCGTCGGCAGCTTCGATTTCAAGGATGCGCCGGGCAAGGAACTGATCGTCAAAATGTCGATCTCGCCGGTCAGCGAAGACAACGCGATCGCCAATCTCGATGCGGAAGTACCCGGTTTCGATTTCGATGGCGTGCGCGCCAAGGCGCGCGAGACCTGGTCGCAGGCGCTGTCGGCGATCGACGCCGATGCGCCCGCGCCGATGCGCAAGAGCTTCTACACCGCGCTGTATCACACGCTGATGGGACCGAGTCTGTTCATGGACAGCGACGGCCGTTATCGCGGCCCCGACAACGCCGTGCATCAGGCCCAGGGCTTCCGCTATCACTCCACGTTCTCGCTGTGGGACACCTACCGCGCGCTGCATCCGCTGCTGACCCTGGTCCAGCCGGAACAACGCAACAACGATTTCGTCAATTCGCTGCTCGCCTCGCGCCGCCACAGCCCCTACGGCATCCTGCCGGTGTGGGCGTTTCATGGCCAAGAGACCTGGTGCATGGTCGGCTACCACGCCGTGCCGGTGATCGCCGACGCCTACATGAAAGGCATCCGCGGCTACGACACCGCCGAAGCGCTCGACGCGATGGTCGCCAGCGCCAGCTACGGCCCTTACGACGGCATCGCCCAGTACATGGAACTGGGTTACGTGCCGATCGACGAAGAAGGCGAGGCGGCATCGAAGACGCTGGAGTACGCGTTCGACGATTGGACGATCTCGCGCGTGGCCGCGGATATGGGGCGTAAAGACATCGCTGCGCAATTTTCCAAGCGAGCGGGAAATTGGAAACATGCGTTCGACGCGTCGAGTGGCTTCATGCGCGCGCGCAAGCGCGACGGCAGCTTCCGCGAACCCTTCGATCCCACCGCCAGCGGTTACGGGACCGATTACACCGAAGGCAACGCCTGGCAGTACTCGTGGTACGTACCGCAGGACGTCGCCGGCCTGACGAAAGCGCTCGGCGGCGACGCCAAGCTGGTCGAGAAACTCGATCAGGTGTTCGACGCCAAGGTCGATCCGAAAATCTTCGAACACATGGAAGACATCACCGGCCTGATCGGCTGGTACGCGCACGGCAACGAACCCAGCCACCATGTCGCTTATCTGTACGGCTACGCCGGCCAACCCTGGCGCACCCAGGAACGGCTCAAGCAGATCATGGCCAGCCAGTACGCGCCACGTCCCGACGGCCTGGCCGGCAACGACGACCTCGGCCAGATGTCGGCCTGGTATGTGTTTACTTCACTGGGTTTCTATCCGGTCGCGCCGGTCAGCAACGAGTACGCGATCGGCCGCCCGTTCCTGCCGCGCGCCACGCTCAATCTGCCCAACGGCAAGCGCTTCAGCGTGATCGCCGACGGCCTGGACGAAGCCCACACCTACATCGGCTCAGCGACGCTCAACGGCCAGCCGTTGAATCGCAGCTTCCTACGGCATGAGGAAATCGTCGCCGGCGGCGAACTTCGGTTCGTCATGCAGGCGCAGCCGAACAAGCAATGGGCCAGCGATCCGAAGCTGCGGCCTTATTCGATGAGCATGGGTCGATGAGCACGCGTCGATGAGAGGCGCTTCGAAGAGCGGCGTTCGCTAATGGCGCCGCGTCGCAACGCACGGGACTCGCGCCGGCTCAGCGCCGTGCGTGGGTCTAATGCGATGTCGGCCGCGGATGGAACCAGTCGATGCTGATCAGGCGAATTTCGCCGGCGGCTTCCTGCACCAGGCCCAAGCGTCCCGACGGCGAATCCGGCGCGGGGAAATAAGACACGCTGCGCAGCGGCAGGCGGGAATCCAGCAACAGCCGCGCGGCGCCGAAACGGCCGGCGGCATCGCGCGAGAACGCGTACAGCTTCGACGCCGAAGCCTCACGCCACAGGCCGACGAATTCGCCCGCCTGCGTCCCGAGCGCGCCGGCTTCCACGCGAGTGGCCATCACGAACTCGCCGGCCGGCGCCTCGGGGTGCGCCTGTTGCGGGCCGATGGCGAACAAGGCGCGATAGGCCGCGGCATCGTCGCCGGCCGGATGCGGCTGTCCGTCTTCGCCCAGCCGCAGCGCCACCGCGCCGGACAAGTACAAATCCGCCATGCGAAAGGCCTGGAGCTCACGCGCGCAAGCCCCTTGCAAGCGCGAAACATCGCCGAGCTTGAGTTGATCCTTCGCGGCCAAGCTCAGACTGTCGCGCGCGCCCGCGGCATCGCCAGAGCTCAGGCGCAGTTCGCGCAGGGCTGGTGCACCGGCGGAGCACGTGGCACTGGAGGTTTGCTCGCCCGCGTCGGCGCGCGCCGCAGTGGCGCGTTCGCCGGACGCGCACGCCGGCAGGCAAAGGACCGCGGCCACCCCCAGCACGCAGGCGAGGCGCGGCGTTCTGATCGACATGCGGATTCGTCCTGGCCGATCCATCGCCATCACCGCCTCGGCGCGGGCGCGCCTTCGCCTTTCTGCGGCCCTTCGTCGCCCGGTTGCGGCGGGGCCGGCGTGTCGAAGCTGGGGATATCGGCGCTGTAGCCGCCCTGGGTCGGCGCGGTCGGACCGGTCGCCGGCAGAATGGACAGACCGCCGCGATGGGCGATGCCGCGCGCCACATCGTTGGCCAGGCGCTCGTTGGTTTCGTTCTCCTCGTGCGTCAGCGTGTCGTCGCGATGGACATCCGTGTTGGTCTCACGCCCGGCCACCGTCATATGGCCGATTTCGTGCAGGACCAGATAGTTCATCCCGCCGGGAACCCGGCTGTACTTGGTGAGATTGTCGATGTTGTAGCCGATCTGCGGATCGCCGCCGTTGTAATCGGCCTCGCCGCGAGCGGATTTGTTGCGATATTCGTTGTACCCGGTGTGATGGAGGGTGAACTGGGTTTTCGACCACATGTCGCGCAGTTCCTCGCCGCTGACCGTGCGGCCGTCGGCCAAGGTCATGCGAGCCTCATTGGGAATGCCGTTGATGGTGCGGGTCACGTCCCGGATCGAGGCATTGAGCGCGTCGACCGCACGTTGCTCATCGGCGTCCAGCGCGCGACCGACGTTCACGTTAACTGTCGGCGCCGTCACGCTGTCTGCAGGTGCAGGTGCAGGTGCAGGTGCAGGTGAGGACGTCGGTGCGGGCGCAGGTGTCGGCGTCGATGCCGGTGCCCTGGTCTGGGCCGGCGCCTGCGCGACCGTCGCACCCTTGCCGAGCGCGGCGTACTGTGCATTGAGCTCGGCGATCGGCGGCGCCGGCGTATTCAAGCCCACCATCGCGCCGAACCCGGGCACCGTGCCGACCGCGACGATGCGTTCATCGTGCACCTGCGCCCGCTGCAGCCTGTCCGGCCCCAGGATCCCGTTCTGCAACGCGCGCAGCGTGATCTCCGCGGTCTTGTCCTCGGGCACCCCGGGCAACTGCTCGCGCATCGAGGCATACAAGGGATGATTGGCGATCACATCGTCGGTGCGGATCGTGGCCATGAGAAAGTCCTTTATCTCCGATATGGAACTGGACATCGGCGAGGGTGCCGATGAAGCCTGCCGTGGCCGACCGCGCCACCGCTCAAAGTGAGGCCTGATCGATCATAGGACCGCCTTCGGCGAGGCGGCAATCGAGATCGGATGGGCGGTCGGGGCGAAGATGCGTCCGACGGCGGCCCGCGGCGGAGACGAGGCCGCAGCCTGACGATATACTTCCGCGTCTTCGATCCGGGACGCTCAGACCTCTCCGGAGACGCACCCGGCGGCTGTCCCAGCCATGCCGGCGGCGGATCGCACCGCAGCTTTGCGGGCCTATAGCTCAACGGTTAGAGCAGAGGACTCATAATCCTTTGGTTCCAGGTTCGAATCCTGGTGGGCCCACCACTCCTTGCAGAAGCGCGTTTATCTCCCCCTCCGCAGGTTGAGAAAATCCCCTTATTTTCGAGGGTTTCCGCGTAAGCCGTGGTTTCGGAGAGCAGGCGAAAAACGCGATTTGGCGAAAAATTCGCCACCCAGTCCTCTCTCTTCTCCCTACCTGTGGTCTCGGAACCAAAGGCCCATTTTTTTGGGTCTTGTAAATCAATGAGTTACCCGTGGACTTTTTTGCGAGTTTTTCGGCGATCAACAGGTCAACAAAAGCGTAAAACTCGCCTTCGAAACCAGGGGCGCGGGGATGGAGAGTCGTCAAGTTCAATAACGGAAGCAGTTCCGCGGATACCGCAATGGATTGCCAGATGGCACTGAAAGAGCTGACCGGAATCCGACGTAAGCGCGATCGCGTCGCCTGAGCCGATGTCACACTCGCGCCGTGGCGTGCCGGAACGTTTCCACAGAAACCAGCGGGCGGCCTTGACTCCTGCTCGGCACCCGGTACAAGCTGCACTTAGTTTCATCTATTCCTCGGACGCACCCAACGTAGGTGCTCCCGCCTGACCCAATCCTTGACTAGCCCCTGTAGCGGGCATCCAGGTACTTACCGCGCATGACGTGCGGTGAGAGTGTTTACACGGGTCCAACACGGACAGTTCATGCGCCATCCCTGCTGCCGACCTCCTGCCAGTTTGCACCGCCCCAGTCCTGGGCGCGGAAGCGCGTTCCCGCGCCTACGAGCGGCAGCGCTTGGAGACGATCGATGCTGAAAAAGATTTTCTCGATCTTGTATGTGGGTACGGCGTGCCTATTGATGCCGTTGACCATCTGGAAATTCGACTGGCCACTGGGGATCATCCTCGCCTTCGGCGCTGCAATCGTTGTCATGCCGATATTTGCATTGGCACTCTTATTGCTTTCGACGCGCGGCATGAACAATCCGTGGCAGTAGCAGATTCAACCCCTTCCCGATTACCCACAGTATCGTCGCGTCAACGAGCCTCTTGTGTCTCTTGCAGCATTTTCCCCTAAGGACTTTAAGCATGAACACCCAAGCACCGAGCAATTCATCCCCAATGCCCTGGCCGTTGACCTTCGACTCCTTCTCGTTCGGGTCGCGGGTCTACAACACCCTTCGGTGCAGCATCCTATTCAATAACTATCAATTCGCGCTCGACGATGAACTCGACGTTCCTTCTGGGGAGCCCCGTTCGGCCGATTGGAAGGACCATTGGACCGCTTCGCACAACGTATTTTTCGACGATGCGGCGCCCGGCTCTGTCGAAGTCCGGTGGATGCCGCTGGACGGCGTCGAACGCACCGCTGAAATTGACCTTATCGAAGAGGTCGTGCCGAATCGAATTGTGCACCACAACGTCTCAAAGGCCGAGGTCAACGAGGATTGGGCGCGCTTCGACAAGGTTCATCCGGAGCTTCTTATGGAGGTCAACGATCGAGTCATCACGATCTACATGAAAGCGCGCATCCTCACCAATTCCTCCCGAGACCCCGAGCGACCGAACCTCAGAAGTCGCAACGAATTGGTGCAGGTCTGGTCCAAGACGTACTAAGGGAGCGCTAAGACATGGGAGGTCAGAAGAAACAAGTTGTCCATCTTGCTGAAGATGGTCTACCGATTGAAGATGTTTCGCATTTCGAAGCAAACGCTGATCGGCTAGCCAGCTACGACAGAGCTGCCGATGACCTGTACAAGTTCAAGGTCCCCGCCCTCTTTAGTACCAACGATCCTCATTCGCACCTTTTGGTCGGGTTGATGGACGGAACGGGAAATGATGTAAACCAGGACCCACTTCACGCTACCAGCGTTGCGCGCTTCGATGCCCAGATCCAGAAGCTCAAGCGTTCTGGCATTGACAGAATCGACGTTGAGTACATCGCTGGGGCAGGTACACAGACGAACCTTCCGGCATTCGTCTATGACTCGGCTCGCGGAAGTACCAGCCTCGATCGTGCAGAGCGAATGTATGACCGTCTCGTAACGCGTGCGCAAGATATCTACGAAAAAGACCCGCATGCGAAGCTGGCCATCCATCTAGAGGGATTTAGTCGCGGTGCAAGTCAGGTGCCTCTACTCGCACGGATGATTCATGATCGCGGCATTCCGGATCTTAGCCGGCCGGAATACGTGCGTGACGAACGAGGAGTGCCAACGCGGTCATATCCACACTTCCATCAGGAACCAGGGCTTACTCCGATGTCGGTTGGGCTCTACGATCCCGTGCCTACCGGGGTGATGGAAAGGTTTGATCGAAGACTTCCGCCATCCGTCGTGTCGGGGTTTCAGATCAACGCTGCTGACGAGAAACGAAACAAGTTTCCTGTCGACCGGATCATTCCGGAGGGGGCATCACAAGATGGTCGATTCCTGAGTGTGACTGTGGCGGGCGCTCACTCGAATATTGGCGGAAGCTATCTGCGAAACGGGCTTGGTACCAGAAGTCAGAACTTGATGACGGACTACCACAACGCTCTTTTCAGCGAACCGTTGCTGCATCGCCTTCCCGAGTCCTATGACCCTCGTCTCAATGTCGTGCACCGCTCTGAGGAAGGAAGCGTCTTTAAGTACATGGGCCATGCCGCCCGAGATACTCCTGAAGGTGAAGTTCGTGTCCTGGTTCCGGACTACTCGCGGGCCACTCCAGCCGTCACTCCGGCCGGGCAAGTGGTGCATACACCCGTCCACATGCCTGAAGAGCTTGGTGAAGATGTGGCACAAATCACTGAGCGCACACGCCCTGTTGTTCGTTCACTCCCAACCCAGATGGCTGCGCCGCCGGCCGAAGAGGCGATGGCGGACTTGCTGAAGAAGGCTGACGTCGAGGTCAGACCTTACCAGGCTCCCACGCAGATAAGTCCCGGTGCGAAGGTGCTAGCAGCGGCCGGCGTCGCCGGCATTGCAGCGAGTTTGGTGGACGCTAAGGCAAGCGCGGACCGCGTCAGCACACTGCTCTCACAAGACAGTCCACTGGCCGCGCAATCGGAACTGACGCACTACGCCGCGCGCGGCACTGGCGGCTGGATAGGTGGTGCCTCTGCCGGTTTGGTTGCCACCGCGGCTGCGACCGGGCCCGGAGTCGTGGGCTTCATTGTGATCGGCGGTGCAGCCGTAGCCGGCGCGCATGTGGGCGAGCATGTCGCTGAAGTTCTGGATAGTTATAAGACCTTCAAGCAGACCGTCGATGGCGTCAAATGGGAATCCAACGGGCGGCAATGGGTCCGACCGGATTTGGGCGACATGCTCGATGATGGCAAGAACAATCCCATCAAGCAGTCGTTCTCTGCCGATCCGGAAACGGCGGAAAAACTCAATTACAAGGCCAGCAACGTCGCGACGGAACTGGCGATGAGGAAGCTGGAACCGCCGCGCAATCCGTACTCCCAGCCTGCTGCCGAAGGCGATCCAGTGAGTCAGCAGCGGGCGGATTGGGAACGTGATGCGCAAACTGGCGCATGGAGCCGTCGAGTAGTCGAAGGTTACGAGCAACGTGGCGTTCCGATGATCCAAATGTATACCGCCAGTGCCGAGCGTGCGGCCGAGTTGGATAGCGCATCGCAACAGGTGATCCGCGACAACATCGCCAATGGTCCGGTGCCCATGGCGGCTCGCTATCAGATGGTGCACCGGAGCGAAGGCTGGGAACGGTTCGGGGTCATGCCGCCCTCCATTCAATCGGCGCTCTCGGATGACTCGCTAACCGCTTCGGACGGGAAGCTGTATCGCCGCATGGCGGATGGGCAGTGGCAGCGCAACGGTGAGTCCGTGGTGGCTTCCGGGAGTTTGCGTCAGGAATTGGAAAGCACGCGCGCGGTGCTGCAACCGCAGTTGGCTCAGCACGAGCAACAAGTCGCGGCGATTCCGAATCGGCAGCCACCGACCTTGGAGGACATTGAGCGTAAGGACTTGTTGGCGACCCACAACGTCCACAACGTCAATGCAACTCCAGAGCAGTTGGAGGCGACGCTTGAGGCGGTGAGGCGTACCCAGCAGGAATATGGCGTAGCTCCGCTGGCGACATCGCTGCACTTGGGGCTCAACACTGCGAGCGGCAAATTTGATATCAACAGCCCGATCGAGCACGTCGGTCGCGGCGCCGACGGTGCGAACCGTGTCGTTGCCGTCACGAGCGCACTGGAAGTGCAAATGGCGATGCTCGACTTGCGATCGCCACCTCCCGCAACGCCGGAGGCACCGGAGCTGCGGATCGCGAACTTGTCTCCGCAACAGCAAGCAGCCTTGGAGCAGGTCGTTCGCGAAGCGAATCGGTTAGGGCTGAAGCGCGATGATGTTCAGGCCTCAGCGTTGCAAGCGGTGGCCGGTGCGGCGGATGGGGAACCCGAAATTGTCATAGGCGCAATTGATGCAGATCGAGTGCGACCGCAGCCCAAGCCCGAGGCGGCACGCGAACCCGATGCGCCATCGCCCGCGCCAGTCAAGGCCGTGGCGGCCGAGGTGCCGTTGGAAAAGCCAAAGGATCTGCAGCCCGGGCAGGATGCCGAAGCAATGCGGACGCCAACCGAGCCGTTGGGCGTCGCGCAGCGAACCGCCACCGCCCCTCCGATCGATCCTATGACTGCGCCGCCCGTTCGCGATGCGCAAAACGGCCGTACGTTGGACGAACCGGAACCGCCCTCAGCACCGAAACAAGCCGAGCCAGCGCCGGTCGCAGTGGCGCCGGCCGAACCGGTTAGGCCGGACGTACTCATTGCCAAGCCGCCAGAACAGCAGGTGCCCGCGATACAGCCGGCGCCAGACGCGTCGGCGCCAACGCCTCCCCAGGCCGCTCCTCGCGTCGCCCCGGTCGCAGCCGAGGCCACGCCTACGCCGGGCACGCCCACTCCGACGCCTTCCCAGCCTACCCCTCAAGTCGTGCCGGTGGCGGTGGAAGCCGAACCTGCCCCGGATGATGGAACCTTGCGCCGCGGTGACCACGGGCAGGACGTCGAGATGCTGCAGTACCGCTTGCAGCGGGTCGGCTATGGTGGAACAGACGACGCACCCCTACAGCGGAACGGTCAGTTCGACGCAGCGACCGAGCAAGCCGTGCGCCAGTTACAACGCGACAATGGTCTGCCGGAGACGGGGAGCGTTGACCCCGAGACGGTCCATGCGCTTGCAGTTGTGCAGCGGGCGAAGATCGAATCGCAGAAGGTCGACAAAACCGCCGTACAAGCCCCCGCTGCCGAGACGGCCACGAAACCTGCCGAACTAGCGGCCGTGGCCAACGACGAGCGCACTGCCGAAACTACTACGGCATCTTTGACTTCCCCTCTAGCCGACGCGCGCCCGATCGAGACCAGCCGTCGAGTCGAGCCTTCGGCTGCGCCCAGCGAAGCGCACTCGAAGGAGCGACAACCACACTATGCGCAAGTTGGCGACAGTGCGACACCAGCCCCGGCAATGGTTGCACAGGATCTGGCGCGCATGCCTCCTGCTGACCAAGCCATGTTCGCGAAGATTCGCGCGGGTGCGCCCGGGCACGTTTCAGATGAAACGGTGGCGGCGGCGATGCTCTCGGCCAAGCGCGACAATATCCACGATGCAGGTAGCATCGCGCAGGTGGGCGTCGCTAACGGCAAGCTGTGGGTCGGCTCAACCACGCCCGGCTTTCATGGTGCGGTGTCGCTCTCAGAACAGCCGCCCGCGATACAGGACACCCTGCGCGAGACGCAGGCGGTCAATCAGCAACGCGAGCAGCAGCTGGCGCAGGAGACATCACAACGGAATCCGGATGACCCGAGCCGAGGACCGTCACGGTAATCGGAGGGGCGGATGAGTACGACCACCGGACCGCACATGGTCTACCTGCTCGCAGACCAGCGACGCGGTCCGTATGTCGTCGGCGTCGGCGGCCTAATCTCAGAGGTGCTGCAAGAAGTTAAACGGACTCATTTTAGGCGTACAGCGGTCGCCAACGACCCCGGTCTGGCGGCCTTCTGTCTAGTGTGGTTAGAACGAACGCAAACGCATGCCGCCGCCTGCGAACGAGCGGCGGAGATCCGGCGCTGGCCCCATCGTTGGCAACGTCGCTTGATCGAGTCGGAGAATCCAAACTGGTGGGAACGGTCTCAGATGGAAACTGACTTCCCACCCTCGTTTTGGCAATGCATTCCGGAGACGGTTCGTCACGGACAGTCTTCTAAGTAACGCGGGCTGGGTTGTGATCTTTCGGTTGTACAAGAGTGGAAGAACTCCCTTGCCATAGCCTAAACATCGCCCTCATTGGACTGAGGTGTTAGAACGAATGAAAAACTTTCCTGCCTGGTTAGTTCTCGTCCTCCTCATCACCGGATGCGGCCCGCGGCTGGCCGTTGAGCAGGTCACGGTTCAACTACATGGCCAAAGGCCGAATGCGGTAGTTGCTCAAATTGAAGAGAGACTGATAGCGCATGGCTTCGAAAGAGTTGGGGTCAGTCAACCCAACCGCCCGGGATCTCCACTGGAAACGTTCCGATACGAGGCTCCAGGCGACACCTATGCCTCGATATATATCGAGTCTCGAAATTGCGTCAGTTTTGTAACGCTGGTCGACATGGATGTTGAGGATCGTGCCCTGGCAAAAGAGGTGTTTTCCGATGCGATGAGGCACCTCAGGGAAGACAAGAAGCTGACGTACACCATCGGGCTTTGCTCAAATCCCTCTAAAGAAATAATTGACGGCGAGGCGGCGCCGCCAAGTGATGGCGGGGCGAGCACAGTCCGAGCGACTTGATCACGCTACGAACAGTTGCATCGAAGCTTAAGTGAGACCACAGAGGAGCGTTTAAGGATGAACGACGAAGCGAACGCTGTGCGCATGTTTACTGCGGAAGGATGCCTTCACTGCTACTCAAGAGATCCATTCTTGCTTTCGCCCGGAGATCTGCTTAAGGCGGATAGCGATCCAGAGATGCGCGAAGTCATGGAAGGCAGCAACATCTATGTTGTGGTGTGTCGAAGACGAATTCTGATATCTCCGGAGTCTTCATTCGATGGAACAACGCTGACGGGACAATTGGTAGTCATGCGGGACAAAGGCTGGACTGGAGTTCCGTTCAGTTTCGAACTGCCGCCGAATCTTGGATTCACCCCTCAAAGTGCTCGGGCATCTGTCTTGCCATCGGGGACGCACATCGAGCTAATCGACGATATAGCTGGGAAGAAGTATCTACTTGGAGCGTGCCAAATCGCTTCGGGAGCCATTACCCCGTTGACTGAAGACGAGCGCGATCTTCACGTCCTCTATGTCGGACAGTCGCAGGGTAGAAAGAAGGCGCGCATCGCGTTGGATCGATTGCGAAATCACCACACATTCCAGGCGATCCTTGCGGATTTTCACACCTTCCATCCCGAAATGGAGCTGCTCTTGTTGCTCTATCAGTTCGGTAGCTCGCAGAAATTTATCAGCAATGCTGGAGATTTCAGTCTCGACCCGTTGGCGACGCCGGACGAAGATCGCGCCCATCTTGAAAGAATAATGAATGCGCAAGTTCTGCGCAGGGATCGGGTTTCTCTGGTGGAGGCCGCGCTCATAAATTACTTCAAGCCTCACTACAACATAGTCTTCAAGCAGACCGATTTTCGGAGCGACGCCAAGAAGCTAAAGACGTTGCGCGCGGTGCTCAATACAGGATTGACGGGTTTGACCATCGAAATCGGTACCGCGAACATCAACTCGCGTTTGTACAGTGAGGCGCAGCTTTCCGACAACTCAGCCTATGAAACAGCGCTGGAGCTCCGTGATGCGCACGTCGCGAATCCGAGGGGACAGCCGTCGGAAAACGCGGAGGTATTTGAGTTTGTTCATAGAATGGCGCGAACACATATCGCTAAATTTGCGTTGACTACGGAGTCGGAGCGCGAAACTTTCATGCACGGAACCAAGTGGCATGGTGCAGAAGAACGAGTGCCTTTCATTTAAATTCCGCACTGAGCGCGTCAGCTGCGCGATTCGTTCTCTTTGCCGTAGTAGTCCTCACCCGCGCGCTTCTCACCTCGCCAGTATTCGATTTCATCGCCCACACTTTTCGCATCCCGCACCATGACATCGTAGGCATCGCCTCTACGCCAGTCATCGAACGTGCGTTCTTGCAACAGGCGTGTGACTACTGAAGTTGGAAGTGTTTGATCGATGATGCTTCTGTGCCCGAAAGCGAACCAATCCTCGCCCATGTCATCAGGCAGGTTGTCGATAACCCACTCGCCGGTGTAGCGCTCCGGGCTGTATTCCACGTGGTCCACTTCGTCCTGAAGCGTCCAGGTGCCTTCGGCAATGCCGCGTTCTCGACGTTCCTCATAGTCGCGGAAGTGTTCCTCGTAGCTGTAGATAGCGTTCGCATCACCTTTCCAGTCGTACCAGCGGACGCAGATGCCGACCTGGTCCCAGCGCGTCATTGCCTCGATGAGCGCCGCTTTCGTCGGTGCGAACACCCATTCGTATTGATTGAGGAAGCGCTGGCCTTCGGGGCAGGTCATACCATTGGCCACATATGGACGTATCGCCCTCTGCTGCGCCCAACACTCTTCCAATGATGCGAGCGTCGGCAAACGCACGAAAATCGCGTCTTCCGCGAACGGTTGATTCACAGGTAGCGGGATCTCTACCGGCAGGGGTTTGTGAGGAGGGCGGACCATGGAATTGCCATCAATAATCTAAAAGTGATGTTACCGGGTAGCGTCCACCGGTTGCACCCGCAAAACAGCCAAAAATCGGCTATTTCCAAACCGAAATCGCCTCGCGCCTCAGCTTGGTTCGGCTGGGCTCGCCCAATGAAGGCGGCCAATGCGTGGTCCGAGCTCCAAGCGCCAAGACGAATGCCGCGAGCGGTGATGGGTGGCCCATGTTCCGCCAAATGGGCCTTCGACATACAGGAGCTTTCGATGCACCAGTCGGCCCGGCTCACCCCATTCATCCGGCTCGCGCTCCTCCTCGATCACTGCCACCGATGTTTCCGGATCGTATTGGGCTGGGTCGCTTCGAGTGCGCAGCCAGCAGGGATAGCGGGATACACAAATCGGCATGGCGCGATGCTTTGCTGCGTTATCGGACATGCAACTATTTAACCCGAGACTCGGCTGCGGTTGTAGTCAGAGATCTCTGCAAGAATTTGCTCAGCGTATCGGCTGGCCCATGCGGCAACATATCGTGCGGCCGTGTTGCGGCTGAGAAATTCGCGATAGTGCTGACCGGAATGCAGCGCTCTGTGCGTGCCAACCAAGGTGCTCCACTTGCCCGTCCCTGCGCTAATGGACGCCACTGCCGGCTGATCCACGCCGACGATGATGAGCCGCGATTCCGGCACCAACCGCCGGTGTTGCTTCGCGTGGGGCAGGCACCACTGGAAAGGCGGCGACAGCACTGGGAGCCGGTCCAGGTCGGGCGGAATACGAGCGGGCGGGAGCGCGATCATGTCGCAACGATAGGTCTGGGTAGCCAATCGCTGGCTAGTTCCGCACGTACTGCGCCACCCTGGCTAGAGAGCCATCGCGCGACCCCGCCCAATGCGGCGGCGTCGGTGCGGAATGGACGGCTGACGTGCTCCCGCAGACCGAGATGGCGCCGGATAGTCGCGACAGCGGCCGTCTGACCGTGTGCGGGCGCGACGGTGGCGAGCCAAGCCTCGGGGTCGTCATCTGGCACCGCCACAAGGTGGGATGGGAAGATCGAGCCAGAAAAGGGTGCCTCCCAGTGAAAGCCGGGAGGCAGGCGTTGTAAGGGCGAGTTGGCGTTCATAACGCGGACGCTAGATGCCGCCCGTCTCGCGAGCCGAGATTGGACGGCTCGGGTTGAAACTGCGAGCGATCTATTCCTTGCTGGCTGCTGCCTTCTTCCTACCGATCTTCTTGGCCGCCTTCTTGCTGGGTTTAGGTGCGCTGTGTTGCTCCAGCAGCTCCTGAACCTGTGCCTTGCTCAGGCCACGAATCAGCGCAATCTTGTCGAGGAATTCCTGGCGCGGGCGGGTCTCCGTCTGCTCCCAGTTGTATACAGCTTGCGAGCTGGCTCCGATTAAAGGGGCAAAGGCATCACGAGACAGTTCCAGTCGCTCCCGCAATTTTCGGAGCAGCGCGCCGGAATACCGTGACGGTTTATCGGCTCGGTTCGGATCTGCCTTCAACTGAGGACCCGGGCGCGCTCCCTTGGAGAGTTTGCCGACATCGCGTTGTAAATGACTCAATTCTTGCTTGAGCGCCGTGATCACCTTTCGCTGCGCCAATAGCTGTGCGCGGAGTGGATCGATATGCACCCGCATTTCCTTTCGTGCTAGACGGGTGATCTCGTCCTTTAATACAGAAGCTATGTTCGGCATGAGCCCTTCCTTAAGTTAGAAAAATCAGGGTAAACGATTCACTTCCCCGCGCCAAATGGCGGGGTCGGGTACTAGGCCGACGTGATAGAGCTGTTCCTCCCACAGCAGCGGTGGGCTGACGGCAAGCCGGGTAAGACGAATGTCAGGAAGGGTGTCGTCAAGGATCGCCTCGATGATTTGCGGCGCGAGCAGTGTCACGTTGATCATCCGTGCGACATAACTATGGTCGGTCTTTTCTTGTGCGGCGATCTCTTTCATGGAGGCCACTTCACCCGCATCGAGCATTTCGCGCCAGCGAAAACCGCGCGCCAGTGCTTGTTGCATCGCTGATAAATCGGGTGCAGTGCCAGGGACGCCGACCTTGCCGGGATGCATTCTCCTGCGCCCTGATCGCCGACGTAGACGGATGGGAAGTGTGATCGTGGCAGCGCCGTCGCTGGTATAGAAGATACTGGCTTCGCCGTTAGGATGAATCACGTCGGAGGTCATGCGGCCTTCCTATGCAGGTCGTCGGCCAGAAGCCGGAAGCCCAGTGCGTGGAATCGAATCTCTAGACGTTCCGGGGCGACGATGATTTTTTCAATAAGTCGATTGGCGATGAGCTGCTGCTCGTCCGGGAAAAGTGAGTCCCAGATTCGATTCAAGTGCTGCATCGCAACGGTGATCTGTGCTTCATCCAGACCGTCGTCTAGCAAACTCGCCGAGAACCGGATGCTCTGAATCATCTCCGGCGCTTGAAGCGCCCTACGAAACTGCGCGACTACGATGGATTCCAGTTCATCAGCGGGCAAGCGCGGAAGAGGTGAATCCGATAGCTTGCCTCGGTCCAGAAGCTCCTTACTAAGATAGTACCGATAGAGTCGACCGCTGCGCTTTGTGGTGTGCCATGGAGTGAGCGCAGCGCCGTCCGAATCGAACAGCAACCCTCTCAACAGAAAGGTCACGTTGGCCCGAGAGTGATTCGCGCGTGTATGCGCGTTGACCGCGAGTACCTCTCGGGTTTGCTGCCACAGCAGCGCGTCAATGATAGGAGGGTGCGTGTTCTCGAATTCCGAATCGTGATGCTTAAGATGCCCAAGATAGGTTCGGTTGTGCAGGATCTTGTGGATTGCCCCCTTGTCTAAGACCTTGCCGGGGGAGTGCCGACCCGCAAGGCTGGTCCACGCCTTATTCCGGTACCCGGATTCCCGTGCTTCTTCCGCGACTTTCTGGAGCGAGCGGACATCTCGAAAGCGACGGTACACCCATCGAACTAGCTCGGCTTCTGCTTCGTTGATCACGAGGCGACGTTCCTTCACGTCGTATCCCAGCGGCGGTATGCCATGCATCCACAGGCCTTTTCGTTTGCTGGCGACAAATTTGTCCCGGATACGTTCGGAGGTCAGCTCTCGTTCGAACTGGGCGAAGGTCAGCATGATGTTCAGCACCATGCGTCCCATTGCGTCGGTCGTGTTGAAGTGCTGGGTCACAGCGACGAACGTGACGCCGAATTCCTCCATCACCTTGAACAGCTCAGAGAAATCGAATAGTGAGCGCGTAAGACGGTCGATCTTGTAGGTGACGACGATATCGATCTTTCCGGCACGGATATCCGCCAGCAGACTCTGAAGCGCTGGACGCTCCAGATTGCCGCCGGAGAAGCCCGCATCGTCGTAGAAGTCGCTGACTTGTACCCAGCCTTCCGAGCGGCGACTGGAGATGTACGCTTCGCCCGCGTCTCGCTGCGCGTCGATCGAGGTGTAGGCCTGACCGAGCCCTTCCTCGGTGGATACGCGGGTGTAGACGGCGCAGCGCTGTCGTTTCGATGGCGTGATGTTCATGCGGCGAGCAATACAAGTCGCGCAGGCTTCGTCTCACACTCGACTACGAGCACGTCATGCTTGTAGAAGTAGCGGAGCAACTGCTTGATGTCGGCCTCGCCGGTAGCCAGTCGCCCCCACTCGCATACGGCGATGACGTCGATTTTACGGGCAGCCACATCCAGCAGCAGGCGATGGAAGTCTGGCCGCACCTGCGTGTTTGCACAGAACCCATTGTCAACGTAGATGGTCAGGATGGGCGGCACGTCGGCACAACGTCGCAGGGTGTCGGCAATAACCGTTTTCTGAAAGCCGATAAGGTCGATATCGTTCCACAACGTCTGGCAGTACACCGCGACTCGCAGCGGCTCGCGCGGATCGGTGGTCGGGATGATGAAAGGGTCCATTACGAGTTTTCCTGGGTAGACGGATTGCGCAGTCCGAAGAAAGCGGGGCCGGACCAACGGGTGCCCGTGATCTTCCGGGCGATGACCGACAAGCTGCGGAACTGGCTGCCGGCGTACTCAAAGCGGCCGTCCTCCAGAATTTTGACGGAGTGCAAAACACCTTGATAGCGTCGAGTCAGTACAGCACCAGTACGAAATGCGGCGGCCTTCTTGGGTTGAATAGTTCCGGTTTCGAGCAAATGCCGAATTCGTCGTTCGTTGGATCGAAGCAGTGCCGCATGGTGCTCGCGTGCGGCGTCTTCTTGAATTCGGTGGGTCAACCGGCGCTCGACGTACCGGCGATTGTTGATGCCAGGGTCGCGTCCGAACAGATTGTTCCAAAGCGCTTTGAGTTCGTTCCACTTGAGGCCCTCCAGCGCCGCAATTTTCGCGGCCACGCTGCCGGGCGGGGTAGTTGAGCGATTCACGTCTTTCTCCGTTGGGGTTTGAAGGTGCGGTCATACACCCTCAGTTCGGAGGCGTTATCAAGGTCCACGGGCTCGCTATCGGAAACTTCCGGCTGCATGCGCATGCGAACCAAAGTGCAGGCAAGCAGGCACGCGACATCATGCAGTCGCGGGTGGACAGTGCAATCGGGATCTTCAATGGTTGTCATCGTTAGCTCGTTCTTTGAAGGAGCGAGAGGGACCGGCGCGTGAGCGCGGCAAGGCTTCCTTCCTGATCCACACGTCGCCCTTTGCTGTGTCGATGAAGCGAAACAGCTCAGGCGAGAAAGCTTGCGTTAGGCTCGTGTAATTCGCGTCATAGCCAGCTTGGCGCATCAGGTTTTTCCAGTTCACCGCTCGGTGCCCGGCCTTATGCGCTGCCGCAAGCAGACGCATGAATTCCTTCTGATTGCGTCGAAGTACAAGTACTTCGTTGCCGATGGTCAGCCGATCATTCGATGGGTCCAGGTCGAACCAAAGCGGGTAGGGCGCCGTGACGGCGTTTCCCAGTCGACGAAGATCAAGCCAGATGCCCTCGGTTTCCATGCGCGCCACTTCATCGATCGCGAAGATAGTGCGGTTCGTGTCGGCGAGCTTCTCGTTGATCAAGGGCGACGACGACAGGAGGATCTGTCGCCCAGTCGATTCTTCTTGGAGCTTGGACACAATGGGAGGCAGCGGCACATGCCAGCCTGCGCGAAGCAGATAGACCGGCACCTCGCCAGCCGATGTCGCTGCGTTAGCCAGGCGCCAGAGTCGGCGTTCCACCAGCGTCTGCGGAACCTTGTCGGGTCCTCCGAGGCGACGGGCGAGCACGTCCGCCAGCCAATCGAGTTTGATCTGCGTTGACATGTACTCAGTCGTAAATTTCACGCGACCGCCGCAGGCGACGCATTTCACGTCGCCTTCCTGCCACCCGTAAAGCTGCAGCGCGAACTCATGGCCGCAGTCCATGCACGTGATTTGCCGGGTACGCTGGATGGCCGACAGCGCACCCAACGTGACGAAATTGCTCATGGCCTCGCCGTCGTAAGGCAGCAAGGCGTCCGCCGGCTCGGATTCGAACCAGCTCAGGTATCGGTAAAGCACGATTTGTCCTTCGAAAAACTTAGGCAAAAGCTGCCCGTCAGGCCGGAAAGGCCTGGATACAGGTGCAGCGAATTAGACGACTCAGCGAATCAGCGAATCGCTAGATCCGGTATCGGTCGTCCCATCTGCGGGTTGCCATCTCGATGGCAAAGATCAACAAGATCGATGTTGCTCCGTACGTTCGGAGCGAAGGAGCGGCGAAAGCGCTGAGTAGATTCAATCGAGTAGGTCGCCGTCGAGGCGCGTTGAAACAGTCCGTTGTGCATAAATAAGGGCCTTTGGGGGGAAGCCGCTTCCAGTTAATTTTGCGTTGCTGAATGAAGCCTAGCCTGTGGCCGAAGCTGTGCGCAATATCACTTGCGCGTCCGTTGACACGTGATGCGCGATAGGGCTGATTCGGTTCATGCTTCGTTTGGATTGAGGACGTTTTTTGCAGGAGAGAGCTAGCAATCGGCTCCGATTCCTCACTGCACCTCATCGAACCCCACAAAATCTCTATCAAACTTCTAGCGCTAGCAATCGAAGCGCGATTGCTCATGCATTCCTCATGCATTGCTAGCTCGTTACCCCATTACATTGCTCACTGCATTCAACCGACGCTTCCTGCACGGCATGACACGCCGAAGACAAGGAGCATCACTGTGAGCAGTAGCTATTTCTCCCCCGAGGAGTTGTCGGCGCATTGGAGCGTGCCGACGAAGACCTTGGAGCGCTGGCGTTGCGAAGGCATCGGGCCGCGATTCTTCAAGATCGCGGGCCATGTCCGGTACCGGCGTGACGATGTCGCGCAGTACGAGTCCGCATCCATGCGTTCCTCCACGACGGACCGCGCCGCGCAGGTGTTGGCATGACGCCGCTGGAACATTGCGTAGCGCTTCCTGCATCCGAGCTTGCCGAACTCCCGCCCGAGCAGTTGCTTGATCTCAAGAAGCAGGCCGCTGATGCCGTGGCGATCGCCAAAGCGAATGCCGAGTTGATCGACCGGGCCGTCGATCTTCGCTATGGCCGCCTGGCCGCTACGGCTCGACTCACCGCGGGTAAGGATGCGGGCACCGTTCACCTCACCGATGGTGCGATCCGCATCAGCGTTGAGATGCCCAAGAAGATTGAGTGGGATCAAGCCCGACTCGCTCGGATCGTGGAACGAATCCGCGCTGCTGGCGAAGACCCGGCCGAGTTCGTGGAGGTGACGTACCGAATCAGCGAAACCAAATACACCGCGTGGCCCGCCACGATGCGCTCGACCTTTGATCTCGCGCGGACTCTGAGCACGGGCAAGCCGACCTACCGGTTGAGCGTAGCGGGTGGTGAAACGTGATCGAGTTCGCAAATTGCAAGTGGAGGCCCTGATGCTGCCTATCATCACTGCCGATCAGCGCCTGGCCGAGGTCCGCGGCGTAAAAGGTGTGCTCGTCGGTCGCTGGGGTCTGGGCAAGACCTTCCAGCTATGGACCTTGGATGCCGAGTCGACGCTGTTCGTGGACATCGAGGCCGGCGACCTGGCGGTCAAGGACTGGCCGGGCGACAGCTTGCGTCCGCGCACGTGGGAGGACTGCCGCGACATCGCCGTGCTGCTCGGTGGGCCGAATCCCGCCCTGCGCGACGGCCAATCTTTCAGCGAGGCCCACTACGCGCAAGCCTGTCGTCGTTACGGCGACCCTGGCGAGCTAAGCAAATACCGCACCGTTTTCATCGACTCCATCACCGTGGCCGGGCGGCTGTGCCTGCAATGGTGCAAAGGCCAGCCGCAGGCGTTCTCGGAAAAGACCGGCAAGCCGGATACGCGCGGTGCCTACGGACTGATGGGCCAGGAGATGGTGGGGTGGCTGACCCACATCCAGCACACCCGCGGCAAACACATCTGGTTCGTGGGCATCCTCGATGAGCGCACCGACGACTTCAACCGGAAGGTCTACGAACTGCAGATCGACGGTTCCAAGACCGGTTTGGAACTGCCGGGCATCGTCGATGAGGTGATCACGCTGGCCGAGATCACCAGTGGGGACGGGCCGCCTTACCGCGCGTTCGTCTGCCATACCGCCAATCCCTGGGGATTCCCCGCCAAGGACCGATCCGGTCGCCTCGACTTGGTCGAGCCCCCGGACTTGGGTCAGCTAATGCGCAAGCTCGGCGCGCCCGAAGCGGCAGCGCCCAATCCCCCTTCCATCCACTAATTCGCAGGAATCCTCATGTCGGTCTGGAACAACTTCAACGACGCCGAGAGTCCGGCGTTCTCGCTCATCCCTAAAGGTTCGTTGGTCAAGGTCCGCATGACCATCAAACCCGGCGGCTACAACGATCCGAACCAGGGGTGGCTGCACGGCTGGGCCACGCGCGGCGATACCGGCGCCGTGTATCTCAACGCCGAGTTCGTCGTGCTGGAAGGCAAGTACGCGCGCCGCAAGCTGTGGACGTTGATCGGTCTGTACAGCGCAAAAGGTCCGACCTGGGGCCAGATGGGCCGCAGTTTCATCAAAGGGGCACTCAATTCTGCGCTCGGCCTTCACCCCGACGATATGAGCGCCGCCGCGCAAGCCGGCCGTTGCATCGAGAGCTTCGCCGATCTCGACGGCTTGGTGTTCGTCGGCAAGGTCGATTGGGAAAGGGATGGTTACGGTGAGGACAAGGCAGTAATCAAGATTCCGATCATGCCCGACCACCCAAATTACAAAGAAGCGATGGGTGCGGTAGCGCCTACGCAGGGCGGGATTGGCGCACACGCGGCCCACGTGCCGGCGCACGCGGCTCAAACCGCACCGGCTTCCGCGCCGGTGGCCGGTCGACCGACGTGGGCGCAGTAACGGGGAGCTCCAGCCATGCCCCAAACCGTACTCCAAGATCGGTATCCGAATCGCGATGGAATCTTTACCGATCTGCGTTCGCTCTCCGCGGCTGATGTGGATGTGCAGATCCGATTTCATCAGGCGCTTGCGGTCCAGCATGAAGAACAAGTTGAAGCGTTGATCGACTACCGGAATCGCGTGTTCTACAAATCCCGTCATGGCAGATGACGGCGTGTTGGGGCTGCGGACGTCCCGCGCGCGGATTCGGTCATCTGGACCTTCGCCGCCGCATCGGTGATCCGCGGCGGGCACCGTATCGATGGGCGTTCTGCTCTATCACTTGTCAGAACGCCTTCCACCAACTCTACGACACCCGACGCCGGAGCGATCCGGCGGCGATGGAGGAGCTTTTGCCTGTGACACATCCACTTTCACATGAAGCCCAGCGCGCGTGTCTGCGAGCGTTGGCATCGGTCGCCGAACGAATTGGTTTCGACACTCCACTGGGCCACTACAACCAAGCACAAGCGACTGAAGTGATCGAGTCCGTTACGCAGGCATGCGAGGCGGCGATCCGAACGCAGTCAAACCCGGCCGCCTACAAGGTCAAGCCTCCGCTTGACGGATTCGAGAACGACTCAATTCCGTTTTGAGTTTTGGCGACAAACCCATGCTTGATTTCAATACGCACGATCTATCCGAGCATGTCGGCGCGCTTATCGACACGGCGATGGAGCGCGAGGCGACGTACCTGCCACCCCGCGCTTACCTCGGTGCATCCAGTCTAGGTGAGGACTGCGCTCGCCGCCTCCAGTTCCAATACTTCAACGCGCCAAAGGATGCTGGCCGGCACGTGCCCGGTCGCGTGCTGCGCGTATTCGCGCGCGGCCATCGTGTCGAGGATTGGATGGTCGAATGGTTACGCCTGGCCGGCTTCGATCTGCGCGACCGCAATGATCAAGGCGAGCAGTTTGGCTTCGTTGCCGCCGGTGGGCGTGTGCGTGGACATGCCGACGGCGTCATCGTTGCCGGCCCCGACAGCTTCACGTATCCCATGTTGTGGGAAACCAAGGCTGTCGGTGCAAAGACCTTCCGCGAGTTGCAGAAGAAGCGTCTTGCCGCCAGTCGGCCGGTCTACGCGACGCAGATCGCGCTGTACCAAGCGTACCTCGGACTGCATGAGCACCCGGCGTTGTTCACCGCAATCTGCACCGACGACATGTCGGTTTATGCAGAGCGGGTCACCTTCGATCGCGGTCTGGCGCAGCGCGCGTCGGATCGCGCCGTAGAGATTCTTCGCGCGTGCGATGCCTCCGATTTACTTCCCCGCGTCTCCACCACGCCAACCCATCAAACCTGTCGCCAATGCCCCTGGCAAGACCGCTGCTGGTCGCTGCCTTCCCCCGCCACCCTCCACTGAACTAGAGAAATTGCATGAGTACCCTCGCTGAACTCTTTGGACTCGACGCATTAGCAAGTGCCGATGATCTGCAGCAGGCCGCTGTGATGCTGCCGGAGATCCGGGATTACCACGCCGTCCCGGTGTCGGTCACCCCCGAGATCGCAGGCCACTGGCTGCGGCGCAATGCCAGCAACCGTCCTATTCGCAAGAAGGCTGTCACCCAGTACGTCAATGACCTGAAGAGCGGTCACTGGCAGCAGAACGGAGAGACGGTCAAATTTGGCCGTTCCGGACGCCTGCTCGATGGACAGCACCGAATCGCCGCCATCGCCGCCGCGGGTGTCGCCCAACCTATGCTCATCGTTACCGGCATTGCGGATGGGGCGTTCGATACGATCGACACCGGCCGTCGCCGTACCAGCACCGATGTGCTGATCATCGAAGGCATCGGCGTGTTCGAAGCCAAGATTGCTGCCGCGGCACTGCCCATGATCATTAATTATCGGCGCGGTCTGGCACCACACAGCTCCACGCGGTATCCCAACCACGAACTGCTGGACTGCTGGGCGAGCCAGCCAGAGGTCCGAGCCAGCAGTCAGTTCGTCACTAAGCTGCCGCACCGGATGATTCCAGTCAGCCAGTCAAAAGCGATGTTCTTGCATTGGGCCTTCGCACGTCACGATGTCGCTGCTGCCGACCAGTTTGTGGAAGGCTTGTTCGTGGGCGATCGGCTGGACCGTATGGGCGCAGTGTTCCATCTGCGCGAGCGGCTGCTGCTGGATCGCGTGGAACGACGCAAAGCCGAAGACGGCGCTCAGTTGCACGCCTGTATCAAGGCCTGGAACGCCGAGCGCGCACACAAGCGCGTGCGTGGATCGCGGGCATTGTTTCCTTCGTCCGACGAAGCCTTTCCGGAGGTGTCGCCGTGAGCTACGAATTTCATCCGTTATGCCTAGCCCTGCCAGATATGAACAAGGATCAGTTTCAGCAGTTGGTAGCGGACGTTCGAAGCAACGGGTTACTGCATCCGATCATGCTGCTGGAAGAACAGATCCTGGATGGGAGGCACCGCTATCGAGCTTGCTTGGAGTGCGAGATTGAGCCCCGCTTTGTAGAGTTCAATGGCAGCGATCCGCTTAGCTTCGTAATCAGCGAGAACGTGGCGCGTCGTCATTTGAACGATTCCCAGCGTGCAATGGTGGCTGCGCGGCTGGCTAACCGAAGCGTGGGGGGTGATGGCCATTGTGCAACGTTGCACAATGGTGTGGTGACTCAGACTCAGGCGGCACGACTGCTGTCGGTGTCAAAGCGCAGCGTCGTGAAGGCCGCGCAGGTAAAGGAGCACGGGACCGAGCCACTCATTGCCCGGGTCGATGCCGGTGCAATCTCAGTAAACGAAGCGGCCAAGATTGCCGAGCTAAATCCAAAAGCCCAAGCACGGCTAGTCGAAATCGATAACCGAAAACTTCGTCATCGAGAGCTGACGGCGTCGTTGAACCGCAGCGCAAGTCGAACGAAGACGCCGCGTGCGGAGTTCATGGAAACCGTGCCGGGAACCGCCTTCGTGCGCGATACGCTGAACAGACTGGACCAGATCACCAATCAACTGCTCGGAGCGGAGGGAAGTGCAGAAGCCTTCGCGACCCGGTTCTTGAGTGAGTTCGACTGGAACGAGCCGATCTTGCTGCAGCGGCTCGCTCACGCGCGTCGTGGCATCGAAGCCGTCGCCAAGCTCGAACAGGAACTGGAGCGGAGGTCGAAAGCGGCATGATGGATTTCAATGACGCCAACGCTCCGACGGACCACTCGGAGCCACAGCGACCATCGCGCGACGCGGTGCGCATGCTGTTGCTGCAACGCCTGGACGGCATCCTCCCAGCCTTGTACCCCAACGGTCGAGCGCGCCGCGGCCAGTTCAATATCGGCAATGTCCGCGGCGCGGCCGGCGATAGCCTGGAGATCGCTCTGGTAGGCGACAAGGCCGGGCTATGGAATGACCATGCCACCGGCGAGGGTGGTGACATTTTTGACCTGATCGCGGCGCAGGCTGGACTAGATGCGCGGCACGATTTCGCCGCGGTGCTCGACCGCGCCGCCGAGCTCGTCGGCCATGTGCCAGCGGTGCCTGTGGATACGCCCACCAAACGACGGCGGTCGGAACCGACCCTGGACGATCTCGGCCCGCACACCGCGCGTTGGGACTACCTGAGTGCAGACGGCGAGTTGATCGCATGCGTCTACCGCTACGATCCGCCCGAGGGCAAACAATACCGGCCGTGGGACGCGAAACGGCGCAAGCACCAGGCACCGACACCGCGTCCGCTTTACAACCAGCCCGGCATCACGGCGTCGAACGAAGTTGTGCTCGTGGAAGGCGAGAAATCGGTCGACGCGCTGACCGATCGCGGTACGTGCGCGACGACGTCGATGAACGGCGCGAATGCGCCGATTGAAAAGACCGACTGGTCGCCGTTGTGCGGGAAGCATGTGCTGATCTGGCCGGATAAGGACAAGCCCGGCTGGGAGTACGCGATGCAAGCGGCGCAGGCGGCGTTCCAAGCCGGGGCGGACTCGTGCGCAGTGCTGCACCTGCCCGAGGAAAAGCCATTGGGGTGGGATGCAGCCGACGCCGCCGAGGACGGATTCGATATCGACGGCTTCTTGCGTGCGGGCGAGCGTACCTTCCTGTCGCCCGGCAACGACGCCGCGCCGCCCTCGATCAACTTCGATGGCTTGGACTGGAGCAGCGACGACGGCCTCGGCCTAGCCTTCACCCGCCACTACGCCGACGATTGGCGCTACTGCGCGGCCTGGGGCCAGTGGTTGAGCTGGACCGGCATGCGCTGGAACCCGGATCGAACCCTCGTCCTGCAGCACTTGGTGCGTGGTGTCTGTCGCGCGGCGCAGGTGTTTGCCGACAAGCTGTCGCAGCGTTCCAAGCTGGCGTCGGCGTCGACGGTTGCTGGCGCCGAACGCCTGGCGCGCAGCGATCCCCGCCACGCTTCCTCGGCCGAGGATTGGGACCGCGACCTGTGGGCATTGAACACGCCGCTCGGCATCGTGGATTTGCGCGACGGGGAGTTGCGTCGCCATGCTCGCGGCGAGCACATGACCAAGCTGGCCACAGCCAGCCCCAAGGGAGCCTGCCCGACTTGGCGTCGTTTCCTGGACGATGTGACCGGCGGTGATGTCGAACTCGCGGCTTACCTGCAGCGCGTAGTCGGGTACTGCCTGACCGGTGTCACCCGCGAACATGCGCTGTTCTTCCTCTACGGCACCGGCGCCAATGGCAAGTCCGTGTTTGTGAACGCCCTCGCCACGATTCTGGGCGATTACGCCACGAACGCGCCGATGGAAACGTTCATGGAAAGTCGCGGCGAGCGTCACCCGACGGACCTGGCTGGATTGCGGGGTGCGCGCTTTGTCGCCGCGAGCGAGACCGAGCAGGGGCGGCGTTGGAACGAATCCAAGCTCAAAGCAATCACCGGCGGCGACAAGATCAGCGCGCGCTTCATGCGTCAGGATTTCTTTGAGTACATCCCGCAGTTCAAGTTGGTGATCGCGGGAAACCACAAACCCGCCATTCGCAACGTGGACGAGGCCATGAAACGGCGACTGCATTTGGTGCCGTTCACCGTCACCATTCCGCCTGAGCGGCGTGACGGTCGCCTCACTGAAAAGTTGCTGGCCGAGCGCGATGGAATCATGGCTTGGGCAGTCGAAGGTTGCTTGCGATGGCAGCAACTCGGCTTGCGCGCGCCGCAGTGCGTCATTGACGCGACCGACGAATATTTCGAAGGCGAAGACGCGTTAGGTCACTGGATCGAAGAACGTTGCTACGTGCATGCACAAGCCAGAGCCAGCACCGCCGACCTGTTTTCCGACTGGCGGGAATGGGCCGACATCAGTGGAGAGTTCGCCGGCTCCATCAAGCGTTTCTCTGATCTGCTGATGGCGAGGCAATTTGAAAAGCATCGGGGTGGTAAGGGCGTTCGCCAGTTCATCGGGATCAGTCTGAAACCCAAGGCGTTAACTCAGTTCGGGGGCGCGAGCCATGAATGAAATCAAACAGTTGCAGAGTGAGGTGACAGGTGAGACAGGTGTGCTAGTTCCCCCTTATGTGTGCGTGCGCGCGCACACACGCGTATCAACCGGCAAGCCAGTCACATCCGTCACCCAGCCGGTAGACATCGATTCGCCGCTCATCATTGCGCTCGACCTGGGCACGTCGTTGGGGTGGGCCATTCGCCTTTCCGGTCAGGCTATGAGTGGCACCGAGCACTTCAAGGTCGGCCGCTTCGAAGGTGGCGGCATGCGTTACTTGCGCTTCGTGCGCTGGCTCGATGATCTTTGGCGCTTCGCCGGTCCACCCTCCACGCTCTACTTCGAGGAGGTGCGCCGGCACCGCGGTGTCGATGCAGCGCATGTCTACGGCGGATTCTTGGCGCAGCTCACCGCATGGTGCGAGAGACATGCCGTTCCGTATCAGGGCGTGCCAGTCGGCACGATCAAGAAATTCGCCACAGGCAAGGGAAACGCTGATAAAGCAGCGATGATCGAAGCGGCGAAGCGGCTAGGCCATGAGCCGGCCGACGACAACGAAGCCGATGCGTTGGCGCTTCTGCATTGGGCCATCACCCAGGAGCAGGCCCGTGTCTGAGTGGACGATCCAAAGCGTCGCCGACCGATTCCACGAAGCCGCGGTCACTGCACGTAGGCTGCCACCGGTTCGCGTGCAGGGCTATGCCTCGTACTGGCCCGACATTCAACGACAGTCGTGGGAGGGCTATGCCGATGAGCGCATCGTCCTGCGCTTCGCCGCAGCGCCAGCAGCAATCGATCGGTTCGGCGAGACCGTGCGGTGGCTCAAGTGGCTGGACGAGGACCAACGCCGCCTAGTCTGGCTGCGGGCGCAGCAAGTTCCGTGGCGCGAGATCTGCACGCGGACCGGTCTGATTCGCAAGACTGCGTGGCGCCATTGGCAGCACGCGTTGGTGCTGGTCGTAGCGCACCTCAACGGGCCGCTGCCCCATTTCGCTGAGTCGTTACCGGCACGATCGGAAGCGAAGTCGATATGACTTTGTGCCATTGGGGGTAAATGAGGGTAATTGGGGGCCAATGCGAAGATTGGCGATGTCCCACTAACCCCGGTTTTGCCCTAGCCTAGTCGGTATGCTGATCGTGGTGCATCGGTTCTCTCATAGGCGCAGCGCTGACATCCAATTCACCGGGCAGATCCAGGAGCTCTAAGCTCACCCAGGTCAATCCGAAGTGATTGAGATGACGCTCCAGAACGCAAGTAAGTCGATACGCGTCGGCCCAGAAGGACGCTTCAACGCCGACCTGCGAGCGCCCCACTATTTCGATGCCTGAGCATTCCGGAATTTCTCTCAGTGCAAGCGTTACAAGCTCGCCGATTGCCGCTTCACCCTGCTTGCGGCCATTCCGCTGAATCGTTACTCGGTAGCGTTGCTTGAGTGAGCGGGGAGAAGCGGGCGCTTGCATGGTGTCTCTGTTCAAGTTTGAGGGCATCGGCAGTTCCCACGGATTGCAGCCAGAGCTGGTCGAAGCTCCTAATGACATCGCGCAGCAAAGTTCACTCCGCGCAAGTAAGTCCATGCCGATTTAGGTGACATTCGACAGCATCGAAATGCTGAACCCTGTAGCTATATTCGATGCGGATCGCATCCGCCCGAGCAAGCAGAACCACAACACATGTTGCACTCGGCAAGGTTCTCATTGCAGCCAACGCAGCTTCTCGCACAGGCGCTGTGCAGTGCTCATCAATCGATAGGCGTCTGATAATCAGCTTGGGCATATCACTTGCCTGCGGTGCCTGTCGTTACACAAAGCCTAGCAAATTAGTAGAGAAATAAGCATTTCCAAAATACGCGTAAATGGTGCGGTCGCGTGACGGTTGTCGAAGATGTTTGCTGCGCTTCGATTGCGTTAAATGAAATGTGTTCTGCGCCGCATGGCGATGTGCGCGAGGTGCCCTTTGTACTACCTCGTGACAACATGCCTAAACAATCTTGTTCCAAAGACGACATCTGCCTAATCCAGTTGGGTACGCGCATCACTGAGCGTTGCTATGGCTCCGATTATTTCGGGTGGCGACACAGGTCCTACGTGCGGCGCGCCGACAGACCGCCGCCACTGCATCACCTCTCAGCCGCGCGGCCCACACGCGCCGACACAGCGCGCGACGCGGCAATCGGCGGGTCCTTCCCCGGTTCGAATCCCTGCGGGGGGCCAAGCCGCAAAACCTCGCTAGCGTCAATCTTTTTGTTCGGGTTTGCAGTCCCTGCAACCCGGTTCGCACTCGGATATCCCTTGAGCCTTCAGATCGAACAGCGCCCGATCGAGGCGCTCATTCCGTTTGCGCGCAATGCACGCACGCACTCGGACGCGCAGGTCGCGCAAATCGCCGCCAGCATCGTGGAGTTCGGCTGGACCAACCCGATCTTGGTCGACGGCGACAGCGGCATCATCGCTGGCCACGGTCGGCTGCTCGCCGCGCGCGTTCTCAAACTCGCACAGGTCCCGGTGATCGAACTGGCCCACCTGACCCCGGCACAGAAGCGCGCCTACGTCATCGCCGACAACCGACTGGCTGAGAACGCCGGTTGGGATGAGGAACTGCTGCGGCTCGAACTGGCTGAGCTTCGCGACGCGGAGTTCGATCTTGACCTGCTGGGCTTCACCGAAGACGAGTTGGACGACCTTCTGATCGATGACCAAGCCGGGCTGACCGATGACGACGAAGTTCCTGAGCCGGCCGAGCATCCGGTCTCGCGCCGCGGTGATGTCTGGATCTGTGGTGGCCACAAGGTGCTGTGCGGCGACGCCACCAGCGCGCAGGATTACGCCGTGCTGCTCGGCGACGAACTGGTGGACATGACCTTCACCGATCCGCCGTACAACGTTGATTACGCCAACAACCCGAAGGACAAGCTACGCGGCAAGCATCGCCCGATCCTCAACGACAACCTCGGAACAGATTTCGGCGCGTTCCTCCAAGCCGCCTGCCAACAGATCCTGGCCGCGACCAAAGGCGCGGTCTACATGGCGATGTCCTCGTCGGAGTTGGATCGTTTGCAAGATGCGTTTCGCGCAGCGGGCGGTCGCTGGTCCACCTTCATCATTTGGGCCAAGAACAGATTCACGTTGGGTCGCTCCGATTACCAACGGCAGTACGAACCCATCCTTTACGGGTGGCGTGATGGCAACGATCGCTTCTGGTGCGGCGACCGCGATCAGGGTGATGTCTGGTTCATTGATCGCACCAGCAAGAACGATCTGCATCCGACCATGAAGCCGGTGGCGTTGGTCGAGCGCGCGATCCGCAACAGCAGCAAGAGCCGCGATCTGATCCTCGATCCGTTCGGCGGATCGGGAACGACACTGATCGCTGCCGAGAAGACCGGTCGACGCGCACGGCTGATCGAACTGGACCCTAAGTACGCCGACGTGATTGTTCGGCGCTGGCAGGATCACACCGGCCAAGCCGCGATGAGGCAGAGCGATGGAGTCTTGTTCGATGCGGCTGCACCAGCCGAAGAAAACACCGTCGCTGGGGTCGAATGACCCTACCGGCGTACTACAACGAGATCGACCCCTACCTGTGCGACTGGCTACGCAGCCTGATCACCGCGGGCTTGATCCCGGCCGGCGACGTCGATGACCGCGACATCCGATTTGTTTCCGCAGACGATCTGCGCGGTTACGGCCAATGCCACTTCTTCGCCGGGGTCGGGGGTTTCGCCTACGCTTGCCGGCTCGCAGGCTGGCCCGACGACGAAGAAATCTGGACGGGCGGCTTCCCGTGCCAGCCCTTCAGCGTCGCGGGAAGACAGCGCGCGCAGGCGGATGACCGTCACCTCTGGCCGGAATTGCATCGGCTTATTGCATGCGCGCGACCCGCTGCATTCCTGGGCGAAAACGTTACTGGCCTCGTCGCGCTGGCACTCGACGGAGTTCTGTCTGATCTGGAGGGCGAAGGCTACGCCAGCCGGGCGGTTGTTGTTCCAGCTTGCGCCGTCAACGCCCCGCACCGACGCGACCGAGTCTGGATTGCCGCTCGGCGTTTGGCCGACCGCGGTGGCGAACGACGACAACAAGACGCCTGCCGGGCATCTGGCGATGAAACAGCGAATGCCAGGCGGGCCGCGCCAAACGATCACCAGCTTGCAGGTGGCAGTGAAGGCGGTATGGCCGACCGCGACGGCGAACGACGCGGAGAAGCGCGGCGACTTTGCGGCCGAGCGGCGCAACGGCCTGCCGGGGGTGGCGAAGGCGGTATGGAGCACGCCGCGCGCGAGCGACGGCGCGAAGGGCAGTCCCGGCCAGCGGTTCGGCAGCGGGGCCATGCTGCCGTTGCCGGCGCAGGCAGTGTGGGCGACGCCAACAACGAGGGATCACAAAGACGCATCGAGCATTGGCAGCGCACCGGAGAATGCGCTGCTTGGGCGACAAGTCAAACCCTCGCCGGCCGGCGGATACCTGAATCCGGAATTCGTCTTCTGGCTCATGGGATACCCGCCAGAATTCCTCGCCTGCGCGCCGCCGGCAACGCGATCGTCCCGCAGGTCGCCGCCGAGATCCTTCGCGCCTTGCGCCGCTGACGCTGCGCTTGCGCGCAGCGCCAGGGTGGACCCGCTTCAGTCTGTGTCGGTGAAGCCGGCGTAGCGCGCGTAGTCGTAGCCATCCGGCCGGATATACAGGTCAATGCGGGCGGGTGCGCGCACCACAATGCATTGATCACCATTCCCCTTGAAGCTGGCAATCCAGTCCTGTGTGCTGGTTAGATCGCGCACATACGCGTCGTACTCAGCGGCTGTCATAGTCTTGATCGAAATGACCCGCACGCGCTGCTCGTCGATGTAGTACCCGCCGTGCTCGCGCAGCATCGCGCGCAGGCTGGTCGGCTTACGCGAGAATCGAACATTAACTAGGTAGGGCCTGCAAATCGTGAGGGTCATGACGCGTTCCGTGGTTGGTGTGGCGTCATGAACGCTTCATTCCAGACGGAAGCCAAGCAACTGATCGCGCTGTTCTCGCACTGAAAAAAAGCCGTTTAGGTGTCGGACAAGAACGATAATTCTCAGAACGAAAGCGGCGCGCATGATCTGCGCGCCGACTCGTGATCGAACCGTTAGGCAGGCTCAAGCCACCCGGTTTTCGGATTGAAATTTAGGGCTTCACCCGCGCGTATCGGCGTTGCATCCCCCCAGCAGAAGTCGGTTGCGTAGGCTCTGCGATACAGCACTGCTCGTTCCGCCTGCGCGGCGGTTAGACCACAGGCGATGAAGTAATCCCGAAGCTCTTCGTCGCTCGCAGATTCATTGTTGCTGAGTTGGTCTTCTATTAGGATCAACAGAACTTCGGGCAGCGATGCGAGTACCGGGTCGGGGCCTGTTTTTTCGTTCTGGATCATGGTGTGGTCTCCGTGTTGGGAGCCCATGAACGCTTCAATTCAAAGGAACATCAAGCGGAACAGCGGCGATGGACTCGGCCAACAGCTGAAGATTCGTTGGCGCGGACAGCCGTCGTTTATGGTCGAATCCAAAGAACCAAATCCCGACCAACGATAAGTTCCCATTCGCATCGGGGTGCAGATAAAGCGTGGGGCGCTCCGGTGTAATCACAGCCACATATCGTTTCTGACCCAGTGCGTCGACCGCGACGAAATCGCTCGGCCATGGTCGCCGTTCCGATAAGTGGCGGACGAAATCGTCATACGCGTCCGGTCCATCCAACTGGACGACCGCGCCAATGACGCCATCTTCGTACCAGAACACGGCTTCGTCAGACAGAATCCACGTCAACTGGAACGCGGTGGGCGGCGGCAGGCAGACACGCAGGGTCAGAGATTGACCTACGGTAAATGAGCTGAGAAAGACTTCGCGCAAGGCGACAGCCTCCATAGCTTTGCGGGCGTTGCGTTTCATAGGATGTCCTCTTAGGGCGAAGCGGCCGGGCGGTTGCCCAGCCGCGCTGCATCACTCTTCTTCGTCGGAGGCGACTTCGGCTACCACCGCTTCCTCGGCCTTGATCCGGTAAATGCGGTCTTCTTTGCCGCTCTTCACGCTGATCAATTCGTATCCTTTCTTCTTTAGCGTGCCGGCAAAGAAGCCTCGCACCGAATGCTGCTGCCAGTCGGTTACGGCCATCACTTGCGGGATGGTCGCGCCTTCAGGCCGAAGCAGCAGGGCGATTACTTGGTCGATGCGGGTTTCCTTGCGCTGCTTCGGCGGCGCGGTGGGTTTCGCTGTGACCACGGCCTCGTTGTCTTCTTCATCGTCGTCCCCTTCGGCATCCGCTTCGTTATCGACATCGCCCGCGTTCTGGTTCTGATCATCGGCGTTGGCTTCCGCCCCGGTGTCGACTTCGTCGCTACCCTCGCGTTCCTCATCGTGCACATGCCTTGCGGCATGCGGCTTTGCCCCCACCGCTTCGTAGCCCGCCTCGGTGAGCGCGTAGCCGGTACCTTGCGATTCGACCAGCCCGTGGACCAGCAGACCGCGTGTGACCGCCGAACGCGCGCCGCCCTTGAGGTTGTCGGGGAAGTTCTCGATGCGGCCTTCGGTCTCGACGGCGAGGAGGATGAGCGCGCGCTGGTTGTCGGTAAGCTGGGTCACGGTTATGTCCTAATGATTGAGGTTTTGTTTTTGGAGAGGCGCGCCCCGCAGGGGCGAGGCGCGCAGGCCGGTTAGCCGGCGAGCACTTCGTCGATGGCTTGTTGGACGTTCACCTCGCCGTTGGCGATGGCGAGCATCAGGTCGTCGTTGAAGGTGTTCAGGACGAGGTAGGCGCGGCGTTCGAGTTCGTGCTGCGCCGCCGCGTGCCAGTTGTGGATGCCGCGCAGCTGCATCAGCGCTGCGCGGTTATGCCGCTTCATTCCGCCGAGGTAGTCTTTCAGGGCTTGCGTTTGGTCTTGCATGTCTGGCCTCCGTGGCCGCTGTGGTGTGGGGCCATGAACGCTTCCTTCCGCAGCGAAGCCAAGCGGGTTCACCGATAAAGAACGTGCGTTCTCAAACGCAGACAGGTGTCGGACAGGAACCACGCGAAGAAACGAAAACGCCCCCGCATAGCGGAGGCGTTCGGTTGATTCGCAGTGGAGAATTAGCGTTATCCGGCGCCGGACTCGGCGCATACCTCGGTCATCGCCTGCCGGGTATCGATCATGTCGAAGGCCATCTTTTCCAGAAGGTCAGAGGGGAAGGCCCGAAGCGCTCGGGCAGCGCGTCGTTGCAGTTCGATCATCGCGATCTCCCGCCAATCTTCCAGGGCGATGAGTTCGGCGAACGAGGTTTCGTTGGCTTGCCGGACGCTACGTAAGCACGTCTTCAAGCGTTCTAAGCTGGCTTCGTTATCGTCGTGCATCCTGAGTCTCCGTTTTTTTGTGGTGCAATGAACGCTTCCTTCCACAAGGAAAGCAAGCAAATAGCTCATTCTCATCGGTCGCGGTGAAGACTGTCGGCGTCTTAAACAGACCGAGCGAGTTGTCCCAGAAGGCGAATCATTGGCTTGGCTTCTCGGCGGAAGGAAGCGCTCATGTGCTCGCCGCAACGACGCGGCGAACTTGAGAGAGCAACGATGGCGAATATGTCTTACTGCCGATTTCAGAACACTGCGCTACACCTGAAGGTGTGCGAGGAAGTCCTGGAAGATTTGGCCGATGGCGATCCCGAGCGGCTCAGTGAGGAGGAGTTGGAGGCGGCGAAACGGCTGGTTACCAGTTGCCTCAACATCGTCCAGCTGTTGGCTGAGCGTGGCTCCTTGGAATTCGAATCGGACATGGACCTTGCAACGGTAGTCGAGGAGTTGAACGAAGCCGCAAAGTAATGAGGTGAGAGCGACTGCCCCAGCGTCCAGTGGACGCTGGGGCATTTCCTCTTCCTCGCCCCCCTGCGAGCCTGTCTGCGTGCTGTCCACGTTCCAGGACGGGCACAAATGTACTTGCGATGTTCCGGTACCGAAGCGTTCATGACGCCGCCGCAACAACGCGGTTTGACAGGGACGAGCCGATGAATCAGAGCATCATGATTTCCGACGCCGAGCTTCGAAGCTTCAGCGATTACGTGGAACGGATACTGCGGTCTGGCCATACATTCTCACAGCCCGACGCACGCTTAACTTTGTTCGCCTGCTATGGCTTGGCCAGCATCCTTGCCGAGCGCACGGATACGATCAAAACGCGCCGCCTCGACCCGGAAGTCGTTGGGCGACTGGTGAGCGAGTGCCGTATAGAACTGGCCTCGGTGGAACGTGCCATCGATCAGACCGGTAGCTGGCATGCGAAGCGCTGGGTTCCGAGCGAGATGTGCGAGGACGAGACGACATTGCGCTGGCTGCATGACGAGATTGCGCGCTGCTTTGATGGACTGGAGCCGGAATACGCGGGCTTGCCGGTGCATCAACTCAACCGAGCGGTGCAACAAGCCCGGCTGATGCAGATATGGGACGTAGCGGACGCCAAATACCAACCTAGCCTGCGCGCGGCCATTCGTCATTTGGAGCAGGCGATTATGGCGGCGATGTGCGCGCCGCGTAACTGACCGCCGCTGCGTGAGAGCGCACACCCTTGCTCCCGATGGGAGCAGGGGTGTTCCCTCTTCCTTTCACCTGATCTGCGCCGAAGGCCGGCGGTCGCGGAGGCTGACCCGAATCGAACCTTGACGTGGGAATTTCAATTCGTGCTTACGGCCGCCATCGCGGCGTGTCGGACACCGCCGTGCGTAAGGCCATTGCTGCCGGCCGCATCACCGCCGAGGCGGACGGCACCATCAACGCCGCGCGCGCGGATGCCGAATGGACCGCCAGTACCCGCACGCCGGATGCGCCCCTGGCGGCGTCGGCCCGGCCGGCGCGAGCACGCCCAGCAACGAGGTCGGGCGCAGACGACGCCGTCGCCGTAGCGCCAACCAGCGCGGCAGGTGGTGGCAATACCTACGCTCAGGCCCGCACCGCCAATGAGGTACTCAAGGCCCAGCACCACAAGCTGCGCATCGCGCAACTCAAGGGCGAGTTGATTGACCGCTCTCAGGTGATGGCGCAGGTCTTCGCGCTGGCTCGCGCTGAGCGTGATGCTTGGTTGAACTGGCCGGCGCGCGTCAGTTCGATGCTCGCCGCTGAATTGAACATTGACCCGCATGTCATGCACGTCGCGCTGGAGCGCGGTGTGCGACAGCACTTGGCCGAGCTCGGCGACTTCAACGCGCGATTGGATTGACCCTTGTACGACGGCTTTGACGACGTTGCGCGATTCTGGCGCGACGGCCTGACGCCCGATCCATTCCTCGATGTATCCGATTGGGCGGACCGCGACCGGGTCCTGTCCAGTACGTCCTCGTCGGAGCCGGGCCGCTGGCGCACCGCGCGTACCCCGTACCTGCGCGACATCATGAATGACTTGTCGCCGGCCTCGGCGACCGAGCGTGTCGTCTTCATGAAGGGCGCGCAGGTCGGCGGTACCGAGTGCGGAAACAATTGGATTGGGTACGTCATCGCCTGCGCGCCGGGGCCGATGATGGCCGTGGCGCCCACGGTCGAGATGGCCAAGCGCAACTCGAAACAGCGTATCGATCCGCTGATCGAGGAATCGCCATCGCTGCGCGCGCGCATTGCGCCCTCGCGCGCGCGGGATGCCGGCAACACGATCCTCGCCAAAGAGTTCCGTGGCGGCGTGCTGGTGCTGACCGGAGCAAACAGCGCGGTCGGTCTGCGATCGATGCCGGTGCGCTATTTGTTTCTGGATGAAGTGGACGGCTATCCGCGCGACGTCGAAGGCGAGGGTGATGCGGTCGCGCTGGCGGAGGCCCGAACCCGTACTTTCACGCGTCGCAAGATCTTGCTGGTCTCGACGCCGACCATTGCCGGTGCGAGCACCATCGAGCGCGAGTATCTCGCGTCCGACCAGCGACGGTATTTCGTGCCGTGTCCGCATTGCGCGGAGATGCAATGGCTCCGATTTGAGCAGCTGCGGTGGACCTGGGGCGATTCGCGCTCCGCGCGCTACATCTGCGCCGGGTGCGAGCAGCTCATCGGCGAACACCACAAGACCGCGATGCTGGCCGGTGGTGAGTGGCGAGCGACGGCGCCGCAGAACAAAGGCAAGACTGCCGGTTACCACCTGTCGTCGTTGTACTCGCCGGTGGGCTGGCGCAGTTGGGCCGATATCGCGGCCGCGTGGGAAACCGCGCAGGGCTCGGCGACTGCGCTCAAGGCATTCAAAAACACCGAGTTGGGCGAGACCTGGGAAGAGGAAGGCGAAGCGCCGGATTGGGAGCGGCTGCAGGATCGTCGGGAGGACTACCGCATTGGCACCGTGCCAGCGGGCGGTCTGTTACTGGCCGGCGGCGCCGACATCCAGAAGGACCGCATCGAGGTCTCGGTATGGGCGTTTGGGCGCGGTCGGGAGACCTGGCTGGTCGAGCACCGCGTGCTGATGGGCGATACCGCTCGCGCTGCGGTCTGGAATGAACTCGGCGCGATCCTATCGGAACACTGGACCCACGCCAGCGGTGCTTTGCTGCCGCTGACCCGCCTGGGTTTGGACACCGGCTTCGCGACGCAGGAGGCCTATGCGTTCGCGCGCTCAGCGGGCGATCCGCGCCTGCTACCGATGAAGGGCGTTGGCAGCGGCGCGGCGTTGATCGGTACGCCGACCGCCGTCGATGTCAGCGTGCTGGGCAAGCGTATCCGTCGCGGCCTCAAGCTGTTCGCTATCGCGGGTGGCATCGCCAAGCTGGAGTTCTACAACGCGCTGCGACTATCGATCGAGATCGGTCCGGACGGGCAGCCGGCTTTTCCGGCGGGCTATGTCCATCTTCCAAAGATCGACGGCGAGTTCTTGCAGCAGCTGACCGCCGAACACCTGATCACTCGCCGCGATCGCCACGGCTATCCGCAGCGGGTATGGGAGAAGCGCCGCGACCGCAACGAGGCGCTCGACTGTTACGTGATGGCGCGCGCCGCCGCGATGCAGGCCGGCGTCGATCGCTTCGAAGACCGCCACTGGCGGGAGCTGGAGCGGACCTTGGGCATGCAGGCGTCCGAGCCGCCATCCGTGTCCGGACCACCATCGCCGTATCCCTCTCAACAGGCCGCCCCACCAGGCGGTCTTTCCGTTTCTGATCCACGCCGAGGGCGTCGAGTCATTTCGAGCCGCTTCATGCGCTGATCCAGTCCGCAAACCAGCGCGGTCGCATAGTGCTTATGGGCATCGTAGAGTTAGAACATCGCATTCACGGTAGCCTCTAATGCCGCAAGACAATATTGACGACTTCAATCGTGTGGCCGCCCATATCTTCGGCCGACTGTATGCATCCTTTCCTCTCCGAATCTCGCTAGAACCGCAAGAGGGAGCATTGGCACCCCGCTTCGCCGAATCTGATCCTAAGGCAATTCAAATGGAGATCATCTCGCGACAGCACGCTCTTTGGCGGATCTATTTCGATACTGCTTTGTTCCTGCTCGAAGAGGGATACATACGAGGAAATGTGACCGGAGACAGCGTCGTACTTACGGAATGTGCACTGACCGTCAAGGGATTGCTCGCGCTTCAACGAATGCCCGAAGCACTGATCCAAGAGAAAGAGAAGACTCCTGGAGATTGGTTAGTCAGTGTTGCTAAGGACACTGCAAAAGAAGTTCCCAAGGCGTTAGTAAGCGGAGTGATCAAGGCGGTACTTGCCTAGCCTGGGTAATTCCACTTCCGGTTGCCGCTAGCACCATTTAGACCGGTCATAAAACCACTGAACGAAGCCGCCCTTGAGGCGGCTTCGCCGTATCTGCGCGTCCGATATTTACATGAACGAACTACCTTATACCCACGAACAACTACAGGCACTGCGCAACGCTCTCGCGCGCGGCGAACGCCGCGTCAGCTTCGGCGACCGCCTGGTCGAGTACCGCAGCGTCGACGAATTGCTGGCCGCGATCCGCGAGATCGAAGCGGCCCTGGCCGGCACCGAAGACCAACCCCGGCGCCCGCGCCGACTTTTGACCACCACCAGCAAGGGATTCTGATGAGTTGGTGGTCGCGCGTCCGAACCGCGATGTTCGGCGGCTCGCCCGTGCATGAGGTCGCAGGTCACGGCCGGCGGTCGACGGCATGGCAGCCCAGCAATCCCGGTGCGATCGCAGCGCTCGTAGCGACCGGCGATGCGCTGCGCGTTCGCTCGCGCGATCTGGTTCGCCGCAATGCCTGGGCGAATGCCGCGATCGAGGCGTTCGTAGCCAATGCAGTCGGAACCGGCATCAAACCGCAATCGCTGATTGCCGACCAAACCCAGCGCGAAGAGTTGCACGTGCTGTGGCGCGACTTCGTGGACGAGGCCGACGCCGCCGGGCTGACCGATCTGTACGGCTTGCAAGCACTGGGATGCCGTGCACTGCTGGAAGGCGGCGAATGCTTGGTGAGATTGCGCCCGCGCCGCGCCGAGGACGGCCTGGCCGTGCCGCTGCAATTGCAAGTGCTGGAACCCGAACACTTGCCGCTGACCCTTAACCGCGAGGAGCCCAACGGCAACGTCATCCGCGCCGGAATCGAGTTCAACCGGCTCGGGCGGCGGGTCGCGTATCACCTTTACCTGTCGCATCCGCAAGACGGCTCGATGGCGCCGATGAGCCGGCAGGGGGGACTGGACACCTTCCGTGTTCCCGCCGCCGAGGTGCTGCACATCTTCCGGCCGCTGCGTCCGGGGCAGATCCGTGGCGAGCCGTGGCTGGCGCGCGCGCTGGTCAAGTTGAACGAGCTGGACCAGTACGACGATGCCGAGCTGGTGCGCAAGAAAACAGCGGCCATGTTCGCCGGCTTCATCACCCGCGATGGCCCAGAAGACCCGCTGCCGGGCGATGCACCACCGGACGACCACGGCAATGCGCCGCTCGGCTTGGAGCCGGGCAGCCTGCAAATTCTGGAAGCGGGCGAGAGCGTTACATTCGCCCAGCCGGCCGATGTCGGTGCCAGCTACGACGCGTTCCTGCGCTCGCAATTCCGTGCGGTCGCTGCCGCGATGGGCATTACCTACGAGCAGCTGACCGGCGATCTGACTGGGGTGAACTACTCGTCCATCCGCGCCGGGTTGCTGGAGTTCCGGCGTCGCTGCGAGATGGTCCAGCACTCGGTGCTGGTGTTCCAGCTGTGCCGGCCGATCTGGAACGCGTTTGTCGATGCTGCGGTGCTGTCGGGTGCGATCGAACTGCCCGGCTACCGGCGCCGTAAGCGTCAGTACCGCGCCTGCAAATGGGTGCCGCAGGGCTGGAGCTGGGTAGACCCGGAGAAGGAATTCAACGCTCTGATCCTGGCAATTCGCGCCGGCCTGATCAGCCGTAGCGAAGCCATCGCGAGTTCGGGATACGACGCCGAGACCATCGACCGCGAAATCGCCGCCGACGCGCAACGTGCCGACGCGCTCGGTCTGGTCCTCGACACAGATCCCCGCGTTGTTGCGCGCAATGGCGTGAAGCACGCCCCACCGCCGGTCGAAGAGCCGGCCTTAGATGCGAAGTCTACCGAATGATCGAACTGCCTCATCTGGCGGCGCGTGTGTTCAACACGCCGCTGCTGATTCAACGCGCCAAGCTGGAAGTCATCCTGGGCGTGCTTACTCCGAAGTTTGAGTTGCAAACACTGCCGCCGCCGCAGATGGGGCCGCCCACGCCGACACCCTCGTTGGCGACCGAGCAAGGTATCTACGTGCTGCCGATCCACGGCACGTTGGTACAGCGAACGGTGGGATTGGACGCGCTGTCCGGTCTGACCAGTTATCTCTCGATTGCGCGCCGCCTCGATGCGGCCCTGGCCGACGACTCGGTGCGCGGCATCTTGCTGGAAATCGATAGCCCCGGTGGCGAGGCGGCCGGGGTGTTTGATCTGGCCGACAAGATCCGGGCGGCGAGTGCCGTCAAGCCGATCTGGGCGGTGGCAAACGACGCAGCGTTCTCTGCCGCGTACGCGCTGGCGAGTGCCGCGAGTCGCCTGTTTGTTACGCGAACTGCAGGCGTTGGCTCGGTCGGCGTCATTGCGCTGCACGTCGATCGATCGCAGTCGGACACGAATGCTGGACTCAAATACACGCCCATCCACGCGGGCGCGCGCAAGAACGACGGAACACCGCACTCGGCGCTGACGGACGAAGCGCGCGATTCGATCCAAACCGAGGTTAACCGTCTCTACGAACTATTCGTCCTGACCGTCGCAGACCAACGCGGCTTGAGCGCCGAAGTAGTACGCAAAACCGAGGCCGCGCTCTACTTCGGTCAGGACGCCATCAACGTCGGCTTGGCCGACCGCGTCGGCACGCTCAGCGATGCCGTGCAGCAGATGCACACCGAACTCGACGCCGCCGCGCGTCCAATCTTCCTGGAGAACCCCACGATGTCCCAATCCGAAGCGACGGCGCCCGCCGTCAATACCGAAGCCGTGCGTGCACAAGCCCACGGCGATGCGCTGGCGATCGCCGAGTTGTGCGAACTGGCTGGTCAGCCGCAGTTGACCGCGACGCTGCTGGCCGAAGGCGTGACCCCTACGGTTGCGCGCCAGCGCTTGCTCGCGGCGAGGGCCGAGTCGCCGGAGATCACCAGCCATCTGTCGCCCACCGCGCCGTCGGCGTCGGCGCCGCAGTCCCTGGACGAGAACCCGCTGATCCGCGCCGTCAAGGCGCGTGCGGCGCTGGCCAAGAAGGAGCGTTGAGATGCGACTGACCACCTATCCCCCGATCCGAGAAGGTTTGAACCTGGGCGATCTGCTCAAGTTCGAAGCTGACAACCTGTACTCGCGCGATCGCGTCATCGTTGCCGGCAATCAGACGCTGTCGCTTGGTCAAGTGGTTGGCCGACTCACGGCCAATGGCCAGATCGCGGCCCTCAATCCCAGCGCGACGGATGGCAGCGAAGTGGCCGCCGGCGTTGCGATCGTTCCGATCACGACCGGCGATGCGCCCAATCCCGATGGCCTGATCGTGGCGCGCCACGCCGCTGTCGCCGACCACGCGCTGGCCTGGCCCGCCGGCATTACCCCCGAACAGAAGGCCGCAGCAGTCACGCAACTGCACGCGGCCGGCATTCTTGCGCGTCACGGAGTCTGACCGATGTCGATGAACAACCCGTTCCATAATCCGGCGTTCTCAATGAGCGCACTGACTGCCGCAATCAATTTCCTGCCCAACCAGTACGGTCGTCTGGACGAACTGAATCTATTTCCAGTAAAGCCGGTGAGGACGCGCCAAGTCACGGTTGAAGAACGCAATGGCATCTTATCGTTGCTGCCGACGCAACCTGTGGGGTCGCCGGGCACGGTTGGCAAGCGAGGAAAACGATCGCTGCGTGCTTTCAATGTGCCGCATATCCCGCACGACGACGTAGTTCTGCCCGAAGAGGTCATTGGTGTGCGTTCCTTTAGCACCGAATCCGAGTTGGAAACGATTGCCGGGGTCATGGCCGATCACCTGCAGACCATGCGCAACAAACACGCTATTACGCTGGAGCACTTGCGTATTGGCGCCCTCAAGGGAGTGATTCTGGATGCCGATGGAAGTGAGCTGGCCAACCTTTTCGATATCTTCGACATCACACCCAAGGTATTCGATTTCCAGTTAGCGAATAAGGAAACTGACGTCCGTCAGAAATGCATCGACCTCAAACGCTACATGGGTAAGTCGCTTAAGGGCGAGCGCATGAGCGGAATTCATGTTTTGGTTTCGCCGGAGTTCTTTGATGCGCTGTCGGGACACGACAAGGTCAAAGAGGCTTACCATCTATGGCAAGAAGGCGCGGCCCTGCGCGACGACATGCGGTCGGATTTCCGCTTCGCTGGCGTACGTTTCGAGGAGTATTCCGGAGAGGCGAGCGACGCGGATGGTAAAAGCCGTCGCTTCATTGAGGCCGGCGAGGCCCATGCGTTCCCGTTGGGTACCCTCGATACCTTCGCCACCTACGTGGCGCCGGCCGATTTCAACGAAACCGTCAATACGCTCGGACAGTTGCTCTACAGCAAGCAGGCACCGCGTAAGTTCGATCGCGGTACCGACCTGCATACTCAGTCCAATCCGCTGCCGATGTGTCATCGCCCGGCGCTGCTGGTGAAGCTGAAGGCCTAAGTCTGTGGACGTGTTCTCCAAGGCCGACGACGTAGTCTTCGCCGCGCTCGGCGTCGTCGCACAAATCCAGCGTCTGCCTAATCCCCCGGCGCCGATCACCCTGGTCGTGCGCGACGGCGTCGAGCGCCTCGGAGAGTTCCAGCAGGTCGTCGGGCGAGCGCGGCACGTATGCGCCCGCAACCGCGAATGGGTGTTCCGCCGCGGCGACGAAGTTGTGTTGCCTGATCGTATCCAAACGGTTGAGGCGATGGTGAAGAACGACGGCATGGTCAACGAAGCGGTGCTGCATGGTTAGCGCCGCGCCGAGTTGGGTGTTGTTGCAGCGTGTGGCTGAGCGCTTTACCGAGATTCGGACCGCAAGTGGTTACCGCACCGATATCGGCTCGGCGGTTGCGCTGGAACCGGCTCAACATCCTGACGAATCGGTCATGGGTTTAACCCTGGCGTCGCTCGGTATCCAACGCGATGCGAACAAACCGCACGGCCGGCATCGACTGCTCCAAGGTGTAGCGGAAGCCATGCTGCCGGCGTCGCTGACCGATGCCCACGCACTATCGCACGCCATCGCCGCTGACATCGAGGACGCCCTCGACGACTGGATTCCGCTGCCGAACGCCCTGCCGGTGCAGGTCGAGGACATCGTGTTCTTGGATCGGCCCGAAGGGCTTCCCGTCGTGGCCGTCCAGGTCGCCCTGACGATTCGCTATCGCCGCTGATGGACATCTTCATCGACGCCAATGCCGTGCTGGACGCGGCCAAGCGTGTGAGCGAGATCCCGGCCAAGGTTGCGGTGAGCCAACGGCGCGCGCTAGGCACGTTGCGTCGCCGATGGCCGGTCATCGCCCGACGCGACATTCAAGCCGAATACGCATTGTCGGCCCAGCGCATCCGGGCTGGCATCAGCGTGCGGACCAGCCGCGAGGGCGTCGAGTTGGTTGGCGTCGCGCGCGGCGTGGGCCTGCGCAATTTCGGTACCCGCAAAACGGCCGATGGCCTGAGCTACACCGCACTGCGCGGCCAGCGCGGCTTCCGGCGCAAAGGCTTCGAGAACCGCTACCGCGGTACGCCGATTGCCTTTGAGCGAACCCCGATCTCCGGGGACAAGCGCGTTCCACGCACGCCGATCCGTCGCCTGTATGGCCCGTCGCTGGCGCAGATGTTGCGCAAAGACGACCGGCCCGAGCGCGTGGCCCAAGCGGGCCTGGACGTGATCACCGCCGAGATCGACCGGCTGCTACTGCGCTCACTGCGCCGCTGATTCCGCTGCCCTACGGGCAGCCACACACTATTGATAGGAGCAACGCGACCGATGGCCGCGCAGGACCTGTTTTCGTTTCAGGGCAAGGTTTACCTCGCCCAGCGCCAATCCAATGGCAAGCCCGGCCCGCTACGGTGGGTAGGCAATGCGCCCCAGCTCCAACTCGCGCTGGAGGTCCAGAACTCGGACAAGACCGAGTCGTTCAGCGGCAACCGCATGCTGTACGGCCGCTTGGTCCAGAGCAAGACCGCCAATATCAACCTGACGCTTGATGAGGCGACCCCGGAGAACATCGCGGAGGGTCTGTACTCGATCCCGGCGGCCTTGCCGGCCGGTGCGGTCAGTAATGAGCTACTACCGCCGGGTCTGAAGGCCGGCGACCTGATCCGTCTGGATCGCGGTTGGGTCAGCGAACTGGCGTTGACCGACAGCGCCACTCCTCCCGTCACCGTGCCGGCCGCGAATTGGTGGACCGAGTCGGCGTCGGCAGGGGTGATTGGGTTGCGCAAGGTGGAAGGTTCCGTCCAGCCGTTTAAGGCGACCTACCAGCACGGCGCAACGATCAACATCGCGCTGTTCAACACGCCTCCGCCCGAGCGAATGCTGTTCCTCGACGGCATCAACACCGTCAACGGGCGGCGCGTCAACGTGACGCTCTACCGCGTCGCGTTCAATCCGATTGAACAGCTGGATCTGATCTCGGAGGAGTGGGGCAGCCTGCAGTTGTCGGGCGCATCGCTGTTCGATGAGACCCGCGCGCAGGACGCGGCGCTGGGTGGGTTCGGCCGGATCGAGATGGTGGGCGGTTGATGGCGCGCAAAATCAAGCCACGCCCGTCGCCAGCGCCGGACGAATTGGCCGTGTTGCAGTCCAGCCGCACGCTACCGCTGGGCGAGCGCACCGTGACCGTGCGCGAGTTGGGCTTCTTCGAAAGTCTGCGATTGCATGAATCCGTGGCCGCGCTGGTCGGCGGCCTGGTTACGCTGACCGACGATGGCAATGTAGACCTGGGCAAGCTGCACCGGGTCTGTGCATTGCACCCGGACGCGACCGTTGAACTGCTGGCGCAATCCAGCGATCAATCCGGCGAGTGGGTCCATTCCTTGAATGCCGCGCGCGGCGACCTATTGCTCATGACGTTCTGGGCGGTAAACGCAGATTTTTTTCTGCAGCGCGTTCTCAGCGCGCTGGAACTGCAACGCCAGAACACGGCGACGACTGGCCCCACGTCCTCGCCACCCTGATCGCGCACGGACACGGCTGGTCGTGGATCGAGGGCGCGACCGCGCGTCAACTGTCTCTTTTCTATCGCGCCGCGGTGCAGCGCGAGCGCGCACTTCGCGCCGATCGCGTCGAAGACGTCAACGCCGGCTTTGCCGGTGGCCGTGAGGTCACCGCCTTCATTCAAAAACTACGGAATCCCTTATGAAACTGATCGATAACTGGCGCTGTGCTTGGCGCTTCGCGAGTGTGCGCGCAATGAGTGCAGCGCTCGCCATTCAAGCGACGTGGTTGTCGCTTCCCGATGATCTGCGCGAGCGCATTCCGCTTTGGGTGACAGCCAGCGTCACGGGTGTTCTTCTCATCACCGGCCTGATCGGTCGGCTGTTCCAGCAGCGAGGGCCCGATGGCACACCTCTCAGCTGAGCAGGCCGGCGACCAGAACGTCGTCGCCTTCCTCGACATGCTGGCGCACGCCGAGGGCGTGGAGCGCTTCAGCGAGCATGGCGGCTATGACGTACTCGTCGGAGGCCGCCGATTCACTTCCTACAGCGAACACCCACGCAAGCTGGTATGGCTGCCGAAGTACCGCATTCATTCCACCGCTGCCGGCCGCTATCAGTTCCTGTGGAAGACCTGGGCCAGCTTGCGCAACCGTCTCAGGTTGCCCGATTTCGCTCCAGCATCGCAGGACCGTGCTGCGATTGAACTGTTGCGTGAGACCGGGGCACTGGCCGACATCAAGAAAGGCTGGATCACTAGCGCAGTGCGCAAGTCGCGCAAAACGTGGGCGTCATTACCGGAGGCCGGTTACGGCCAGCGCGAGGTGCCGTTGGAAACCCTTCTTGCCGTGTACCAGAAGGCAGGAGGGCAGATCGCATGATCGCATTGAAAGTCTGGATGACCACGGTATTGGCCGCGCTCGCCGCCGTGCTCGCGGCGTTCGGCTGGGGTCGATGGAGGGGAACCCGTCGTGCTCGTAAAGCGGCCGACGAGCGCGTTGCGTCGAGCGAGCACCGCGCGGCAGTCGCCGAGCAGGTGTCCGCCAACACCGAAGTACGAACCGAGGTAGAAACCGATGTTATGCATTTTCCGAGCAGCGACGATGGGGCGGTGGCGGACACCGTGCCTGGCTCTGCTGCTGACCGCCTGCACGACTCCTGGTCGCGTGACTGAGGTCACCTCAGGGTGTGAATGGGCGAAGCCGATCCTGGTGTCCCGCCAGGACGTTCTGACGGATCTGACAGCCCGACAAATCCTGGCTCACAACGAAACTGGCCGGCGGTTGTGCCACTGGCTGCCTCGGTCACAGGCAGGGGAGGCAGAAAACGAAGCGCGGGGAGGTAATTAACAAAAATCTTGGAAAAATCCAAGATTTAGCTGGCAATCAGTCGTTAAATCGCGTCGTGCCTGCGGCGTTGCCAGGGAACCGTGACCCGGTGCTCCACCGGACGACGACACCGTGGCTATCCTCGTCGCGTCAACGAAGACGAGTCGGCGGGATATGGAGAAACCCAGGATTCACTACTGGCACTATTTCCTGGTGCTGTATCTGCTGCTGACCCCAGCGGTTGTCAGCGCCCAAGGCGTGGCGCTCTCGCGCCTGGATGTTCCTGGCGCAGCAACGGCGGATGTCGTCGCTGGCCGCCACAATGAATCGTTTAGGCCAGTGGCCGGCCAAGAGATCGCATCAGTCGATCGCCAGCCGCATTGGTGGCGCATTACGGCGCTGAGCGATTTTGGCGAGTTGGACAGCCCGCAGTTCGTTATGAATCAACCTTCGCGCAAGCAGATTGAAGTCTGGCGTCCGGGCGACGTCCAAGGCCAGCGTCGGTCCATGTACGGACCCGACGCGGACATGTCGCATTCCACCCGCTTCCACGTGGTACCTCTCTCGCAGGGGCTGAAGAAGGGGGCGTCGATCTACCTGCGCGTCACTTCTGCTGACGTCACATCGTCGCGCATCTCTATCGAGCCTGCAAAGGAACTTCTCGCGCGCGAGATGTCGCACTTATATCTACGCAGCTTTGTTCTTACGGCATTGAGCATCATCGCAATGTTGGCCTTTGGATTCTGGGTTGGATTCGGTGAGCGCGGTTACGCGTATCTGGGATTGACGCTGATTGCGCAGACACTGAGTGTTGCCTTTGTTGGAGGCGAAATGCGGTGGCTGTCTTGGCTCGCGCCGCTTGCCGATGATCGGCGCACCTACATCATCCTCAACACGGCTGCCGTCCTCGCGAGCCTGCGCTTTCTCAACTTCTTTCTAAGCCTGCCGCAGAATCAGCCTCGTCTTGCCAAGATGCTGGATGTCTGCAGCGCATTACAAGGTGGGTTGCTGGCCCTGAGCTTCTATGGTGTGTGGCCAGCCAGCGCTATTTTCGGAAACGTTGTTCTCTTGGCGTCGATCGTCGTGGTCGCCATCGCGATAGTTAAAGCCATAAGTCGAAATCAGCGCGAGGCAAGGTTCCTCTTGCTCGCATGGATGCCGCTTATGACCGTGCTTGTAGTCCTAGTGGGCGCGTACCAGAAGTGGTGGCCCGCTTTCGATTGGCTCGAAGTCGCGTATCCGTCTGGATTGGCTTTTGGCGGGCTAGGCCTGCTCATGGGTTTGACGAACAAGGTGCAGCAGCTGCGAGTAGATCGCGATTTCGCTCATCTACAAGCGACCTATGATCAATTGACCGGCGCCATGACCCGAGCCGCACTAGAAACGGCACTACGGGCTGAGACGCAGAATGCCCATCGTGCTAAACGTCCGTTATCGGTGGTGTTCTTCGACATTGATCACTTCAAGCGCATCAATGATGAGTTCGGCCATCACGCAGGGGATGAGACGTTGCGCTATGTCGCGCAGCGCGTAAGTGGTCGCCTGCGCACGCAAGACCTGTGCGGGCGGTTCGGTGGCGATGAAATGGTGGTGGGTCTTGTGGGGGCTGATTTTCATCACGCGGTAAACATCGCCGAGCAGTTGCGACGCAGAGTGGTGGACAATCCGTTGGAGATTGATGGACGCCAGCTGACGGTCGATTTAAGTCTGGGCGTGGCTGAGCTGCAGCCCGGAGAAACGGTCGAGGCGCTGCTTAAGCGGGCCGATGCTGCCCTGTATGCCAGCAAGGCAGCGGGCCGAGGAAGAGTGACGGGCTTCTCCGGTTCTGAGCCAGTCACCGTGGTTTAGCGCTGGCCCCTGATGCCTTCTGGTCAGAAACACGGGACATTATTCCAGGATTGATACTTGTGACCCAGCGCCAATAGGGTGTATCTGGCCTAGATTGCGCTGTGCGCCCCTCCGTCCTGGACGTCATTACCCTATTGAGACAGGGCGGAGCGCACACCTCCATCATTACCCGTCAATCTAGGATTGCCACCATGAAGCTCACGCATGCACTCTCCATCGCCGCCGTCCTATCAGCGCTTGCTTGCAGCGGGTGCACCATTCCCACCGAGTTGCAGCCGTCCGAGGCGGTTGCCGCAGCGCCAGCGTCCCAGCTACTCCACAGCAGTGATTCACCGTCTGTCGCTAAAACGCCGGTCAGTAAGGAGTCGATGGTCCCCGCTGGATAAGTAGGCACTATTCGAGCCCTACTGATTGAATCCAAGCCGCGGTTAACCCGCGGCTTCTCTTGTTCTACCTCTCAACTCGCGTGCATGCAGCCGCGAGGCGCTGCCATGCGCCTTATCAGGACTCATGGCCAATCGCGACACCACGATCACGCTCCTGATCAAGGCTAACGCCGCACAACTCAATCAGGCTCTGGAACAAGCGGGTGTCCGTGCGCGAGTCTTCGGCAATGAGGCCGAGAGCGCGGCCCGACGCGCCGGCAGGTCATTCGATGGCTCGCGCGGCAGTGTCGAGGCCATCGGACGTCAGCTCGGCCAAGCCAAGGCGCAGCTTCTGGCTTTTGTTGGTCTGCAGAGCGCCGGCACTGCCATCGGCGGCTTGGTGCGCGCGGCAGACGGATACGCGAATCTGTCGGCCAAGATCAAGCTCGCCACTACATCGCAGGCCAGCTTCAATCTAGCCGAGGACGCTGTCTTCGCGATCTCGCAGCGCACTTCGACGTCGCTCGACGCCACAGCGACATTGTTCGGTCGCCTCAGCAGTGCACTGAAAGATCAGGGGGGATCGCAGCGTGAAGTGCTCGGCCTGACCGAGACCATCAACAAGGCGCTGGCTGTGTCCGGCGCAACCGGCGCGGAAGCGGCATCGACGATCCTGCAGCTCAGCCAGGCCTTCGCCTCCGGCACGCTACGCGGCGACGAGTTCAACTCGGTCAATGACGCTGCGCCGCGTCTGATGAAAGCTCTGGCCGCCAGCATGGGCGTGCCAATCGGCGAACTGCGAAAGCTGGCCGAGGCCGGCAAGCTGACCAGCGAGCAGCTGCGCGTTGCTTTCTCGGGTAAAGAAGCGCAGACGATCGCCGCAGAGTTCAGCCAACTTCCACTCACTGTCGAGCGCAGCCTCACCCAGCTCGATAACGCATTTACGCGATTTATAGGTCAACAAGACCGCGCCAGTGGCGTATCCACCGCCGTTGCGGGTTCGATCCAAGCGTTGTCGCAGAACTTCGACGGCTTGGCCAACATGGTCGGCGTTGTGGTCGTGGCCGGACTGAGCCGGCTGATTGCAACGCTCGCCACGGCTGGCGCTGCGAAAGTGTCCAACATCCAGAAGACGCAGCGGCTGGCACAAGAGGAACTGGCGCAAGCGCGCGCGGCGGAGGCGGCAGCGCAGGCAGAACTCGCTCGCGCTCGCGCTCTGACGATGTCGGGTTCGGGCGCCGCGCGAGTGGCCGCCGCCGAGGGCAACCTAGCCGCCGCCCAGGCGCGCACGGCTGCGGCTACGCAGGTGGCGACAGCCGCGGTGGGCGCAAAAGCGGTGGCAGTGCGCGCGCTGTCTTCGGTATTGACTCTCATGGGCGGCCCGCTCGGTTTGGCAATCACAGGTGTCACCTTACTGGCGAGCGCGTTTGCCACTGCCAGTGCGAACGCCAAAGCGGCCAAGGTTGAATTCGAGAACACGATCAAGGCCGCGCAGCGATTTCGCGAGCAGCAAGACATCGACACGGGCGTTGATGCCGGCAAACGCCTGATCGCGCAACGCGAGCAGCTCCAAAAGGAGTTGAGCGATCTGGAGTTCATCAAGCAGGGCTGGGCCGGCGGTCACTTTAACGAAGGTCAAAGTTCGGGCCGGATCCTCTACGGCGAGGAACTGGACGGTGAAATCAAGCGCGTCCGATCACAGCTTGCACGCACCAACGAGGAGTTCAAACAGGTCCGCGACTCGCTGGCCGAACTACGCACGGCTCAGGCCAGCGGTGGCCGAACGCGACAACAATCAACCAAAGACGCCACGGACTTTACGAAGGCGTTGGCGGACCAGAACGAAAAGCTAAAGATCGAGCGGATCGAGCGCGAAAAGGGTCTGCGAGCCGCGTTGGAATACCAAGCGGTCAAGGCGGCGGGTGTCAAGGACACCACGCATCTGACCGAAGCTACGCGCAAGGCCATCGATGAGCAGGTCCGCGAGCGAGACGCCGCCAAAGCCTCGACCGATGCCGGTCGCGCGCAGACCAAAGCCGTGCGTGATGCGGAGCGCCAGCGGAAAGCCGATGAGCGCAAGCTGCGGCGCGAACAAGACAAGCAGGGGAAGGCAGATAGAAAGGAGACCAAGGACGACGAAGCCTTGGGCCGAACCGTTCAAGAAGCCGACGTCGCCCTCATGCGCAACCGCGGCGAAGGCGCGGCGGCTCGGAGGAAAGAGCTTGATCTTGAGTACAAGAAGGCGCTCGCCGATCTGCAGGCGAAGGGGAATACCGCCGACGCCCTGAAGATCCAGCTTCGCATCGACACTGATGTTGCGAAGGTCGAGCTGGAGGATCTGCAAGCGCAAGTCGATCGCGTGTTCGGTCAGCAGTCGCGGGATGAGCAATCGATTCAAACCCGTCAGCAGGCAGGATTGCTAACCGAGATCGGCGCGCGCCGTGAGCTGATCGATCTACATGCGCGAACCGCTTCAGAAGTTGACCAACTTCTGCCGAAGATGGATGCGCTGGCCGCCAAGACCGGTGCTCCGGAATCGATCGAGCGGGTCAAAGATCTGACCGCCCAAGTCGCAGCGCTCAAGATTCAGTCGAATGAACTTGTCGTTACGCTCACCAATGGCTTCGAAAGTGGTCTGAGCAATGCGCTGGAAGGACTGGCCACCGGCACTCTGACCCTACGCCAAGCTCTGACCGGGCTGGTGCAGGACATGGCGAGGTCGCTGGCGCAGTTGGCAGCGCAGCAGTTGGCGGCGATGGCAACCGCGAAGTTGATGTCCGTTGTCGGGAAACTGGCCGGCGGGAAGGGCGCGCCGGATTTGGCTCAGCCCGATCCGGTTCAAGCTGCGGCGGCCGGCGCTGCCTACGCTGTCCCGATCACAGGAGCTTCTGTTGCATTAGGAGCTGCGGGCGCGGTGGTGATGAATGCGGCGGTCGCTATGCAGGCCGCCGCCACTACGATGCTGGCGGCCAATGCCACCAAGTCAATGTCAGGATTCGCCTCGGGCGGCTTCACCGGCATCGGACCGAAGTACGCCCCTGCGGGTTTCGTCCATCGTGGCGAGTTCGTGCATCGACGCGAAGTCGTGCGGCAACCGGGCGCACGTTCATTTCTTGAACGATTTAACCGTGTGGGCATGTCGGCGTTGGAAGGATTGCGCGGCTACGCAACAGGCGGCTTTGTCAGCCCGGCGCCGCGCGCGCCGGTGCCGACGCGTGGTCCGATCTCTGATCGCACTGCCACAGCAGCGCAAGGCGAGCGCCGAGGTTCACAGATCACCAACGTGCTCTACCTCGACCCGCGCGAGATCGTGAACGTGATGAGCACGCAAGCGGGTCGGCAGGTGATCTTGTCCACCATTCGCGCGAACGCACCGACCGTTCGTCAGGACTTGGGGTAGTTGTCGCAGCAAATGCGATCGTCGATCCCGATACTACGCCCGGCGGTTCAGATCCCCCCTGTTCTCTACCGCCATACGCGCCCGGCCCCCCGCCGGGCGCGTTTTCATTTGCGACCATGACACTTCGAACCGGTATCGCCAGCGACTATTACGATTTCCTCAATCAGCTCGAAAGCGCTTTATGCCGAAAGGGGCATGCCTGGGGTCTGCTCTATGCCGGCGCCGGCAACGGCAGCCTGACCGATGTCGACGGTGGTGTCGGCGGCTACCGCGGCGGCGCTGTCTCGGTTGCCGAGGCTTTCACCGTCACCGCTTTGGATGCCCAGCGCTTCCAAGTGATCGGTGCGCTAGCCGGCGACCTGGGCGTCGCCACCGTTGGCCAACCCTTCGAACACGAGCGGCTTCGCTTTCGAGTCAACGCAGGATCGACGGCGTTTGCGGCCGGCGATCGTTTCACCTTGAACACCTCGCCGCCTTGGACCCTGGTGCGCCGATGGGGCGTGAGAAACCCGAACTTTCGCACCGGCAATTTCGCCAGCCAGTCCGCGTTGTTTGATAACGCGATGGACACCTCGGGCACTCGCGCGGTCGCTGATCTCCCAGCCATTGCGGGGATCGAAATGATCGGTCCCGCCTCCGTCCGTGCCGTCACGATGGGCATCGGCGACTCGAGCGCACGTGGCGCGGCGGCTTTCGAGTTGCAGCGCTCGGACGACGGGGCGGTCTGGACGCCGGTGCAGGCGTGGTCTGGAGTGCGGTGGCCTTCGGCGCGTGCGCGCCAGACCTTCATGGTGACGGGAAACTCACCGGCAGCGCGGTTCTGGCGTGTCGTGTTCTCGGCCGCCAATGGGGCGACCCCGCTGGAGTGCAACGATCTGTCGTTCCAGACCGACGTCAATGCCGATTTCGAACTGGAGGACCGCGCCCAATGGATCGTGAAGGCGCCGGGCCTGGATGGCCGGCAATCGATCTTCATTGGCGCCGAGTTGTTCGAAGATCCCGCGCGCGCCGCCTACAACTTGAATTGGTACGGATTCCGAAGCCTCAATCCATTGCTAAGTTTGCGCACGCAGGTCAACAACAGCGGACTGCGCCAACTGCCCCTGCGCAACGGCCCGTTCGCCTATTGGCTCGCCGTTAACGGTCAGCGCGTGGTGATCGTCGCCCGCATCGGCACGGTCTATGTCAGCGCGTACCTGGGTTACGCGACAGCGTACGAGCCGCCTTCGATCCATGAGTACCCGTTGGTCATCGGCGCCTGCGGCTCGACAGAGAACGGAACTCCCGACGCGACCGACGCTAACTTTCGCGGCTTCTTCGATCCCGGCCGTTACGGCTTGGCGGCGAACTATCCCGACAATCTATGGCGCATGCACTGCAATCGCTATGCCTCGGGTGCCAATGACTACGGCGACAGTGAGACCTTCGGCAAGGTCTACCCAAGCGCGATGTCGACCAGTGGGGATCGCGCCTATCTGCGCGACAACCTCGATGGTTCATCGCCGTTGTTCCCGCTGATTCTTGGAACTGCGCAGCCACGCCACAGTTGGGGCGAGTTCGATGGCTGCGCCTGGACGACCGTGACTGGCCTGCGTTAACTGGTCCAGAAGTAAAGTTAGTTTAAGCGGCTAAACGTGGATGTGCACTTGCGTTGGCAGGCATGAAGGCCTCGGGCGCTGGTGGTCTGTAGTTCAAGGCGCTGTGCG